>CAYYJS010000054.1:0-21416 GCA_964472315.1 uncultured Victivallales bacterium | reverse complement strand
CGGCGATTTCGCGGGTCACGCGGGCGCTGCGACGCGTGGGATCGAGCGCGGTCGGATCGGTCCATACCGCGCGCAACCGGTCGCGGATGTCGCCGCGTGCCAGATCCGGAAGGAAGATGCGATGACTGCCCGGCGCGGGGAACGGAATATACGAGCCGCCGGTGCGGGAGAACTCGGAAAACAGCTCGATCGAATGGCCGACGTCGACCACGACCAGAAACGGCGGGCGGCCTTCGTCGTGCGGCAGGGCGCGGGCGTACTGTTCCGCCTGACCGCGGGCGCGGAGCATGGCATCGTCCCACGCGCGCGTGCCGCGGCGCGCCGTGCCGACCCGCCATGCGGCGCGCGCCTCGCGCACGGCGCCCGAGAGCGCCGGCGTGCCGTCGTCGGCCGTCCGTTCCGAGCCCTGTTTGGCTTCCAGCACGAAACAGCCGCGCTTATAGAGATCGATGCGCCCGGCGCTGGTCGCCCCGTCGCCGTGGTGGAAGGTCACCGCCCGTTCGAAGACATAGGCATTGCGGGCGGCATCCGGCGTGGCCGGTTCCGGATGCGGCAGGCCGAGCAGCTCGCAGAGTTCGGACAGAAAAAGCTGATAGTTGGCGCGTTCCGCGGCGCCCGAGGCCGCCCACCGCGCGACGAAAGCCTCGACGCCCGCCGTCCCCGAATTGTCATCCATCCCGCGCCCCCTCCTGTCGGCAGCGCCCGTAAGGGTCACATGCGCGCCATACTACCGTGCGCGAACGGATATGCAAGACGGGACAGGTCATTGGTCAATGGTCATTCTGACACACATGAACACCCAACAGCCAACACGGAATGTCCAATGACCATTGGATACTGTTTGTAGTTCAGCCTTCAGGCTGCCCGGTCGATGAGTCTGCGCGCGGGAGACACGCTGAAGCGTGAACTACGAACGGGGGAGGGAGCGGTGAACGGTAGCGGCGACGAGAACGGATGTGTCGTTGGACATTGGACATTCCGTGTTGGCTGTTGGGTGTTGGTGTTCCTGCCCCGTGGAGGGCGACGCTGTCCGGACAAATGGGGGAGACACCAATGCCCAATGCCCTGTCCCATCAATGGTTTGACGGCGTGCGCGGGGGTCGTGCATCTTACGTGGCGCCATGTGCACATCGAGGATGTATATCCCGGGCGTCCGAACGTGTGGGCGCGTTTCGCCGGGCGGGATCCCTCGCGGACCGTGCTTCTCGACGCGCATACCGACACCGTCAGCCACCTGCACATGGCGATCGAACCGTTCGGGGCGGAAGTCCGCGACGGGCGGCTCTACGGCCGCGGCGCATGCGACACCAAGGGTCCGATGGCGGCTCTGTTGCTGGGACTGGGGGGCGGTCCGGGCGTGGACGTGACGTGGACGCAGCTTTACCCGGCGCTGGAGACGGACCCGGAATCGGACGGTGTCCGGCGGCTTGGCGCGGCGTTGCGCGCCGTCACGGGCGACGCGCCGCACGCTGTCGCCGCGTATGCGACGAACGGTGGCCAGTATGCGTGCGCGGGCATTCCCGGCGTCGTCTTCGGCCCCGGCAGCATCGCCGACGCGCACACGGCGAACGAGTCCATCGAACTCCGTCAGGTGGCCACGGCCGCCGACGTCATCCGCCGTTTTCTCGTCGGCGCATAGCCGGGCGTGGCGCGCGGGAAGATCGGAGGCCGCATCGTTCGCCGTTGGCTGTCGAATCGTCAATTGCATGCAGGAGAAGCTTGTGCCGCGGCGGCAACCCATATACGGTTTCACGCTGTCCCGGGCCCGCGGGCACGAACTGAAGGAACGTACAAGCGCGTAACAAGGAGTTCGCGGAACATGAATATCGGAGCGCAGTATTACCGTCCCCCGTTTCCCGTCGGCAAACATTGGGATGACGACCTTTGCCGCATGCGGGATACGGGGCTGGACACGGTTCAGTTCTGGGTGCTGTGGGGGTGGGTCGAGTCCAAGCCCGGCGTATTCGACTACGACGACTACGACCGGCTCATGGAACTGGCCGGCAAGCATGGTCTCAAGGTCGTGCTGTCGACCATCGCCGAGATTCAGCCGCTCTGGATTCACCGTGAGGTGCCCGGGAGCGAGATGATCACCAACATGGGGTGGAAGGTGGTTTCGTCCGGCCGCGGCGAATGCAGTTTCGGTCTCACGCCCGGCGGCTGCACCGACCATCCGGAGGTCTGGGAACGTATGGCGTCCTTCCTGTCGGCCACTGTGACGCGCTACCGTTCCGTTCCGCACCTGGCCGGTTGGGACGCCTGGAATGAACTGCGGTGGCGCGAGCTGGCGGACGGGCTGGTATGTTACTGCCCGCATACGCTCAAGGCCTTCCGCGCGTGGCTGGATGAAACCTACGGCGGCCTCGACGGTCTCAACCGGGCGTGGCTGCGACGCTACGGATGCTGGGATGAGGTCATGCCGGGAAAAACGTCCGGTCGGCTCTATACCGAGATGATGGCGTTTCAGCATTTTCTGACGGTGCGGGCCAACCGGCATGCCGCGGCGCGTTACCGCGTGATGAAGGCGCTGGACCCGGCGCATCCCATCACCGTGCATGCCGGCGAGCCCTCGGTGACCATGTGCGGCGGCAAGGAGGTTACGCCGTGCGATCGCGGCAACGATTGGGCATTCGCCGACGCGATGGACGGCGTGGGATGTTCCAGCTTTCCCAAGTGGGTCGGGATTGACGACGCCGATTTCGGCATGCGGGTGGAAATCGTCAAGTCCGCCGCGCAGGGGAAACTTGTCTGGTTGAGCGAGATCCAGGGTGGACGTTCGTCCTCCGGCTTCCTGTTGTTCCCCGCTGTGGATGCCGCCAGCCAGCAGCGTTGGATATGGAACGGTCTGGCCTGCGGGGCGGACACGTTGTTGTTCTGGTGCTGGCGCGACGAGGTGTTCGGGAGCGAATCGGCGGGCTTCGGGATCGTCGGGCGCGACGGTCTGGCCGGGGAACGGGTGGCCGCCCTGCGGGCCACGGGCGGGGTGCTGCGCGAACACCGGCGTCTGTTCGACGGCTATCGACCGGCCCGATCGGATGTTGGCATTCTGTACAGCCCGCGAAGCTACTACCTCTACTGGGCGCAGGAAGGCACCGCTCAACGCGGTGTCGGGGCGCTCAAGGCCTATGCGCGCGGCCTGGTCCGCCGGTCGATTCCCTATGTGTTTGTCGAGGAAGATCATCTCGACCCGCTCAAGGACCTGAAGATCCTGGTGCTGCCGCGAACGATCGTGACCACGCCGCGGCTGGAAGCGCGCCTGGAGACGTTCGTCCGCGAGGGCGGGACGCTGGTTTGCGAATCCGAATGTGGCGCATTCGGGCAGGAAGGCTTCTATCGCGAGCCCGACGAACGCTGGCTGGCCCGGTTCACGGGGGTCGAAGAAGTCGGGCGCCGTGCGCCGTCAGGACCGTTCGAGGCGGACTACGGGGACCGGACGTTCAAACTTGACGGAGCGGTCTGGTGCACGCCGATGACCGGCGCGGGCGCCGCGATCGCGCGCCATGCCGACGGTGACCTCGTCATGGAAGTCGCGGTCGGCCGCGGCCGGGTTGTTCTCATTGGCACCTACCTTGGTGGCGCGCCGGCCAACCCGGACACCGATTTCGAGAGCTTCCTGGAGTTTGTCGTCCGGCGCGCGGGGTGGACGCCCGAGATTGAAGTGCTCGACCCGCTGCCGACCAAGGATAACTTCCTCTACGTCAAGAGCGGGGCTTCCGGCGGCCGGCGGCTGGTGTTCGTGTTCTTCCCCGCGGCATGCCGGTCGGCCCGGTTGCGGTTCGCGCCCGGCTTCTTCCGCGAGGCGCGGGTGTGCGACATCCTTTCCGGACGGGACCTGGACGTGTCCGGCGGCGAGGTCACGGTATCGCATGGCGGGAGCGGCATCGCCGTGCTCGTGGAAGGCCAGGCGAACCCGGCGGAGTGAGCGCGATGCTGGAACTGCCGATTCGCAACCGAACCGAACGCTACACCGTCGCCCCCGGCAAGATCATCGCCCTGGGCCAGAACTACCGGGACCACAACACGGTCGCGGACGAACGCCTGACACCGGATTCAACCACGGTCTGACGATCACCAGGTGACGGTTTCGGTGCGGCGAGGCGTGGCGCCGGGGCGTTGGAGGCGGATCCAGACCGGCGTGTCGTTGGTCACGCCTTTGAGCTGCCACCAGCGCTTCTCGCCCTGCCAGAAGGTCGAGACCAGCCCGTCCTTGCGGATCACCTCGCCCTTGTGGAGAACCATGAAAGCGCCGTCGCGCGTCCGCATGACGCCCGAGACGGCGGGCATCCCCATCAGGGCTTCTCCCGCGTCGGCGGCGTCCGGCAGCGCGGGCGTCGTCGGGACGGTGGCGACGATGGTCGGCGGCGCGGCCGGTGAAGCGGCGGGTGGGGCGACGAGCGCCGGGGGCGCCGCGCCGGTCGCGGATGCCGAGGCGACGGCGCCGGTGGTTGGCGCTGCCTCCGGCGTGGGGCGCGGCGCGGCCGCTTCCCGCGTAGCGACCGACGCGACGCGGGGACGCTCCGTCGACGAGTCCGCCGTGTGGGGCGGGGTGAGCAGGCGCAGGATCAGGCGGTCGATCACGGCATCGCCCGACGGGGGCATCCGCACCGCCGTCGCCAGGTCCGGCGTTCCCAGAAAGGCGAGGGCCGCGCCGATCAGGAGGCGTTGGGCCAGGCACTCCGCGGTCGCGATGACGATGGCGCGCGGACCGGGAATCCAGGCGAACCGGTGCAGGATGAGCGCCGCGGTGACGACGGCCGGCGCATAGGTCCAGAGGCCGAGCACCGGCCCGTAATGCAGCAGGAGCGCCTCGCCCGCGAGGTAGATGAGCGCGCCGACGAGCAGCGCCCGGGAGAAGCGCGGGTTGGCGCAACGCCGCGCCATGAGCTGCGTCAGCGACCACAGCACGATGGCGCTGGCGAGCACGGCCACCGCGTGCCACAGAAGACGTACGCCGAGGAGTCCGACCATGGCGCAAGCCTCTCAGGAACGAGGCGCGCAAGTCAACCCGCGATCGTTCACCCCGCGATCGGATCGGCGATACCGATGTCGACGAGCAACTCGTCGACGATCCGTGCGAGCGCCGACATCGAAAAATGGCGATTGGCCACGGCGAAATTGTGGTCGACCGCTTTGCGGCGCGCGGCCGCGTCGGTCAGCAGGGCGACGATCGCGCCGACGGCATCCGCCAGGCGTTGCGGCGGCACCCGCACGAGTCCCTGCGCATCCTTGGCGGCGACGGTTTCGCCCAGCGATACGACGTCGAACCCGACCTGCTTCAGATCGCTCACGTAGACCGGATACTCGAACAGGACGACCGGCAGGCGGGCGAAGAGCGCCTCGATGAGTTGGTTGCCCCAGCCCTCCCAGACGCTGGGGTAGGTGACGAAGTCGGCCGCCACGTAGCTGTCCCATAGCGAGTAGACCTTGTGGCCGTCTTCCATGCCGCGGCTGTGTTTGACGATATCGCCGACCCAGCGCACGTCGACGCCCATGCGCGCGGCCTTGGCCATGAGATTGGCATGGTAGTGCGCCGACAGGCCGATGCCTTCCACATAGCCCGCGCAGACCAGCACGATCTTATCCTGGGGGCCGAAGGCGCGGCCGTCGTACAGCGGCGCGGCTTCCAGCCGCCGCCGGTGTTCCGGGCGGTTGAGCTCGGCCACCACGTCGATCGCCAGTTCCACGGCCTTGCGGTCGAGAATGCGCGTGGCTTGCAGGAAGACCAGGTCGGCTTCCGAGACGCCGATGGCCTGGCGGAAGTCGCGGTTGTAGGCATCGCGACGCCAGGCGGGCTGATCGAAGTCGAACACGTTCGGGACGACGCGGGCGTCCAGGCCCTTGCGCGCCTTGAGCTCGCGCTGGCCGATGCGGTTGATCACGACATGCCGGATATTGGGGTAGGCGGGCGGCGCATGCCGCCGATAGATCTCCACGATCTCCTCGCAAGTCGGTTCGACTTCGCCGCTGTCCTCCCACCAGAAGTCGTGGGAGTGGCAGATTGTACGGATGCCGGTCTCCCGCAGGATTTCGGACAGGGCGACCATGCCGGGGATGTTGTAGCCGACGGAAAGCAGGTTGTTCGGCAGCATGACGTCCACGCCGAGATCGTCGATAATGCGGCGCAGCTTCGGCTTGACGATCTCCTTGTGGCGCATGATTTCGTCCATGAGAGCGGCCGGCGAAGCATAGTCCTCGAGCGCGCGGGTGGCGTTGCGGATGATGCGCGAGGCGACCGGGTGGAACGGGTAGAGTTCGGGAACGAAATGTCCGCCCGGCACGTCCTCGTTTCCGGCGATATAATGCACGGTGTGTCCGCGCGCTTCGAGCACGCGGCGCCATTTATCGACTTCGAGCGAGACGCCGTCCGTGCGGCCCAGACGGTGTTGGCAAAACGCGAAGACAGCCATGATGCACCTCCACTGATGGTTATCGATCGAACGATTGTCCGTGAACGGCATGCAGACGGAACCAGGCGGCGGCCTGCTCGCGGTCGGCGACCCAGAACATCCGCCGGCGTTCGGCGGCCGGCACGGCGGCGGCCGGTCGGACCGGCGGGAGTGGCGTGACGCGGCCTTCGGCCAGGAGGCGGGCCTGTTCGGCGGCGCGGGCGTCGAGTTCGGCGGCGTAGGCGCGCGCGTCTTCCACCTCGGCTTCGGTCACCGTGGCGAACGACGGTTCGATGGCGCCCCAGTTCGGGCCGGCGAGGCGCAGGACGACGAGCATCGGGTACAGCCCCTGGCGCAGATCGACCACCTGCCGGTGCGCGACCGGGACGCCGTTGAGCACGACCTGGAGCCGGCCGGCGACGGAGAAGGGGGCGTGCAGCTTCAGGCGCATGGGGGCGGGAACGTCGATGACCGTGTAGCCGAGGATTGTGACGGCTTCGCCCCAGGCCTTGACGCCTTGCAGAGAGATGCCGCCCGTCGTGGATACGGCGCGCGCGGCGATCGGGTTGAACGTGGCGGTGCGGTCGTCGATGGCGACCGTGTCGCCCGGTTTCGGGCGCAGCGACGCCAGGGCGCCGAGTTCGGTCATCGGATCGCTGCGCATGGCGAAGCGCAGGGGTTCGGTGACGAGCCAGGCGGCGGGGCCGCGGTCGATGGGTGGCGGCACGACCGGAACGCCTTCCGCAACGGGGGCGGCCGCGGCGGGCGGGATGGCGACGTATCCGGAGGTGGACCGTTCGCCCTCCTTGCCGACCGCGTAGAGGCCATCGGCTTCGACCAATGGGTAATGCGGTTGGCGGAACAGGTCTTCCACGGCGAACGGATCGATCAGGTAGCCGGCGCTCTCGTCGATCGGCAGCAGGGGCACCGGGCCGGCATCGGCATAGCGGTCGCGCGGGACGCGCAGGCTCAGGGCCTTGTCCATATACACGGCGATGTAGTCCCAGACGCGGATGCAGGTGACCCGGTCCGGGAACGGCTTGCCCCAGCCGGGGCTGCCATTGGCATCGGGATAGTCGCCGTGATCCACGCCCTTGGCTACGGCCAGGTGCGGGAGCCATGCGCCATGCGCCCGGTAGTTCAGGAGTGACGGACGGACATGCACGAACCAGGTGCCGCCCCATTCCGTTTCGCCGTTGATATTCAGGTGCAGGATCGTTTCAGGACTGGTCAGTGCGGCTCCGACGGGCGGCCATGGCGGCGTTTCCGCGTGATAGGAGACGCAGGCCACCGTCCGTTCGGGGTATTGCCAGGCCATGAGAATCGGAAACCTTCCGCGGGATGATTTGCCGAACGGGATCCAGGGGGCATGGCGGACCTCGCGAATGCCCGTATGTTGCGCCACCGCGTCGAGTATGCCCTGCACCTGCGGGACATCGCCGTGGCGCAGATAGAGAATGGCCATCTCGTGCCGGGCGGCGACCGCGCGCACGGCGGCATGTTCGCCCACGTGTTTGGAGTCCGAGTTATTCGGGATGATGAACAGGGCCCGCACGTGTGTGGCGTCCGGCGGCAGCCAGACCAGGACCGGGGCCTTGATGGCGCCGTTCCGGTCCGGCTTGGGCGGTTCGAGATTTGGCGGCACGAGACCGATCGGCCAGAAGGGCGGTTCCGCGAGGGAGGCCGGCGACGCGACCGCGGTCGCCGGCGGATCGACCACGACTGCCGACGCGGTTTGCGTCGGCAGTCCGGTTGCGGGCAGCAGCATGGCTGCCTGAACGCACACGAAGAGAAAAAGACGCGAGATCGCCCGGTGCATGTGTTTCCAGTTCATGGAGCCCGAGTATGCCGTGTCGGACGACCGCGGGCAATATGCGAATCGATGCGCCCCTGCGCGGGTGTGGTTCGCGCACGGCGGGCCAACTTTGCGCTTTGCCCGCGGCGCGGGGAACTGATAATCTACACCGCATGACCAGATCGAAACGAGCCGCCGTCATATCCGCGATCGTCCTCCTTGGCGCCTGGTTCTACGCGAACTTCGACCATGTCTTCGCGGGCGACGACGACAGTGTCATTCGCCTTGTGCTGGGCGTGCTGTTTACCGTCCTGCTGTTGTTGCGTCGCAAACCGAGCGATGGGGCGCCGCGGTTGCCGCGGTGGCTGGCGGCCGCGAGTGCGGTAGCCGGCCTGGTGTTGGCCGTGCCGGGCATTCTGGCGCCGTTCCACCTGTTCCAATGGCTGGGCGTGCTGCTGCTTGTGCTGGCCTGCCTGCTCTGGGTGGCCCCGCCGCATTGGGACAAGGACCTGTGTCTCGCGTTTCTGGTGCTGTTCTGGGTGCACCCGTTGCCGGGGCAGGTCTTCGACTGGTTGCAGTCCGGCATGCAGACGCTGACCGTACAGATCGCCGAGTACGTGCTGCAGGCGGCGAACGTGCGTGTCTGGGCGGACGGCATCGAGCTGCGGACCGGCTATCAGACGTTCATGGTCCCGGAGGCGTGCAGCGGCATGCGTGCCGCCGTCACGGCGTTTCTATCGTGCCTGGGCGTGTGCCTGCTGCTCCGCATGCGGTGGTACGAGGCCATCGCCTGGGAATGCATCGGCATGTCGCAGGTGCTGTTGCTGAACGCGGCGCGTGTCACGTACATGGTGCTCTGGGCGCCGCGCATGGACCCCGGGTGGGCGGACACCTTTCTCCACGACACGCTGTCGACCTTTCTGCTGGGGTCGGTGCTGTTGATCCAGCTCGAAGCCGGCTTCTGGAAGGCCTGGGTCGACAAGCGTCGGCGCATCCGCGCCGGCATCCGGCGCGGTGAGCTGGAGGGGCCGGATCGGGCCAGCATCGTGCCTGGCGCGATACGCCGGCTGGCCGTTTTCGGGGGGATCGCGCTGTTGATCGTCGGCTTTTTCGGCGGCATCGGCGTGGCGATCTACCGGGGGCGTCCGAGCCATCGGGCGGAGATGCTGCGTGGCGTGGTGACCGGCCTGATGGACACCAATCCGGACGTGGCGCGGCGTGCGATCGCCGAAGGGCTGCATCTGTTGCCGGGCGACCGCGACTTCCTCATTGCGCAGGCCCGTACCAGTCTGTTGACGGGCGATGTCGAAGACGGGTTGCGTCAGTTGAACGATCTGGAGGCCGAAGCGCCGCTGGTTCTGCAGGAGCAGGTGCTCAAGTCCTGGGCGCTGATGCGTTTGGGACGGCGGGCCGAGGCGCGGGCGCTGGCCGACACCTTCCCCCCCTGGGCCGGGCAACTCCCCGGCGTGGCGATGCTCCGCGCCGAGTTCGCGGCGGCCGAGAGGCATCCGGAGGACGCCGCCCGCAATACGGTCGTGGCGGCACGGTCGCACCTGATGTTGCCGCGCGTTCGCGCGCTTTTCCCCTACCTCGCGATGCACGAGCAGTGGGAAACCATCGTCCGCGCCGACCGCGACGCTCCCTATGTCGAAGTTTCGCACGGTCTGATCGCCGTGCATGCGGCGCTGCGCATCGGCGAGTCCGCCCAGGCCGCGACGGCGCTCAAGCGCGCGCTCAAGTCGTGGCCGGGCGACGCGCGTTTCCTGCCGAGCATCTATGCGCTGGCGCAGAAGTGGCATGGCGGCGAGTGGGAGGATGCCTTCGCCGCGATGCTCCAGGATGTCCTCGGGTCGCTCAACGGCGACGGGCTCGGGCTCTATCTGGAGAAGACGTTCCGCCTGCGGCGTCCCGACCTGGCCTGGTTGCTGATGAGCCGGCTGGAGGCGCTGGCGCCCGACGATCCCAGCCTGCACCTGATGCCGGCCCGCTTCTGTACCGACTGGTATGTCGTGCGCAAGCACCGTATCGGACTGGCGGCCGACCATCCCGAAGAGCGGATCGGGCTGGCGGCATTCGCCTGGCAGACCTCCGGCATCGAGCCGTTCCGCAGCCTTTGGCGGCGCGTTCCGCGGGGCGCCGAGATGGCCGGACTGACGCTGCCGGACGAGTTCCGCCAGCGGGAACTCGACTTGTGTCTGGCCGAGTTGAAGCGTCGCGAAGCGGCCGGCATCATGAATCAGCGTATGGAACTGATGTACCCCACGGCGCTGGCGCTGGCCGGGAAGCACGACGAAGCGCATGCGCGACTCGACATGATCGAACAACGGCACCCGATTTTAAAAGAGGAAGTCCTGTTCCAGCACGCGGTGCTCTACGACCAGCAGGGCGACTGGCCGCGTTCCTATGAAGCGTTGCGCACGTACCAGGAGGAGGACGGGCTGCCGAATCTGACGGCCGACCTCATGCGCATCAACGCCTTCATGAACATGAACATGGGGGTCTGCGCGATGGAGGCGATCCGGCAGTCGCGCGCCGGGTTCCCCGGCGCCGTCCGTCTCGACCTGGCCGAAGCCGCCATCTGGGATGTCTTCGGATACAAGGAACAGGCGCTCCACATCCTGGACCGCACGGCGATCGGCCGCGATACGGCGGTGGCGGTGGACCTGCTCAAGGAGACCGGGCGGTTGAACGAGGCCAAGCGGCTGGCCGAGGCGCTCGGGGTGGCCTTCGACATGCGGAACGTGAAACAGAACGACGTGCGGATGATGCCGGCCGAATGGAGCGTGAAGGCGCGTTGGCCGGCGCCGCCCGCGGGCGAGGCGCTGGCCGCGACGATCGAGGATCTGAAGAAGCAGGCCGCCGCGCAGGAGAGTCCGTTCGTCAAGGCCCTGCGGGAGCTTCAGGTCCGGTGGCACGAGCGCGGTCCGGACGCCTCGTTGCTGGCTGTGGATGCCTGGACGGCGCCGGCGCGCGACCGCCTGGAGCGCCTGGCGGCGTTGCACGCGTGCGGCCTGCTCAGCGCCATTGCCGGGCAACGCGAGACCGCCGTGGCGGCCGTGCGCCGCGCGTTGAGCGAAGCGCCGCTGGCGCCCGTGCTGTGGCGCATGCTCGTGGGGTTGACCGATGGCGCGGGCGATGTCGTCCGCGAGGCGCACGCGGCATGTCCCGACGATTCCGAGTTGTGGCTGGCCGCGCTCGTCATCGGCGTCACGACGAACGCCGAGCCCGCGGCCAGGGCGGTGCTTCTGGACGAGGCCGTTGCCGCGGCCGGACGCTATCCGCCCGGCGATGTCGTGCGCGGCGCGGACTACCTGCTGCGGCAGGGGTACCGCGAACAGGCGGTGGCCATGGCGCGCACGGTGATTCCGCGGGCGCGCGGCCTGCTCGCCGCGTATGTGCTGGGCATCCGTGCGGCCGTGGCCGGCGGCGACCTGTCCTGGGCCATGACGTGCGTGATCAACGGCATCGAGAACGCCGTCGACCCCACGCCCTTCTACCGTGTGCTGGTCGCGATCAAGGCCACGGGCGGCAAGGTGGACAACGATCTGGTCTCCGCGCTCGAGTTCCTCCGCGATCGCGACCGGCAGGGAAGCCAGTGGTCCGAGATGCTTGGGCGGGTTTACTTCGCCAAGGGCGACATGCAGCGCGCGCTGACGATTTTCGGCTCGGTGATCGACGAGGATACGCGTGGCGTGCGCGTGCAGACCCTGTTGCTGGCGGCCGAGGCCGCGCGGTTGCAGAACAAGTCCGAGCGCGCCCTGCGCATTCTCGAATCCGCCTACGCCCTGCATCCCGAACGCATGAGTATTCTGAACAACCTCGTCTACATGCTGGCCCAGGACGAGCGGACGATCCGTCGCGCCGTCGAGTTGCTGCCGAAGTTGCTCGATCTCGGCGGCGAATCGTTCGCGGTGATGGACACCGCGGCCGTGGTTTACCTCCGTTCCGGCCAGCTCGATCTGGCGCGGCAGTATCTTGACCGCGCGATGAAGGGGCTGTCGGACAAGGCCTACTCCGCCGCCGAGGTGAAGCTTAACGCCGCCGAGTTGCGGTTGCGGATGGGTCAGCACGACGATGCGCGCAAGGAACTGGATGCCCTGCGGCGCGATCCCGGGCGGAGCGACTTCGTCGACATGCGCGCGCGGCGGCTGATCGGCGAACTCGACAGTCTCCAGCGCGGCGCCCGTCCGTAACCCGCGCGAGACGGTGGACGCCCCCCGCCCCTACCCCGGCAGCACGCCTCGGAGAACCTCGAGCAGTTCGTCGCCGCGGTAGGGTTTCTGGATGAACCCGTCGGGGGCGCGGTCCGGGAAGCGGTCCGCGATTTCGTCCTCGTTGTAGCCGCTGGAGAGCACGACGCGGACATCGGGGCGGATATCGCACATGCGATGGAACGTTTCTTCGCCGTTCATATGCGGCATGGTCAGGTCCAGCACGACGCAGGCGATGTCGTCGGCGCGCTCCGTGAAGATGGCCAGCGCTTCGCGTCCGTCAGACGCCTTGAGCACTTCGAAGCCCGCCTTCTCCAGCATGCGGCTGCCGACGGCGAGAACGGTTTCGTCGTCATCCACGAACAGGACCGTGCCGCTGCCGCGCGGCGTCGCGGGGCCGCGACTCGGTTCGAGCTTGGATGCCGGAATCTCCTCGGCGGCCGGAAACAGCACGCGCACGGTGGAGCCGTGCCCGGGGCGGGTGTCGATGCGGATGGCCCCGCGGTGTCCGCGGACGATGCCCAGCACGGCCGACATGCCGAGGCCCCGACCGGCGAATTTCGTCGTGAAAAACGGCTCGAAGATCCGGTTCGCGACATCCGGTTCCATGCCGACGCCGGTATCGGCGACCTCGAGATAGGTGTACAGACCGGGCGCGGTATCCGCATCCGTATAGTGTGTGCGGCGCAGATACTCGGCGTTGCAGGTCATGGCACCGGTCGAGACGGCCAGCACGCCGCTCTTCTCGCCGATGGCTTCGGAACCGTTGATGATCAGGTTCATCACCACCTGGCGCATCTGGGCGGCATCGGCGCGGATCAGCGGGATCGTGCGATCGAGGTTGTAGTGCATGACCACGTTCTTCGACACGGACAGCTTGAGCATCGCCGCCATGTCGCTAATCAGCGTATTGAGGTCCAGGGGGGCGACCACGAAATGCCCCTTGCCGGAGTAGGCCAGCATCTGCTTGCACAGCTCGGCGGCGCGGCGCGAGGCTTTCTCGATTTCGCGGATCTCGCGGCGGCCGGGCGATTCCTGCGGCATCTCGGACAGCGCCAGGTCGGCGTTGCCGAGGATGGCCATGAGCAGGTTGTTGAAATCGTGGGCGATGCCGCCGGCGAGCACGCCGAGGCTCTCCAGTTTCTGCGCATGCTGCACCTGCGACTCGATCTGGCGCTGCTCTTCCTGAACGCGGTGCTTCTCGGTGGCATCGTTGAAGACGACCGCGAACCGACCGGGCCCCGGGCGGTAGGCGCTCACGAAGAAATAGCGTCCCAGCGGCTCGTTGTAGTGCTCGAATTCGGTCGGTTCGCCGGTCAGCGCGACCCGGCCGTAGGTTTCGATCCAGAACGGTTCGACGTCCGGTTGGACTTCGAGGATCGTCTTGCCGATGATATCCCTTATCGATAGTCCGGTGAGGCGCTCGAAGGCCGGGTTCGCCTGGAGGAACTTGTAGTTCACGGGGACACCCTCTTCGTTGCAGACGATCTCGTGGACGGCGCACCCCGAGGGCATGCGTGCGAACAACAGCCGGAAGGCCTCTTCGCTCGCGCGCAGCGCTTCTTCGTTGCGGAGCTGCTCGGCGATGTCGGCGATGACGACCGAGACGAACTGCGCCTTGCCGCGGGTGTCGCGCACGACGCTGAGGGTCATGTCCGTCGGCACCGGCTTGCCGTCCTTCCGGACAAACGTGCCGCGGCGTCGCAGCGAGGCGCCGCCCGGGGCGAGCACGCGCAGCAGCGCTTCGCGTTCAGCCTCCGACTCGGCGGGCGGCGTCAGGTCCTGGATCGTCAGGTTGAGCATCTCGTCGGCGTTGTACAGCAGCAGGTTGCGCGCGGCGGGATTCGATTCGAGGATATGGCCCGTGGTGTCGGTCCGGACGATCGCCACGCCGGACTGGTTGAAGACCGCGCGGAACTTCTGTTCGCTATCCCGCAGGGCTTCCACGTTGGAGGCTACCTGTCGGTCGAGCCCGTGGATGTGCCGGCGCAGGCGGTCGCGCATGTGGTCGAGATCGGCGGCAAGTTCGCCGACTTCGCCGGACGCCGCCACCGGAGTCTCGTCGGCCAGGTGGCCCTGTGCCATCCGGTTGGCATGCCACCGCAGTTGTTCGATCGGCGCCGCGATGGCGCGCGCCATACCCAGAGCGACGGCGACGGCGGCGAGCAGGGCCAGGCCGATGACGGCGAGGAGCACCTGCTGGAACCGGCGTATGCCGGTGCGTGTCCGGGTCGACATATCGCCGACGAGCGCGGCGTTTTCGCGCACGGATCGCGACAGGGCATGCACGACGGCGGCGCTCTTCTGGAGTTCGGCCATCGGCATGACGAAATGCAGTTTCAGGACGTTGCCGATCAGGGGTTGCGTGACGGTCAGATAGTCCTGGGGCGGACGATCGTCCGGCCGGAAGGGCGTCCCCAGCGCTTTCGGCGGCGCCAGCGCCACACGCACGTCGTGACGGTCGGTCAGGAACAGTTCGCCCTTGAATTCGCGCTGCACGGGTAGAATACCCGCGCAGAACCGTTCGAGCGGCGTCACGAACCGCAGGTAGCCGATGGTCTTGCCGGCCAGCGCCGGCGTGCCGCGGTCGCCGGACGTGAGCGGCGTCGCCACGGCCAGCACGGCGATTTCGCGTTCCGTGTCGAAGTCGCGCGAGAAGAACACGGATGAGACGGGCTTGTCGACGGCGGCCTGTTGCGCTTCGGCGAACCAGGGCGTACGCGACTCGTCGGTAGTCATGTTACGCACCGGTGTTTTTGACGGCGGATACAGTTCGCCGAGGACGGGCGGGGCCTGCTCGACGACGCGCAACAGCTCGGCGCCGAGGGCGTCGACGACAAGGATTTCGGCGACGCCGTACAGCTCGCACAGGTCGGCGAGCGCCCTGCGCAGGTTCGGGGCGATGGCGGCGCGGGCCGATTCGGGTTGTGAGACGAACCGGTTCATATCCTCGGCGCGGGCGGATTTCTCGAGTTGTCGCAGCAGGGCCTGATGGTTCAGCGTGAGCATGCCGGTGAGCTGCGCGGCCCGCATTCGATACTCGTCGTGCGTCATGCGCGCGATGATGTCCCCGATCGTCGCGCCGGCATCTTCGGTGGACTTCTCGAGCTGGCGGATGTTGTAGGCCGTCGACTCGGTGCCGTGGCGCAGGCTGCTCGACAGTCCCAAGGCCAGGATGCCCACAATCCCCATGGCCACCACCAGCAGGGGTACGAACGTAACCAGAATTCTGGTGCGGATGTTCATTGTCGGTCCGGCGGTCCTCGGCACACCCGGGCGCACACTCACCCGAGTCGTGATGGCAGAATAGGACCCGGCGCCGGTGTTGTCGAGCGCTTAACCCGTCTCGCGCTTTACCCGTCCCGCCCGGTCTGCTAAGGTGCGCGCCCATGAAACCAACTCTACTTGTACTTGCGGCGGGCATCGGCAGCCGCTACGGCGGCCTCAAGCAGATGGACCCGGTCGGGCCATCCGGCGAATTCATCCTCGACTACTCGGTCTACGACGCGCTGAGGGCCGGATTCGGTCGCGTGGTTTTTGTGATCCGGGCGGACATCGACGAGGCCTTCCGGGCGACGATCGGCGAGCGTGTCGCGCGTCACGTCCCCGTCAGCTACGTGCACCAGGCGCTGACCGATCTTCCCGACGGTTTCCACGTGCCGCCGGAGCGGACGAAGCCATGGGGCACGGGGCAGGCCGTGCTCGTATGCCGGAACGCGATCGCCGAGCCTTTCGGCGTCGTCAATGCCGACGATTTCTACGGTCGCGACGCGTACCGCGTGCTGGCCGGGTTCCTCGGCGACACGGCCGGGGCGCCCGACGCCTACGGGATGGTGGGCTTCCACCTGCGAAACACGCTGTCCGACCATGGGTCGGTTTCGCGCGGGATCTGTCGCACGACGCCGGACGGCCACCTTTCCTCCGTGACCGAATACACCCACATCGAGAAGCGCGACGGCGGCGCCTACAGCCCGGACAGTCCCCTGACCGGCGACGAATGCGTATCCATGAACATGTGGGCTTTCAAGCCGGCGCTCTTTCCGCACCTTCAGGCGGCGTTCATCGCGTTTCTGCGCGAGCAGGGACGAACGCCGAAGGCCGAGTTCTTCATTCCGACCGTCGTGAACGACCTCATGCGGGCCGGCCGGGTGACCACGCGGGTGCTGACGACGGACAGCACGTGGTTCGGCGTGACCAATCCGGAGGACAAGGCGTTGGTGGTCGACCGTATCGCCGCGCTTGTCGCTGCCGGAGTCTACCCGCGGTCGCTGTGGGGTTAGCGACGATGAACCGGATCCTGGTGACGGCGGACGAAATGGTCGGGTCGGGGCGGGTGACGCTGACGGGGCGCCGGGCGGAGCATCTGAAAACGGTGTTGCGGGCCGTGCCGGGGCAGGTGGTGCGCATCGGCGTGATCGACGGCGCGTGCGGCGAGGCCGAGGTGCTGTCGTGCGCGGGCGGACGCGTGGAGCTGGCGTGCCGGCTGGATCGGCCGCCGCCGCCGCCGCCCCGCGTCAGTCTGCTGCTGGCGCTGCCCCGGCCGAAAGTCATGAAGCGGCTGTGGGCGCCGTTGGCGTCGCTGGGCATCCGCCGTCTGGCGCTGACGAATGCCGAGAAGGTCGAGCGCTGCTACTTCGACTCCCACGTCCTGGACCCGGCGTGGTATCGCGACGAGTTGATCGAGGGGCTGGAGCAGTCCGGCGATACGCGTCTGCCGGAGGTGGTGGTGCGCCGGCGGCTGAAGCCGTTTCTGGAGGATGAACTGGAGGCATGGTATCCTTCGGGTTGCCGGTTGGTATGTCATCCGCGCGGCGGCGACACGATTCGCCGTTGCGTTCCGCCGGCCGCGCATGAGATTCTGCTGGCGGTCGGGCCGGAAGGCGGATGGACGCCGTACGAACTGGACCTGTTGGCGGCGCACGGATTCGTGCGGGCGCATGGCGGCGCCCGCGTCTTGCGCACGGATGTCGCGGTGATCGCGCTCGTGACGCTGGCTCACGATGCGTTACCGGTGGAGGTATGGGATGCGGAAGTCTGTTCATAAGGGGCGTCGCGGCCCGCGGGAGACGCCCCGCGCCACGTCCGGCGACCGTCAGTTTCTCTACGGACGCCAACCGGTGCGCGAGTTGCTGCGCGCCGAACGCCGCCGGGTGTACCGGCTGTTGATCGGCGATGCCGTGCGTGCGACGGACGAACTCGACGAAATCGTGCGGCTGGCGCAGACGGCGGGCGCGGAGGTGCATGACGCGACCCGCGAAGAACTGGATGCGCTAGTCGGGCCGGTCAACCACCAGGGCGTGCTGGCCGAAGTCGACGGCTATCCCTACGTCGAGCTGAGCGATCTGACGGCGGCGGCCGAGGCGGCGCCGCATGCGATCGTACTCGTGCTGGATCACCTGGAGGACCCGCAGAACGTGGGATCGCTGCTGCGCACGGCGGATGCGGTTGGCGTGTGCGGCGTGATCGTTCCGGCGCATCGGGCCAGCCCGATCACACCGGCCGTGGTGCGAGCTTCGGCGGGAGCGGCCGAGCATGTCCGCGTGGCCCTGGTTCCGAACATCGTGCAGGCGATGGTGCGGTTGCGCGACGCCGGCGTCTGGTTCGTCGGCTTGGAGGATGCGCCCGACGCGCAGTATGCCGACGCGATCGATCTGACGGGCCGGATCGGGCTCGTGGTCGGCGGCGAGGGGGAAGGCCTGCGCCGTCTGACACGTGAGACGTGCGACTTCCTGATGAAGCTCCCGATGCGAGGCGCCGTCGGTTCCCTCAATGCCGGCGTGGCCGGGGCCGTGGCGCTATACGAGGTGTTGCGGCGGGGCTCGGAGGCGGGTGGGGGTCTCGCGTCACGCGGTCGCCCATCCGCGGCGCCGGGGTGAGCGGCTTTCGTTGCCCGTCCCGCCCTCCGACGCGGACTTCAGGGCAAGAACACTCCGCGCTCGCCCCATTCCGCGGCAACTCCGGACTCGTGCGGGTTCCTCGGGCCGGTTCGGATGAGGAATGACATGGCCCTGCCTGGCAATTGCCGATGTGTCGCTTTGTAATGTTGCCTGCTGCGCCGGAACGGGGTAGTCTCATTCCCGCTTTCACACGCAGTGCCCATGCTTGCGAGCCTGCCGCCCGTGGTTGCGCGACCGCAGGCATGGCCGCTTGCCCGTAAGGAATGAGAGTGCGTCGCCGGTACCTGTGGGCGCCGGCAGCCATGAGGGCTTGGGTTTATGCGAGGTTCCATGAAGGGGGTGCGGACACCGTGAGAAAACATCTGGTCTGGATACTGCCGCTGACGGCGGTGCTTGTTGTCGGCGTATACATCTCGATCCGTCGCGCACCGCGATCGCTACCCCCGGCGCCGCAAGGTTCGCCTGCGTCGGTGCGCCACGGCCTCGTTCCGTCGCCTGCCGTGCGTCCGCCGGTCGCGATGATGCCGCCGAGCGTTCTTGATCTTATGGAGGAAAACGACCGGGACAAGCAGCAGCGCCGCATGCATGAGATTCCCATGTCGGCGGACGCAAGCATTGTCGTGGGGCTGAATCCCGGCAAGCGCGACTATGCTTCCCGCGCCGAAGCGATGCGTGCGTTGACCGACGAGCTATCCCCCGAGGATTCCGAGGCGCTGCTAATCTTCCTGAACAGTCTCGCGTCGGCGCAGACGGAGCTGCGGCTGCGCGAACTGAACGGAATCAAGAACAACGTGCTGGATGTAATCCTCCGCCAGAAGGCGTCGCCCGCTGGACTGGGCAATTACCTGGTTGCGATGGCGGGTGATGACGGGCATGACGAAGTCTGGCGTGAGTACTGCATTCAGTATCTCGGGGCGTACCACGAGCGTCGTTGGCCTGAGGGGAACGTCGCGGCCGGCGATTCGGAGCACGTGGCCATCACGAATGCACTCGCGCGGGCGGCCGCCGCCGGCGATTCGGCGCTCGCCGGCGCGGCGTTGATCGGCATACACGCCCTCGGCGAGAAAGCCGGTTTTGCGCCTGACTACATAGCGACGGCAGCGCTTTCGATCGCGTGTGACGAATCGGCCTCCGAAGCCTCACGCATTACGGCATTCCTGATGTGCGGGGAAGTTCAGGCTGTCGCGATTCGCGATGCTGCACGCGTTACCGCGCAAAGCGGGGCCACCACAGGACTTCGCGCCGCCGCGGTGGCGGCCCTCGGAAACGTCGGCGAGGCGCGTGACGTTGAGCTTCTCGAGTCGCTGACTGGGAGTGACGAGCCACGCATCAAGTCGATGGCCGCGGTCGCGCTTGGCCGCCTTAAAGCCAGACTCGGGAGTTGATCCAATGGGGTGGCGGTTTTGTTTGGCGGTGAAGGCGTGGTTGTGCGTCGGCGCCGCAAGCGCCGTCCTCGCGGCGCCGCGGATCGTGTGCGACGAGCCGGTGTACGTTTTCGGCGACGCTACCACACAGCCGGCTATCGCGCACGAATTCGTCTTGCGCAACGGGGGCGACGCAGATCTCCGGTTCGGGAAAGTCAAGACCTGTTGCGGCGTCGAAGCGGCCCTCGCCGCCGGACGGCTGGCGCCGGGGTCGAATGCCGTGCTTGCCGTAAAGTTGTCGCTGGCCGGCCGACGAGGACCGGTCAACAAAAGCATCTATGTTGCATCCAATGACCCGCGGCAACGGTCGACTGTGAAGGCGCGGGCTCTCCCCGTGCTGTCATTCCGGTGACCGCCACCGTGTTCGCCGATTTGATCGTCGTTCCGAGCGAACTGCGGTTTTCAGATCGCGCAAAGAGCGGCCCTGTCGACCGTTACCTTGCCGTCCGGTCACGCTCAGGCGTGCCCTTTGATATTGTCGGCGTGGAATGGGACGGCAACGAACCACTCTGGGACAAGGCTTCCTTCCTGGACGGCTGGCGGATTCATCTGACCGATATCGAGGCAGACGCATGCAAGGGGCCGCTCGTCATCCTGACCAATCACCCCGATGAATCCCGCCTTGCCATTCCCGTCCGCACCGTGCCTGTGACGCTTGAGCAAAAGGGCTTGCATTGAGGTTGTGCATTCAGTAGTCCCTGTTGTGCTCGATCTATGGGGGGCACATCAAATTGACCGCGAAAATGGATACTCAGCGACGGTATGGCGACCAGCGGATCGTGCGGGCCGTCGTATCCCGATTGAGGGTGGCGGCCCTGCTCACGATCCTGCTGGCACGGCCCACCGAAGCGGCCTGCAACCTGCCGGATGGCAGAGAGGTACAGGTGGCGATTGCGACACCGCCCCAGGAATTGCAGATTGCCGCGCCGACGAATGTGGTCTTCCGCCTGACCGATGGCAGCGACACGAATGTCGTCTGGTCGCTCGTGCCGCGCGAGGTCGAATTGGGCGCTGTGCGGGCTTCTTTCGTGCCGCCGGAGGCCTTCCATGGCGAGAGAAGGGACAGGCCCTTTGCGCGCGAGTATCGCGTGGGTTGACTCGTGTTGCGGGGAACGAGTCGGATTTTGAAGGGGGAGCGCCCGAAACTGGCCGAATTCCTGCGATTTCCGGTATCACCGGCCGTTGGGGCGGTACTGGTGGCCTGGACATGGCCGGATCTTGGCGGACCGCGACTGTCAGGCCAGGCGGGCGGTCTGCGTCGAAGGTGCCGTGGCCATGCCGGGCGTGCCGTCAGCCGATCGGCGGCGGCGAAATCACGTCCAGCCGCAGGCGTCGTGCGGAGCAGAGGCCATCCCATGCGCCGATCATCGGTCGGGCGCCGGTTTGTCGCGCCCGGCTGAAATGCGCGCGATGGCGCTGGAAGGCTTCGTTGACGAATAGCCGACTGCCCAGAATGGCGCCATCCGTGAAGTAGCGCACCCGGCAGCGCAGCATCGCACCTATCGGCAGCTTTCCTCCGGCTCTGCCGACCGCTTCCACCTCCGGCTGTGAGAAGCTGCGTCGTACGGGGTGGCCGTTGGGATCGAGCGCTTTGGGCGCTCCGGCCGCATAGAGCAGCTTCCGGTATTGCGCCGCCGCATCCGTCCAGGTCGGCGTCTCCCCCAGGCTCGCCACGGTATGACAGATTCCGGCCTGTGCCGCGC
>CAYYJS010000053.1:0-21444 GCA_964472315.1 uncultured Victivallales bacterium | reverse complement strand
CAAGCCCGTCAAGGCGACCCGATCAGGGATGCACCGAATCGCAAATGCGCCCCGCAGGGCGTCGCGGGCGGCCCTCTCATCAGCCGAAATCGCGGACGAGGGGTCGGTGCAGCATCTCCTCGTAGATGTCGAAGTAGCGCTTGGCGGCGACGGCGTGGTTGAAGGCGGCGGCGCTTTCGCGCATGATGCGGGCGATCTGGAACGCGCGCACGTCGGGGGGCATCGCATGGAAGCGCATGGCCTCGCCGATGGCCCAGCGTAGCCCTTCGTGGTCGTAGGTCTCGAAAACGAACCCGCTGCCCTGGTTGCCGGGTATGTTCAGGTGGCGTACGGTGTCGTGCAGTCCGCCGGTGTCGTGCACGACCGGCAGCGACCCGTAAATGGCGCTGATCATCTGCGGCAAGCCGCACGGCTCGAACCGTGACGGCATCAGCATGAAGTCGGATGCTGCGTAGCCGAGGTGCGACAGATCCTCCGTGAAATCGCATACTGCGACGCGGTCATGGAAATCGTGGAACTGCACGATGTTATGGAACGGTTCCTGATACGCGCCGTTGGCCACAAACACGATCTGCAAGTCGCGGTCCCAGTACGACGAAACCACCTCGTACAGGATATGCGCGAGGAGCTGGCACCCCTTCTGGATGGGGTCGAGGCGCGAAGGCCAGAAGAAGAGGGGGGCGTTGGGGTCGATGCGCAAACCGACTCGCTCCTGGAGGGTGGCTTTGGCGGCGGCCTTGCCGGCTTGATGCGAATCCGGTCCGAAGTGCACGTCCAGGTACTCGTCGACGGCGGGATCGAATGAGGCATCCGGGGCGTTCAGGATGCCGACCGCGCACCCCGCCTTCTGCTTGTTGATCATCTCCGTGCGGATCTGGGGCGGGATGTAGCTGTGTTGCCCGCTCGTGATTTCGTTGAGAAAGGTCGGGCTGACCGTGTTGATGAAGTGCGAAGCGAAGATGCCGCTGGCCAGCATGTCGACGGGGACCGATGCCCGGGCGGATTCGTAACTGGACGGTGGCCACTTGTAATACAGGTAGGGCCAGAATTCGGCGGCATCGATGCCGGCATCCTCGATCGAGGCGAGGGTGACGTCGTGGGTGTGAATGTTGTGCACGGTAAAAAGACACGGGATGCCCTGCCGGCGTGCCGCCGCCGGTATGAGTCCGGTCATCCAGTCATTGCAGTGGATCAGATCCGGGTTGACGCGCGGAATGATGTTGTTGACGACTTCACGCACGAAAGCCATCGCGATCTTGGGATTGTCGGCGCCGTATCCGTATACGGCATCGCGGTAGTAGAAGCAGCGGTCTTCCGCCAGGTGGATGCGCGCATCCGGCAGTTTGTTCTTGTAGATGCGCAGCTCGTCGCTGATGAGCCGCCCGACATCGACGTGGAACATCCGGCGATAGTGAGGGAGGGCGACATGGACATCGGCGCCCAGCTCGAAAAGCTCCGAAACCAGCGACGCGGAGACGTCGGCCAGGCCGCCGGCCTTGGCCGTCATGCGGTTGGCCATGTTGCCCATGCCGCTGGGAAGGTAGGTAATCTCCGGTGTGACCACAAGAATCCGGGGATTCTTGCCGCCCCGTCGTGTCGCCGTCGATGCCGTCACGCGTGTGTCTCCTTCCGTGCGATTAACTGTCGGCCCAGGTGATGAATCCGGGCATGGCGTGCGTCCAGGTGTCGCCGCGCGGTGTAATGCGGCTTGTGAAGGCGAAACGGCCCGTGCGCTGGCATTCGAGGGCGTGCGTATAGACGTAATCGCCGTTGCCGCGGGACTCGCCCTGCGGTACAACGTCCACATGGCTGTGCACGATGCGGTTTTCGGAATTGACGGGGCCGTAGTACACCTCCACGTCGACCTCGTCGGGGCGCAGGTCCCCGAGATGGACATGCGTCGTCAGCGTGAACTTGTCGCCGACATGGAGCTTGGAGATGTCCACGCCAACCACGGGTGACGCGATGCGCACATCCTTCCACAGTTGCGAAAGGCGTTCATGCTGTGCGACCAGCCGCCGCGCTTCCGCCCAGTTTTCGGCCGCGAGCCGGTCATGGGCGGCGAGCGCCGGCTGGTAGAAACTGGCCACATACTCGGCAACCATGCGGTGACTGGTGAAGGATCGCAGGGCCATGCGCATGGAGTTGCGCATCATCTGTATCCACCGCTGCGGCAATTCGCCGTTCGGGCGCTCGTAGAAGCAGGGAATAATGTCATTCTCCAGGACGTTGTACAACGCCTGCCCGTCGACATTATCCTGGAACATGGGATCGTCGTACTCCTCGCCGGCGCCGATAGCCCAGCCGCAATCGGAGGCATACCCTTCGCACCACCAGCCATCCAGCACGCTGACATTGAGTCCGCCGTTGACGGCGGCTTTCATGCCCGACGTGCCGCTGGCTTCCAGCGGACGACGCGGTGTGTTGAGCCAGATGTCGACGCCCTGCACGATGCGGCGGGCGAGGCCGATATCGTAGTTCTCGAGGAAGACGATGCGGCGCCGCACATTGGGGCGCCGCGCGAAATGCACGATCTGGCGGATGAAGTCCTTGCCGTGATCGTCCGCCGGATGCGCCTTGCCCGCGAACACGATCTGCACGGGACGCTCGTCGTTGGTCAGGAGCGCTTCCAGTCGTTCCGGCTGCAGCAGCAGAAGATTGGCGCGCTTGTAGGTGGCGAAGCGCCGTGCGAAACCGATCGTCAGTACGTCATGATCGAGCAGCGACTTGGTCTGGGCGATCTCGGCCTTACTGGAATTGCGCGCGGCGAACTGGCGCTCGGCATGTTCACGGACCATGCGCACGAGGCGGGAACGCCCCAGTTCGTGCGTGCGCCAGAGTTCCTCGTCGGGAATGTACTGAAGCCGTTCGATCGTCGCATGGGCGCCGGGGTGCGACCGCCAGCCCGGTCCGACGTACCGATCGAAAAGCTCCACATTCTGCCCGGACAACCAGGAGGCGACGTGAATGCCGTTGGTGATATGGCCGATGGGTATCTCGTCCTGGGCGCGTCCCGGCCACAGGTGCGCCCACATCTTGCGCGCCACCTCGCCGTGCAGGCGGCTGACGCCGTTGCAGTACTCGGACATGCGCAAGCCCAGAACGGTCATGCTGGGGTCCGATGTCGTATCGCCGTTGGGGCGGCACCAGGCGATGACATCCGCGGCGGGCAGTCCCATCTCCTTGCCGAGCACGTTCAGGTGTGAAAACAGGAGATCCTGATGGAACGTTTCGTTGCCGGCGGGCACCGGGGTGTGCGTGGTGAAGACCGACGTGCGCGGCACGATCTCCAGCGCGGTCTTGATGTCGACCCCCAGTTCCCTGGTCAGGTACTCGATGCGCGCCAGCGACAGAAATCCCGCGTGGCCCTCGTTCAAGTGGAAGACGTTGGGCGAATAGCCGAGCGCGCGCAGCGCGCGGAACCCGCCGATACCGAGGAGCAGTTCCTGGCGCAGGCGGATCTGGCGATCGCCGCCGTAGAGCTGGCCGGTGATCGCGCGGTAGTGGTGCGGATTCTCCGGAATGTTGGAATCGAGCAGAAACAGCGGCACCCGACCGACCCGCAACCGCCACACGGCGGCATGCAGGATGCCGTCAGGCAGCGGCAGTTGCACCACGACTTCGTTGCCGTCGTCGGTCAGCGCCCTGCCGATCGGCATGTGGTGGACTTCGTTTTCCGGATAGTGTTCCTGTTGCCAGCCATCGTTGTTCAGGTACTGCTGGAAGTATCCCTGGCGGTACATGAGGCCTACCGCGACAAGCGGAAGCTTCATGTCCGAGGCCGCCTTCAAGTGGTCGCCGGCCAGGGCGCCGAGTCCGCCCGAGTACAGTCGCACGCTCTCGTGGATGCCGTATTCGAGCGAAAAGTAGGCGATGGTTCGTTCGCCGGGTGCGGGTTTGCCGACCTGCACTTCCTCTTCGTACAGCGCGCGAACACGTTCCATGTGACTCATGAACGCTTCGTCTTCGACCAGCGCTTCCAATCGTTTCTGCGGCACCAGATTCAGGAACGACATCGGGCAATAGCCGCTTTGCTTCCAGAGTTGCGGGTTGATCCGCAGAAAGAGGTGAAAGGCGTCGGTGCTCCAGGACCACCAGAGGTTGCGCGACAGCGCCTCGAGGAACGCCAGCTTCGCCGGGATCGACGGGCTGACGCTGAATACCTGAACGTTTTTCATGCGGTGGGAACCATCCTTCCGTTTCGTATCGAAGCGTGCCGAATCGCGTTGGGGCGTCTGCCACGCGAAACGTGCTACTTGACAACCAGAACGCTGTTGAGCGAACCGTAGTCGTTGCGCACGAATTCCGTGTTCTCGGGATCGATGCACCAGATGTCGTCAATCACGAACTTGTATTCGTACTGCCCGGGGTCCAGCAGCAACGAGCCTTTGTAGACGTCTCCACCGGGTTTCGCCGTGAGCTTCTTGGTCGGCGACCAGTTATTGAACGTGCCGGCCACGCATACCGTGCAGCCGGGCCGGGCACCGATACTGAAATTGACGCGCCGCCGCTTTACCTTCTGAGTCGTTGTCATGGCACTTACCCCCGTGATTTCGAAGTACTCGTTAGTCCAGACGGATCGGTTCGTATCCGTCACTGTTGCCGATGCGCACCGTCCGACGGAACGCGCTGTCGCGAGACAGCAATCAGACGATGGTTTGCTTACGCCTTTTCCGCCGCGGAGTCAAGAGAGACGATGGCACCGGACGCGGGTTTGGTTGTCCGCAGCAGTCTGAGCACGCGGTAGAGTTCGGTGACGCCCCAGGCCTGGGCGCCGCAACCGCGCTGTCGGTGAGGCGCGTTGCCGTCGGTCACTTCCGGTATCTGGTTGACGCATCCCACGGCCAGCAGTTCCCAGGCGCTGGCGAGGATGGCGCGGGCCGTGGGCAGGGCGCACGCGCCATGGCAGAGGACGAGTGCTTCGGCGTAGGATGGGAACGGCCAGGTCCAGGCCGTCCCGTTATGATAGGCCGGTTTGCGGCGCGTATCCTCATCGCCGGCGTACGTGCTCCAATATGGAGCGGCGGGCGCGTTCAGGAGTCGCCCGTCGCGGAAGACGGGCAGTTCGTATGCGACCGGTCGGTCGGCCAGACTGCGGATGGCGCCGGGCACCAGCAACTCGGTGGCGCTGTCGATGACGCGCCGTGCCAGTGCATTGTCGCCGATGGCGCCGAGCGTCACGGCGAGGAGTTGGTTGCAGCGCAGATGGTCGTCCGGTACGGCGTCGCGCGCCGGTGTTCCGGGGGGGGCATGCAGGCAATCGCTCAGCCAGGCATGCGGGCCGCGCGCGTAGAGCGTGGCGATCGATGCGGCGACGGTTTGGGCCAGCGCCCCCCAGTCGTCACTGTCGTCATGTTGCGCCAGGAAGGTGAGCGCGGCGTGCCACAACGCCTGAATCTCGATCGGGTAGCCCTCGCGTGGCGTGCCGGCCGGGTAGTTCGTATCCATCCACGTGTAGTGCGACGGGCTGAAGACGAGCCCGGATTCGGGGTCCATGCGGATGCCGTTGGGCGTGCCACGCCGGTAGTGGGTCGCCAGCGAGCGCAACACCTCGCGCACGGTCCGCCCGCCGCACATCGTATCCAGCCAGCCGCGCTTGCCGGTCGTACGGATGAAGTCGGCGCAGGCCTGGAAGAACCACAATGGCGCATCGGAGGTGTCGCGGTTCGAATCGTCGTTTCCGCGGATCATGTTCGGGAGGGTGCCGTTGCGTTCGAAGCGGGCGAACTGGATGAGGATGTCGCGCGCCTCGTTGTGCATGCCCGCGGCGATGATGCCACGCAGGCAGATGAAGGTGTCGCGGCCCCAGTCCAGAAACCAGGGGTAGCCGGCGATGATCGTGCGCGAGATGTCGCGGGTGACGACGAACTGCCGGATGGCGTCCCGCAAGACCGTCTCGTCAGGTGTCCGCGCGGGCGCCGCGGCGGGCATGTCGGACGGCAACACCGGGGCGTCCTCGGGTTCGCCGGCTCGGGCGTTGAGCAGGCAGGTGTCGGTCTCGACAAGGTCGAACGCGAAGAAACCGGGACTGAAGACATCCGTCTGGGCTTCGAGACCGCGCGCGGACTCGAAGGGATGCTGGACCACATACTGCCACTCGGGTTCGTGCGTGTAGACGCCGCGCGAGGCCGTCATGATCAGGCGGCGTTCGGCCGCCGGCTCGAACGTGAATCCGGTGCGCGAAGACCGGCAGCAGGCCCGCCATCCCTGTTCGGCGCCCATGAAGGCTTTGGTCACATGGTGCGCATTGCGATCCTCGATGTCCGGTCGGACGACGATGCGGACGGGATGGTCCGCGGCCAGGGCATCGCTATCGGCGGGGCCGCGGGCGAAGGCCAGGGTGACGGCATTGCGTCCGGCGTGGAGGCGCAGCGTGATGTCGAGAGCGACGAGGCGGCCGAGACCGGCGGGGACCGTGAAGTGCCAGCACACGGCATCCGTGCCCAGCACGTCGACGCGGCGCATGCAGGTGTCGTCGATGGCGCTCGAATAGCCGCGGTGAACCAGCCAGCACCGGCAGCGGCGCAGTGTCATGTGGCGGTCGACCGGGTGGTCGGGATGCAGGTTGGCGACGAGCAGCCCGTCATACTGGCTGTACAACTGGCCCCAGCGCAGGCGCACCTGGCTCATGGCGCCGCGCCCGTTGGTCAGCAAGGCGTAGTGGTTGCGGTTGCGGATATCCTCGCCGTCGTAGGTCCGGCACGGGTGTTCCGGTCCGGCATCCGGCAGCAGCAGCAGCCCGGCGGTTTCGTGCCGGCAGGTCCCGTTCTCGTAGCCGGTCACGCGCAGGTCCATCGGCGTGCGGGCGACGATATCCAGCGGCGGCACGAGCATGGCGGCGTGACGGCCGTCCCCGGTGACGAAACTGCGGGCCGAACGCTCCGTGCGTCCATCGCGGGTCAAGTGCGCCTCGAACGGGATGTCGGCGCGCAGGAGCAGGACATGACAAGTCGGCAGCGGCGTCACGCGCCGCGCGTCGCGGTTGAGATCCCATGGTGTGACGCAGGTGACAGGCGGGCGGGCGGCGACCGTCGCGCAGTAGGCGGCCGGGTCCGCCGCGAGCGCCGCGATGTCGGCATCGATGCGGTCGGCGTCGCAGGCCGCGCTGTGCGGATGGAAGAACGTCGCGAGTTGCGCGATCAGGGCGCGCTGCCGCTGGCGCTCGCCGGCCGGCGGCTCGCCGTTGGCCGCCTGCAGGGCCGCTTCCAATGCCGTCAAATCCGCGGCATCCGCCGAGAGGCAGCGTACCTGCGCGGGATCGAGCCGCAGACGCCGCAGGTTGCCGTCGGCGGCGGCCGACACGGCGCCACCGTCGAGCAAATCGGTCAGTGTGACCGCGGTGGTGACGCCGCCGGCGTCCTCCCACTGCACGGGCTGCGCCGTGTCGGCATCGAGGTTCACAAGCACGAGCAGCTCGCGGTCCCGCTGGCGGCGTCGCACGGCCAGAACGTTGCCCTCATACCGCTCGACCAGCGCGATCTCCGCGCCGGCGTGGAAGCACGGGTGTGTCGCCAGCAGCACGTTCAAGCGCCGGATGGCGTCGACCTGGTTGTCGTCGGCGCCCCAGTTCAGTGAGGGCGCGCCGTGCACGTCGACCTTCCGGTCGGCATGCCACTCCACGCCGTTGGTGATGCCGAAGGCGCCGGCATCGGACAGCAGTGCGGCCAGTGCGGTACGCATGCGGGCGAAGCGGTGCGATACGGCGGCCAGACGGTTGTTGTCGTGCGTCTCCGCGAAATGGATGAGCGTCCCGCGGGTGCGGGCGATCGTGCGGGATTGCGCCATGTAAGCCTCGATCCGCGACCGGTCGGCGCACTGGAACAGTTCCGAGTACGCCCAGTTCAGGTTGGCTTCGGTAAGGAGTCGCTCCATGACGCTGATCTTGCCGCCCAGGCCTTCCAGAAGGAAGACGGTCTCGGGGAATTGCTCACGGACGCGTGCCACGATATAGGTCCAGACGGGTTCCGGCACCATGTAGCCGGCATCGCACCGAAAACCGTCGACGCCTCTGGCGCACCAGAACAGAAACACGCCGGCCATGTGCTCCCACAGGCGTCGCGAGGCGTAGTCGAGTTCCGAGAGGTCCTCCCATGTCACGCCCCATGCGCCCGGCGACTGAAAGGCTTCGTCATGGCTGCGGCGGAACCATTCCGGGTGGTGGTTCTGCAGAAACGAGGCCCAGCCGGTATGGTTGATCGGCAGGTCGATGAACAACCGCGCATGGCGGGCGTGAACGGCATCGGCCAGTTCGCGGAACTGGTCGAGCGGCGTGGTGCGGCGATCGAACTCGGCGTAGGCGGGATCGACGTCCATGAAGTCCAGCGCCGCGAACGGACTGCCGAAGCGCCCCATGCGCGCGTACGTCGTCGGCACCGGGTGGATGGGCAGGAGTTGAACGATCCGGAACCCCATCTTGCCGATGATGAAATCGAGCTGCTTGATCAGGTCGCGAAACGTACCCGAGCGCGGGATCACCGTGTAGCCGGCATGGTCCAGCCGCTGCATGGCGTCGCCGTTGGCGGTCGCGTCCGTATCCGCGACGGTGGCTGATTTGCCCGGTCCGAACTGGCGTACGAAGGCCGTGTAGAGCGTGTTGGCGCACACCGTGAAGGCGGGCTCGACCTTGATGATGGCATTGCCGCCGCCGGGCCAGTGCGGCTCGGTTTCGCCTTCCGGAATGAAGCATGCCTTGGCCTCGAACCGCCCGGTCTGCGCGAGTGGCAGGTCAACCTCAAACGTTCGTCCGTCCAGGCGGCGCATCGGCACATCGTGCCAGTCCCGGCACTGGAAGGCTTCCCCGGTTTCCACATGACGGATGATCTCGCGGCGTCGGATATGGGCGCGGCCGATGTTGGTCCGCACGAAAGCGCTGCCTTCGCGATCGCCGGAAAGCGCGAGACGGATCGTCTGCACGTCGCCGCGGTAACGCATATGCAACGAACCCGGTTCCGGCGTTTGCTTGAGCATGGTCATGGCGGTGAAAGCATACGACAAACCGGCCGACGGTCAAACCCGATTTGCCGAGTCCCCCCCCGGATCCTTCGATCCGTCGTCGGCCCGTTCCGGCTGTGAAACGCTTTGCCATCGCCAGATGGCATTCGCCGTGCCAGCCAGATTGGTTTGCACGAGTATACGGCTTGACGTACGGGAGAAAGTCCCATATAGTCGCCCGTATGAAGACCACGATCGACATTGACGAACGCAAGCTGACCGGCGTGATGCGCCTGACTGGAATCCGGTCGCGCAAGGCGGCGGTGGACTATGCGTTGGCATCGACCGAACGTATCGAAGAACTGCGCAAACTGTTCGAAAAACCCCTATCCGACGAAGCGTACCGTGCCTCATTGGACCCCGCCTACGAGTTGACGGATGTCCGCGAGACGGACAAGACATTCCATGTGGATCGTTGACTCCAGCACGTTCATCGACTGGATGCGGCAGGGACGCAGTCCTGTTCGCATCCTGCGTCCTTTCGTCCTGACCGACCAGTTGTTCACGTGCGGTGTCGTTCGCGTGGAGGTGTTGCGGGGGGCGGTCAAACCGGTGGTGAAGGCGGAGTTGGGCAGACTTTTCGATGCCATGCGGGACGTTCCGTTGTCGTCGGCCGTATGGGACCGAACGGTCGATCTCGCCCGGAGGCTGGACCGTCAGGGCCAGGTCCTGCCCCTCTCCGATCTGATGATCTCCGCTTGCGCGCTGCATGTGGGGGCGACGGTCATTGCCTCCGATCCGCACTTCCGCGCGATTCCGGGCCTGCCCGTTGTTGGCGATCTGCCGAGCGCTGGAGTCTTCGATATGAGAATGGTGCGCGAATGAATGCAGTGATGGAGGATCTCTTTTGCCATGACAACGCGGTTCGACGATTCGACGAAAAGCGACGACGAAAAGCGTTGCCTGGTAGGATGATCGGCCTATAATGCGACGATGTAACTGTGGGGTGGCATGCCGGTCGGCGCGCCACGGGAAGTCGAAGTCCATGGCAGATGAAAAAAGAGTATTGTCCGAGCGCGGCGAACTTCACCGGTTCCTGTTCCGCAAATCCATACCGATGCAGCTTCGGTTTCAGGAAATCAAGCGTGCCATCGGCAAGCCCGACGGTCTGTCGTGCCTGGAAATCGGGAACGATAACGGGGCGATGAGCCTCCACCTGCGTCGTCTCGGCGGCAATTGGCACACGATGGTCCGCGACGAAGCCACCGCGGAGGCCGTGCGCGAGATGGTCGGCGATGACGTGCATGTCTTCGACGGATCGAAACTGCCGTTCAAGCCCAAGACGTTCGATCTTGTGGTCGTAGCCGGGGGCATGGAGCAGGCGTCCGACGAAACCGCTTTCATCGAGCTGTTCCACAAGGTTCTGAAGGCGGACGGGCGGGTGGTCGTCTGCGTGCCGCGGCTCAAGCCGTTCTCGCTGCTGAACCCCCTGCGGCATCTGATCGAGGGTCGCGGCGACGAGGACGAGCGTCGGGTCGGGCGCGAAGGCTACACCGAGGGCGAGCTGTTTCGGGCGCTGAAGGACGGCTTCGACGTACACCACATGCGGTCCTATTCACGCATCTTCGTCGAACTGGCGGAACTGGCTACCGGCTACTTCCTGCGCCGGCACGGCGACGCCCCGGATATGGCGACGCAGACCCGTCTCCATGCACGCGCGTACCCGTTGGCGTGGCTCGCTTTCCAACTCGACGTGCTTGTTTTCTTCACTCGCGGGCACCGGTTGGTGGCGACCGCGAAGCGGCGGGCGTGGTTGCCGCGCAAGACGCCGATCCTGGTGGATGGACGTTCGATCAGCGAGGCGGTTCTCAGTTCCGCCGAAACCTGATCGCCAGCAGCGGCTTGACATTGTTTCCAGACATAGTATCGTCCCAAGCCTTTTGGGACGACGAAGAGATCGGAAAGGATATCGGAAATGAAGCGCGAATATCAGCCGTCCAGACTCAAGCGGAAACGCAAAATCGGTTTCCGTGCCCGCATGGCGACTGCCGGGGGGCGAAAAGTACTGGCGCGTCGGCGGCAGAAGGGCCGCGCGAAACTCAGCGTGTGACGGTGGAGGGCTGCGCCATGTCGTCCGACAGTCGGACAGCGCATGCCACACCGACAACGTCCACCGCGATCTCCGTCGTCCATTCCTTGGCCTTGCCGCGGTGGATGCGAATCGCGTCGTCGGGCGTGTTCCGCGAGGCTTTCGATCAGGGTTCCGGATATGCCGGGACGAACATCGTGCTATGGCCCCGGCGCGGGGCGGGCGCGTGTGCCCGTCTCGGCGTGGTTGCCAGCAAACGGACGTTTCCAAAGGCCGTGCAGCGTGCGCGTGCCAAACGGCTCATACGGGAAGCCTTCCGCCACGGTCGCGCGCGGCTTCCCGACGATTTCGACTACGTGATCATTGCGCGCCGACGGATTCTGGAGGCCCGGCCGGGGGATGTACAGCGGGAGCTTGCCCGTCTGGCCGGTCGGGTGGGGCCGACGCGCATGCCGGCCGGCGATGGAGGCGGCGCATGACAGGCTCGTGGACGATGCGGATTCTGAGATCGCCGCGTTGGCTTGTCGTGGGTCTGTTACGCGCCTACCGCATGGTCGTTTCGCCCTGGCTCGGTCCGACCTGCCGGTTCCATCCGAGCTGTTCGGTGTACGCGATGGAAGCGGTGAGTCGATACGGGTGTCTCAGAGGGGGGTGGCTCAGTATTCGCAGGCTGGCACGGTGCCATCCGTTGCATGCCGGTGGTATCGACCCGGTGCCCTGACCCTGCGGCGTTGACGGCGGCGGGGGATGCCCGACAACACAAGAGAATGCAGACGATGACGCGCGACGACGGCCGCGGGGCGGACGGGCGATCGCCGAGAAGGAGAAATCGATGGATAAGTTCGAACGGATCATGGTGGTCGTGCTTTTCGCGGCCTTGATCGGGTGGATGATGCTCTCCCGGAAACTGGCGCCACCGCCGCCGGCCGTACCGGAAGCGATGACCGGCGTGACCGCGACCAACGCCGCGTTCGAGGCCGAGACACCGCACATGCCGCCGGCCGCGTCCACGAATGCCGCGCCGCCGGTCGAGGCGGCCGCCGGCGACGACGAAGCCGACCGGCAGCAACCCGAGAACGTCGTTTCGCTGAGCAACGATTCCCTGACGCTGGACATCTCCTCCTGGGGCGGCGGCATCAGCCGCGTGGCGCTGACCGACTATCCCGCCCGCCGCGGCGGCGAGGAGCCCCTGGCGTATGCGTTCGGCGATCGTCCGGCACTCGGCATGACCGGCATTCCCGGTCTCGGACTGGCCCACGATTTCACCGTCGAACGCGAGAGCGACCGCCGTGCCGTCGTGCGGCGCACCACCCGCGACGGGCTGCGGTTCGAGCGCGTGATCACGCTCGGAGATGGCTACGAGGTGGCGGTGACGGATACGTTCCACAACCCGGGCGAGGCGCCGGTGGCGCTGACGAACGTGACGCTGTCGCTCGGGATGCTGCCGTCGGTGGAGTCGCTGGCGGGGTCGGGCGGCTACGCTTACCTCGGTGTCGATACGCTGTCCGCCGACGGTCATGTCCGGGTGTGGGCCAAGCAACTGGATGGTCTGTTCGGCGTGCGCGGGGGCTGCTCCAAACCCGATGTGCGCGGTATGCCGTTGTCGGCATCCATGGTGGCCGACGAGCCGTGCGAGTGGGTGGCGGCCAAGAACAAGTTTTTCGCGCAGATTCTCGTGCCGGAAGACGGCGCCCAGGGTTGCGTCATCCGGGCCACGCGCGATGCGGCGGCCACGAACCGTTATGTTCTGGGCGGCGTCGCCGCCGATGTCCGGCTCATGGATCGGGCGTTGCGTCCGGGGACCTCGTTTACGCGCGGCTACTCGTATTTCATGGGCCCGAAGAAGTTCATGCTGCTGCGCGGGTTGGGGCGGCAGCAGGATGCCGTGATGTTCAAGGCCTGGCCGGGGTTCGGCTGGTGGCGCTGGGCATGCATGGGGTTGCTGATCCTGCTCAACGGCATCTATGCGATCCTGCCGAATTACGGGATTGCGATCATCCTGCTGACGATCCTGGTCAAGGTGGTCTTCTGGCCTATCACGCACAAGGGCAATGTGCACATGAAGAAGATGCAGTCGATCCAGCCCGAGTTGGTGAAGTTGCGGGAGAAGCACAAGGGCAATCCCAAGAAGATGCAGCAGGCGCAGATGGAACTGTACCACAAGCACGGCGTAAACCCGTTGGCCGGGTGTCTGCCGATGGCGGTTCAGGTTCCGGTCTTCATCGCGCTGTTCACGGTGCTCCGCAGCGCCGTGGAGTTGCGGTTTGCCGGGTTCCTGTGGGTGCCCGATCTGAGCGAACCGGAAATGCTTTTCGCCGGGCTGTTCCCGATCCCGCTGAACATCCTGCCGCTGGCCATGACCGCGACGATGGTGTGGCAGCAGCGACTGACGCCCACGGCGGGGGATCCCCAGCAGCAGAAGATCATGATGTTCATGCCCGTCATGATGCTGTTCATCTTCTACAACATGGCGTCGGGACTCGTGCTCTACTGGACGGTCAGCCAAACCCTGTCGATCGTGCAGCTCATCGTCCAGAAACGCAACGTGGCCGCCTCGGCGGGAACAGAGAAGAAGCGATGACGGACGGCGTGGTGAGCGCACGGGATCGGGATGTGGTCCGGCGTCTGGCCGGCGAACTGGCGGCGATTGCCGCGCAGCCGGTGCAACAGGAGCGGATCGAGGGATGGCGGCGCGGCCGTATGTCTTCAGTCACAAGCTCAGCCCGGCCATCCTCGCCGAAGACCGCTTCGATGTGGCGCGCGCCGAGGCCGATCTGCGCAAACGGCTTGCCGAGTCCGGCACGATGCCGTGCGAGATCATTATGAAGGACATCAGCCACCGTGCGTGGCGACGTTGACTGTGTTATCGCCTGGTGCGACATGGCCTGGCGCGTCGTGAACTCGGCGCGGTAGTCGGGCCAACCGCCTCACTTGTCGCTGTATGTGCGGGCGAAGTCGTTGACGAACTCGACGCCTTGGAAGAAGAGGTCGGGTTTGAACAGGGTCGGGGTGACGGGCTGGTTGACGGCCAGCTTGCCGACGCGGCGCGTTTCCTCGATGGTCTCGCCGTCGGGCAGGTAGACGGTGGCCTTGTGGAGAAGTGGAATCCAGCAACCGGGGGCGACCTCGCGGTGCTCCTCATACCGGTACGCGGCCGTCGTTTCCCGCATCGCCGGGGTCTTATGGAACACGATGTCGGTGAGGCGGCCCTCGGTGTCGACGGTTAGCGTCACGAAAACCCGGTCGGCCTGGTAGCCGCGTCGCGTCCCGCCTTCCGGCGTGGGCGGCAGGGCGCTTTCGGCGAGACCCCTGAGCTTCTCCAGATGTTCGGTGGCGGTGCCGGGCACGTTACGCAGCGAGGCCAGCCAGTCGGGCGTCAGTTCGGCGATCGGCCGCGAGAAGCCGCGTGCGACGCCTTCCTCGTGGTAGTACAGCGACTGGCCGTCGGCGACGATGCGGCGTTTGGAGGGCGAGACGTTCTCCACATGAATGCGGTCGGGGCGCTGATAATGGATGCGGCTGAGCATCCGAAGTGTCTTGCCTTGGGAACGGGTGACCTTGTGGATTTCGCAGGCGACCGTGTCCAGCGCGGCATAGCGGCTCAGCAGGGACTCGGCGAGCGTCGGTTGCGTCGCGGCGGGGGGCTCCGGCGGCAAGGCTTCTTCCGCCATCGCGGTCAGCGCGGCGGCGGCCAGCGCGGCGGCCAGGGCCGCCGCCGTTGTGCATGCACGATGTCGGGCGTCCATCATCATGCCACTGGATAGCATTAGGGCGCTTTGCTTGTCCAGCGGTTACCGCGGATGCGAAAGCGCCATGGCCGCTGCGCATGGTCGCCGGCGTAGTCGACGCCGACGCGCGGGGAGGCGAGAATGCCGTCGTCGGTGACGGCGAGGCCCACGTCCTCGATCCAGATCCGATCGCCGCAAAGGTCCGTGCCGGTGTGTTTGACGGTGATCCCGAGCGCCGCGGCCAGCACGCCGGGACCGGCGGTCAGGGCCGGCTCGATCCGCGCGCGGCCCCGTCGCCGCAGCATTGTGGGGATGCCCTCGGTGGGCTCCACCGCCCGGATGAGGATGGCGTGCGGGATGCCCGCGCGATTGGTGACGACATTGAACAGGGCATGCATCCCATAGCACAGGTACACGTAGGCGGTGCCGCCGTCGGCGAACATCGTCTCGGTTCGCGCCGTGCGCCGGTTGGCATGGGCATGTGAGGCGCGGTCGTCGGGAGCGGCGTAGGCTTCGGTCTCGACGATGATGCCGGCGGTACGGGGTGCGCGTCCGATGCGGGTGACGAGTTGCTTGCCCAGAAGCTCGCGGGCGATCCCGCACACGTCGGTGCGCCGGTAGAACGCCCGTGTGAGTCTGGCCATGATCGCCCGGCCGCCCGTGTCGCGGTTAGAAGTGGATGTTGAGGCCGGCGCCGAGACTGGTGTCCTCGAACCGCTGCACTTCCACATCCAGCGAGATCGAATCGGTGAAGAAGATCTCCATGCCGCCGACCATGCCGATGTCGTCCTTCTCCGAGAACCTGTCGCTGTCCAGCGCCGAGTAAATCGGGCCGATATAGAGGACGATGGATTCGGGGGTGTAGTACTTGTTGCCCAGCGTATCGTTGACGATACCGAACGTCAGGGCGACGGAGAGTTCCTCCCAATCCCATGTGACGGTGCCCATGCTGGTCTCGTTCATCGTGTACTGCGCGCCCAGATTGACGCGCCAGCGGTCCTCCATCAGCGTGGGTTCGGTGACTTCATGGTCGAGCAGGTTGATCCGCACGCCGCCGCCGTAAACCGATTCGGGGTCGGAGTAGGGGGCTGCGCCGATGCGCGCCTCGGCTTCGCCGCCAAGGCCGTAGACGCTGAACCAACGTCCGGCATTGATCCCGATGTAGACGAGCCGCTGGCGCGTTTTGAGCTTGGACGAGACGGTCGTGCCATCGAACTGGATTCCACGATCCGTATCCAGGATGTAGATGCCGGCCGACAGCCAATCGAGCTTGTTGCCCTTGAACAGATAGTCATACCCATCATTGCCGCTTCCGATCGGCATCGCGGATGCCGGTAATGCAAGGCTGGCGACAAAGATGCCGACAAGAGTGGAGAGCGCCTGACTTTTCATGCGTTCCATACTAAGGGTTGCCATCGACGCGGTTCAAGCCTATATTTCGCTGGGAATTGCCCCTTCAATCGCTAACGTTAAGGTGTGTCGTGACGATGCGAGAATCGGTGTGTTTGACGGTTTGGCGGTGTTTCCCGGTTGTCCTGATGTGGGCGGCCGCGTCCGGCTGCATTCCGCGGGCGGCGCCGGAACGGCTTCCGGTGTGCGAGAGTCTCGATGCGGCGCGGCTGCGGCGCGAAACGCCCTTCTATCTAAAGCTGAACCATACCGGACTCACGGCCGTCCCCGCCGAACTCGGCGAACTGCGAGGCGTCGTGAAACTCGGCCTGCGCGGGAACGCGCTGGGCGCGGTCGGCGAGGCGATCGGGGCATGTGCGGATGTGGCGTGGCTCGACCTCGGAGAGGCCGGCATCACGGCGCTGCCGGATGCGGTGGGACGCCTATCCGCGTTGCGGACGTTGTACCTGTCCGACAACGCTCTGGCCAGTCTGCCCAGCGGCTTCTCGGCGCTGACGCGGCTCGAGTACCTGAATCTGGACCGCAATCGTCTGACCGCGCTGCCCGACGATTTCGGGCGGCTGCGGGCGCTGAAGTGGCTGAGGCTGAACGAGAACCGGCTTGCTGTCCTGCCGGCGTCGATCATGGAACTCGCCGACCTGAAACGGCTCTATCTGCGAAACAACCAGCTTGCCGCGTTGCCGTCCGACATCGGCAAACTGACCGGTCTCGAATGGCTCCTGCTCGAAGGCAACCCGCTGCCCCAGGTCGAGAAGGACCGTCTGCGCGCGGCGCTCCCGAACTGCGATATTCGCTTCTGAGGCGCTGTCCGGGATTCCCGGTTGGCGGCGAAGGGCGTGACGCGCCCGCTGCTGGCGGTTCCGCACAGGCGCGCGCCGAACCGTTCCCGTCGTCGGGGCGGTTCAGACCACGATATCCTCGTCGTAGCCGGATCCGTGTGTTTGATGACGTAGAACCCGAGTTCGCGATAGCCTGTCACCAGTTGCTTAAGGTAGGGGGCGACAAAGTCATCGAACATCGCCGGCGAAAGGAACGGGTTGTCATTGAAGCAGTAGTCTGAGCACAGGCAAAACCCGTCTACGGTCCCCCATTGCTTGATGCGCGCGCCGCGTTCCAATGCCGAATCGACACGGCGCCGCGCGTTGCTCTTCATCTCCTCCGGCTTGTCCGCCAATTGCACGACGAAGTCCAGCATGTCATTCCCGCTCGGGAGCGAGTACGTGGCGTCTCCGTGCAGCGTGATCAAGTAATCCAGTCCCGATAACTCGCGGACGTGATCGAGTGACAGTCGCGTATCCTCCTGCTTCCAGCCGTTGGGCGACTCGAGCTCGAAATGGGGTGTTCGCCCAACGGGCGTTTCTCGGTTAAGCGCTGCTATGAACGATTCTCGTCGAAAGCAAGCGCGGGAGGGCATCGGCACGCATTGACAATTGCGCGTCCGCCGGGTGGACGGACGGGAAGCGTGCGGCGACAAGTCGCTGCCGCGGGTTGAGATAAGACCTTTCGGGCGCTGAAGTAGGGTTTTGCCCCATAGCGGTCAGACGGCGATGGGGCGTAGTCTGCCATCAAAGCAGCGAAACGAATGCGCGGGTGACATGGCAGTTTTGGGTCGAACAATGGCAGGGCAGGAACAAGTCGGAGAAGGGCCGGATATGCCCACGATGCCGCGGATCGGCAAGTTGGCGACCGGCGGGCGATACCTCTGGGCGTACGCGCAACACATGGCGCGGACGGCCCGATTGAAACCCGCCAGGCATCTGTTTGGGTTGTTTGCGGAACAGGAAAGAAGGCTGATAGAGGCAACGTGTCAAGTGGATGCAAAAGGAGGAGCGATGACGAAGTCAACAGGCAGCAAGGGCAAGCGGATCACGTTTCAGGTGTCGGCCGAACCCGGGAGCGACGTGTTCGTAGCCGGGTCGTTCAACAACTGGAATCCGACGCAGTTTCGGATGAGAGACAACCCGGGCAGTGGTCACTGCAAGACCACGCTCGTTCTTCCGCCGGGGCGCCATGAGTACAAGTTCGTTGTCAATGGCGAATGGCGCGTGGATCCCAACTCCGCCGAGTGGACGCCGAACGATCAGGGAACGATGAACAGCGTGGTCTCGGTATAGGGGAGATTTCTCGGAAGGGGCGACTGCAAGTGGACAAGGAGGTAAGACGATGAATGCATACTTCAGTGAGGGTTGGTTGGCGATTCTGGTTCTCGCGCCGTTGCTCGGCATGGCGATCACGGCGCGGGCGCAGGCGATCGGGAAGACTCCTGCCGCGGCCGGAGGCGCGTCCGGGTTCACACTGCCGGCGCTACCCTACGCCCAGGATGCCCTGGAACCGTACCTGACGGCGCGGACGATGAGCTTCCACTACGGCAAACACCATCAGACCTACGTGGACAACCTGAACAAACTCGCCGTTGGCGCGGGCGTGGCCGGCATGCCGTTGGAGGAAATCGTCCGTCAGACAGCGGGCATGCCGGACAAGGCCGGCGTTTTCAATAACGCCGCGCAGGTCTGGAATCACACGTTCTTCTGGATGAGCATGAAACCCAATGGTGGCGGCGAGCCGACAGGTCGATTGGCCGATATGATCAAGGCCACGTTCGGCAGTTTCGACGCTTTCAAGACGGCCTTCAGCGAGGCGGCCGTCACTCAGTTCGGAAGCGGCTGGGCGTGGCTGGTGCAAGAAGGCGCGACGCTGAAGATTGTCAAGACGTCGAACGCCGATACGCCGATCGCGCATGGACAGACCGCGCTCCTCGCGTGCGACGTTTGGGAGCACGCCTATTACCTCGACTACCAGAACCGCCGCAAGGATTTCGTTCAGGCTTTCCTGGACCATCTGGCGAACTGGGACTTCGCGGCGTCGCAACTGAAGTGATGCGCGTGAAGAAGGGCGAGAGACAAGGAAGGCTGTCAGCACGGAGGGGGGGCGAGGGGCCGGCTGCCAAACGTGGGGGAAAGTCGCCACCAACAGAGCCTTGTGGACGGTTGGGGCATGACGCCGCCGTGTGAGGGTAGCGTGTGCGTCACGGCCCGCCGCCAAGACGTTCTGTTTGTCGTCAAGTAGCGCAGCCGACCAAGAACGACGACGGTCGCCCGCGAGAATCACGCGTTCGCAGGCGGCAGGCCAACCGATCCGCCGAGCGAAAAGATGATGATTCGCTCGCCGGTCAACGTGCTGATGTCGGTATGGAGGCTCTTGATCGACTGCCCGGTGATATCGAGGACTATGGTGTCCAACAGGGGCCGAGCCTTCTCGAGCAACTCCATGCGGATCCGTTTGATGAGCGCGCGTCCATGCCCCTCGGTGTCGCTTCTGGCCAGTTGCCGCTCCGCGGGCGTCAGGACTCCGTTCAGACGCACCATGATGATGTCATCCAGCAGATACGTGCGCACCTCTTCCGGTCCGCGCCCCATGTATTCGCGCTCGAACTTGACGATGGCCTCGCTGATGTCAGCCTCGAGTTGCCCCTTGGTTCTCATACCATATTCCTTTGGGCCGAAGACTAGCATAGTCGTACCTGCCTGTGCCATGATGAAGAAGGGCTGACGTCAACCACACGTCATCAGGCCACGGAAGCGGATGAACAGATGGGCGTCGTCGTGGGCCTTCGGCCGCTTGGTCCATCCCGCAGCCTTCGCCCGATCTTCATCTGACGCTTCTTCGGATTGTTTCATGCGTGAACGACCGGGCGCGATCAGTCGACCGAGTAGCTTCCGCGCCTCTTCGATCGCCAGCACCGAGGAGGCAACAACCACCGCAAGTGCCCAATTGGCCAGGCTCAAGTCAGTAGTGCCGAACACCGCCTGTGCAGGCGCCCAATGCACGACTAGCGCTTGGAGCAGCACCACGCCCATGAACGACAGCCACAGCCAGCGGTTGGTGAAGAAGTCACGGTTGAAGGCGGATTCGCGCCCGGCGCGGGCGTTAAAGGCGTTGAACACCTGGAACAGGACGAAAGCGGTGAAGGGCAACGTGGTCGCGTGCGCGGCATTGCCGTTGCCATCCGCCCACCAGAGCAATCCGAGGGTGCCCGCCGCCATGATGCCGCCAAAGACGGCCAGTCGTCCCAGTCGACGCGGGGTAAGCATTCGCGCGCCGATCGCGCGTGGCGGTTTGTGCATGATGCCGGGGTGCGCGCGATCTACGCCGAGAGCCATCGCCGGCGGGCCGTCCATGATAATGTTTACCCATAGGATCTGGATTGGATTGAAGGGCAGCGGCAGGCCCAGAAAAGGCGCGCTGAAGACGGAGAGGATGGTGCCCAAGTTGGTGGAGACTTGGAAACACACGAACTTGACGATGTTGCCGTAAATGGTGCGTCCTTCACGCACTGCGTGCACGATGGAGGCAAAGTTGTCATCGGTGAGCACCAGGGTAGCCGCCTCCTTGGCCACGTCCGTGCCGGTGACGCCCATGGCCACGCCTATGTCGGCGCTCTTCAATGCAGGGGCGTCGTTCACCCCGTCACCGGTCATTGCCACCACTTGGCCGTGAGCCTTCAGCACTTTGACAAGGCGGACTTTCTGCTCGGGGGTGGCGCGAGCAAACACGGAAATGGCGTCGATGTGGCGGGCCAGCTCCGCGTCATTCAACGCGTCCAGTTCGGTCGAGTTCATCGCCGCGCCGTCGAGCCCCAGCTCGCGGGCGATGGCGGTGGCGGTGGTCTTCTGGTCACCGGTGATCATTTTCACCTGGATGCCGGCCTGGCGGCACAGGCGGATGGCCTCTGTTGCCTCGGGACGCGGCGGGTCCATGAGGCCGACATGGCCAACGTAGACGAGGTTGTTTACCTGAGACATCAGATCCCCAGCCGGGTCGAAACCGGCGGCCGGGATCTCGGTCACAGCCACTCCGAGCACGCGTAAACCCTTGGATGCCAAGGCCTCGTTGGCGTGGGCAAGTTCGATGCGGCCCGCAGCATCGAGCGGCGCTTCGCCGTGCGCGCTGAGAAAGCGATCGGCACGGGTCATGAGCACATCGGGCGCGCCCTTGACGAAGATCCGCACCTGGCCTCCCCGCAGATGAAAGGTGGCCATGAACTTGTGGGCTGTGTCGAAGGGGATCTCGGCGATGCGCGGCAGATTTCTCAGCATCGTATCCGAGTCGAGGTCCCCCTTGGCGGCCAGCACCTTGAGCGCGCCTTCCATGGGGTCACCCACTACCTGTCCTCCATGCACACGGGCGTCGTTGCACAGGGCGAGAGGCATCAGAATGGGCGCAAGGTCCATGCCGGCGCCGCCCTCGATTCTTCCGTTGGCCGTGTAACCCGTGCCGCTCACGCGG
>CAYYJS010000052.1:9683-22129 GCA_964472315.1 uncultured Victivallales bacterium | reverse complement strand
CCTAAAACAACCGTCTACAACCGTCCCAAAAGGGGCTTAAGTAAGTGCCATTCGCGCCAGAGTCTCGTCCGTCAACGCCCGGCCATGGACATCGATGGAGGCGCCGCCGACCAGGCCGTACCGGTACTCCAGCGTCGCCCCGGCCCCGGCCAGCGCCGCATCGAGCACCTTGATCGCTTCCGACATCACTTCCGGGCCGATACCGTCACCCGGCAACACCGCAATCGTCTTCTTCATGGATTGTCCTTATGACAACGCTATGCAACGTTCATGCCAAAGCGCGACACCCTACCCATCCCGCGCACCGCCGTCAATCCGCGGTTCTGACGCTTCCACGCCAGAACGCGATTGCCCATTCCGAACCTGTTGTGGGGTTTCCTCATCCCGGGCGATCTCTTCGGCACGCTCGCGTATCCCTGCCTGCCTGAGTTTGTCGAAGGGCTCTTTTCGCTTCAACAGTCTCGCAATCGCCCGACATTCCGCTATACTTTGCGGCATCTGTTGTGAGGACGAAACGCCGTTACGGTTGCAGCGTTCATAGCCAAAAGGAAATTGTCAAACGCGAGGGTGACAGAGGTGTTACGGTATGGCAAAATGGGATACGGTTTGGAGGAATGACCATGGACATGCGCAATAGAGCGGACAAAGCGACGGTTGACTGGCGGGCGATCATCCATTCGGATCCCGCGATTCTGTTGGGCAAGCCTGTCGTGAGGGGCACGCGCTTATCGGTTGACTTCATCTTGCGGCTGTTCGGCAACGGATGGACAGTGCAGGATGTGCTGGAGAGCTATCCCGGCTTAACGGCGCAATCCCTTCGAGCCGTCTTTGCATATGCGGGCGAGTGCATGAGTGAGGAAGCGCTCTACGATCTGCCGGTCGAGGCGCGCGCTTGAAGTTTCTGGCAAACGAGAACGTTCCGACTGCCAGCGTCGCCATGCTGAAAGCGGCCGGGCATGACATTCTGCACGTGGCTGAGGTATGTCCCGGCGAGATCGACGCCAATGTTCTGGAACTGGCACGAAGGCAGGGGCGAATCGTCGTCACCTTCGACCGCGACTACGGGGAGCTTGTCTTCCGGTTGAGGAAGCCGCGCCCCACGGGAGTGATCTATCTCCGATTCGACCCGCTCTGGCCGACGGAGGCGGGTGAGATTCTGGCGGCCGTTATCGCTTCGGTTCCGCTGGAAGGTTGGTTCACGGTCGTGGAGCGAAATCGCCTGCGGCAGCGGCCCCTGCCGGCCTCGTGATGGTCTTCCGGGCTCGGAGAACGGCAAGCCCCCGCGGCCAGAAGCGCTCCGCTCTACCCCGATCAGGTCGACACGTTTCCTCTGCGAACGTGACAGTCGGGACGCACCGTGATACAAACTGCTTCCGCCTGTCGCGTTGTTGCGGATGCGGCGGGTTGAAGGGGGAATGTGCGTGGAATCTCATACCCGAGCAAAGTCGAAGGGGATTGTCGCCTGGCCGGAAGGTGAACGGCCACGCGAGCGGCTGCTCCGGTTGGGGGCGCAGGCGCTGACGGATGCAGAGCTCTATGTATCGGAAGCGGGAAGGTGTCCTGTGCGGTAGTTCGTTGACGCTTCCGGGATGGGCAGGATTTCTGTGTTGCGACATCGAGAGATGGGTGAAGCGATACATGACACAACCCGACGAGGATCGGGACAACGATCAGGACGAAGATGAAGAACGATGACGATCGGGACAATGATCGCGACAACGATGGGGGAAGGAGGGGGATAGGGTTAGGGCATGAGAAGCTACGGGTGTACCAACGGAGTCTGGATCACGCGGCGTGGGTGCATACCGTGCGCATGGATATCGATCGGCTAGCGGTGGTGCTTGATCATTGGGATCGTGCAGCCGAGAGCATCATCGAGAATATCGCCAATGGGAACAGTCGGCGATCGAGAGCCGACCGGAACCAGTACTTCGACGTGGCTATCGGATCGGCGTTGGAGTGTGCGGCCTGCCTGGATATATGTCGCTGCAGGGAGATGATCACAGATGACCAGATGGTGACGGGAAAGAAGATGCTCCAGCCGATTGTCAGCATGACGATTGGCTTGCGGGAGGCCCAAAGCGCCTACGTAAGAGAGGTCCCCGAGTCCTATTCCGCGGGTGCATCCGAGAGCTATTTTGCCCATGAAGGTCTCGATGTTTACAAGGTGGCGTTGCGATTGATTGTTTGGTTTCATCATTTCCTCGACGGTTCCGACATCGGGGCCTCATACGTGAAGCGGTTGGACAAAGGCACGACAAGCCTGGTGCTCAACATCGCGGAAGGAAATGGGCGATTCAGCGAACCTGATCATGCGCGTTTTCTTGACATCGCGCATACTTGCGCCATGCAGGTGGCTGCATGTCTCGACGTGCTGGTGGTGAGACAACAGGTCCGGAGCGAGCAAATTGCCGAGGGCAAACGGATTCTGGCGAGAGTCGTCCCGCTTATCCTCGGTCTGCGCGGTCACCTTGATGCTTCCGAGCCGAAGGAATAGAAATGGTCTATCTCGCTCTGCCATATCGTTGTCCTGATCGTTGTCGCGATCATCGTCGAATCCAATCCTTGTCCCGATCACTCTCCCGATCGTCGTCGAATCGAATCATTATCCCGATCATCGTCGAATCCAATCCTTGTCCCGATCGTCGTCCCGATCATCCTCTCCTTTCCGTGACAGGTGGGATCGCAAGGACCAATCGCTCATATGTGTCCAATGAAGAATCCACACACACAAACCCGAAATCGTCAATTGTTTGACGTGAACAAGACCAATTTCGATCTGTTTCTCGAAGAACAACTTCGCGATCCGGACTTCACCGAACGCTTCAGGCGCGCCGGCGAGGCGTGGGATGTGGCACTGAAGATTGCCGCCCTGCGCGAAGAGGCCGGGCTTTCCCAAAAGGAACTGGCCCGCAAACTGCACACCACTCAGCAGCAGATTAGCCGCCTGGAGTCGCCCGCCTACGAAGGGCATTCCTTGAGCATGCTTCGCCGTGTGGCGCACGCCCTCAACGCCGAAGTGAAAGTGGTCTTCGAGCCGGCGCACAGCGGCAAGCATGCCGTTGTGGCCGAGTCCCGCGCCAAATACGGGAACCGATGATGACGCCCGAGAAACGACAGGAATTGCTGCGACTCATCGAAAAGGGCGAGGAGATTTCGCCAGAGTGGGCCCGCATCCTCTTTCCGCCCGAGAGACGGGAATACGAACTCGTTTACTACGGCAAGGACCGCGAAGAGGACATCATCGCCAACACACTGGCCGTGCCATTTCAGCCCGTCCGCACATTCGGGCGAAGTGGCGGGGATTGGCATACCATGCTTCTGCGGCTAACCTGGCGGCGGGGAGACGGGCGCGGTATTCGTTACCGCACCGATTGACGATGGTGTTGGCCGTGCGGGTCACCTGCTGTCCCTCTTCTGGCGCGTGCGGTAGCCCTGCTTCGGTTTGTCCCGAACCGCCAAGTGTGCAACGGCTTTTCCTCCCGCGGGGTACTCCACGGGCAGAAGCCTGTCCATGCGAACGCGCTTGGAGGCATCGAGGATCTCGATGCCGACGATCTTTCCGCCTTTGCCGATGTCGAGAACGATGTCCTCGTCCACGCGGCGGTTGATGACCTCCTGCCTGGTATCATCCAAGCGGAGGTACAGCAGGTCGGCGGTTGTATCGTAGCGCACTTGCATAGGTCACTCCCATTTCCCGTAGAAGACGTACACTGTCACGGTTACGATGTCACGCCCTCGCTCCGTGTAGATGACCTCGACCCGCTTCTCGTCGTAACGCTTGCCATGGCGGACTCGCCCAAACGCATACCCCTTGGCCTTGCTAGACGGCCATGCTTGGCCGGAATCGGAGCCCCCGTGAGGATCACATCCCGTATCTCCCCCTCCGTCGTCCCCCGCTCCTCGGCTCTCGCAAGCGTGTGGGGGTCAATCTGGACTGCCATTCGCGTCATTTCGTGTGTTTCGTGGACTGCTCGGTCTGCTTGAACCCGGTCTCGGAATAGCTTTTGCAGCAGTGTTGGCAAGCGGCATTTGTCGCGCGGCCGTGCGAACGCGGCACACCTGCGATTAGGTGCATCCTGGGAACGCGGGCGTCCCGCCCGCTTGAGACTCCGGGATCGGGAGCCGCCATGAGGCGGCGGGAGAGTGTTCAGAGCAAGGGAAGCGACCAAGATCAGGTTGACAACGACACGTCGCACGTTTTTTGCGCACGTTTTTTGTCGCCTTTAGCACCGGCCGACGGCATAGTTCATCGCTTCGTGGTAGACAACGAGGAGTCAAAGCCGATGGGCCGCGCACGTGTGGACAGGAAGGAAACCACCGGACTCACACAATGGTCCGGGAAGGACAGCGCCGAGCTATACGGCATCGACCACTGGGGCAAGAACACGTTTGCCGTCAACGCCGAGGGCCATATCTGCCTCAACGGCTACGGGGATGAGGATATCGACCTCAAGGCGCTGGTCGACGAGATTCGCCTGCGCGGCGTCGAGCCACCCGTGCTGATCCGGTTCACCGATATCCTGAAACGCCGTCTCGACAAACTCGCCGACGCCTTCAGCCACGCCTTCGGCGAATACGGCTACAAGGGCGTCTACCGCGGCGTCTATCCGATCAAGGTCAATCAGCACCGGCACGTCCTTGAGGACATCGTGCTCCTCGGCCGCAAGCACCACTGGGGCCTGGAATGCGGCTCCAAGCCCGAGCTCATCCTGGCCATCGCCCTGCACAGCGACCCGGAAGCCGTCGTCATCTGCAACGGCTTCAAGGATCAGGAGTACATCCAGACAGCGCTCTTCGCCCGACGTCTCGGGATGCGGATATTCCTCGTCGTCGAGAAACTCTCCGAACTGACCCTCATCCTCAACGCCGCCAAGCAGATGCGCGTGGAGCCGCTGATCGGCATCCGGATCAAGCTGGCCAGCCGCGGCAAGGGACTGTGGGAAGCCTCGGGAGGCGACAAGAGCAAGTTCGGCCTGCGGTCCGACGAAGTGATCGAACTCGTGCAGATCCTCAAGCGGCGCAAGATGCTCGACGCGCTGCAACTCATCCACTGGCATCTGGGTAGTCAGATATCAGACGTTCAGGCCATCAAGGAAGCCATGAAGGAGGGATCGCGGTTCTTCGTGGAACTCCACCGCCTCGGCGCCTCCATCCGGTACGTCGACACCGGCGGCGGCCTCGCCGTCGACTATGACGGCAGCCAGACGAACTTCGCGTCGTCGGCGAACTACACCGAGTCGGAATACGCCGCCACCGTCGTCGGCGCCCTGCATGCGGCCTGCGCGGAAGCCGATCTGCCCCACCCCACAATCATCACCGAAGCCGGCCGCTCGCTGGTCGCCCATCATTCGGTGCTGGTCCTCGAAGCCATCGGCGCCAGCCGGGTGGGCCGTCAGGCGCCGCCGGAGTCGGTGCCGCGGAACGCGCCGGATGTCGTCAAGCGCATGGCGGAGATCCTCGGCGAGTTCACCGGCAAGAACTTTCAGGAGGTGTATCATGACGCGATCGAGACACGGCAGGATGCCTTGCTGTTGTTCAACCTCGGCCATCTGTCGCTCAAGGACCGCGCCATCGTGGAGACCTACTTCTGGCAGATCTGCAAGCAGCTCCACGCCTACACCCGACGCCTGGCCTACGTGCCGGACGACATGGAGGGGCTGGGCCAACTGCTCTGCACCACGTACTACTGCAATTTCTCGCTGTTCCAATCGCTGCCGGATCACTGGGCGATCAAGCAGATATTCCCCGTCGCGCCGCTGCACCGGCTCAACGAACGCGCCGAGAACGAAGCCGTCATCGCGGATATCACATGCGACTCCGACGGCATCATGAACCACTTCGCGGACCTGCGCGATGTCCGCCAGACGGTGCCGCTCCATGAACTGGAGCCCGGCAAGCCGTATTACATCGGCGTCTTCCTCGTCGGCGCCTATCAGGAGATTCTCGGGGACCTCCATAACCTCTTCGGCGATACGAACGTCGTGCACGTTTCGGTGGGCCGTGAGGGATATGTGATCGACAAGACCGTGGAAGGCGAGAGCATCGCCGATGTGCTCGACTACGTGCTCTTCGACCGGCGCTACATTCTCTCGAAGGTGCGCCAGCGTGTCGAAGGCGCCCTGCGCGAGCACGCCATGAAGCTCCAGGAGTCGGCCCCCTTCATGCGCCAGATCGAGCAGAGCCTCGACGAGTACACGTATTACCGCATGCCCGGGCCCGACGGCCGCACGAACGGCCACTGAGCCGGCCGTCGCCGCGCGGCCGCCGTTTCAGGCATTGCTCGCACCGGCTGTCGCTGCACCATGCGCAGTCGAAACAATCCGGACAGGGATGTTTTTTCGGTCGCGCCTCGTTTTCGGGCACGTAGACCAACCCCTCGACACCCGGCATCTTGACCCACGCCATTCCGCACCTCATCCGCCCCGTTGCCGCGGCCGCGCGCGCCCGCGCCGCCGCTACGGCCGTTCCATCTCCTGCCGCAACCGCTGCACCTGGCGGTCATGCTCCGGCAACCGGCCGGTCGCATCAGCCGCGATGTTACGAAGATGGTTGGCCACGCGCCGCAGGTTCGTCATCGCTTCGACGAAAATCATCCCGCCAAGGACGCTGCAGCCGCCTTCGCGCAGGCGCGCGGCGTGGTTGTCGAGCGCCTGCTCGACCGCCTCGTCGATCCCGCGCTTGTCGTCCAGCACCACCGTCATGGCCGCGGCATCGCCGCCTTCCAACGCGGCATCGACATGCGCGCCCATCCCGGCGACGCGCTCGGCCAATCCGCGGATCTCGGCGCTCGCCGGCGGGGAAAAAGCGATCCCGGCGCCGTGCTGCATCTCGGCGAGTTCGACGATATTCTCGGCATGGTCCCCGATCCGCTCGACATCGCGCGTCAGGTGCAGCAGCACGGCCGGACGGAACGACAGATCGGGCGGCACGCCGTGCCGCGCCACGCGCACGAGGTACTCGCCGACCGTCTGGTTCAGATCGTCGACCAGGGTCTCGCGCTTCAGCACGGACTCGCTGACCACGTCATTCCGCGCCAGCAGCGACTCGACCGCGTCGCGGATCATTCCCAGGCATATCCCAAAGAGACGACGGCTCTCGCGGGCGACCGCGTCCAGCGCCGCCGCCGGCTGATCGAACAGCCCGTAGTCCAGATGCAACGGTCGCGGATTCAACGCATCGGTTCCGCGGAAGACGACGACGATGAAACGTCCGAAGAGCCTTGTCAGCGGCAGGAAGAGCAGGACGTTGACCACGCGCGTCGCCACATGCAGCAGCGCGATCCGCCGCGGCAGTTCGTCGGCGAGGTACGGCACGAGGCCCAGGTACACATGGACCAGACACAGCGTGATCCCCGCGCCGACGAGGTTGAACACGAGATGGGCATAGGCCGCGCGCCGGGCCGACAGCGACGCGCGCAGGGCGGCGAGGATGGCGGTGATGCAGGTGCCGACCTGCGCGCCGAGGACGAGCGGCATCGCCGCGTCGAGATCGGTCAGGGCGCCCTCCGTGGCCAACGCTTGCACCATCACCAGGGTGGCGGCGCTGCTCTGGATGATGCTGGTCGCCAGCGCCGCCGCGCCGAACGCCAGCAGCCGCCCCCGGAACCCGCCGCCCCCAGCCGCCTGCAACCAATCCCGGATTTCCTCGTGGTAGCCCGCCACCGCCAGCTTCATCAGCACGAGGCCGAAGAACAGCATGCCGAAGGCCATGCATGCCCAGCCGATCTGGCGGACGATGCGACGGCGTCCGGCCATGGCGATCAGAAACCCGACGCCCACGAGCGGGACACTGAAGACATCGATATCGAACGTCGTGATGACCGGAGCGAGTGTGGCGCCGATGTTGGCGCCGAGGATGAGACCGATCGATCCCTCGAACGTCAACAACCCGGCGTTGATGAAGCCCACGACCATCACGGTTGTCGCGCTGGAGCTCTGCACGAGCGCCGTGATGGCGGTACCGAGCAGCAGACCGTGCAGCGGGGTCGCCGTCGCGCGGTCGAACAGCCGCCGCAACGCCGGGCCCGCCGCCCGCCGCATGGCCATCCCCATCAGCTCGATCCCGTACAGGAACAGCGCCAGGCCGCCCAGCAGCCACGCAACCGCCCCGATCGGCGAGACAGGCACTTCCATCCCAGTCTTCTCCTCTCCCGCGTAGAGCAATGCCATGATCGACGGACAACTGTCAATCTCGTGGTTTCGGCCAAAGCCCGTCACGGGATTCGCGCGTGGTGAAGCAGCGGACGCAAACGCCGGTCGACGACCATCGCTGCCAGTTCATCCGGCTCAAGTTCATCTACGAGCAGCCCTGAGACAAACCGTTCGCGATCCGCTTCAGCGTGCCCCGCGCCGTCAGACGCGTACTCCCAGTACGCCCGTATCTCCGAGACGGGCGTCTTCGGGGAGGCACGTCTCGGAGATACGTGCCTACTGCCCTGTAGCGCCGGCCGTCAGGCCGGACGCCCCATTCCCCACACCACGCACACCACAGGCGAAGCCTGTACGACAGACCCGGAACGCTGCCGCCTCACCGTGCGCGCAGCCGTTTGTAGTACACGCTTCAGCGTGCCCCGCGTCGTCGGGCCGCTACGCGGTCGGCCGGAACCGGCCGCAACCAGCCCAGCGGGGCGTTGTGGGCGGATGTTGCCGCCACTGCGGCAGAAGCTCGCACAGGACGGCGGGTTCGAGATGCGCCGCGCGGAGGGCGCCGAGCGGTATCCAGAGGAATTCGATGTGCGACTCCACGGGGGCCGGCATACGGTCGGGCGTCACGCCGGGAATCGTCATCTCGAACACAAGATTGATCTCGCAGTGCAGTTCGCCCTTCTGGACAAAGCTGTGTTCGACCGCCCCGTGAAAAACGCCCGCGACGGCACGCACGCCCAGCTCCTCCGCAAGTTCACGTTCCAGCGCCACCTGGGCACGCTCGTCAAACTCCACATGGCCGCCCGGAAGAAACGTGTTCTTCGCGCCCTTGGAGTGACAGAGCAACACTTCGCCATCCACGATGCAGACGCCGCGCGCCACGATCTCGATGCTTCGCTCCATGGGTTCCTCCCCTGACTTCCGCCGGTTCTCCGGCATTGCACGGACACGGTCCGACACACCCGAACCGCGTTTCCGCACGACAGACGCACGTTCACGCAGACCGACAATCCACGACTTGAAATCGATCATCCGTTCGCTCGCCGTTCCGACTTTCGATTCCCGTTACGACCGACCGAAAGGGTCGATCCCCAACCGTTCGAATACCTCGCCGGCAAGAAACACCGACCCCGCCACGCACAGGGCGCCGCCCGTCTCCGCCTGCCACGCCTCCGCCAACGCCAGCCCCGTCGCCAGCGAGTCGCACGCCCGCGCCCGCTCGCCAAGCCGCGACGCCCGCGCGACGCGCCCGGGGTCGGCGCTGCGCGGATTGTTCAGCGGCACCGTCCACATCCGGTCCGCCGCCTGTCCCAGCAGGGCCGCCACCCGCTCGACATCCTTGTCTCCGCACATGCCGACCACCAAACCCAGCGGCCCGCCGCACACCTTCCCCACCGACCGCACCAGCGCCCGCGCGCCATCTTCGTTGTGCGCCGCATCGAGAATCAGCGGCGGACGCCGACGCAACACCTGCAGCCGCGCCGGCCAGCGCACGGCCGCCAGACCGTCCCGGACCTGTTCCGTCGCCAACGCGATCCCGATCGTATCGGCCGCCACCTCCGCGCCCAGAACCGCCGTGGCCACGTTTTCGAGCTGGTGCCGCCCGAGCAGCGGGACGACCGCCGTCCCGGACAACCCCGCCGCCGTTTCGTAATGCACTTTCTGACCACCCAACGTCTGCGACCGGCTATCGACGGTCACCCCGGTCTCGACGTCGTGACACGGACTGCCGCGCCGCCGGCAGGTCTCGCGAATCACGACCATCGCGGCCTCCGCTTGCGGCGCCGCCACAACCGGCCGCCCGTCCTTGACGATGCCGCTCTTCTCCCGCGCGACCGCGGCGATATCGGTTCCGAGATATTCCATGTGGTCCATGCCGATGCGCGTGATCACGCTGACGAGCGGGTGCACGACGTTGGTGGCATCCAACCGCCCCCCCATGCCGACCTCGACGACCGCGACCTGCACTCCCATCCGCCGGAAATGCGCGAACGCGAGCGCCGTCGTGTACTCGAAGAACGTCGGTTCCGTATCGCCCCCCAGCCCCGCCTGCCGTGCGGCCGCATCGACATCCTCCATCAGCGCGGCGAGCGCCGCGTCCGGCAACCGCTCGCCATCGACCTGGATGCGTTCGTTGAACCGCACCAGGTGCGGCGATGTGTAGAGTCCGACGCGCAGTCCCATCGTTCGGAAGATCGAGGCGAGCATGGCGCACACGGACCCCTTGCCATTCGTGCCGGCCACATGGATGACGGCATACGCGTGCTGCGGATCGCCGAGCGCCGCGCACAGCCGCGCGATGGTATCCAGCCCCAGTTTGATGGCGAACTGCCGCCGCCCGTAGAGCCGCTCAAGACGGTCTTGGATCACATCGTCAACCATCCGCGTGCTCCAACTTTCCGAGGTGCAGCATGCTCTGGAAATCCTCTATGTCCTGGGGCCGGTACCGCCGGATGACATCCTGGACCGCGGAAACCTGGTTTTCGTCCGCACATCCGAGCATGCGGCCGATATCGGCAAGGTCTTGAAGTCGGCCGGACTCCAGTTTCATAAGGACAAGAAACGGCAGACTCACAAAGGGGTGGCCGTCCGCATCCCGGACCGAAGCGTCCATCGCGGCTTCCACCCACGGTTGTTTCAGGGCAAGCAAGTCAAGGTTGCGCCCCCCCGGCAGCCGCCACGAGCTGCCGCCGATCGCCAGGCCCCCCATACGTTCGCAGCCGGACTTTCCCAGCCGCGTCTCGGCAGCGGCAAGATCTTCGCTCAAGATCAGCAGATCCGTATCCAGCGTCATGCGCTCGGGCATGTAGAGCGCTGTTGCAAGCCCCCCCACGATGACGTAGCGGATTGCCCCCAGGTCGGGCAGCGCGATCGCCCAGCCATAATCGGCGCGTTTCTCACGTACCACCGGCCGCGCGCCACCCGTGCCGGGTTTCCCGCGCCGCAAAGCCATCTTCAACAGCCGCTTTCGGTCTTCACACTTCATGCCGGGAGTATAGGCGCCGGCGCTCGGCAGGTCGAGTCCGTCCGCGCGCTTCTCAGCGATTGTAACGACGACCGGATGCACGCGCCATTTCTTGCGCCATCGGATCGCGCCCTCGCCCGTTAGACTCATCCACCGGAGGCACGTCTCGGAGATACGTGCCTACTCATTCCCAGTACGCCCGTATCTCCGAGACGGGCGTCCCTCTCCCAGTACGCCCGTATCTCCGAGACGGGCGTTCCTCTCCCCGCCGGCCGCTCATCCCCGCCATTCCCCAATCGTCCACGGCCAGTCGGCCCAATCTTTCACCAACCCGGCCTTGACCGGATTCTCCCGTACATATCGCACGGCGGCTTCCACCTTCTCGGGTGTACGACACCAATGGTCGAAATCGTCCCGGGCCCAGAACTCACCAACATGCGCGTGAATGCGGTTGGCCGCCCGCCCCGTGAACCGCTTGACGCGTTCCAGGTCGTCGAGTAGTTCGCCGCTGCGACCAGCCTGATTGCGCATCACGGCATGGACATGGGTCGGCATCACCGTTGCCGCGTGGATCAACCAGCCGGCCTTGTCTGAAAGCCACCCGAGACTCCCGATGATCGCTTGCGGCAAGCCATCGGCCGTCAGGACAAGACTGGCGTTGGTGTGCGCCGCATCCAGCAATGCTTCGATCTTGACGAATTGCTGTCGATGTAGCGCAAGCCACGTGTCTTCATCCGCGCATCCGGCCGCTTGCAGTGCCTCGCGCTCCGCCGCAAGCTCCACAACCACCTGGCGCGGCAGGGTGCCGGTCACCCGCATTGTCACGAAGTAGGTTCGATCCGCAACGAGCCAGTGCGGCAATTTGCGCCGGACAAAGCGTATTGTCTCTACCATGCTGGCGCCCTCATCCACCGGGGGCACGTCTCGGAGATACGTGCCTACTCATCCTCAGTACGCCCGTATCTCCGAGACGGGCGTTCCTCTCCCGCCGGCCACTCAACCGACGGCTCAGCCACCGGCTCATCCACCGGAGGCACGTCTCGGAGATACGTGCCTACTCATTCCCAGTACGCCCGTATCTCCGAGACGGGCGTTCCTCTTCTCAGTCCCAACGCTCAGCCACCGGCTCATCCACCGGAGGCACGTCTCGGAGATACGTGCCTACTCATTCCCAGTACGCCCGTATCTCCGAGACGGGCGTTCCTCTTCTCAGTCCCAACGCTCAGCCACCGGCTCATCCACCGGAGGCACGTCTCGGAGATACGTGCCTACTCATTCCCAGTACGCCCGTATCTCCGAGACGGGCGTTCCTCTTCTCAGTCCCAACGCTCAGC
>CAYYJS010000052.1:0-9583 GCA_964472315.1 uncultured Victivallales bacterium | reverse complement strand
CAGTACGCCCGTATCTCCGAGACGGGCGTTCCTCTTCTCAGTCCCAACGCTCAGCCACCGGCTCATCCACCGGAGGCACGTCTCGGAGATACGTGCCTACTCCCTCTCAGTACGCCCGTATCTCCGAGACGGGCGTCGCGGCGTGGTCTCTTCTGTGCTTGCCGGGACGGCTTCAGGGCCAGTCGCCCCATTCTCGTAAGCTCGATACGGAAATCGGCGTTCCTGCGTTTGCTGGACGCACCATCCACTGGTCACCGACCACTGATTACCGATCACCGATCGATGCTCCGGCAAGGGATTCCAGGCCGTCGCAACCCTGCGCCCCTCACCCCCTGGCCACGGTCAATACGTAAACGGCCGCGGCCCCGGCTTGCTTGAGCGCACGGCTCGCCGCATCCACGGTCGCGCCCGTGGTCATCACGTCATCGACGAGCAAGAAGCGCCGGTTCAGAACCGAATCCGGGCGCGCCGCGACAAAGGCGCCCCTGACGTTCCGCCGGCGCTCGTGGGCGGACAGGTGCGTTTGCGTCGCCGTATCGCGCAAACGCTCGATCAACCGGGGCGAGCATGGCCGCCCGATCAGCCGCGCGAGTTCCCCGGCCAGCAACGCCGACTGGTTGTACGTACGGGCGCGCTCGCGCAGTCGGTGCAACGGGACGCACGTCACCGCATCGACCGACACGTCGCCATACCGCGCCGCGAAAGCGCCGGCCAGCATCTGCCCCAGTTCGCGGGACAGGTACGTCCCGTTCTGATACTTCAACGCGTGAAGCGCGGACTTGATGCAGCCGCGGAACCGTGCGGCCGAACGCGCCCGATCGAATGCCGGTCGGGCCCGCGCGCACCACGAACATACGAAGCGGTGATGCACGACGCCCTCGACCGGGTCGCCGCACAGCGCGCAGAACGGATCGCCGACGTAGTCGATGCCCGTGCGGCACTCCCAGCAGAGGTGACCCTCTGTCTCGACAACGCCGCCGCCGCAGTGGCAGCAACGGCGCGGATAGACGAGGTCGACCGCGCCCAGCCAGATATCCGCCGCGCGCGCCGCGAACGCTCCCGCATGCCGGCGCAGCGCCCCACCCCCGCGTCCCGATCGGACCGGAACCGGTCGCGCGTTGCCGCACAGACTCGCGATCATGGCAGGTAGCGTCCGATGATCGGTTCGAGCTTGCGCCGCGTCGCTTCCGGGATCGCGGTCTTGTCGCTGAGCAACGCGTTCGCCAGGGCGTCGCCGCAGCCGCAGTCGCGCGCCGCGGGAATCGCGGGGATAAGCACTTGGAGGATATCCTTCGCCAGGCGCGTGTTGGCCAGCAGATGCTGGATGACAAGGTCGACGCTCACGTCCTCCTCTTCGGTATGCCAGCAGTCATAGTCGGTCACCATGGCGATGGCCTGATAGCACAACTCGGCCTCGCGGCAGAGCTTGGCTTCCGGCAGCGAGGTCATGCCGATCACGTCGAACCCGAGCCGGCGGTATACGTTCGACTCGGCGCGCGTGGAAAACGCCGGACCTTCCATGTTCACGTACGTGCCGCCGACCGTCACGCGCACGCCCAGTTCCGGCTGCGCGTCCAGCACGCGGCGGGCGCATGCGGCCGTAACGTCGCGCAGCGCCTCGCACGCCGGGTCGCCGAACGCCACGTGGGCCACCACTCCCGAGCCGAAGAACGTGTGCTCGAACGAGCGCTTCGTACGGTCGTAATACTGGTCCGGCAGCACGATGTCGCGCGGACGCAGATCCTCGCGCAGACTCCCGACAGCGCTGACGGACAGGACGCATTCGACGCCGAGCGTTTTGAGCGCATAGATGTTGGCCCGGTGGTTGATCTCCGACGGCATGATCCGGTGTCCCCGGCCATGACGCGGCAGGAAGTACACATCGCGCCCGCCGATGACGCCGTGCATGAGAGCGTCCGAGGGCGCCCCGAACGGCGTATCCACCGAAATGGGCGAGACGCGCTCCAGAGCCTCGAGTCCGTACAAGCCGCTTCCGCCAATGACACCGATCTTCATCGCCTGCGCTCCCTTCTGACCCGATACGGGCCGGCATAGAATGGATACTTCGACGCATCGCCGTCGGGTGGAACCTGACGCCAGCGACGGTATGACCATAGCCAATTCTCCGGATGCCGGCGGATGGCAGCCTCAAGCTGCGCGATGACCCGCAACGTCACGTCGCGCGGCGACATGGTTTCGCCGTCGACCGGAAACGGGGGCATCATATGGATCACGTAGTCCCCCCGTCCGTCAGGCACGCACCAACCGACCAGCACCTTGGTGTGCGTGTGGCGGACCAGCAATTCGATGGCCAGCGAGATGGGCGCATCCAGGCCGAAGAACTTCTCGAACGCGCCGCCTTCGTGTGGCGGCGTGTTCTGATCCATGAGGAGCGCGACGCGGGAATCCCCCCGCTGCAACGCCCGCAGCAACACGCGCACCGCGCCCTTGCGCGGCACGATCTTCACACCGGAGGACTCGCGAACCCGATTAATGGCCTCGTCGGCATAGGCGTTCTGCAGCGGCGTGGCGACGATCGACATCGGGTATCCAAGCACCGCGGTACCCATGCCCAGCATTTCCCAATTGCCGATGTGCCCGGTCACGCACACCAGGGGCGCCGTGCCGGTATAGTGATGCCAACCATCGCCGGGACGGACATGCGCCCTGATACGGTTGGCTGTATCGCGGGAAAACCAGAAGATGTCCAGCGTCAGAAGGGCGAAATGCCGGAAGCTGGCGAGAATGATGCGACGGCGCTCGCTAAGGCTCAGGGAGTCGCCAAACGCGATCTTCAGGTTGGCATGGGCGATGCGCCGGTCCCTGCGCACCAGGTAGTAGACGACGGTTCCGCTGATGTATGCCAGCATGTAGAGTACATGCCGCGGCAGAAACGACACCACCGGCGTGATCCACCGGATGACCCGCTTCTCAACGACCTGTCGAGCCCGACGGGCCCACCTCATACTGCGTCGGCGTCGTTTCATGCCTGAATCCGGACGTATCCGGGGGTCCTCGGTCCCGTCCGACGCCCCGCCGGGACAGGACATGGTAGGCCGTCCGGGACTCGAACCCGGGACCCCATGATTAAAAGTCATGTGCTCTACCGACTGAGCTAACGGCCCGCTAAAAGAGCACCGGACTCTAGGGGATGCCCATAGACATGTCAAGGACACCGCCACGCAACGCGCCCCGGAACCGGAGTTATGTGCCATTCTGTTTGATTCGGGCGGTGTCGATCTGCTAGCCTCCCGTCACGTGCACGCCGACCGGCTTCAGGATCGGACACGGGCCGCTGATCCGCGGCGGGTCGTATCCACGACCGTAACCGGACGGGAGGACAGACGCCATGAGGGCGCCGATACACAACGAGCCCTGCACGATCGACCGTTTCGCCGCGGAGACGAAGGTCTCGCTCGGCTATCCCGCGATCGAAGCCTTTCCGAACGGACGGCTGGTCGCCGCCGCGACGCTTTCCGGCCCCGGCGTGAAGGATCTGCCCGGCAAGAAGGGACGTGACACCGTCACCGGACACCATGTGCAGACACGCGTCTACACCTCGTCGGACGGCGGTCGGACATGGGCCGCGGCCGAGTCGCTGCCGATCGGCCAGAGCATCCTCTACCGCGCCGGCAGCGTCCTTTATGCCGTAGGCCAATGCGGGACGCTTCAACTCGCGCGCTCTCCCGATGGCGGGGCCACCTGGAGCCGTCCCGTCGCACTGCCCATGCCGGACGGGGCGGAGGCGATCGCCGATGGACCGCGCAACGTCTGCGAATCCGGCGACTATGCCTATTTCGCCTGCATGATCGAACGCGGCCGGCCGCGGCGCGGCTATCCGGGAAGCCACCACACCCCGGTGTTGTACCGGGCGCGACAGGGCGCGGATTTGTCGGCGCGATCCTCGTGGAGCATCATGGCCGAGGGTCCGACCTTCGCCGATTTCGTGCCGACGGCATCCCTGGCGCATGTCGGCGTGCCATTTTTCAACGTACCGGACGCCGACCGCAGTGCCGCCATCGGCAAGAACCGCTGGGCCGATCCGATCGGCTGGCACGACGCCCACGTCGCCGTCATCGGCGACGACCGGCATACGTGGCGCACCGAACCCGGCGAGGGGCTGGTGATGCTGTGCGCGGCGCGTACGCACCGCGGGAACATCGCGGCCGTCGCGGCGCTGCGGCCGACCGCCGGAGACCAGCTGTCCTTCGATCATGTGCGCGCGCCATCCGGACAGGCCATGAGCCTCCTGCCCGTGCCGGGCGGGCATTTGCGTTTCGGCCTGCTGCACGATGCCGAATCGGCCGCCTACTGGCTTGTCGGCAACGCGGCGACCGACAGCATGCGGCAGGTTCGCCATCTCCCGCACGAGCGCCACGGGCTCCCCTGCGACGAACGCCAATGCCTGCAGCTCCATGTCTCGACAAACCTGGTCGACTGGTGCACGGCGGGCGTACTCGCCAAGGGCGCCGACGAACACCATACATTCCACATGCCGGCCGTGGCCGCGCACGGGCGCGACCTGCATGTCGTGGCGGCGACCGAACTGGCGGAGGCGCACGACACACGCACGACGCATGCGCTGGTCTTCGTGACCGTGCCCGATTTCCGCACGCTGGAAACCCCGTTGACCGGCCTGACGGCATAGCGCTTCGGGATTCGTTCCCGAAAGGCCCCCGGCGGGCCGGGGCGGCTTCGGCGTCGCACGCCGCCGTCGGGGGGTGTCTACGGCGTGGCGACGGATGTGGCGACTGGACTCCCCCCATGGCGTAATACCGCTTCCGCCACGCGGTTGCGCCGCACCTTCCGCACCATGATGACGATCCCGTCCATCTCGATCGTATCGCCGCTGCGGGGCGACAGTTCCCGCGTTCGCTCCACCCACTCGGCCAGCGTCCACTTGGCATCCGCGGTCGCCGGCAGCCCCCCGCTCATCGCCTTCGCCACATCCGCCATCTGGGCGCCCCCGCCCGCCAGCCACCCCTCGCCAATCGCATTCAGGTGCGTCGGCAGCCGGTCGTATTCGTCACGGATGTCGCCCACGAGTTCCTCGACGATATCCTCCATCGTGATCAATCCCCGCACGCTTGCCCCCTCTGTCGCCAACGCGATATGCACCCGGTCCCGAACCATGTCGCTCAAGGCCTGTGCCAGAGTCGTCGTGACGGGAATGCGCCGGATCGGCCTCAGGATGCCGAGAAGGCCCCTGCCGCCGGGATCGATTTTCAGAGCGGTGACGATGTCCTTGAAGGTCACGTACCCCGAAATGCTCTGCGGGTCCCCCGTCGTCGTACAAACCGGGTATCGCGTGTGCATGTGCAGGTGCGCTTCGATCAACGCCTCGCCCAGGCTCGCCGTCGCCGATATGGTGGAGATATCCCGCGCCGGCGCCATGGCATCGGCCACCGTCCGCGCCGACAACTGAACCGCCGAGACGACGATGCGTTCTTCCATCGGCCCGATGATCCGCGTGGCCCGTGCCAGCGAGGCCGCCGCCCGCAGTTCGAGCAAGCCCGTCCGATCCTCGGCCTTCTGACCGCTCTTCCATCGCCCGCGGGCAATCCGCATGATCGCCTTGACCAGTCCCTCGAAGATGAATACCGCCGGATAGAAGACCCGTGAAACAATCTTCATCGTCGGCGACAGCGTCAGCACGACCCCTTCCCGGTTGTTGATGCCCACCATCTTCGGCACCAGCTCGGCGAAGACGATGGTGACCGCGCTGAGCGGGATCACGAACAGCACGAGCGCCACCCCCTCCGCCGCACCGCCCGTCAGGCCGATCGTCCGCCTGAGCCACGGCGCCAGCCAGTCGTCGACGGTCGCGCCGCCCGTCGCCGCGGCGATCGCCCCCGCCAGCGTGATGCCCAACTGAATGACCGCCAGGCTGCCCTCCAGTCGGTCCTTCATGTGCACGGCGCAACGCGCCCCACGCCGTTTGGCCTGAACCAGGACCTCCAAACGCGCGCGCGAAATGGACGCCAGCGCCATTTCGTACGCCGCGAACACCGCGTTCACGGCCAACATCGAAACGATCACGAAAACTTCGATAAACGTCATCATACGCCGGGAAAGTTAACCGAAGGCCCCACCCGATTTCGAGTCATTTCACTCAGGACTCACGGTGCCTCGATATATGTCTCCCCCAGGCTCGCCACGGTATGACAGATTCCGGCCTGTGCCGCGCGCCCCCCCCGCGACCGCCGCCCCGTAGCTGCTGAAACGGTAATCCTTCGGGTCATGCCACAGGTCCCTATACCCTTGAAGTGGCGAGGGGGTCTGATTTCCGGAAAATAATAAGAAATGTTCCCGCTCGTGCTCGTAAAGTTCCATTCATCAACGCATTACATCATGTCAATTGAAGCGCCCTTCATGCAGAATTCCGCCCTGATGGCCGGTCCGTTGACGCCTCGTGACGCCTCTTTCTCGATTTTCTTGTGGAATTGCTTCGCTTGGCTCCGGGATATAGGGTGGAAAGAGGAAGTTGACGCATGACCGGAATCGGGGATCGAAACGACGGCCAACTGCTCGCGGCCTTTGCCGAGGAGGGTGACGATGCCGCATTCGCCGCACTCGTCGAACGGCACGGGAAGATGGTGCAAAGCGCCTGCATGCGCGTGCTCGGGGAATTTCACGAAGCCCAGGACGTGACGCAAGCGGTCTTTCTGACGTTGGCCCGGAAGGCTGCGCAGTTGCGCAAGGACTCCTCGGTCGGCGGATGGCTCCACCGAGTGGCGACCTGCCTGGCGCGCGACGTCCTGTCGGCCAATCGCAGTCGGAAACAGAGAGAGGAGAAATCCGTGCAGGCAACCGAGCCGGTTACGTCCGCAGTGGAGGACATCCGCGCCCTGCGCGAAAAACTCGACTACGCTGTCGAGCAACTGCCGGCCAGGTACCGGCAGCCCCTGGTGCTGTTTCACCTCGAGGAACGCTCCTTGGATGCTACGGCGCTGGCGTTGGGGTTGAAGGCAAGCGCCGCGAGCGCGCGCTTGGTTCGCGCCCGCGAGATGCTGCGCGCGAAACTCGTCCGTCGCGGCGTGACCGTGGGGTCAGCGTCCACATTGACAACACTGTTTTCCGCGGAAGCCGGGGCCGCAGTCCTCCCGGCAACAATCGTATCCGCAACGGTCAAGGCCGCAGGCCTTGCCGCGGCGGGCAAACTGGCGGCGGGGGTCGGGACCGGGGTGGTCTCGGCCAATGTCGCCGCATTGACGAAAGGAGCGTGCAACATGTTGTTCTGGAGCAGTGTGAAGACGGCGGCGGTGGCGGTGGCGGCGAGCGTGGCGGTGGTCGGCGGCGGCGCGATCATGGCGCAGCAGGTGGCGCAGCGGGAAGCGGCGGACAGCGACGAAGTCATACTGCGCGCGGCCGAGATCCCGATCTCGGCAAAGGACGCCAAGGGCGAGATCTACGTGGCGGTTGGGAAGCACCATTTCGACAGAGCCGACCGTCAGCTGTGGTCGTTCGGGACGGGCATGACCGACTGCTACCGGCGAATCCTGCGCCTGACCGAGAAGGAGCAGACCGAACTGCAGGTCCTGCTGGAGGAAACATGGGCCGGATCTGACGTCCTGGAGCGGTGTTTCGTCGTGAAAGCGGAGGGCGAGAGCGTGACGGCGGAACTGCCCAATGCGGATGCGGTTCATCTGTTGCAGGACGTTGAGTTGCGCCTCCGGACCAACTTTCTGCAGAAGGCCGCGGGCATCCTGGGCCCGGGAAGGGCGGAGGTCATGGAATGGTTCACAGCCCAGCATCGGGGTATCGTGCCCTGGCCTCTGGGCGGGCGGCCGCAGTGGGACGCGACGCGGTATCGCATGAAACTGTCGCGCGTGCCCGGCGTCTCGAGCGGCGGGATCCGATTCGAAATCGAGAAGGAAGGCCCCCCGGCGGGAGGGGCCGGTGGGTACGCGGCGACGAGCCGTTTGGAGTGTGTGTCGTCGGTGACCCCGTGGCCGGCGCTCGGCGAGCGTCTTGGGTTCGCACGCGCGACGGTTCTGGAACAGAAGCGCGCCGACCGCACGCGGTACGCGCAAAGACAGAGAGAAGGCATCGACCGCGACGCGCCGTACCGGCAGGCCGACGCGCCCTTGGCGCCGCCGCCGATCGGCGCCGAAGACACCAGGGGCTACCTGCGCGCCGTTTACGTCGCCATGGACGTCGCGGCACGCGACAGTCTGCTCAACTGGATGGCCGAGCCGCAGGCCGCGGGCGGAAGTGGCACGGCATCCGATCGCTATGCGGTCAACCAATTGTGGCAATGGACACTAGTGCTCAGCGAGAGTCAAAGTCTGTTGCTCGCCGGAGTCTTCCAGCGCACCGTTAATTCCATGAACCTTGCCTGTGCCTCCGGACTGGAGGTCACAAGCAAGTCGGCCGACAAGGTGTCGTGCGTCGTCCGGGCGGAGGCGCCGACGAAGTTCGCGGAAATCCTCGAACGGCAACACCGGGAAGTCCAGGCTGCGTTGGACAGCGAGGAGAAGGCGGACGTCGTTCGGGCCTTCACGGCTGCCGCTGTCCCCGTCAGCGGGTATGCCGCCGAGTTGCTGTGGTGGGGACTGCGGGACGCCGGCAAGGACGGCGCGCGGTTCGAGTTGGAAACGAAGAAGCAGGCTTCCGACGGCGACGCTTATGCCGTCAGGCGGCTCGCGCCGGACGGGAGCATGATATCCGAGCGCCTGGTCGCCCGGAACGAATTGCCGCCGTTCCTGGCGGCGTTGCTGCCGGCGGCGGAACCAGCCAGGGACCCTGGCGCGACCCCGAAGGGCAACTAACCCTATTAGGCTGAAGTTCAAGCCCATTTGATGCTCTCTCCATGCTTCCTAACCCATAGGCGTCAAGAGGCGTCAAGGGACAGGCCGTCTGCGCGCGAGAATCGCGGGGGTTGACGAGTGGGGCGGGGAACGCGTCGGATTTTAAAGGAGGGGAGTGCCTGGAACTGGCCGAACCCTTGCGGTTGCCGCCGCCACCGATCGTTGGTGCGGTACCGATGGTCTGGATATGGCCGGATCTTGGCGGACCGCGACTGTCAGGCCGGGCGGGCGGTCTGCGTCGAAGGTGCCGTGGCCATGCCAGGCGGGTGCGGAGCCAATTCGGTGGCGATGGGGGGATGACGCGGTGGGCTCGGAGGCGGACATTCCTTGTTGGCTGTTGGGTGTTGATCAGGAAGGCTTGTCGGCGGCAGCTCCCAGAAGCCCCACCCGGCGACAATTCGAGAAATCGTGCAGCGCGTGAAATAAACGCTTGCGTATGCCGCACACATTAGGCAATGTGCCGTTTGTCTCAATCAGACGGTGACGCGACGGTGGGAACAATGGCGGAAACGATGACGGGAACAACGGCGGGGAGGCGGAGAGCATGGTGCAGGTGGGAATGACACTCAGGGGGCTTTTAGTCGGGATGGTGGCGCTGGTGGCGGTCGGGCTGCGGGCCGATGAGCCAGCCGTCGTCGATACGCTCGCCGAGTTTGAGGCCTTGGTCGATGTCGCCTACACCAACCGTACCGCCGTCACGCTCGTGCCGCCGGGGCCTCGTATACCTTCGGCAACTGGCTGGGACTGGTCGGCTTCACGCCCGACTTCACCAA
>CAYYJS010000051.1:0-25642 GCA_964472315.1 uncultured Victivallales bacterium | reverse complement strand
CTGACGCAGGTTGCGATGACAGATTGTTGGCATATCCAATGAAAAATCCCCCCATTAACCCGGAAGCGCCTGTTGCCGTTTGCCTTCGAACAGGCCGTTTGAAGCCCCACGCGATGTCCCTTTCCTGTCGCACTCGACGGAACATGTCTTGAAGCGACACAACGCTTGACCCGCCGACGGCCATCGCTATGCTTCCCCGTCACGACCGGACGCCCATGTATGGCCATAATTGCCAAATGGGGTGTGACAAGGTCGGGAGGAACCCCATGGCCATCGCGCTGATTCCGGAACCGAAGCGGTTGACCATCGCCGCGGGCGGGATGCCGTTGCCGCCGGTCGTGAGTATCGGCATCGCGTCGCACGAGCTGTATCCGGCCGCCCAGGTGGCCGGCGAGTTCCTGCCGCGCACCGACATCCACATCTCCATGGCCGGCATCGCCGACGCGTTGACCCTGTCGGTCGACGCCGGCCTCCGTCCGGGCGGCTACATGCTCCGGATTCGGCCCGCGGGCGTGACGATAGCCGGGCAATCCCCGGCGGCCGTCGCTCACGGCGTCCAGACGCTCCGTCAACTCGTCGGGCAATCCGGCGCGACGCTGCCGTGTCTGACGATCGACGACTGGCCGGACTTCGCCGAGCGCGGCGTCTATTACGATGTCTGCCGGGGCCGCATGCCGAAGCTGGAACGGCTGATGGAACTGGCGGATCACCTGGCGCGATACAAGATCAACCATCTCCAACTCTACATCGAACACACCTTCGCGTTCCGCGGGCATCCGAGCATCGGCGTCGGCGCCTCCCCGCTGACGGCGCAGGATATCCTGACGCTCGATGCCTACTGCGCCGCGCGCGGCATCGAGCTCGTGCCGTCGCTTGCCAGCTTCGGACATCTGGAAACCGTGTTGTCGCATCCCGCATACCGCCATCTCGCCGAAGACTGGGGTGTCGGCCGGTATGTGGCGCCGAAGGACGCTGTGCCAATCTGGTTCAAGCACAAGGCCTGGACGTTGTCCCCGGCCGTTCCGGAAATCTACGACTTCCTCGACAGCCTGTTCGGCGAATTTCTCCCGTTGTTCCGGTCGACACGCTTCAACATCTGCTGCGATGAAACCTGCGATCTTGGACTGGGGCAGAGCTACGATCTCTGCCGGCGCAAAGGCAAGGGCGTCGTCTACCTCGACCATATCCGCAAGGTGCGCGACCTGTGCCGCAAGTATGGCAAGTCGGTCATGTTCTGGGGCGACATCATCCGGCGCTACCCGGATCTGATCAAAGCTATCCCGCACGACGTGACCGTGTTGGACTGGGGTTACAGCTACAAGCAGGACTTCGACCGGATCCGGGACTTCAAGGCCGCCGACCTGCCGTTCTTCGCCTGTCCCGGCACGTCGAGCTGGGTCTCCCTGTTCCCGCGGCTGCCCGAAGCGATGGCGAACATCCACGGGTTTGCCGCCGCCGGGTTCCGGCATGGCGCCCAGGGGCTGCTCAATACCGATTGGGGCGACGGCGGACATTACAACTTCATGGAACTGTCGTGGCACGGCTACCTGTTCGGCGCGGAGCAGGGCTGGAACACGACAGCCGACCGCGCGAGTTTCACGACACGGTTCGCGGCGCTGTTCCTCAAGATCGACGGCAAACCGCTCGCGAAGGCCATCGTGGAACTGGGCGACGTGTCGCAGGCGCATGGCGGTCCGTACTACCAGAGCATCTGGTCCCACACGCTCTTCGGCCTGCCGGGCGATGGCGTCTTCCGGCAGACGGAGCCCGTCGACCTCTCCGAGGGGGTGCATGGCGCCGTTGTCGTGACAAAGAAGCGCTTCGATGCGGCCTTCGCGTCGCGCTATCTGGCCCGTATCGAAAAGGCGAGAGACGTGCTCGCCGCCGCATCCCGGATCGCAGGCGCCGACCCGGTGGGGGTGCTGCCGTACTGGGTGTTCGCGGCCGACACGATCGCCTGCGCCGCCCGCAAACTGAGCGTTTTCGGGCCCGGGGGCCACGATACGCCCGCGGCGCGTCGGGCGATCAAGCGGGAGATGGCGTCGCTGATGAAACGGTTCGAAGCCCTGTGGATGGCCCGCAACCGCCGCAGCGAGATCCGGATCACGCTCAAGCGCTATCGTCGCGCCATCGATGCCTTGTAACGGTCGCGGGCGGCGACGGCGTCAGGGCAGGAAGACGCGTTTCATGGCTTCCAGGGAGCGCTTACTTGCCGCCGCTGGTCTTGCGGCCCTTGGCCTTCGCCGCGACCGGTTTTGCCGCTTCGGCGGATATGGCGCCACACCCTTCGCAGCCGTCCCAGCAATAGGTACAGAGCTTCTTCTTGGGCAGCCCGATGGCATCGACCAGGTCCGGGAGCGTCTGATAGCGCAGCGTCGTCAGACGCAGCCGTTGACGGATGCGGTCGACCATCGACGCGAACTTCTCGGTGGACGGGTCGGCGTAGGCGGCCAGATCCTTCTCGTCATCGCCTTCCAGTTCCTTGATGGCCTTGCGTGTGGCGAGGTCGAGGCGCGAGCGCGAGCGCGAGAAGTTGAGGAACTTGCACCCGTAAATGAGAGGGGGGCAGGCCGGCCGCATGTGCACTTCGCCGGCGCCGTAGTCGTAGAGGCGCTGGACGATGTCCTGAAGCTGGGTGCCGCGCACGATCGAATCCTCGCAGAAGAGCAGCCGACGTCCGGCGATCAGCTCGCGGATGGGAATCAGCTTCATCCGCGCCACCAGGTCCCGCACCTGCTGATCCTGCGGCATGAAACTCCGCGGCCAGGTCGGCGTATACTTGACGAAGGGGCGGCGGTAGGGGACGCCGGCCTGGACGGCATAGCCGATGGCATGCGCCGTGCCCGAATCCGGAATGCCGGCCGCGAGGTCGACCTGAACGTCGTCCCGGCGCGCCAGCGCGGCGCCGCAGCGGTTGCGGACATCCTCGGTGTTGATTCCCTCATAGTTCGACGCCGGGTAGCCATAGTACACCCAAAGGAAGGCGCAGACCTGCAGTTCGTCGCCCGGCGGCGCCTTCTGTTCGGCCCCGTCGGGCGTCAGCAGCACGATTTCGCCCGGCCCGAGGTCGCGTTCATGGACGTAGTCGAGATTTGGAAACGCGCAGGTTTCGAAGCTGACGGCGGTGCTGCCGTTCTTGCGGCCGAGGGCGATGGGCGTACGCCCGCGGCGGTCCCGCGCGGCATAGACGCCGTGATCGGTGAGCAGCAGGATCGAACAGGAGCCCTCGATACTCTCCTGGGCGATGCGGAGCCCCTCGACAAGCGTGTCGCCCTGGTTGATCAACACGGCCACGAGTTCGGTGGGGCTGAGGCTGCCGCTCCCGATCTCGGAGAAATGCACGCGCCGGCTGCGGAACGCCTGATGCGCCAGGGCCTCCATGTTCTGAACCACCCCGACGGTGACGATCGCGTAGGTTCCCAGGTGCGAGGAAATCATCAGCGGCTGATCGTCGGTATCGCTGATGACGCCGATCCCTTCGGTGCCGCTCATCTTCCGGATGTCGTCCTCGAACTTGGAGCGGAACTGTGTGTTCGTGATGTCGTGGATGCGACGGACGATCGTGCCGTCGTGGCGCGTGGCCAGGCCGCCGCGGACGGTGCCCAGATGGGAATGATAATCCGTTCCGAAGAACAAGTCGTTGATGCAATCCGTCCGGGATGCGACGCCGAAGAACCCGCCCATGGTGCCTTCCTTTCGTGTCTTCCGATGCCGATGCCCACGTCAGTTCATGTTACGACAGCCTGTATAGAACCTGAAGCCCCGGATGTCGAGCCGCAACGATGTCACCTTGGATTGCGGATTGCGGATTCTCGATTTCTGGCTGGTCGAGCAAAGTCACGACGAAGACTTGCGACGAAGCGTACGCGACAACGTGTGGGACGAAGAAAGCGACGAAGTGTGGCTTCACCAACCTGATCGCAAGCCTGCGCGATACGCCCGAGCATTTCACGCCCATGGTCGAGGAACTCTGGGACCGCATGAACCGGGGCGGCTTCTCCACCAGCCTGCGCATGAACATTCTACAGTTCAACGGCGGTCTGTTCGCGGAGGCCGCCGCGCTGCCGCTGACGCGCGATCAACTCCTGCTGCTCGTCGAGGCCGGTCAGAGCGACTGGCGTCGCTGCCGCCGCCTGCGCTGCCGTCCGCATCGCCATGACCTGCGCCGCCGCCGGGGAACAGGAAGGCCTTCTCCAACACGTCGTATCCGAAACCGCCGGCGACGGCGAAGGCTACGAGGTCGAACTCGACGAGCGACGCGGCCGCATCCAGGCCGATCTGACCGTCGGCGCCAACATCGCCGGCGCCGTGGAACTGAAGGCGAATGGGGGGGTGAGTAGCCGAGGGTTTGAATTGGGAAGCGATGGCTTCATCGTGAGCTTGGAAGATGCCGCTACGCTCGGATTGGGCAAGGTGCATGGCCTTGAGCGCCACATTCGGGAATACCGAAATGGACGCGACCTTACAGCCCGCCCACGGAACGTGTTGTGTATTGAATTGGGGGGCGTGTCCGAGTCCGAACTGCGCCAGAAATTTCCATCTGTATACCAGCGATTAGTCACTTGCGTGTGGCCGGAACGACAGCAGAACCGGGATAAGCGGTTGCGCGAGAACTGGTGGCTTCACAGGCGATCGCGTGACGAATTGCGAAACATGCTCGCCGGTCTCCCCCGTTACATCGCCACGGTCGAGACCGCCAAGCACCGCTTCTTCCAGTTCCTCGATGCCGCCATCCTGCCGGACAACATGCTCGTCAACATCGCCCTCGACGACGCCTATTTCCTCGGGGTGCTCAGCAGCCGCACGCACGTCTGTTGGGCACTCAAGACTGGGGGGCGATTAGGCGTCGGCAATGACCCCCGCTACAACAAGACCCGTTGTTTCGAGACCTTCCCGTTCCCGGACGCATCGGCGGCGCAGCGTGCGCGCATTCGCGAGTTGGGCGAGCAGTTGGATGCGCACCGGAAGGCGCGGCAGGCGGAGCATGCGGGGCTGACGATGACGGGCATGTACAACGTCCTGGAGAAGCTGCGGGCGGGCGACGCCTTGACGGCGAAGGAGAAGGCGATACACGAGCAGGGGTTGGTCTCCGTGCTGCGGCAACTGCATGAGGAACTCGATGCGGCGGTGGCCGAGGCTTACGGGTGGCCGGCCGAGCTCGGCGATGCGCAGCTTCTCGAACGTCTCGTCGCGCTGAACGCCGCGCGCGCGGCCGAAGAAGCCCGCGGCAAGATCCGTTGGCTGCGACCCGACTTCCAGAAGCACGGCGGCACGGCGGAGCAGACCGAACTGGCCGGCACTCTCCGAGACGTGCCCGCCGCCGGCGCCGAGGGACGCACGTCTCGGAGCTCCGTGCGCACCGAGAAGCAATCCTGGCCCAGGACATTGCCGGAGCAGGTCGCCGCCGTCCGCGCCATACTCGTCGGGATGAACGAACCCGCCACCCCGGAAATCGTCGCCCGCGCCTTCAGCCGCGCCCGTGCCGACAGACTCGCCCCCATCCTCGAAACCCTCGTCACCCTCGGCCAGGCGCACAAAACCGCGGACGGGCTGTTCGTGGGCGGGTGAAGGAACAGGGATATTCCCATGAAACGTCAACCGCTCGATCTGCATGAGGTATCGAATCCGAACGCGGTTCCCACCGGCACGCAGGAATGGGCGGCGAGCAATGTGAACATCCAGGACGGGTGCGAGCATGACTGCCGGTATTGCTACGCCAAGACCATGGCGATCCGGTTCAAGCGCATGACGGCGGAGAGTTGGGCGCGGCCGGCGATCCGGCCACACGATGCCCGGCGCGGATTCACGCAGCGTTCCGGCCGGATTATGTTTCCCACGGCGCATGACATCACGGAGCGGAACATCGAGGCATGCCTGGCCATCCTCGTGCGCATGCTGCGGGCGGGCAACGACGTATTGGTCGTTTCCAAGCCCCGCTTGACCTGCATCGAACGGCTCTGCTCCGAGCTGGCGCCCTACCGCAGCCAGATCGTCTTCCGTTTCTCGGTCGGCTCGGCGGATTCGGCGACGCTGAAGTACTGGGAGCCCGGCGCCCCGGCGTTCGCGGAGCGTCTGGCCTGTCTCAAAGCGGCCTACCTGAGCGACTTTGCCACCAGCGTGTCCTGCGAACCGATGCTCGATGACCGGATCGACCGGGTGATCGACGCCGTGATGCCGTTCGTAACAGACTCGATCTGGCTCGGTAAGATCAACCGCCTGCGCGCCATTTTGCCGCGCAACTGCCCCGGCGACGCCGAAGCCGTCCGGCGGGGCGCGGCGCTGATGACCATGCAGCGCGACGACGCCATTCGCGCGCTCCATGCCCGATATAGCCACAACCGGAAGATCAAGTGGAAGGACAGCATCAAGAAGGTCGTCGGCATTCGGCCACCTGCGGCGGCGGGCCTGGACCAATAGCCGCACGGCCTGGCGCGGCACGGGGCACCACGGGACAGCGCACGGTCACCTTCAAGCCCAGAGTCGGCCCACGCCCGACACATCCCCCATTGCCGCCTGCGTCAGCCTCATCGTCTTACCGCACCCAGATGGCCTGGTCGCCCCTGGCCCGCTCTCCCTCCCCCGTTCGTTGTTGGACATTCCGTGTTGGCTGTTGGGTGTTCATGGCGCCGTCCGCCGGGGGACAGCGGGCTCGTAGCGCCACGCTGTACTGCCGGACTCATCCACCGGGGCACGTTTCGGAGAAACGTGCCTACTCCCAGTACGCCCGGATCTCCGAGACGGGCGTCCCCTCTCCCCCGTCCCAACGTTCAACCACCGTGGGCGTCAAGGACCGGGCCACCAGGGCGGAATTCCACATGAAGGACGCCCAACCGAAAAATCCACCCCCTCGCCACTTCAAGGTCATGTCCCGGCCATCGGTACCGCACCAACGGCCGGTGACACCGGAAATGGCAGGAATCTGGCCAGTTCCGGGCACTCCCCCCTTCAGAACCCGACTCGTTCCCCGCCCTGCTCGTCAACCGCCGCGATCCTCGCGCGCAGATGGCCTGTCCCTTCTCTCGCCCGCGCGCAGATGGCCTGTCCCTTCTCTCGCCCCTTGACCTGTCCCTTATCTCCCCGCTCATCCTCGTGCCATTGCCGAGGGCGGCCCACCGCCGCGAATCCCTCAACCTTCAACACCGTTCTCCTGGATGAGGTGATTTCGGAGCTCAATAGCCCGCCTGTGCTTTCCCCTGTCAACGGTTGCCGCTTCGCAGCCGCATTTAAGATGCAGCCTCACTTCGTGTCCCCACGCCCTCGCGGGTCGTTGAGGCATGACTCGGGGCCGGTGTGGCTTGCTAGACCTTCACCGTAAGACTCTTTCATTCTCTACCTCCTGCCGGTTTTAATCGGCGCTTTCAGAACGTCCCCGCTTCGATCTGGTACTCTGACCTTGGCGGCCCTTGGGTATCGTCGTACAGAAGCGCTTTCAACTTCCCGTTCTGTGACCGCTTCACGAAATCCTTGAGCTTCATCGAACTAGAGAAGAACTCCTCTCGATCTTTTTTGGACATCTCGGAAAGTGCCTCCTGCATCACATCCTCGAGATCCGCCGGCGTGACATTATTTCGACGTTCAAGCACATCCATGATCTTCTGCAATCGTCTTGACGCCTTGCGGATCTCTTGTCTCTGGGATTTCTCAAGGTTAGGATAGCAGTGCACCAGAAGAAACACTGGTGGCACATCCCGCAGATCTGCAAAGTTGTGTCCTTTTAAGTACATCGCACTCCCATCACGTGCATATGCGGTAGCCATACGCTGCTGGTCAGTTACATCCAAGTCAGCAAGAAAGTCAACCAGCATAATCACACCAGGAAACCGCTGGATTTCTTCCCACGACAGATCGGAAAGAACCTTATCCTTCAGATATTCCCTAGCCTCTTTCGGCAAGCGCGCAACTTGCTGAGCACGCACTTCCGGTGATTCATAGCTCAAGGCCTTTACGGTGAGAACATTGATTGGAGGTTTGTTTTGAGCGTCACTTTTCATTTGTTCAGGCGATGGCACGACAACAGAAACGACTTCCGGCGGGGGACCTTCATACTGAACTCGATTGGAGATCTCGTGAACCACTGCACTACCTTGCTGAACCATTGACCACTGAAAGTTGTACTTCAGAGGGAACTGTTCAAGCCTTGGATCAGTACCCATTGCGGCTATGCCAGTCCCCTTCCACCCATCGGAAAGAGGGACGCCATGAAGTTCAATACGATAGTTGGCCTCTCCAAGACGCCAAAACCCAGTGATGCGCATATTTCCCTGTTTGTCTTGCTCAACCGTCCATCCATCATGCTTCCGTTTTGTCTCGCGCGAAGAAAACCAGAGCAAGTGTTCAGCGACAGGAATAAGCTGTTGCTTGTTCCCGCGAACACGGAGCTGCGCGTCAAAAGCGTTCAACGTGGATTCGTAATCCTGCGATGTCTCTCGTAATGCAGGAAGTCGCAACGTGTAAGACTGAGCGGGATGCTCACCTGCACGTGACGTCTTTGCAAAAACCATCACGATCAAACAACTGACTATGAATATCCATGGTTTGTTCATCATAAACCTGTCTCGCTATCTTGTGAGCCACTAATAATCTTGCGGCATCTGTTGTGAAACTGTACTGGGTCGTCATTCAGTGCAAACGAACCACCGCCACCATCAATGTTGACCGTCCGACGGAAAGGTCCAGGAATAGCTGGCGTAAATGTGGGCTCTTCCCCCCAGTTTCCATTCCAATCACAGATAGCCTTCATGTTGACCCCGCTAGCGGCCTTGTAGTTGAACGGCAGAAGGTCACAATCAATCTGCGTGAACGGAGCAGCAACCTCATCGTAGTAAAGTGAATAGGTGGGATTGTACTGGATCTGCGTCCCGCAACCTGCGGTCACTGTCACCTCAAACGTCCCGCCTCTGAAGTAGGTTGCATGCGCATTTTCAGCAATGAAGATATTAATGCGATTGCCGTCGTCCACATGTGTGACATAACGCTGATCCAGGATCGCGGGACCGTTGACATTACGCCTCCAAGCCAGCGTTTGACCGTAGTAATGCTGGGATGCAGTGACCGCATATGGAGAGATCCATTTGCTCTTATTGTATGCATCGCTCGTATCCTTCAGACGAACACAGATCTGAACCATTTCCCAATCTGCCTCATGGACAAATTTATTGTTGGACACGGGAAGCGTTAGGTGATACGGAGAATGGCTACCACTTTGGTATTGCCAATACTGAACAAAGGCGTAGTTCGCTGCACCAGACGGAGATGGATGGCCTCGATGACACAGAAACGGCACACCCAATCCACAAGTGCGGTTAGCATCGTCGATGTCGATGTAGTGATCGCCACTGTTCGCTCCATCATTGTCACGGGATGCTTCAATAACTGGATACCTATACTCGTAGTCCTTGAAGTTCGCGGCAGGAATCGGAAAACTCGAGAAAGTCGAGTAGTTCGCAGGAGGCGAAGCCCAAGCCGGGCCATCGGGTCCAAAAACATCCTTCCGAAGCCGCAAGTGGCTCTTTATCCCGGCCGAGAACGGATACACGGGGCCATTTGGTGCATTTGACTCGTTCGCACCAACGTAAACAACCGGGCGGTGTTTATATGCTAAATCATGGATACCGAGCCCCTTCTGCGGGCATTGCCAGCCAGGCATAGAAGTATCTGCATCGGCAATAGGAGTCTTGCAGATCGGCGTCGATGAACCATCGACGTAGACCTCCAGTTCAAGCCGGCAGAAGCCGACATTCCTGAAGTTCCCGGAAGAATCCCGAACATCTCCCCATTTCACCTTCAGACTGTCACCGGTCTTGAAATCTCCAGAAGCATCTGTCTCGCCGTCGAGGTGATCCTCTGAGCCGAACATAACCTTTGTGCCGGTATCTTCCACGTAGACGTTGATCTTCACGTCAGACACATCAATACCGGCAGGGATGATCCGATAGGCAATGTTCAGATTCGTGTAGTCAGCATGCCCGGTGGTCTGGTCGTGTTGCCGCAAGAAAAAGTTATCGCTGTCTGTATTCGAGTCCAGTGAGTAATCCGGGACCTCATCAATAAACTCGACTTTAATGATGCTCACCCGCATCTGGTCCGAGTGGACGTAGTCGGCGGAACCGGGGCCGTCGGGGTCGACGGCGATGGAGATGGCCTGGTTGGCGGCGGAGTGGATGCCTTCGATGCCGAAGTTCTGTGTGCGGTCCGAGAAGCCCAGGTCGACAAGCTCGGCGCCGGTGTAAACCCCGGGGGCAAGGTAGTCGCCGTCGGGGAAGGCACGCGGGTCGCGTGCCTGGTCGGCCCTTTTGGTCCAGAGGCGCATGGTGCGGTTGGTGGCGGGGGCGCCGCCGGGGGGGCAATCGGGGTAGTCCAGTTTCAGGCGCATGCCGGCGCCCAGCGGCTCCGGGAGGGTGATGGTCAGCGGCGTGAAGCGGGCGGCGCTGTTGGTGATGTGCCAATCGGCGTGGTCCACGATTCCGTCGCCATCTTTGTCCCCGTCGTTCACGGCAAGCAGTTTGCCATGGCAGGCGCTGCCGTCAAGCGTGGTGGCGGCCTCGATGCGGTCCTCGTAGCCGTTTTTATCCGGTGGGGCGGTAGTGCGGTAGTATTGTTGTTGTCGCTATCCACGTCGATGTCGCCGTGGACGACGGAGCAGAAGATTTTGTCCCCGAGCCATCCTGCGGTGTCGTTGGGCTTGAGGGCGACGGCGACGAGGCCGGTGACCATGCCCTGCCCGATGCCTTCGACGTACCAGGTTGCGTTGCTGACACCCGTTGAAAACAGGGCGGAAACCGCATACTCGCCGGGGGCGAGGTAGTGGCCGCCGGGCGGCGCGGCGACGTTGCGGGAAGCGGCATTGGTGGTCCAGAGGCGCAACATCCCCGGGGCGGGCAAATGGTAGGTCTTCGCCGGCGCACCGGGCAGGCTGTGGGTGGTGACGCCGCCGGGGGGCGAGGTGGAGTAGTCGACTTTGAGGCGGGCGGTGGCCCAGTCGATTTCCCCGGCGCGGGAGATGTCCAGCACGAGCGGCACGAAGCGCGTGCCTGCGGAAGCGTCGCTGCCGGGAGTGCCGGGAAGGCCGAATCCATCGGCAAAGCTCTCGAGTTGGTCGTTGTCCTCGTCGCCATCGTTGCGGGGAATGTATTTGCCGAGGGCGCTCTCCTCGATCGCATCCTCTTCGTCGGTCCGATCGGGGCCGCCGTAGACGCCACCATTGTTGTCGCTGTCGATGTCCAGGTCGATGGCGTTCTCCGACTCCGACTCCACGTCGACCTTCGCGGACCAATGGAAACGTTTCGGTTCGGATGGGACGCCACCACTACCGCCGCCACCACCGCCGCCGCCGCCACCGCCAGAGTCCGGCCTGTGGGCCTTGAGATTGCCTTCGCAGCGCAACGGGTACTCCCCCGCATTGATAGCCGGCATGAAAGTTCCTCGCACTCTGACGTCCGTGGGTTCGTCAATCAGGCGTTCGTAGTCGAATCCCTCGGGGTTGTTCCAGATGTCGACATGGGTGTCGCTATCGGCGAAAAGGACAAACAAAAAGCCGGGCGGGGGTCGGAACGTCTTGCTTGCGACCCGGACCAGACGATCGGGCCCGAGATACTCGACCGCATCGCAGGTGGTTCGCTCTTCATCGTTGTAGTCGATGACGCAGTTCTTTCTGACGGAATCGACTTTAACCTCCACGGTGTGGGCGGAGTCGGCCGGCAAGGCATGCGGGACAAGCAGCAGGGGAATGGCAAGCAGGACAACATGTTTCATCGGCATTTTTCACGCTCCCGATCGATTTCGGCCAGATGCATCTGGGCCAGCGCATAGTATCCTTCCATCTGCTTGGGAACCCGTTCGAGCAGCCTGACGCTCGGGGACGTCACGGGTGCGCGAAAGCAGTCGCTCGGTCTGCGCCAGGTCCTGACGGCCGAAAAGCCCGGACTCGATCTTCGCGGATGCATCGCGCAGGAACGTATCCGACGGGGCGGCGGAGACCGGCGAGACGCTTGCGGCAAGGAGCAGCAGACAGCGCGGACCGCGGCGGGACGGCGATCGCCGGTTGATGAATGTCTTTCCCGATTCCCGCACCATGCTCTCCGCCTCCCGCCGTTGTTCCCGTCATCGTTTCCGTCATTGTTCCCACCGTCGCATCGACGTCCGCATTAAGACGAGCGGCACACTCCCTAATGTGTGCGTCGGACGCAAGCATTCTTTTTGCGCGCACGATTTCTCGAATTGGCGCCGCGTGGGCCGCGGGTGGGTATGCTGCGCTTCCTCTTCCTTTGTCTTTCCCATGCGCCCCGGCTCCAGGGGACGCGGCTTCCTTGTCGCTTTGTCGAATCACCTCTCGAACAGCCACTTGCGTCGACAAAGCTCGCGACAAAGAGTGAGAGACAAGGGGTTAAGTCAGTGCCATTCCACTCAGAGTAGCGGGAGCATCTTGCTCCCGTGTCGGAACGGTGTGGCCGCCACCGTGAAGATCCCCGAACCGCCGGCTCCAGGAGATACCAGGGGGCTGGAGCGATGCCCCGCACCAGACTCTGCCTGAAATGGGGGCAGAGAGATGCTTTTCCCCGTAGCGACGCCGTCCGACCGGATTCTTACTCTTTCTTCGTCCGCTTCGCCCCCTCGCCATCGTTGTTCAGGATAGTGGAACGGCATAGACGCTGGGTTTGGCCGACAAGGTACAACGGGAGCGACAATAACCGGAACGGCTGCTGGTCGCCGGTGTGTAAGTCACGACACAAAACAGATCCCCGCAGAAGTGCCCCCTTGACAGTTCCCGATTCATACGCTGGAATGCCCGCGCCGATGCGTTGGATTGCGCGGACGGCGGCCGATCCGCCATGCGGCGGCGGTGTGCGATGCGGGAATCGGGCGCGGCAGCGATTCGAGCGGCAGACTGACGAAAGGGTTGCAGTATGAGTGTGGTGAGCGAGTTCAAGGAATTTGCGGTCAAGGGCAATGTCATGGACATGGCCGTCGGTATCATCATTGGCGGCGCGTTCGGCAAGGTCGTGACGTCGGTCGTCAACGATGTTCTCATGCCGCCCATCGGATTGCTGTTGGGCGGCGTGAACTTCACGGAGCTGGTGGTGACGCTCAAGGCGGCCCGAGGCGACATCGAGGCGGTCACGCTGAACTACGGCAAGTGCCTCCAGACGACGATCGACTTTCTGATTGTCGCGTGGGTGGTATTCCTTCTGGTCAAGGGGTTGAACGTGCTGCGTCGCAAGCAGGAGGCGACGGTGAAGAAGCCCTGAGGAAAGAGGGGAAGAGGGAAAGATAGGAAGAGGGAAGAGGGAGGGTGTTTGCATATGAAGAAAGTCGTGACGATCGCCAGTTGTGTTTGCACGGTATGCCTGATGGCCATGGCGCAGGGGGAAGACGTCGCCGGATTCAAGAAGACCCTGAGCGTGGGGGTTACGCTGACGGACGGAAACAGCGAGACCATGCAGGCCAACGTCGCCCTCGTGACGGAGGGCGAGAAGGAGGGCCTGGGTTCGGTTCGCGCCGGGATCGAGGCCAACTACGGCGAGAGCACGGTGGCCTCCAATACGGAAACCACCGTCGAGAATGTCCGCGCGTTCTTCGGTGTGAAGAAGACGATCAGTCCCCGCACCTTCGGCGCGCTGAACGGCGAGATCCTCTACGACGATATCGCGCAGGTCGACTACCGCGCGACCCTGGGCCCGGGCCTGGGCGTGTATCTGATCAAGAACGACCAGACGGGCCTCTATGTCGAAGCCGGTCCCTCGTACGTGTGGGAAGACGTCGCCGGCGTCAGCGACGATTACCTGGCGTTGCGGCTGGCCCAGCGTTTCGACCACGCCATGAGCAAGACCGCCAAGGTATGGCAGTCGCTGGACTACCTGCCGCGAGCCGACGATTTCGCCGATTACCTGCTGAAAGCCGAGCTTGGCGTCGAAGCGGCTCTGCACGCGCGCATGCGACTGAGGTTCGTGCTTCAGGACCAGTACGACAGCACGCCGGGCGAGGGGTTGGAAGAGAACGATCTGACCCTGATCGCCGGCATTGGCGTCTCGCTCTGATCGCGCTTCAGTACGGCAGCGCCGTGGGTTGGCCCGTGACCGTCAGCGTCGCGTGCGGCGGCGTCTTTCCGGTCAGCGCGACGCTGCGGGCGTCGGGCTGCGAGCCGCCGACGGCGATCGTGAACGCGCCGGGTTCGAGCATGCGTTTGCCGTCATCGTCGATCAACGAAAGCGCCTTCGCCGACAAACCGAACGTGACCGTCCGCGACGCGCCCGCCGCCAGATGGATGCGACGGAAACCCCGCAGGTCGCGTGCCGGCACGGTGACCGACGCCGCGGTGTCCGTCACGTAGAGCTGCACGACCTCGTCGCCGTCGCGGTCGCCGTCGTTCGTCACCGAGACCGACACCGTCACTTCCGTGCCGCCGGCAAGGGCCGCGGCGGCGACGGTTCCCGGCGACAACCGCGGGACGCCGTACGTGAAGGTGGTATAGCTCAGTCCGTAGCCGAACGGGTAGAGGGGCTCGCCTTTGAAGTAGCGATAGGTACGGTTGGCCATGGCGTAATCGCCGAAATCGGGACAGTCGGCGATGGACTTGTAGAACGTGACCGGCAGGCGTCCCGCCGGCGTGTAGTCGCCGAAGAGCACGTCCGCGAGCGCCGTGCCCCCTTCCTCGCCGGGATACCATGCCTGCAGGATGGCGGCGCAATGCTCGTGCGCCCAGGTGACGCCCAGCGCGCTGCCGCTGACGAGCACGAGGATGACCGGCTTGCCGACCGCGACCACCCGTTCGAGGAGCTGCTGCTGAAGGCCTGGCAGCTCGAGGTGAAGCTTGTCGCCGGACGCGTCCGAGTTGCCCGCGTCGCCCTGTTCGCCTTCGATCCGGCTGTCCAGGCCCAGGCAGAGGACCACGGCGTCCGAGCGCTCGGCCATGCTGACGGCCTCCGACAGCCGGCCGCTCGGCGCACAGTGCCGGACGCGGACGCCCGTGAGCTGGCAGCCTTCGGCGTACCACACCTTCGTCGCGTCGGACACGGCCGCGCGGATGCCGTCGAGCGGCGTCACGAGTTCCGAGGCGGTGCCGTGGTAGTTGCCGAGAAGCACGGACGCGCAGTAGGCGTTCGGACCGATGACGGCGAGTGCGCGGATGTCCTTGCGCAGCGGCAGAACGCCGTCGTTCTTGAGCAGGACGATGGACTGCCGGGCCGCCTCGAGGGCCATCGCGCGGTGCTCTTCGCAATCGTTGATCTCGTACGGAATCCGCGCGTAGGCGACACGGGCGGGCGGGTCGAACATGCCAAGTTTGAACCGGGCGAACAGGAGACGCCGCACGGCGCGATCGATGTCCGCTTCGGTCAGGAGGCCCTCGCCGAGCGCGTCGACCAGCTTCTCGTAGATGCAGCCGCAGTTCAGGTCGCAGCCGTTCTTCACGGCCATGGCGGCCGACTCGGTGGGTTTCGTCGTGACCTTGTGATGCTCGTGGAAGTCCCGGATCGCCCAGCAATCGCTCACGACATACCCGTCGAAGCCCCACTCCTCGCGCAGGATCTTCGTCAACAGCGTGCGGCTGCCGCAGCAGACCTCGCCGTTGGTGCGGTTGTAGGCGCCCATGACGCTGTGCACGCGGGCTTCGCTCACGCAGGCGTGAAAGGCCGGCAGGTAGGTCTCGCGCAGGTCCTTCAAGCTGACCTTTGCGTTGAACGAATGGCGTTCGCCCTCGGGGCCGCTGTGGACGGCGTAGTGCTTGGCGGTGGCCACCAGTTTCAGATGGGTGGGGTCGTCGCCCTGCAGGCCCTTGCAGAAGGCGACGCCCAGGCGGCCGGTCAGGAACGGACATTCGCCGTAGGTCTCGTGGCCGCGGCCCCAGCGGGGATCGCGGAAGATATTGATGTTCGGCGTCCAGTACGTCAGGCCGGCGTAGTAATTCGTGTCGCCCTGACGCAGGAACTCGTGGTGCTTCGCGCGGGCCTCGTCGGAAATCGTGCACGCGATCCGGTGCATGAACTCGTCGTTCCACATGGCGGCCAGTCCGATGGCCTGCGGAAAGACGGTGGCCACGCCCGCCCGGGCGACCCCGTGCAGGCATTCGTTCCACCAGTTGTAGGCGGGGATGCCCAGGCGATCGATAGCAGGCGCGTCGTGCAGCATCTGGCCGCACTTTTCCTCGATCGTCAGGCGTCCGAGCAGGTCGCGGAGGCGTTCCTCGATCGGCAGTTCGGGGTTCTGGAAAGGCAGGGCGTTCACGGGTTCGGTCATCGAATGGTCCTCCAGGAGATACGGTTCGGAACCGCGGCATACTAGTGGAACCACCCCGACAAAGACAAGCCATTGACAATCCCGTGTGCGGTGTGGTGCACTGGTAATCGGAGGCGCGTATGACGATGCGAATGGCAGTGGCGATTGCGCTGGTCGCAGGAACGGGTGTGGCCGGTGCGGCGAGTTACCGGTGCGGCACGGAGTACCGGTATCCGACGGCGTATGACATGCGGCCCGTGTTGGGGCCGGATGGCGGAGTCATCGGCGCGGTCGTCACGCCGACGGGTTTCGAAACCCGCTTCATCGGGGTGACGATGACCGTCGAGGCGCTTGTCACACGGCTGGATGGCGAAGCGGCCATGCTGGCGGCGGTCGGCAATGGCAATAGCGCGCTCATGCTGGCGGCGGCCGGCGGCGATGTCGCGCGGGTCAAAGAGCTGTTGACAGCCAACGTGGATGCGAACAAACGGAACGCGCGGGGATCGACGGCGTTGATGGGTGCCGCCGCCGGAGGGTTCGACGATGTCGTCGCGCTCCTGCTTTCGCGGCACGCGCGCGTCAACGCACAGAGCCGCAACGGGTCCACAGCCCTTCACTTCGCTGCCGCGAACGGGCACATCGATACGGTGCGGCTTCTGCTTGACCGCGGTGCCAATCCGAATTTCTCCGACGAAGGCGGGGCGACGCCGCTCATGGTGGCCGTCTGCGCGGGGCATGCGAAGGTTGTGAATGCGCTCATGCGCCACGGTGCCAATGTCACGGCCCGCGCGCGCAGCGGCGAAACGCCCGTACAGGTGGCTCGCGCCGCCGGGCATCGCGATGTCGTCGTGCTGCTGACGCGGGCCGGTGCGGCACCGTGAGGGATCGTCGCAGCCGGGTCGCCGTGGGCCGCCTGGGTGGCGGAATGCTGGCCGGCGCGGTCCTGCTTGGCGTGGCGGTCGCGTGGAACACGCCGCCACAACCGAAGGCGGTCGTGCCCTTCGTCCTCCGTGGAGGTGTGCCGATTCTGACCGCGCACGTTAATGGCGAGCCTCACCCGTTCATCCTCGACACCGGCGCCGGCGAAACCGTCATAACGCCGCGTGTGGCCCTGGCCGCCGGCATGCCGGTACGGAACCGTCCCGACCTTCAGCAGACGGCTACGGTAGCGAAACTGTGCGTTGGTGACGCCCAGGCGGACGCGTTGAGCGTGCTGGTGTTCGATCCGCCGCAGGCGCGCCCATTGCGCCTGAACGAGGGACTGGACTATGCGGGGCTGATCGGCTTCACGTTTCTGCGTCGCTATGTCATGGAGATGGATTACGGCGCAGGCGAGTTGCGCCTGCACGATCCGGCGGGATATCGGCGGCTTCAGGCCGCCGCGGGCCGCGCCGATGGAACGACCGGCGTCGCCGGCGCCGCGTTCGATCTGGTCTCCTCGCTCGTCCACACGCCGGGGATCATCGATGGACGTTACGCGGTGACATGCCTTCTCGATACGGGGGCGGCCGAGGTCGTCGTTACGCCGGGGACGGCCGCACGGCTGGGCCTGATGGTACGGGCGCTGCCGAAGCGGCCGGATGTCGGGATCGCCGTCCTGAAGTCGTTGACCGTGGCCGGCGCCGAACGACGCGGCATCGAGGCGATCGTTCACACGATTCCGCAGGACCGCGGCCGCGTCGTGCGCTACGACGTGATTCTCGGTACGCCTTTTCTCGATGCGTTCCGCGTGACGATCGACTATCCGCGCAAGACCTTGACCCTCACGTCGGCGGCCGGCGTCGGCGCCAACGGTGCGCGCCGCTGAGCTTGAGCCGGAAGTTCCGTCAAACAAACCACGGGGCCGACCGCGTTGACGACAACGTCCTTCATCCCTGTGGCCATGCGGGCCACCACCGCCCGCGCTTGCCGTGCGCGGGCTTTCCCGATGGGCGTGGGCGGCGCCGACTGGAGTCAATCAGCCAGGCAGGATTACAAAAGGCGGGACATGTCAGGTGCAAACGCGCTAATCTCTGCGCCTGCGGTGACGTAACGATGAGTATGATCGCATTCCATGGCGGTAGCGTGTGTCGGCGATGGGCGGGCATGGGCGTGCTGTGCGCGGCGCTCGCGTTGCCGTGGTCGCCGGCCGGTGCGGCTGAGGCGACGCGTCAGCCGGCGTTGCCGGCGCTGGAAGGACTCGTGCGGCAATGGCTGAACCTGCGCGCGCAGACGGCCCAGGAGGATCGCGCCTGGCAGGAGCAGCAACGGAGCTGGCAGCGCGAGCTCGATCTGTTGGAGGAGGAGAAGTCGCGGCTGGAAGCGCGCCTGCACGCCGTCGACCGCGAGCGTCGGACGATCGAAACCGAGTACGACACGCTGCGCCATGAACGCGACGGCCTCCGCCACGCGATGCGCGCCATCGAACCGCTGCTGAACGATATCGAGACGCACCTCCGGTCGGTCGCACCGCTCATTCCGACCGTGGGCGCACCCGATCTGCGGGCCGCGCTGACCGCGCTGACCGCGCCACCCCCCGCCCCCGCCACCAGGGTCGCCACGGCCCCGGCCGTCGGCGCCGAGCCGGTCAACGTGACGGCCCGCCTCCAGCGCGCGCTGGCGCTGCTCACCGAGGTCGAAACCGTGCAGAACACCATCCACACGGGTCGCGAACTGATCGCGTTCGACGGGAAACGCCGCGAGCTCGATGTCCTCTATATCGGCCTCGCCGGCGCCTACGCCTGTTCGTCGGATGGCAGCGTCGGAGCCGTGGGCACGCCGGCCGCGAACGGCTGGCAATGGCGCGCCGCGCCCGAGGTGGCCTCCGAGGTCCGCGCCGCGCTCCGCATCCTCGACCGCGCGCAGCCGGCGCGCTGGCTGCATCTGCCCGCCTCGATCGAGGAGACGCCATGAGCCGCGACGGCCGCCATCGCTCCATCCTGCGCGTCCTGTGCCTCGGCCTCGCCCTGTCGCCGGCCGCCGCGCCGGTGTGGAGCGCGCCGATGGCGACCGGCGCCGTGGAGACGGCCATGGCCCGGGTACGCGACGATATCGGCGTGGCCGCGGCCGAGCTGGAGCGGGTTCGCGCGAACATCGCCGAGGCGCGCTTCCCGCTCGCGTCCAAACTGCGGCGGCGTCAGGCCGAGATTCTCGAGTTGCGCACCACCGCCGCCGATGCGCAGGCGCGCGGAAGCCGCGACGCCCTCTCGATGGACGCGCTGCGCGAGGATGTCCGCCGCCTGCGCGAGGACGCCCAGTTTGTGCAAACCATGCTCGACGAGTACCGGCGCGGTATCGGCGCCCGCGTCGCCGCCGGCGATGCCGGTCGCCTGGAGGCGCTGCTCCTCGAAACCGGGGTCGCCGCGCCGGAAGCCGATGCCGCCGCATACGCCGCGCTCGCCGACCGCGCCCGCGCCCTGCTCGACGCGGGCATGCGGCTCCAGCGCGATCGCATCGGCGGCCACCGCTCCACCGGCTTCACGCTCGATGGCGCGGGCGAACCGATCGAGGGCGCCTTCGTCACACTGGGCCCGCTGACGTACTTCGCCGCCACGCGGGGCGACGTCGCCGGCCCGGCCGGCGACCGGCCCGGCCGTCTCGCGCCGATCGTTGTCGACGGCCTGCCCGATGCCGACCGGGGCGCCGTCGCCGCGTTCGTGCGCACCGGGGCCGGCACCGTGCCGATGGATGTCACGCCGGGGATGGATGCCGCGCATCTCGATTCCGGCGAAGAAACGTTCATCGAGGAACTGCGCAGCGGCGGTCTGGTCATGATCCCGATTCTCGCGGTCGGTTTCATGGCGCTGCTGGCGACGGTGTGGAAATTCGTCGAACTGCGCGCCTGTCGCGTGCGCGCCGACCACAGCGTCGCCACCGTGCTGGAGCGGCTGCGGGCCGGCGACCCGGCGGGCGCCTTGCGGGAGACCGAAGGCGTCGGCCGCCCGCTGGGAGACCTGCTGCGCGACGGCATCGCCCACCGCGAGGCGCCGCGCGAGCATCTGGAGGAAATCCTCCACGAACATGTCGTGGCCGCCGTGCCGCGCCTGGAGCGTCATCTCGGCACGCTGGCCGTGCTGGCCGGCATCGCGCCGCTGCTCGGTTTGCTGGGCACCGTCACCGGCATGATGCACACCTTTCAGCTCGTGACGCTCTTCGGCACCGGCGAGGCGCGCGTGCTCTCGGGAGGCATCTCCGAGGCGCTGATCACGACGAAGTACGGCCTCGGCATCGCCATTCCCGTGCTGCTGGTCCACGCCTTTCTGGCGCGCCGCGTGCGCACCATGGCCGGGGCGCTGGAGGCGTCGGCGGTGATGTTCGCGACGCGGCTGAAACCGGGCGGCGGGCAAGCGGGAGAGGCGTCCCATGCCTGATTGGGTCGACCATGCGGTGCGGTACTGGCAAGCCTGCGGCCCCCTGGGCATGGCGCTGACGCTGGCATGCTTCGCGATCTGGTTCTACTTCTGGCGGAGCCGCGCCATGCTGAGAGGTCTGCTGGCGGGCGTGCGCGCACTGATCCCCGCGCTCCCGCGCGCCGTGGCGGGGGAGACGACGGACGACCCGGCCGACCGGTACACGGACTTCCTGCATCGTCTGCTCGCGCGCGTGATGACCGACGTCCGCGCGGGGCGACCGCTCGGCGAGGCCTTCGACATGCGCCTGGACCCGCTCTTTTTGCAGGCGCGACGCGATCTCGTCATCTTGTCGGCGCTGACAATCGTCGCGCCGCTGCTCGGCCTCTTCGGCACGGTGCTGGGCATGATCGACACCTTCCAGGCCGTGGGCGGCGGCGGCGTTACGGATCGCATGGCCGCCGGTATCAGCCAGGCCCTGATTACGACGGAATTCGGACTCGTGGTGGCTATCCCCGGCCTGTTCGGCATGGCGCGCCTGCACCGGCTCGTGGCCCATCTGCGGGCGCGGATGGCAATCTGCCGGACTCGCCTGATCATGGCCTGGGAGCTACAGCCGGAGCGACTCTGATGCGTAGCGTACTCGATAGCGTACAGGCGGAGACCCATCCGGCGGACATCAACATCTCACCCCTGATCGACGTCGTGTTCCTCCTGCTGATCTTCTTCGTGGTCACGACCGTCTTCGTCGAGGAAACCGGCGTCGACATCGACAAACCGAAGGCCGCCGCCGCGCGCGACCTCGACCGGCGCGGCATCATGCTGGCGCTGACCGGCGACGGGCGTATCGTATTCGACGGCCGCGACGTGACGCTCGACAGCGTACGCGGCATCGTGGCCCGCCAGCTTCGCGTGCAAAGCGGGCGCCCCGTCATTATTCTCGCCGACCGCCGGTCGCACAGCGGCCGGTTGGTGGAACTGATCGACGAATGCAAACTGGCCGGCGCGGAACACGTCAGCATCGCCGCCGCAAGGGAGCAGGAACGATGAGCGCCGCGTGCGAGCCCTTCGGCCTTCTGACCATCCCCGGCGCGCCCCTGCGCGGCCCGCTGGCGGCGGCCTGCCTGGCGACCGCCGCCACGCTGCTCGTGTTGCCCTATCTCGTCGCGCGGCCGGACGCCGCGCGCGTGCGGCTGACCGGCGATGTCCATACCGCCGTGCTCCCGCCGCCCGCGCCGCCCCTGCCGGTCCGGACGGCGGAGGCGCCGCCGCGGACCCCGGCGCCGCTATCCCGGCCGACCGCGGCGGCCGCCGTGCGCTTGCCGTTGCAGCCCGTCTTCGACCTGCGGCTGAACCTCCCCGCCGGCGCCGGCGTCCTTCCCGCGCGATTCGATATCCGCGCCGACCCGCTGGTCACCGGCCTCGATGCCGGCGTCTTCGAGTTGTCCGAAATCGACGAGGCGCCACAGCCGATCGTGCGTCTCAAGCCGCTCTATCCCGCCGTCGCGCGCATGCGGGCATTGGAGGGCTTCGTCGTGTTGGAGTTCACGGTCGGCGACGATGGCGCAACCCATGACGTGGCGGTGCTCGAGAGCGATCCGCCGGGCATTTTCGATACGGCCGCGACACGCGCGGTCGCCCGATGGCGTTTCCGTCCGGGCCATCGTCAAGGCGCCCCCGTGGCCGTGCGCGTACGTCAGCGCGTGGCATTCGCTCTGGAGGAATGAACCACCCATGAAACCCACCGAACGCCGAATGCCGAACGTCGAACGTGTCGCACTCGTCGCCTGCGTCGCCGCGGTCATTCTCGGCGCGAGTCGCGCCGCGGACGCGGCGGATGCGGCGCGGGAACCGACGGTCACCCGCGCCGAAGCCGCCCTGCTGGAGCGCGTGCAGACCGTCGCGGCGACCAACGCCACCGCCGCCGCCGCGCTCCTGGACAACGCCGACCGGCCGGCGGGAAGCGCGGCGCTCGATTTCGTGCTGGGCAACCTGCACATGGAGCGCGGCGACCACGCGGCCGCCGCCGCCGCCTATCGCGCGGCCATCGTCAAGCTGCCCGGGTTCGTCAACGCGCACCGCAACCTCGGCCGCGCCCTCCTGTTGGCGGAGGACCCGGTCGGCGCGGCGGACGCGTTCCTGTCCGTCCTGCAGACCGAGGCCGCCGACGCCGACACCTGTGCGTTGCTCGGGCACGCGTACGTGCTGGCCGAACGGCCGGTCTCCGGCGAGGCCGCCTACCGTCAGGCGCTGCTCTACAGCGCCGACCACCACGAAGCCTCGCGCGGGTTGACGAAGGCGCTGATCCGCCAGTCGCGTTTCGCCGAGGCCGCGGGGCTGGCGGCGGAGTTGCTGCAGCGGCATCCGGACGACGCCGAACTGTGGTCCCTGCGCGCCAACGCCGCGCTGGCCGCGGGGAACGAACTGGAGGCGATCCGGATCTTCGAGACCGCCGCGCGCCTGCGGGCGCTCGGCGACGAGGAACACATGACCCTCGGCGACCTCTACATCAACCAGCGCCAACCGGCCGATGCCCTGCTCCATTACCGGCGCGTGCTCGACCGCCGCCCTTCGGCGCGCCATACGCTGCACGCGGCCGAAGCCTTGCTGATGCTGGGCGACCGGACGCGCGCGACCGAGCTGCTCGCCGGCATGCCGACATCGGCGGCGACGCCGGACGAGCGGCGGCGCGCGGGCCTGGCGCGCGCGCGCATCGCGCTGCTCGACGGCCGCCCGGCGGATGCGCGCACCGCCGCCGATGCCGTCCTCTCCGACAATCCGCTCGACGGCGATGCGCTTCTGCTGTCGGGCGAAGCGGCCGAAGCCCTGGGCGCGCTCGATGCCGCGGCGCTGGCCTATGAACGCGCGGCGCGGATCGACGGGTTCCGCGTGCAGGGCCTGCTCGCACAGGGAAGTCTCGAAGCCGGGCGCGGCGCCTATGCCGAAGCGATCCGCCTCTTCGAAGCCGCGCAGGTCCTCGCCCCGCGCCCCGAGCTCGCGCGCTATCTGGAGCAACTCAGCCGCCTCGCCGCCCTCGGCGAGTGACCGGCGTATCCGCGGGCGGGCCGGGTCGATGGAAGCGCGGCACGCGGGCGTTCGAGGGAGATGGCAGAACCATGTTGGAGCACACACCGGAGGACCCGCTTGACGCCGTCGCGGACGAGGCCCTGATGGCGCTCGTGGCGCAGCGCCACAGGGATGCCTTCACCCTGCTGGTGCGGCGGCATCAGGACCGCCTCGTGAACTTTTTCCGACGCATGGGCGATTACAGTGATGCGGAGGATCTGGCGCAGGAGACCTTCGTCCGTCTGTACAAGTACCGGCGGCGGTACCGGCCGAAAGCGAAGTTCAGCACGTTCCTGTACGTGCTGGCGCGGCGGGCATGGATCGATCGGCGGCGCGCCGCGGAACGGCGGGCCAATGCGCACGAGAAGCTGGCGCGCGAGGCGGAGCTGCTCGCCCCGGCCGGCACGGATGCGCTGGAAGACGCGAAGGCGCGCGTGGCCGCGGCCCTGGCGGGCTTGTCGGACGAGATGCGCACGGTTGTTGTGATGAGCCTGTATCAGGGATTCAAGTATCAGGAAATCGCGAATGTCATGGGCATCCCGCTCGGGACGGTCAAAACCCGCATGTTCCATGCGCTCAAAAGACTCAAGGAGGCGTTGATCGATGAGCGGAAACCGTAAACCGGCGACCGGGGGCGATCGCTGTCCGCCACCGGAAGCGATCGTCGGTGCCATCCTCGGCGACACCTCGGACGCGGACGCCGCGGATGTGCTGATACACGCGGATCGCTGCGTGAGCTGTCGCGCGTTCGTGCGGGACATCCGCGCGACCGTGGACACCCTGAAACGGACGGCGGAGCCGCCGTCGGCCGGACGCGACCTGACACCGGGCGTGCTGGCCCGACTGCCCGCCGATGCCTGGAGCGCCGGCCGCGCGGAACGCCCGCGCGCGGCGGCCTGGTGGCGCGTGCGGCACGCCTGGACCCCGCTGCGCATCGCGGCGGCGGCGCTGGCCGTGGCCGGCATCGGACTCGTCGCGCGACGCCTGACGCCGCCGGAAGGGGCGGCAGCGCGTCCCGCGGCGGAGTCGGCGGCGGACGCCGCTGTGGACCGCGGCGTCGACTGGCTGCTGACCCGGCAAAGCGCGTCGGGCGGCTGGAACGTCGCCGATCTGGGCGGCAAACCCGAATACGCGTCCGCGCTCAACGGTCTAGCCGTGCTGGCGCTCGCCCGAGCCGACGGTCCCGGACCGGCGGTGCGGGACGCCTTGGAGCGCGCCCTCGACGCCCTGCTGCTGGATCAAGCCGCGAACGGGCGCTTCGGCGGGGATTTCGACGGCGTCATGTACAACCACGGCATCGCCACGCTGGCCCTGCTGGAGGGGTACAGCGTGACGCACGGCGACAATCTGCGCGACGGCATCGCACGGGCGCTGACCTTCATGTGCGAGCGGCAGGCGACACCCGGCGGCTGGGGCTATCGCGATACGGCCGACGCGCTGCCGAATACGTCCATCACCGCGTGGCAGGTGCAGGCGTTGCTGCTGGCCGACCGTCTCGGGTGGCGCGCCCACCGCACACCGCTGCGCCGCGCGCTCGCCTGGTTGTCCGGCACCGTGAACGGCCAGGGCTTCTTCGGCTACGAACGGACGCAGGATTTCCCGGAAGGACCCAACACGCTGACCATGATGGGCGCCTACTGCCTGCTGGCGGCCCAGAACCTCGACATCCGGATGAACCCCAAACTGGCGGAAACCGTCATGCACGGGATTCGGGAACTCGCCGGCGACAAGCCCGGCGACTACTACGGCGCCTTCTTCCATGCATCGGCGCTGAACGCGGCGAATCCGGCGTCCTTCCGCGGCGACCTGAAGGCGGCGCGCACCGCGCTTGTCGCGCGCCAACGAACCCGCGGCGACGATGCCGGCACGTGGTCGGCGGACGACCGCTGGGGCGCGGCCGGCGGCCGGATCTACAGCACGTCCATGGCGCTGCTCTCGCTCACCCCTTCGCGCACGGATGACAAGCCGCTGTAGCCCGCATCTGCTGATCGGGTCGCCTTGACGGGCTTGCGCCCGTCAAGGCTCCCACACCACCCGGA
>CAYYJS010000050.1:0-25699 GCA_964472315.1 uncultured Victivallales bacterium | reverse complement strand
CTCCCGGTCGGCACTTTTTTCGCGCCAGTGGGTGAGCCTATGGGATGCTAGTGAAAGGAGATGGACATGCGGCAGCAGGACACACGCAACGGCGGGCGCGCCCCGGGCACACCGAACCGACTGGCCGGCGCCGCGAGTCCCTACCTCCTTCAACACGCGGGCAACCCGGTCAACTGGTACCCGTGGGGCCCGGAAGCCTTCGATGCCGCACGGCGCGAGGACAAGCCCATCTTCCTGTCCATCGGCTACTCGACCTGCCACTGGTGTCACGTCATGGCCCGCGAGTCGTTCGAGGATCCCGAAGTGGCGGCGCTGTTGAACGAGACGTTCATCGCCATCAAGGTGGACCGGGAGGAGCGTCCGGACATCGATCACGTGTACATGACGGTGTGCCAGATGGTCACCGGCAGCGGCGGGTGGCCGCTGACCATTGTCATGACACCGGACAAAAAGCCCTTCTTCGCCGCCACCTACATCCCGAAGCACACCCGCCTGGGCCGGCCGGGCATGCTCGAAACGATCCCCCGTCTCCGCGCCCTCTGGACGGACCGCCGCGACGATGTCGTCGCCTCCGCCGCGAACTTCGTCCGCGCGCTCGGCGCACTCGGCGAGCCGCGTCGGGGCGAGCCGCTCGACGGCGCCGTGTCGGCCACCGCCTACCGGCAGCTCGCCGCCCGCTATGACGAACGGTACGGCGGCTTTGGCGGCGCGCCGAAGTTCCCGACGCCGCACGCGTTGCTCTTCCTGTTGCGGCACGCGCGACGAACCGGCGATGCGAAGGCCCTGGCGATGGCGGAGCATACCGTGCGCGCCATCGCATCCAGCGGCACCTTCGACCAGCTCGGGTTCGGCGTGCACCGGTACGCGACAACCGAGGACTGGAAAGTGCCGCACTTCGAGAAGATGCTCTACGACCAGGCGTTGATGCTGATGGCCTGCGTGGAGACGTACCAGGCCGGGGGCGATGCGGTGGCGGCGGAGACGGCACGTCGCATCCGTACATACCTGCTGCGCGACTTGCTGGCGCCCGAAGGGGGCTTCTACGCCGCCGAGAACGCGGAAAGCGAAGGCGTCGAGGGCAAGTTCTACCTCTGGCGCCTCGCGGAACTGCGCGAGGTTCTGACGCCGGAGGAGGCGGCGCTGGCCGAGACGATCTACGGTCTGAGAGCTTCCGGCAACTTCTCCGACGAGGTCGGTCGCGATGCGGACGGCGCGAACATCCTGCACCAGACGGCGTCGCTGGACGCGCTGGTATCCGAACAAGGGATCGCACGGGAGGAGCTGGAGGCTGACCTCGAAACGATCCGGATCAAGCTGCTGGCCGCGCGCGAACGGCGCGTGCGCCCGAGTCTCGACGACAAGATTCTGACCGACTGGAACGGTCTGACGATCGCCGCCCTGGCCCAGGCCGGACGCGTGATGGACGATGCGGTCTGCGTGGCCGCCGCCGAGCGCGCCGCGGCGTTTCTCCTCGATCGCCTGTCGGGCGATACGCTGCTGCACCGATATCGGCAAGGCGAAGCGGGCATTCGGGCAAACGCGGATGACTACGCCTTTCTGATCTGGGGGCTCCTGGAGCTGTACGAGGCGGCTTTCCATGTGCACCATCTCGCGCAGGCGATACGTCTGCAGGACGAGATGGTCGACCATTTCTGGGACGACGACGCAGGCGGGTTCTTCTTCACGGCCGACGACGCCGAGCCGCTTCCGGTACGGCGCAAGGAGATCTATGACGGAGCCCTGCCGGCGGCGAACTCCGTGGCCATGCTCAACCTGCTGCGCCTCGGCCGCATGACCGGGCGGACGGACTACGAGGATCGGGCCCAGGCCATCGCCGACGCCTTCGCCCAGGCGGCGCGGGAGCTGCCGTCCGGCCACGCGATGCTGATGACCGCCGTCGATTTCGCCGTCGGCCCGACCGTCGAGGTGGTCATCGCCGAAGGCCACGACACCGATAGCGCGCGTGCGATGCTGTCGGCGTTGAACGGGGTCTACTTCCCAAACAAGGTGGTCCTGCTGCGGCCACCCGGCGAAGCGCCGCCCATTACGCAATTGGCGCCATTTACGGCCGGACAGACGGCAAGCAATGGACAGGCGACGGCCTATGTCTGCCGCGACTACGCATGTGCCAGTCCCACGACTGACCCGCGGCGGATGACTGGTACCGTGTCGGCGATCCTGATCGAGGACTGATCCCCACGCGGCGGCGCACGGCTTAACGCGGGGCGAGAAAGCGCCGGACATACGCCTCGTCCAGCTTCTGGAGCATCAGGATGGGCGCCGACTGGCGTATGGCGTCGCCGTCGTGACACAGGAACCGCAGCACCTGACCCGCTTCGGGGGCATGGACCGCCACCGCGTCGGCATCGCGCCGCGCGATGGCGGCGCGCCATTCGTCCTCGCGGCGGGCCAGCGACTCCTCGGCCAGTCGGACCGATTTTTCGACATCGACGAGGCGGTGGTTGACGGGGCTGCGTTCCGCGGACGTCGGCACGAAGTCCGCAAGCAGTCCTTCCCGACGCTCGATTTCCGCACGGAGGATCGCGTGCCGAGCCCGCAACTGGCCCAGGCGCCGGTCGAGCGTATCGCCATCCGTCGCGGGCCCCCGGTCGAAACGGTCCAACCGGCCGCGGTCGACTTCAGCCTGAAGCGTGTCCATTTCGGTGGCCACCTCGCGGGCCTGCTGGCGCTGGGCATCGAGCTGCTCGATCTGCTGTTCCCGCAGGGCGCTCAGTTGCATACGGCTGCGCTGTTCTTCGCGTCCTGTGCTGGTACGCAACGACTCCAGCAGAAGCGCCGCATAGCGCAAGTCCAACCGGGCCTCGGATACCGCGGTCCGCGCGTCGATGGCGTTCCGCTCGAGTTCCGCCGAGTGGATGCGCGCCAAAGCCTGGCCGTTGGTGACAAGCTGGCCCTCGCCGACATCGAACCGGCCCAGGATACCATCCACCGGGCTTAGCAACGTCAACGCCGCGGTTGGCGCATCGTCGGGGTCATGGTCGACCCGCGCCGACCCGCGGCCTGCGCGCCGCAGTCCCCACGCCGTGAGGATCAGCGCCAACAGGATCAGCGCCGCGCGCCACCGCCATTTCCGCGACACCCGCACCGCCCCGGAAGATTCGCCTGTTTTCATCGTGGCGGACACCGTAACACGACCTCACGCGCATGGCCACCGTAATCGCCGCTCGTTCAGTCGGGTGTTCAGTCCGGTTTTCTTGCCTTTCGCCTCGGGTTATGGGATGATCAAACCTCGAATTCGATTACTGCCCCGTACCGAGGAGAAGCCGTATGTGGAAAGCCATCGTTGTCGTCGATTTGGCGATTTTCGCCGTTGCCGCGTGCCTGTCGTCGCCGGTAAACGCGGGCGCGTTCCGCGCCGGCCGGTATCTTGAGGATAACCGCGATTTCGGACTACGGGTCGGCTATGGGTCCGTGGAGGAATTCGAGGGGCTCGTCGAGGAAACGACGCGCAAGCTGTACGATGTGACGGGCAGCTACTGGAAGCAGGACGACGCCGAGAGTTTCAGTCTGAACGACTTCGGACTGGACGGCCCGTTCCCCTCCTTCGCGGTGTCGATGGAGAAGGCGTGGAAGTACCTGACCCTCCAACTCGACAGCACCCTGCTCGACTTGAACGCATCGACGGTCGCGCGACGGAATTACTACATCGGCGTAGGCGATGACATCGAGTTCGACGGGCAATCGTACGACCACATGAAGATCCCGAAGTTCACGCCGTTCACGGTGGACATGGCGGGAGGCACGATCGAGATGCATCTGGCGATCACGCCGTTCACGTTCATGCCCGCGGACTGGTTCCGGGTGACCCCCATGCTGGAGCTCGGTCTCTTCGGCTTTGCCGGACGGTATGAGATCGACGCGGGCCCGGCGCAGGGGGTGACGCAATACCAGGATCCACCGGTCGACTTTGTCGTAGGCGGGCAGGCGTCCGGCGTCGTGGGCGTCGGCTTGCCGGAGGGGGGCGGCGGTCTCGAGCTTCGCCTGGGCGGCGACGGAGCCGTAAATCTCGTGCTGCAAGGGCATTACACGATGATGGCCTACGACGGCAGCACGAAGTATCTGACCAGCAGCCAGCACCGCGAGAAGAACGTGGATATGGAACATTCCAACATCCGCGGGCGTCTGCTGCTGGAAATTCCGCTGCGCGGGTCACGGAGCGTGGTCCTGGGCGTCCAGTATCAGGTCGTCGAGACCGAGGCCTTCATCTCTTCGACGGCGACCGACCCGGACGAGATTCTGGAGAAACAGGAACGCTTCGATAAGAACGTGGCGCTCTATCTCGAATCCTTCCACGGGCTCCTTGGCTACACGTTCTAGCACCGCGGTTCCCGAACCGTCATTCGGGCGTCGCGGCGACGGCTTCGAGGTCGATCTCAAGCGTCACGTCATCGCCGACGAGCTTGTCGGTGACGCCCTTGGACCCGACGTTGAAGTCGTGGCGGTCGATCGTAAGTTCCGCGTGGAACCCGATGCGGGATTTCCCCCATGGGTCCTTGATCGGCCCGACAACCTTGAACGGCAGCTTCACCGCTTTCGTCGTGCCATGCATCGTGAGCCTGCTGACCAGTACCCAGGCGTCGCCTTCCCGCATGGCCTCGTCGGCCTCGAACGCGATGGTGGGATACTTCTCCGCATGAAAGAAATCCGCGCCTTTGATGTGTTCGTCACGCGCCTTCCACCCGGTGTCGACGCTCGCCGTCTGCACGGTGGCCGTGGCCGCAAGCGTCGTCAGGTCGTCCTTCACAAGCGAGATGCGTCCCGTGTAGTTCGTGAACGCACCCTTGACGGTGCTGATCCCGAGGTGCGGCACGGAGAATCCGATGCGGGAATGGACGGGGTCGACCAGATAGTCATCGGCCCACGACGGCAACGCGCCCACGCCCGCAACGATGCCGGCGCACAGCAGTCCGGCGATGCCGCGCGATGCGGCGACGATCGATGTGGATATCCGTTTCACGTTCTGCCTCCTTATGTTGCTTTCCCATACACGCCAAACGCCTGTCCCGTGTAGCGCCACAGCGCATCGCGTCCCTGGTCGTCCATCGCCAGCGCGGCAAGTTCGCCGCGGCCATCGCTCAGACACGACCGTATCTCGTTGGCGGCGAAATCGATGCCGCCCGACCGGATGACGATATCGCGGGCGGTCCTCAGTTCGCGGCGCGTCATCCGACCGCTGTCCAGCATGTCGGCCAACCGCATCCTGTCACGCGTCGAACCGTGGTTCAGCGCATACCAGAGCGGCAAGGTCCGTTTGCCATCGCGGAGATCGCACCATTCGGCCTCTTGCCCGTTACCGTTGCCGTTGCCGTTGCCACCATGCCCATTGGTCAGGTCCTGAATGTCGTCGAGAATCTGGTACGCCAGTCCCACCGACAGGCCGAACTTGCTCAGCGCCCGAATGTCTTCGTCCCCCGCGCCGGCCAGCACCGCGCCGGTGACCAGCGGACAGACGAAGCTGTAATGGGCGGTCTTCCAGCGACAGACGTCGGCAATGGACTCCGGTGTAGGCCAATACGAACAAGCCCGGGCGCAGGCGCTTGCCTTTGCGCAGCAGGTAGGCCGCGATGGCCTCACGGTATGAACACGCGATGGTCGACAGCGGCGGCTTGTCAAATGCCTCGATCGCATCGCGCAACGCCTGTTCGATACGTTCCGACAGCGCCTGGTTCTCTTCCACATCCACCATCCCATGCTCGGGGTCTTCCGGCCCGCACCCTCACGCTGGCTTGACGGGAACACGATGCCCGATGCGCGCGGGTGCGGGACATCGGGCATTCCCCGATTCCCGCGCGCGATTCTCCCGAGACCGCCCCCGGTGCGTCATGCAGTCATGCACCCACCGGCGGCGCACCGCTCCATTCACTTGACAGCCTCCGCGTGAACGCGGAAACTCCGCGGCGATGCAACGCCTTGCCTACTTCGCGCGCCGCCTGCTGCTCGTGATTCCGACGTTTCTCGGCATCACGCTGGTCTGCTTCGGCCTGATCCAGTTCGTCCCGGGCGGTCCCGTGGAACAAGCCATCATGCGCATGCGCGGGGTCGGCGGTGGCGACGAACGCGCCGCCGGCGCGGTCACGACCGCCCTCTCCGAAGAGTACCGCGCGCAGATCGAAAAGCATTTCGGATTCGACAAGCCGTTCCATGTCCGCTACGCGCGATGGCTGGTCACCGACCGCCTCGGCATGCGCATGCGTTCCTACAAGTTCCCCAACAAGAACGCCTGGGAATTGATCCGCGAACGTTTCCCGATATCGCTCATCTTCGGGATCACCGGGTTTATCCTGAGCTACCTGATCTGCATTCCCCTCGGCATCGGAAAGGCGCTGCGCAATGGAACACGGTTCGATTTCGTCTCCAGCGCCGTCGTCTTCGCGGGCTATGCCATTCCGCCCTTCGCCTTCGGCATGCTGCTCAAGACGCTCTTCTGCGGCACGGTCGACCGTTTCTGGGACCTGTTCCCCGTCGCCGGATTCCAGTCCGACGCCTTCGCCGTGCTGACGCCGACCGCGAAGATCCTCGATGTCGCCCGACACATGTTCCTGCCGGTGCTGTGCTACGTGATCGGCAATTTCGCCCTCCTGACATTGCTGATGAAGAACTCCCTGCTCGACCAGATCGGCAAGGACTACGTCCGCACGGTCATCGCCAAGGGCGGCAGCCGCATGCGCGCCATCTGGGGCCATGCCGTCCGCAACGCCATGATCCCCATCGCCACCGGCTTCGGCGGCGTGCTCTCGCTGATGTTCGCGGGCTCGGTGATTATCGAACAGGTGTTCGAGATCCCCGGCATGGGACGGCTCAGCCTCGAAGCCATCGTGGGCCGCGACTACGCCGTCTTCATGGGCATCCTGTCGCTGACGTCGATCCTCGGTCTGCTCGGTAACATCCTGTCCGACCTGTGTTACGTGCTGATCGACCCCCGTATCCACTTCGGCCAATGACATCGCGATTCATACGCCACCTCAATCCGATCGCACGCAAACGCTGGCGCCGTTTCGTGCGCCGCCGCCGCGCCTTCTGGTCGCTGCTGGCGCTCCTGCTGCTGACGCTGATCAGTCTCGCCGCCGACCTGATCTGCAACGACAAGCCGCTGCTCGTGCGCTTCAACGGGCGCACGTATTACCCCCTGCTGCGCTATCTCCCCGCGTCGACCTTCGTGCCCGACGGCGGCGCCATGCGCCCGGACTACAAGGCGATCGCGGAGCAGCCGGCGTTCCGTGACAACCCGGCCAATGTCATGATCTTCGCCCCCATCCCCTACGGCCCGCGCGAAACGGTCAGCGAGACCGCCCTGCGCGAGCTCGGCGAGGTCAACGTCACATTCCAGCCCGTCCCGCGCGCCGGCAGCGTCGACATCGACGCCTCGCGCGCCGTCATACGCTCGGCCGCCGGCGCGCATTTCTTCGCCCGGCCCGAGTCGGAACTGCCCGGCCTCGCGCTGGATGCGGTATACGGCATCCCGGACGGCGTCCGCGACGCGATCGCCCGGCGCTTCGCGAACCGACCCGCCGATCGGCTGACCGTCCCGGTGCGCCGCACGCGCGACGGGCTCGTCGCGGAGCTGTCGCTGGCCACCTTCGGTCCACGCGCCACACCGCCGACCACGGTGCGCGTGACCCTGCGGGAACGGATCGACACGAACCTGTCCGCCACGCGCGCTATGTTCGACCGCGACGGCGCGTTGAAGGGCTCCCCGCCACGCCTCTGGTCCGCGCTGGCCGACGATGACCGCGCCCGCCTGCTGCAGCTCGTGAAGGACAGCCGCACCCTGGCCATCGATCCGCTGACCCTGTCGATCGAAGGCGCGCAGGTCGAGGTGCGCGTCAGCAGTACGGTGACCTGGCCCTATCCCCCCGTCGGCAATCACCTGATGGGCCTCGACGACGCGGGCCGCGACGTGTTCGCACGCGTCCTGCATGCCCTGCGCATCTCGCTGCTCTTCGGCTTCCTGCTCGTCATCTGCGCCATGACCATCGGCACCCTCGTCGGCGCCGTCCAGGGCTATTTCGGCGGCTGGGTCGACATCGCCGGGCAGCGTTTCATCGAAATCTGGCACGCCCTGCCGTTCCTCTACGTGATGATCCTGATGGGCTCGATCTACGGCACCGGATTCGGCCTGCTGCTGTTCTGCTACGGCATCTTCAACTGGATCGGCATCTCGTACTACATGCGCGCCGAGTTCTTCCGCCTGCGCCGCCTGCCGTTCGTGGATGCCGCCCGCGCCGCGGGCATCCCGACCCATGCCGTGATCTTCCGGCACATCCTCCCGAACGCGCTGACCCCCATCATCACGTTCCTGCCGTTTTCCCTGGTCGGGGCCATCGGCGCGCTGGCCGCGCTCGATTACCTCGGCTTCGGCCTGCCCGCCCTGGCGCCCAGCCTCGGTGAACTGCTCCAGCAGGCGCAGAAAGCCCGCTGGGCCTGGTGGCTCGTGCTCTACCCGGCGGGCGCGCTGTTCCTCGTCATGATTCTGGCGGCCTTCGTCGGCGAAGGCATCCGCGAAGCCTACGATCCCCGCGAACCGGCACGACTCGAATGAACGCACCCGCCACCATACCGCCGCCGCTGCTGGACATCCGCGACCTGTCGATCGTGTTCCATACCGATGACGGCACGGCCCGCGCCGTGACCCACGTGTCGCTCGACATCCGCCGCGGCGAGGTTTTGGGACTGGTCGGCGAGTCCGGCTGCGGCAAGACCGTCACGGCCATGAGCATCCTGCGCCTGGTTCCGTCGCCGCCGGGCGAGGTCATCGGCGGCGAGATCCGCTTCCACGATCGCGACCTTCTGCGCCTGCCCATCGCCGAACTCCGCGACATCCGCGGCAAAGCCATCAGCGTCATTTTCCAAGAGCCCATGGAGGCGCTCTCGCCGCTCCACCGCATCGGCGGGCAGCTTGTCGAGGCCCTGCGCATCCATCGCCGCCTCACGCGGGCCGAAGCCTGGCGCGAGTCCCGCGACTGGCTCGCCCGCGTCGGCATCCCGGGGCCGGACGAACGCATGTACGCCTATCCGCACGAACTGTCCGGGGGCATGCGTCAGCGCGTCATGATCGCCATGGCGATGATGCTGAAACCCGAGTTGCTGATCGCCGACGAGCCGACCACCGCGCTCGATGTCACCATCCAGGCCCAGATTTTCGATCTCATCCGCGCCATGAAGGACGCCCACATGGCGGTGCTGCTCATCACGCACGACATGGCGGTGGTCTGGGAAATGTGCTCGCGCGTCGCGGTGATGTATGCCTCCGAGATCGTGGAAGTCGGCGCCACGGAGCGGATTTTCGCGGAACCGCGCCATCCCTACACGCGCGACCTGCTGGCGTCCATCCCCTCCCTGGCCGCGCGCGGCAAGGCGCTGCCGGTCATCAAGGGCCAGGTGCCCTCGCCGCTGGCGTATCCCTCCGGCTGCCATTACCGCGACCGCTGCCGCTACGCGTTCGACCGCTGCGTGCGCGAACACCCCGCGCTCTACCGGCATGGCGACCGCACGTGCCGCTGCTTCCTGGCCGAGGAGAACCCATGAGCGCGCCGCTGCTGGACATCCGGGACGTGCACGCCTGGTTCCCCGTGCGACGCGGACCCTTCGGCCGCGTCAAGGGCTACATCAAGGCCGTTGACGGCGTTTCGCTCGCCATCGACCGCGGCGAGACGCTGGGGCTCGTCGGCGAGTCCGGCTGCGGCAAATCGACGCTCGCGCGCACGATCCTGCAGCTCGACCGGACCCCGCGCCCGCGCGGGAACGGCGACGCCGCGCCCCGCGGCGCCATGCGCTTCGATGGCGAAGACCTGTACGGCATCGGCCGCGAGCGCCTGCGCGCGCTGCGCCGGCGGATGCAGATCGTCTTTCAGGACCCCCTGTCGTCGCTCAATCCGCGCATGACGGTCCGGGACATCGTCACCGAGGGTCTGCTGGCGCACGGGCTCATCGGACGCCGCGAACGCACCGACCGCGCGGCCGCGTTGCTGGCCGAGGTCGGCATGGGCCGCGACGCGATGGATCGGTACCCGCACGCGTTTTCGGGTGGCCAGCGGCAACGCATTTGCGTCGCCCGCGCCATCGCGTCGCGTCCGGACCTGGTCATCTGCGACGAAGCGGTCAGCGCGCTGGACGTGAGCGTCCAGGCCCAGGTCATCAACCTGCTCCTGGCCCTCAAGGAACGGCACGGGCTGTCCTACCTGTTCATCTCGCACGATCTGGGCGTGGTCCGCCACATCGCCGACCGGGTGGCCGTGATGTATCTGGGCCGCATCGTGGAGGACGGCCCCGCCGAAACCGTCATCGACCACCCGCGCCATCCCTACACGCAGACGCTGGTCTCGGCCATCCCCCGCATCGGCGATCGCGCGCGGCCCCGCATCGTCCCGCGGGGCGACGTCCCCTCGCCGCTCGATCCGCCGTCCGGCTGCCCTTTCCATCCCCGCTGCCCCTACGCCATCCCCGATTGCGCACGCATCGTCCCGCCACTGGAGCCGGACCTTCCGGACACCCCCGCGCGCCGTCTGGCCTGCATCCGCAAGAACGAGCCGGACGTGGTCCCCCGCTGGTAATGCCTTCGCCGGACGGTGGGTTCCCTGGGGATGCCCTGAAATAATGCGGGAGTTCGATTGCGGGTATTCTGGTTTTGCGGTACCGTACGGGGCATACAAGGGGGTGACGAGATGTTGCAGGATGGTATCGATCAACAGCGGCTCAGTGCGGCGGCCGCCGCGCTTTCGGTCCTTGGCGCCATTCTGCTGACGGTCGCGCTCTTTTTGCTTGAGACCGAGGATGCCGGCCCGTACCCGCCGGTCATCGCGACGGTCGCCGGCTCCGTGTCGTTGCTGTCCGGCGTGGGTCTGTGTTGGTTCCGCCTCTGGCGCGGCCGGTTCTAGCCTCGCCAATGGGCGAGGAAGTGGATGGCGAGCAGCACGTCGGTATCGCTGATGGGCGCGGCGCCGGGCTGATGCGACTGGGTGTGGACGAGATCGATGTACCACACCCCCACCCCAAACCGCTCGTCGTGCCAGACCAGCGTTTCCGCGAGCCCCTCCGCCGGCGGGAGTCGCGGCCCGAAATGCGCCATGGCGATCCCGAGCGCCAGTTCATGGGCGCATTCGATGCAGCGGTGCAGGTCGCCGGACTCGTAGGCGGTTTCGAGATCGCGGACCACTCCCTGCAGGCGCCGCGGCGTCTCGTCGGACACCTCGCGCAGATGCGCACGAACTTCGCCGAGCAGCCGCGCCAGCTCGCTGCCCCGGTTGCGATGTTCACGGACATGGCTGCCGTAGAACTCGCCGGGCGGCCCGAGCAAGTCCCCCACGGCAACAGCCAGGGACCGTTTCAGTACCGGATTCTGGGTGACCGACATGCGCGGAACGATCTCGTAGATGGCGGCCATCTCGCCAAGCCGGGCGAGGGCCTGGCTGACGGCGGCGATCACCTGGTCGTCCTTGCTGCCTTGCAGGAGGCTCAGCAACGCGCGGGCGGCACGGGCGTCGCCGATTTCGCCCAGGGCGCGCGCGGCTTCGGAGACCGTCTCGCGGTCGGAATCGCTAAGCCTGTGGATGATCGAAACCGTCACCTCGGGGTCGCGCGTCGAACGCAGGGCGCGCATGATCTCCGGCACCACGTCGGCATGGGGGTCGTTGAGTTTGCGCAGGAGGACGTCGATCGCCTCCGGCGTCCCGATCCGGCCGAGCGCCTTGACCGCCTCCTCGCGCACTTCCACCGCCGGGTCTTCGAGCCCCTCGGCCAGGTCGCTCACGGCGACCGCGGCCTGGGGCGCGCCGATCTTGCTGAGCGCCTCCGCGCGCCCGCGACTGGTAACCGCCATGTTCATCGCCGCGATGTTGTAGATGCTGCTGACCGCGCGCAGCGGGTTGCCGATCATCAGCCGCGCGAAGGCCGTGCGGAACTCCAATTCGCCGGGGCGGCGCGTGACGGTCAACAGCAACGGCAACGCACCAAGCCAGATGATCCCCATATGCGCGACCACAAGGTAGTGGAAAAACCCGACGGGCAACCCGGTCGGCAGGACCCACCCCGACGGGTGCGCTTCGAGCCAGTCGGTCAGGGCGCCGCCGACCACGGGTCCCAGGGCGGCCATCAGACCGACCAGACTCCAGTGGACGGCCATCGCCACCGTGCGGCCCGTCCGCGGGGCCAGACCCGCCATGAGCCCGACCTGGGAGAGGCCGACCGCCGAATAGAAGGCGCCGGCGAACAGGTTGACGACCAGCAGCAGGACGATCGGTTGGGGCAGGACGATCGAGGCATCCACAAACGGCATCGGCACCTCCACCGTGCCGGGCCGCATAAAGAACCACACCAGGCCGCACAGCGGGGCGATCAGCATCGTGATGGCGCCCAGATTGCGGGCGCCGATTCGATCCATCACATAGCCCCAGAGCACGCCGGCGAGCACGACTCCCAACGAGGCGGCGATCGTGATCGCCGACAGGTGCGTGTAGCTGGCCGCGAATTCCCGTTTCAGGTAGAGAAAGCCGAACTGACCGCTCACACCGATGCCAAACGTCCAAATGCCGATGGCCAGCGTGGCGCGCACGAAATCCCGTTCGCGCAACGGGGCCAGGATGACCGCGAGCCAGCCGGCCTCCCGGCGCCGCGGCCGCGGCTGCGGCTCCGGCACCCACATATGCACGATGATATCGCCGCACCCCATCACGGCGCCGATGAAGAACACGAGCATGAAACCGCGGTAATCGCCGCCGGCCAGTCGCGGATCGGGAAACAGATCCAGCAGCCACCCGAGGACCGAAACGCCGACGAGGTGCGACAACGTGACCAGGCTCTGACGACGGCCCCAAAAGCTGCCGCGGAGACGTTCCGGGATCAAGTCCGCCATCCAACTCCACCAGGCCGCCGCGCTTCCGTTGCCGAGGGCGGCGCTGACCGCCACGATCCAAACCATGACCTTGGCCATGCGGGCGGGCTGGCCGGCCAGCAGCACCGGCAACAACACGGGCACGAACCAGAGCGCGCGGTGCGACAGCGCGACAATGCCCCAGAAGAGCTTGCGACGGGAAAGCCGTTCGGCGATCAACGCCGACGGGATCTGGAAAAGCATGCTCAGTTGCTGCACGGTGGCGGTGACGCCGATCAGCACGCCGCTGGCGCCCAACGCCTCCATGAACATCGTGAGGGGGATGCCCAGAACCGCGGCGACCCAGAACATGCCCATCGACCCGGCGACGATATTCATGCGCATCCCGTGCCGCACCGCACGGTCGCCCAGATCCGCCGCCTCTTCAGTCGCCTCGTCAGTCGCCTCGTCAGTCATGCGGACACCGTATCAACAGCATCGGCCGCAAGCTATCGAAACCCGTCGCACCGTCAAGCGGTATTTCATTGTCCCTTGCACGCGGCCGAGGGGACCCCGTATGCTCGTGCCGACATGATTTCCTCCACCACCATCGCCGCGATCGCGACACCGCCGGGAATGGGCGGAATCGCCGTGATTCGAATATCCGGTCCGCAGGCATTCGCGATCGCCGACCGCGTCGTGGCGACCACCGGCGCGCCGCCGTCCCGCCGCCCCTCGCAAACGTTTCTCTACGGCCATGTCCACGCCCCTGGAGACGCCTCGGCGCCGATCGACGAGGTCATCGTTCTGCTCTTCCACGCCCCGCGCAGTTACACACGGGAAGATGTCGTCGAAATCCAATGTCACGGCGGACGCGCCGTCAGCGGTCGTCTGCTCCAGGCCGTGCTGGATGCCGGCGCTTCACCCGCTCCACCGGGCGAGTTCACGCGGCGGGCCTTCCTCAACGGTCGGCTGGATCTGGTCCAGGCGGAAGCCGTCATGGATCTGATCCGTTCCGAAACGGATCACGCCGCCGAGATGGCGATGCAGCAGTTGAGCGGAAACCTAAGTAATTCCTTATCAAACATCTATGATTCTCTGCTACAGGTGGCCGTCGAGCTTGAAGCGACGCTCGATTTCAGCGAGGACGAGCTGCCCGCGACCACCGGTACGATGCTCGTGGATCGTATCGCGCACCTCCGCGTCCAAATCGAAACCCTTCTCGCCACCTGGAACGAGGGACATCTTTTGCGCGACGGCGCCCTGGTAGCGATCTGCGGGCGCCCGAACGCGGGAAAATCGACCTTGATGAACGCGTTACTCGGCACCGACCGGGCGATCGTGACCCACGTGCCGGGCACGACGCGCGATACCTTGGAGGAACGGCTCGACGTCGCCGGCGTTCCTGTGCGATTGGTCGATACCGCCGGACTCCGTGACGCCACATGCATCGTCGAACAGGCCGGCATCGCCAGAGCACGCCAGTCCCTCGACCACGCCGACATTCTCTTGTGGGTCATCGACGCCTCCCAGCCGCTCACCGCCGACGAGCGGGCCTTTCTGGAGCACCGCGACCCATCCCGGTGCATCGTCGTGTTCAACAAGTGCGATCTTGCGCAACCCATTGCCACACAGGTGTTTGACGGCTACGAGCAATGCCGGGTATGTTTACTTTCCGGCGATGGTCTCCGCAATGTGAAAGACGCCCTGGCCCGTAAACTCGGCTTGACCAGGGATCGCGCGCCGCACGCGGCCATCGCCAACCGACACCGCGACATCCTGATCCAGGCGCTCTATGACACAACGGCCGCTGGCGCCATCCTGGAGGCCGCGTTCGAAAGCCATGCCGTCGAGGCGGCCGACCATGTGCGACAGGCCATGGAACTTATCGGAACCCTACTCGGTCGACATTACACGCAAGACCTGCTCGACCGCGTCTTCAGTCAGTTCTGTATCGGAAAATGAACCACACGACCTATGATGTGATTGTCGTCGGGGCCGGCCATGCCGGCTGCGAGGCCGCCCTGGCCGCCGCGCGGTCTGGCGTCTTGACGCTCCTGGTGACCATGGACGCCTACAACGTTGCATGCATGCCCTGCAACCCGGCCGTCGGTGGCATCGCGAAATCACACCTCGTCTGCGAACTCGATGCCCTTGGCGGCGAAATGGCACGCAACGCCGACTACACGGGCATCCAATTCCGTATCCTCAATACACGCAAGGGACCCGCCGTACGGGCCAACCGCGTCCAGAGCGACAAAGCCGCCTATTCTCGGCGTATGCGCGCCATCCTTAGCGCAACACCGAACCTGGTAGTCCGGCCTTCATCCGTCGAGGACCTTTTAGTCGTCAACGACACCGTGCGCGGCATCGTGCTGACTGACGGAACATCAGTTGCGGCACGCACGGTCGTTCTGACTCCCGGAACATATCTCCGCGGCCGCATTCACATCGGACTTGAGGCCAGGCCGGGCGGCCGACACGATATGCCATCAGCGGAGGCACTGGCCGGAACACTTCAGCGACTCGGTCATCGCATCGAACGCCTTAAGACCGGCACACCACCGCGCCTGCATCGTGACAGCCTTAACTTCAGCGCTATGGAACGTCAGCCCGGACAAACCGACCCCGTACCGTTCTTCTCCTGGCTTGCGGCAAGGGATATGTTCCACGTGGAACAAAGTGGCACGCGGGCGGGGCCAAACGGCGCGGTGAACATCGTGCAACACGAAGCCGCCGCACCTGCCGCAGCCCCATTGTTCCACGTGGAACATTCCGCCGACCCGCTCCGTCCGTGGCAGCCTGGCACCGATCAGCTTCCTTGTTTCATCACGCACACCACGCCTGAAACGCATGAAATCATCGCTTCGAACCTTAAGCGCAGCGCCCTCTATGGCGGCGCCATTTCTGGTACCGGCGTACGGTATTGCCCATCGATCGAAGACAAAGTCGTCAAGTTCGCGACAAAGGATTCGCACCATGTTTTCATCGAGCCGGAGGGTCGTCACACGGCGTCATTCTACCCCAATGGCACCTCTAACAGTCTGCCGCGCGACGTGCAGATTCAGATGATTCACTCGATCCCCGGCCTGGAGCGCGCCCAATTCATCGAGTTGGCGTATGCCATCGAATATGACTTTTGCGACCCGACACAGCTTACGCACACGCTGGAATCGAAACTGGTCCGGGGCCTTTTTTTGGCGGGACAGATCAACGGCACGACTGGCTATGAGGAAGCGGCGGCTCAGGGGTTCGTGGCCGGGGTCAACGCGGCGCGCTCGGCGAGCGGGCTTGCCGGTTGGCGACTTGCGCGTCACGAAGCCTACATTGGGGTGTTGATCGACGATCTCGTGACCAAGGGCACGGATGAGCCTTACCGCATGTTTACCTCCCGCGCGGAGCATCGGCTATCGCTGCGTCAGGATAACGCCCGGTTTCGTCTCCTGCACCATGCCGATGCGCTGGGTCTCGCGGATCACGAGTTCCGGGCGGAGTCTCATCGGTTCGAGCGTTTGATCGCCGACGAACAACGTCGTTTGGACGCGGTCCATATCGGCGACGCCACGCTGACGCAGCGGTTGCGTCGCCCCGAGACGCGCTATGCGGAAATGCCGGGTGCCATTGATCTTCCGCTACCGGTGATCGAGCAGATTGAGGTCATCGTGAAGTATGCCGGATATATCGAGCAGGAGAGCCGTCGCGTGGCGAAGGCCGCCGCATTGGAGGATCAAGTCATTCCGCGCGGGTTCGATTTCTGGAGCATCCGGACGATCAGTTATGAGGCCCGCGAGAAGCTGTCCCGTATTCATCCGGATTCAATCGGGCAGGCCTCGCGTATCTCCGGGATCAGCCCGTCGGATGTGGCGATCCTTGCCGTTGCCATTCACCGGAATTCGGGCGGAAGAGGATCGGCGACAGACTGTGGCACGAGTGGTTGCGCTGCGAACAAACACCATGGGACGGACGCCGGGACGGACCGGATGAACACCCAACAGCCAACAAGGAATGTCTAATAACCAGCAAAGTTGTAAGTGCCGTCTGATAAGTTGTTTAAGAACACTTAACCGCCTACTTAACCGCCACACTTAGCCGGATACCCTGGTCTCGCTTACACGATCTCGTCCCGGCTATCCTTACACGGTCTCACTTCCCCGATCCCCGGTCTTTCTTGGACATTGGATTTGAGTGCTGGATATTGGGACATGCCGAGGCGCACGCCGCGCAAAGCGCGGCCGGCCGTCGGCCGGGGGCACGTCTCGGAGATCCGTGCCTACTCTTTCGGTGATCGCCACCACCGTATGGGCAATCGGTGGTGCCGTCTCAGTGCAGCGTGGCGCTGTGCGCCCGCTGTCTCGTGGCGAAGGGCAGAGATCAAAGGGCACCGGCCACTGTGGCCCGCGTAGGTCGGCCATTCCGTGGCTGACATGGCAGGGGGGAATGGCCAGGCTTGCGTTGCAGCCGGTTTTCGTGCAGATTTGCGGCATATTCAGGCGATTTATCGAAAGGAATGACGCATGAAACTTGTTTTTCTCGGACCTCCGGGAGCGGGTAAGGGCACGGTTGCGCAGCGTATCGTCGATGACCTGCGGGTGGTGCAGATTTCGACGGGGGATCTGCTCCGGGCGGCGGTGAAAGCCGGCTCGCCGCTTGGCGTCAAGGCCAAGGGGTACATGGACGCCGGCGAGTTGGTGCCCGACAGTCTGGTCATCGACCTTCTGAAGGAACGGATCGGGCGCCCGGACTGCCGGGGGGGATTCATTCTCGACGGCTTCCCGCGCACCATCCCGCAAGCCGAGGCGCTGGAGAAATCGGGTGTCGCCATCGACCGCGTCGTGAACTTCGTTCTCGCCGACACCGTGATCGTGCATCGCCTCTCCGGCCGGCGGATCCACAAGAGCACGGGTAAAATCTACAACGTCAACCCCGACGGCGTCCCTCAACCGCCTGCCGGGATGTCTCCGAACGAACTGTTGCAGCGCGACGATGACAAGGCTGAGGCGATCGCCAACCGCCTCGTCGTATACCGCAAGCAAACCGAGCCCCTGATCGGCTTCTACACGACCCGCAAGCTCCTGGCGGACATCGATGCCGGGGCGCCGATCGATGACATCATTGCCGCCGTTCGCGACACGCTGGCCATGTAATGGCGAACAACGCACCCCCGTGGCAAGGGAATGACCTCTCGCCGGCGTGGGTGCGTCACGAGCCGCGCCTATGGCCTCAGCGGGTCAAGGAGCCCTTCGAGCCCGTTTACCTTGATCTCGTGGACCATGCGCAGTTGGTCCCCCAGATTGCCCTTGGGGAAGCCTTGGCGGGCAAACCAGACGACATAGGGTTCCGGAAGGTCGATCAGCAGCGTTCCCTTGTACCGCCCGAAGGGCATGACGGTACGGACCAACTTGCGGAGGACCTCGGGGTCGGGATGAACGACTTCCATGCGCGGCCCTCAAGGAAAGATGGTTGCCGAACTAGGATTCGAACCTAGGCAAAGTGATCCAGAGTCACTTGTGCTACCATTACACCATTCGGCAGGAACAAGGGACGACATTCTAGCGATGCCTATCCGGGTGTCAAGCGTGGCGCCCGACTAGTCGACCCGCATGGGCATGAGCACGTACAGGAACGGGATGTCGCACTTGATGACGCCGGGACTCAGCTCGTCCGTCAACTCGAAGGCGATCTCGTCATTGCTCAAGTTCTTGAGCGGATCCATGACATACTCGGGGTTGAAAGCGACGGTGATTTCCTTGCCCGCGTACTTGATGGGGATCGTCTCGCGAGCTTCGCCGACATCCGGGCTCTTCGCGGTGATTTCCAGGCGATTGCCGCCGAACGAGAACTTCGTCGCACTCGACTTGTCCGCCGCGATCAGCGACACGCGCCGCAGGGATGTGAGCAGCACCTCGCGTTCGATCGACACGCGCTCCTCGCATTGCGACGGAATCACCTGCCGGAAATTCGGGTACGTCCCATCGATGAGTTTCGACGCGACGACCACTTCCGAGAACTCGAACACAATCTGGTTCTCCAGAACGGAAATCTTCAGATCGCCTGAATCCTTCAGAACATGCGTCAACTCGTTGACGGCCTTGCTCGGGAGGATCAAATCGGCTTCGGCTTCGGCGGCTACTTCCACCTCGTTCTCGACCAGCGCCAGACGGCGACCATCGGTGGCGACCATGGTCAGTTTCCCGTCGCGGAAGCTCAGAAGCACTCCGTTGAGAACGAACCGCGTCTCGTCGGTCGATGCCGCATAGGCGGTCTTGCGCAGCATCTCCCGGAACACGCCCTGGTCGATATGGTACGTGTGTTTTCCGGATGCGGTCGGAACGGTCGGAAACTCCTCGCTGCCGATGCCGATGATCTTGAAATACGACGACCCGCACGTCAGAACGGCGATATCGCCGTCATCGATCTCGACGTCGATCTCGCTCTCGGGGAGTTCACGGACAATGCTGGAGAACCGTCGAACCGGCAACGTTGTCGCGCCTTCCTTGACGACATCGGCGGCGACGCTGCATTTGACGGTGACTTCGAGATCCGTGGTTGTGAAGGACAGTTTGTCGCCTTTGGCCGCGAGCAGCACATTGGAAAGAATAGGGAGCGTACTGCGCGTGCTGACGATATTCTGAACAATCTGCAGCCCTTCAAGCAACGCCTTCTTCTCGAGTCTCAGTTTCATCGATTCCTCCACGCGGTTCCACCCGTGTTACTGACACGTGATGCATAGTGATAGACTACTCTATTCAAATATTCAACCTATTATAGGCTGTGAGTTATGTAAACAACCGAGGAAGTCACTGTCCCATGGGCACTTGGAGGGTGGTTGGGCTGTGAATGACTTTGTCGATGACGGATCATGGCTGTGAATGACGGAGAACGAAACCGGGGATGAGGTGAATAGGTGGCCACTTGTCCACAGTTGTGAACCGGGATATGAACAAGCGGGCGAACGGTCGTGAAGAGCAGCGTCAATCTGGCCGTAGGCGAAGTCGAAAGTGCGTGGGAACGGGATTTCACGCGAGCGGCGCGCCAAGTTTGCGGGCGATTTCGGAGATGTCCCGTTTGAGTTCGGCATCGACATCCATGCGGCCGGTGACGGTGCGATAGGCGTGCAGCACGGTGGCGTGAGTCTTGCCGAACGCATTGCCAATATCGGGCAGCGATGAGCGCGTCATCCGGCGGCACAGGTACATGGCCACCTGGCGCGGGACGGCTACGGAACGGGGGCGTCGCTTGCTCGACATGTCCGCCAGACGGATATCGTAGTGGTCGGCCACGGCTTTCTGGATCGAACCGAATGTCAGTTCGGTCGTTTGTTCCTTGTCGAGCGTATCCTTCAGAAGACGGCGCAGATCGTCGACCGCGAGGGTCGTGCCCATCAGAGACGAATACGAAACGGCGCGGACGAGGGCGCCTTCGAGCCGGCGCACGTTCGATTTCACATTCTCCGCGATGAAGGTCAGCAGTTCATCCGGCAGCGCGACCTGCATATCGCGCTGCTTGTGCCGGAGAATGGCGATACGGGTTTCGACGTCCGGCGTTTCGAGTTCGGTGACCAGACCCCATTCGAATCGGGATACCAGCCGTTGCTCGAGACCGGTGATCTCGCTGGCCGGTCGGTCGCTGGTCATGACGATTTGCTTGTGCGAATCGAAAAGCGCGTTGAACGTGTGGAAGAATTCCTCCTGAATCCGTTCTTTTCCGGCGAGAAAATGGATGTCGTCGATCAGGAGGAGATCGCAGTTGCGGTATTTCTTCCGGTATTGGGTGAGACTGTTGCTGGTCAGGGCCGAAATGTACTCGTTCAGCAGGGCCTCGGAGGAGAGGTAGCAGACATGGGCACGCGACGTGGTCAGGACGTGGTGACCGATGGCCTGCATCAAATGGGTCTTGCCGAGGCCCACGCCGCCGTAGATGAACAGCGGGTTGTAGGCGCGGGCGGGGGCCTGGGCGACGGCGGATGCGGCCGCGTGGGCGAAACTGTTGGAGGGACCGACGATGAAACTGTCCATCGTGAAGCGCGGGTTGAGCGCCGGTTCCGGCATCGTACGGGCGCGTTTGACGGTCAACCGCTCCCGCACCGTCTTCTTCTCGGGTTCCGCGGCGGGTTCCGGCGTACCCGCGGCGCGCGACTTGATCGCGAAACGGATGTCAAACGGTTTGTCCGACACCGTGCCGAGGGCGCTCTTGATCAGGGGAAGGTAGTTCTCCTCGAGCCACGATTGGTAGAAGTCGTTGTCGACCGCCAGTACGAGGGTGTTTTCATCGTTCAGATCGATCGGATCGATGACGGCGATCCAGCGGGAGTAGACATCGCCGTGCAGGACATCCTTGAGATGCTTGCACGCCTTTCCCCACAGCGCATCGAGGTCGTGTTTCTTCAATCGCGTCAGTCCCCGGAAGATCCCATCCCGATCGGCAGCTCCGGCACCCGTATGGCGCCCCGCGATACCTGCTTCACAGTGGGGTGCATACTCATGCGATCGCGCAGCCAAGACAAGCAAAAAGCCGAGAAACATATCGACAGGTTATCAACAGGTCGTCTTAACCGTTTACACGTGCGATACTTGCGCAACCCTAACCATGTGAATGAGTGCCCGCGCGACATCGCGAAAGACGCGCGCATCCGGCCCCGGCGCCGCCCCGCATTTTGTCGAGAAGCGAAAACGGCTGCGGGCGCGCCCCGCGTCGCCCGGCCGCCGGACGGGGGTACGGCCGATACCGTGTTGCGATAACCAATTGACATGGAATGGGTTACGCCCTAACGTCTCCACCGTTTTGGAGAAACCCGAAACGGCCCTGGCGCGGGTCATGTAACGATGTGCATACGGCATGCCCACGCGGCGCGCGGCGCGCGGCGATGCGCCGCCCGGCGGGCGAAGCCTGAATACAGGGGAAAACGATGACCAGACGAGCGGTGGGAGACGGAGTCGGACGAATGACGCGGGCCTCTCGGAAGCCGCCCGGATTAACAGGGGCGATTCTGATGCTCGGAGGCACCGACGATACGGACGATATTTTCTATCGGACGGGGTTCCGGGCGCCGGATCCGGTGGTGTATCTGAAACGCCCGGGCGGCCAGATTCTGGTGGTCTCCGATCTCGAGTACGGACGGGCTTGCGCCGTGACCCGGAACCGACGGACGGACGTCGTCACGCCCGCGGCGCTGGGCCTGAAGGGCGCGGCGCGGCGCATGCCTTCGGCATGGGCCGTCGGTCTGGTGAAACGCGAAGCGATCCGGCGTGTGACCGTGTCGCAGGCGTTTCCGTTGGCGGTGGCCGAGATGTTGCGCGCCGCGCATATTCGCGTGATGGCCGCGGAAGGTTCCCTCTGTCCCGAGCGCGAGGTCAAACGGGATGACGAAATCGATGCCATGCGCGCGGTGCAACGTGCGGCGGTCATCGCCATGCGCGCGGCGGTGGCGATGATCGAGAGCAGCCACATCGACGCGACGGGCCGCCTCATGGTCGACCGAACGTGCCTGACGGCCGAACGGGTCCGCCGTCGCATTCTGGATGTGCTGCTCGACCATGACTGTTTCTCGGCCGACACGATCGTCGCCGGCGGCGCGCAGGCCGTATCGCCGCACGAACGCGGACACGGCGCATTGCGCGCACATGAAGCCATTGTCATCGACATCTTCCCGCGGCATCTCGTGAACGGGTACTGGGGCGACATCACACGTACCGTGGTGCGCGGCGCCGCCGGTCGCGAATTGCGGCGGATGTATGCGGCCGTCAAGGCCGCGCAGCGGGCCGCGCTGACGGTCGTACGGCCCGGCGTGCAGGCCCGTACGGTGCATCGCGCCGCCGCCGATGAACTCACGGCCCGGGGTTTCGAGACGCGCCTGGACGGCGAGATGCCGGTGGGCTTCATTCACGGCACCGGCCACGGGGTGGGCCTCGCCGTGCACGAGCAGCCGCGGATCGGGTGGGGCGGCACGCGGTTGCGGCGCGGGCATGTCATCACCGTGGAGCCCGGGCTCTATTATCCCGAATGGGGCGGCATCCGTATCGAAGACACGGTGATGGTCACGCGCGACGGATGGCGGTACCTGGCGCCGTGCGAAAAGCGGTTCGAGCTGCAATAAGACGGCCGGGGCTTGCGTTATAGGGCCGTTACGGAAATCCCAAACAGGAGGAACGACGGATGAAACGGTATGGACACATAATCGCGGCGGCAGTGATGACGGCAGGCGTGGCGCTGGCGCAGGAACAACCGCCGGTAGCGCCGCCGCCGCCCGCGCCTGGCACTCCCGCGCCTGAAGGCCGCGAGTGGCAGGGGCGCGGCATCATGCGTGGCGGGCGCATGGATGGCGAAGGAGGCGGTCCCGAAGGGCTGCTGCTGAGGGCGCTTGAACGGCCAGAAGTGGTTGCCGCGCTGGGGCTTAGCGAAGAGACCGTTCAGACATTGAAGGCGGCCGCGCATGAGCAGAGCGTGGCCATGATCGATCTGCGCGCCGAGATGGAAAAGACGGCGCTGGAACAGGCGCGCCTGCTGGCGCAGCCGCAGGTGGACGAGGCGGCGGTCATGGCCGCGGTCGAGAAACTCGGTGCGCTGCGCATCGACGCGGCGAAGCGGCAGGTACGCCAAGTGCTGTTGATCAAGCAGCTCCTCACGCCCGAGCAGCTTGCGAAAGTCCGCGAATTCGCCCAACGGCGGCGCGAAGGCGCGGACGGCGGGCCGCGCGCACCGGGCGGCCGTGAGCGCATGGAGCAGGGGCGCGAGCGGCGTGAGAAAGCGCGCCGTGACCGAGACAACCAGGGCGGAGATCGGGAGCGCGGGGATGGCGGACAAGCTCCGGATCGTCGCCTCGACTGAACACAGCGAACCAACACGGGGCGGGCGCATGGCGCCCGCCCCGTTTCGTTTTGAGAGTGCCGGGCCCGACGCGCCCCCACTGGAACACTGGAACAGCGGAACTCGGGGCTAGTCGACCCGTTCGATATCCGCGCCGAGACGGCGCAGTTCCTGGTCGATCGTCTCGTAGCCGCGGTCGATGATCTGGGCGTTGCCGATGCGACTGACGCCCTTGGCGCAGAGGGCGGCGAGCAGGAGTGCGACGCCCGCGCGGATATCGGGGCTGGACAGCGTCGTGCCGTGCAGGCGTGCCGGACCGGTGACGATGACGCGATGCGGGTCGCATTGTACAATGCGAGCACCCATCTCGATCAGGCGGTCGACGAAATACAGGCGGCTTTCGAACAACTTTTCGAAGAACAACATGGCGCCCGACGCCTGCGTGGCCAGGACGATGGCGATGCTCATCAGGTCGGAGGGAAAGGCCGGCCAGATCCCGTCCTCGGTTTTCGGAATGGCCGCGCCGAAGTCGTTCCGGATACGTAACGGCTGCGTGGCGGGGACCACCAACGTCGTCGCGCCCTCGGGTTGCCAGCCGACGCCGAGGCGGTGAAACACTTTTGCGGTCATGGTCAGGTCCGCCACGGGCGATTCCTCCAGCGTGAGGCGGCCGCCGGTCAGGGCCGCGGCGACCGCGAAACTGGCGGCATCCACGTAGTCGGGTGGGACATGGACGTGGGTTCCGGTCAAGGCGACGACCCCGGTTACGGTCAGAAGGTTGGTGCCGATACCGGCGATGTCCGCGCCCATTCCGTTGAGCATGTGGCACAGGGCCTGGACGTGGGGTTCGCAGGCGGCGTTGAAGATCGTGCTCCGCCCCGGCGCCAGCACCGCGGCCATGACCGTGTTCTCCGTGGCGGTGACGCTGGCCTCGTCGAGGAGGATGTCGGCGGCGTGCAGCCCCGTCGAGCGGAAGACATAAGCTTGTTTGCCCTGCACGGAAATGCCGAGCTGATCGAGGGCGCCGAAATGCGTGTCGAGGCGTCGCCGACCGATGACATCGCCGCCCGGCGGATGCAGCGTGACGCGGCCGTGGCGGGCGGCCATGGGGCCCGCGAACAGGATGGCCGAACGGGCGCGGGCGCACAGGGCGCGGTCGACGCGCCGTCGCCGCAAGCACCCGCACGTGACCGTCGCCGTATGGCCGCGCAACGAAACGTCCGCGCCGAGCGCCGACAGAATGTCCAGGGTCGTGCGGACATCGTCGATCAGCGGCAGGTTGGCGATGGTGACGGGCTTGTCGGTGAGCACGCACGCCGCCAGCATCGGCAGCGCGGCGTTCTTGTTGCCGGGCACCCGGTGCGTACCGGATACCCGACGCCGGCCGTGAATGACAAACTGAGCCATGCCGCGGGCCTCGCCCGTTCGAGAGTTACGCCATCATCGCGCGGATGCGCGCGATCAGATTGGCCGACGTGAAGCCGAATTTCTCGGCCAGCACCTTGTACGGCGCCGAAGCGCCGAAGTGGTCCAGGCACAGCGTCTGCCCGTCGGCGCCGATATAGCGCTGCCAACCCATCGAAGCGCCGGCCTCGACAGCCATGCGGCGCCGGCAGTCGGCCGGCAGCACGTCCGCGCGGTACGCCGCGGACTGCCGTTCGAAAAGTTCCCACGATGGCATGCTGACGACGCGGATCACGTGTGCGCCGCGCAGCGCTTCCGCGGCCTCGAGGGCGAGCTGCACTTCCGAGCCGGACGCGATCAGGATGAGATCCGGTGTGCCCTCGCCGGTCTGACAGAGCACATAGGCGCCCTTGGCCAGGTTCGTGGCGGCCGGGTAGCGCGTGCGGTCGATGACGTCGAGGTTCTGCCGGGTCAACAGGAGCGCGGTGGGGCCCTGCTGGTTGCGAATGGCGGTGGCCCAGGCCGCCGCGGTCTCCGTGGGGTCGGCCGGCCGGATGACCGTCATCCCCGGGATGCAGCGCAGACTGGCAAGCTGCTCGACGGGCTCATGCGTCGGTCCGTCCTCGCCGACGTAGAAGCTGTCGTGCGTGAAGACGTAGATCACCG
>CAYYJS010000049.1:0-26380 GCA_964472315.1 uncultured Victivallales bacterium | reverse complement strand
GTGTCGGGTGTCGCGTGTCGGGTGTCGCGTGTCGGGTGTCGCGTGTCGGGTGTCGCCTCTTGCTGAGTTGCCCGACAGGGCGACAGTCTGTTTGGGGCACAGCGGCGCCACGAAGACGGCTGCTATGGGTAAAGGTTCGCGCCATGACGATCATTCCTTCTTTGTGTCGTGCGGGAAGAGCAGGTGCCACCTCCCGTTCCAATGAAGCGTCTGAAGAGCCAGGAACGCCTCGTCCCCCTCAAGGCTCCAGAACTGACCGGTTCGCTTGAAGCGACACTGATACTGAGCGCAGGTGGATTCCATAGCGCCCGAACCAAGCGGCTGGTCAAGCGCCTTACCGTTTTTGTAGGGCGCTTCCGGGTTTGTGGGGGGGGATTCTCTATTGTCTAATCGAGAGATGGTTGAGGCTTTCATATGATCGCATCCGACAATGATCGGGACGATGATCGGGACAACGATGGAAATCGACAATGATCGGGACGATGATCGAGACAAAGATGGCTATCGACAATGACCGGGACGATGATGACGATCGGTTTTGCTCACGGCATCGTTGTCCCGATCGTCGTCGATCTTTATCATCGTCCCTATCGTTGTCCTGATCATCATCGAACACCAATGACTGACGCAGGTTGCGATGACAGATTGTTGGCATATCCATGAAAAATCCCCACATAAACCCGGAAGCGCCAGTTCTTCCCAGGTGACAAGCGGCCGTAGACGTGGCGCGCCCCCTCCCTCTCTCTCCTCTGCTTCAGCCAACGAGAACGGCGACGAGAACGGTCAACGATTGAGATGTCTCCCCTCGTCATCCGCTCTCGTCGCCGATCTCGTCAACCGATTCCCCGGCACCGTCATGGCAAAGACCCAGACCCATCAGCCCAGAATCCCCGCAGAAGTGACTTGCACCCTACAGGCCGCGGTTCAGCCGGTCCGCCCAGCCCGCGGTTCAGCCGACCCGCAGGACCCGGCGGCCATGGATGCGGAGGGCGCCGGCGGCGATCAGGCGCAACGCTTCGGGGTAGGCCTGGTGTTCCTCGGCCTGGATGCGTGCGTGCAGCGACTCGGGCGTGTCGTCGTCCAGCACCGGGACGGCGCGTTGAACGATGATCGGACCGGTGTCCGTGCCGGCGTCCACGAAATGCACGGTGCAGCCGGCCACGCGGGCGCCGTAGTCGAGCGCCTGTGTCCATCCGTGCAGCCCGGGGAAGGAGGGCAGCAACGACGGGTGGATATTGATTATGCGGCCCGCGAAGGCATCGAGGAGACCCCGCTTGAGGATGCGCATGAAGCCGGCCAAGGCGATGAGCTGCGCGTCATGCCGTCGCAACTGGTCGATGTAGCGGGACTCCGCCTCGCCTTCGATCCGCGTCCGGTACGGGGCGCCGCTGACGTAGTACGCCGGAATGCCATGCCGTTCGGCGCGCGCTAGAATCGGCGCGTTCTCGACATCGGCGATGACGCAGACAATGCGTGCATCGAGCGTACCGGCTTCCACGGCGTCGATGATCGACTGACAGTTGCTCCCGCTGCCGGAGCCCAGAACCGCGATGCGCAAGGGTGAAGAAGTCGGCAATCTTTCCATCTTGGATAACTCCCGGTTGGCGATCGACACTTTACGGCAGGGCGTATCGCCTCGGCAAGCCTCGGGTGAGCCGCTTGCGGCGATTCGCGCATAACGCGCAAAACCGCGACTCCTTGACCGGCCGCGCGGGTAAGACTGGTACGTGGTTGTCCGCTGCGTAACGGGGTCGTGCAAGCGTGGAAAGGCGCGTCAGGCGGACGGGAGGGGATGAGGCGCTCACCGACCCCGGGCCGCGGTGCGGCCGGGGTCGGTGCTGCGTCAAGAAGCGTGTATGGTTCAGGCTGCGACAAGCGACTTGGCCAGGTCGGCGGCCGATGCGGCGTCCGGGGCATAGCCGTCGGCGCCGATCTCGTCGCTGAACGCCTGCGTGACCGGCGCGCCGCCGATCATGACCTTGCAGACGATTCCCGCGGCACGCACGGCTTCCACGACGGCCTTCATGTTCGTCATGGTCGTGGTGAGCAGGGCGGAAACACCGATGACGTCGGCCTTGCTCTCCTTGGCGACGGCCACGAACTTCTCGGGGGCAACGTCGATCCCGGCGTCCACGACCTTGAATCCGGCGCCTTCGAGCATCATGCAGACGAGGTTCTTGCCGATGTCATGCAGATCGCCCTTGACCGTGCCGACCACGGCCACGCCGCGCGGCTTCACGCCGGACGATGCCAGTCGGGGCTGCAGAATCTGCATGCCGGCCTTCATCGCACGGGCCGCGATCAGAACTTCGGGAACATAGACTTCGTTCTTCTTGAAACGTTCGCCGATGACGCTCATGCCGGCCAGAAGCCCTTCGTTGAGCACCGCGGCCACATCCGCGCCACTGTCAATGGCCTGCTGTACGAGAGTTTTGACGTCGTTGGCTTTGCCCTTCATCAGGGCTTCGGCGATCTGCTGATTGACACTCATCCGCTACTCCTCTTGCTTCCGTTACCGGTTTCCGGTGACCATTCCCGCAACCGCTCCGATTGGCGGCGCCGGGCGCAGCCAGAGCTTGTGCGACTGGAGCGAACTATAGACTTGCCGACCGCGGCAAAGCTAGCGCAATCTGGTTGTCGTTTAGGACGATCTTGCTGTAGGCCATGCAAATGTGCGGATTCCTGCGCGTCTGACGCAGTTGTTAACGGATGTGTTATGCCGATTTTGTCGAAACGAACCATGCAGGATGTCACGCGTTCGATTCGGTCGTCGTACGGGGTTGTCACCCGCTTCATGGATGTCAACGGTGCTACGCAATCGGGGGATGACCCGCTTGGATCGGTAAGCAACCTGCGTCGTCGGCGCAGTTACGCGCTGCAACAGGCGCTGAATCAGGGTTGCCCGTACTGTTTTCAGCCGGTGCCGCATGTCGTCAGTTGGGTGGTGCCGCTGGAGCATCGGCGCATGGTGCTCGGCGGGGCTTTCGGGGAAGCGTTCGTCGGGACGGATGCGACAGCGGAACGGGAAGCGGCCGACTATCTGGGCGGTCAAGGACTGGCGGCGGACGACGTGACGGCGGTTCTGGCGGCGTTGCCTCGACTGGCGGAGGGCGCCGCCGAGACGATCGCCGAAGCGGTTCGCGATAGGTTCTATGCCGTCAGCGGATGGGAGCCGCAACTGATGACCGAGAATCGGCAGCGGTTGCGACAGCAGGCGCAACTGTCTCAGGCATTCCGCGAGCAGGGCCGGGCAGGTGCGGAGATTCTCTACGCATTCGAGAAGGAACGCGCGTTGCTTGCGAACATCCGCGCCGGCGACCGGAATGGGGCGCGGCAGATTCTCAACGAAATGTTGACCGCGGTCTACATGTCGGGGCCCGATCTCATCGTCCTGCGCGCACGTGCGCTGGAACTGCTCGGCTGCCTGACGAGGGCCGCGGTCGAAGACAACCCCTTGATGGAGCCGTTGATTCGACAGACGCACCAATGGGGCGCCGCCATCATCGATGCGCCGGATTTCGAATCCCTGTCGGCGCGGCTCATGGAAGCCCTCGATCAGTACATCGATGTCGTCTACCTGCACGGGGTAAACCGGTCGAATACGAGCGTGCACCGGGCCATCGAGTATATCGGCGAGAACTACATGCAGCCGATCTCGCTGCACGATGTGGCGCGACACGTGTCGTTGAGCGCCGGTCGGCTGGCGCACCTGGTCAAGCAGTATACGGGGCGTACGACGGTGGACATCATCAATGGCGTGCGCATCCGCCGCGCGCAGGAACTGCTCGACCGTACGGACCGCGGGTGCGCCGAGATCGGGTACGAGGTCGGGTTCGGCGATCAGAGTTACTTCACCCGCCAGTTTCGCCGGCACACCGGGTTGACGCCGGCCCGCTACCGCCGCCACCGCGGGGGTTCCTCCGCCCCGTAGCGGTGTGCGGGTTTGTCCGGAGCCCTGACGCGGGGCGGTTGTCCCGGCATGTCGCGTCGGTGACGGAGCATGCACTTGCCGCAAACAGAGCCGGCAGGGCCATGGAGGGAGCGACGGGCCTATGGGAAATGGGGTGGTGGGGGGATCCATGTCCGGCGGGCTTCCGCCAGCCGGGCGGCCAGGGCTTCCGCGGTCTCTGTTCGCGCATACAGTACGGCGATTTCGTCCGCCAGCACCAGCCGCCATGCGGGGTCCGCGCCGACCAGCGCCGCGCAGGGGTTGCCGCGGTGCACGAACACAAGATCGGTCTTGTAGTCATCCAACGCGCGGCGCCAATCCGGCGCGCCGTAAAGGAAATCGACGTAGTCGCGAATCGTGGACGCGCTGTAGGCCGAACAGAATCGCCCGTCCATGAAGACGCGGCACCGTGGATACAACTTCCAGATGCAATACTCGGCCCAGTCGAAAAACACGAGCATGTTGCCCTCGATGCCGGCATGCGCCATAAGGTTGACGGTTTCCACCGGAAAATCCGCCGCGGGAATCTCGATAGTCCACGGGGCGTCGCGACGCAGAAGGACGTGCCCGCCGGAAATGACGGCGACGGCAAGCATGGCGGCCACGATCCAGGCGGGGCGCAGTCGGGCAACCAGCCGCGCGAGGGCGGGTCCGACCGCACAGTCGATCCATGGACCGGCGCAAAGCCCGGCGCAGAGCGCGAACAGCGGGATGTTGCGGCGCATGACGAGCGCGGCCAGCAGCGCCGCGGCGACCAGAACGCCGTCGAACGAGACCAGGCGGCGACCGGCACGCATGCCGGCGAGCGCGACAACGACCGCAAGGGCCAGGAAGTCCGAGTGGTCGGTGAAGTCGCGGATCGGATGGAATGGCGCCCATTCGCTCAGAAAAGGCCGGAAAATCGCCGCCGAGTGTCGGACGAAATCCCACAGCGCGGCCCCGTATGGCGTGATCAGCGAACCGGCCGCGAAACCGGCGCACGCGCAAGCCGGCAGCAGGCGCGCGCGCAGGCGGGCCCGGCGCGGCGAAGGCTCATCGCGCGGGGCGCACGGCGCTCCCGTGAGGACCGCCGGCGCCAGGATAACGAGTCCGATGAAGAACGCGCCATGCGTGTTCGCCCATAGGCATCCCAGCGCGGGAGAAAGCATCGCCACCGTTCCGATCCGCCCGCGTCGCACCAGCAGGATCAGCAGGGCCGATAGCAGATAGGTGAACAGGTGCGGTCGCGTGGAGAACCCGTAACCCATCGTCGAAAGCACGAGCATCAGCAATCCTGCCCGCACCGGCGGCGACACGCCGTCTCGCCGCATTTCGGCGTGCAGGATCAGCAGAAGCCCGATTCCGATGGCGATTTTCAACAGAAGGAGCCCGGCGTTGCCGCAGGCCGCATGCACCCGGAACAGGACATACTCGGCGCCCCATTCGTGGTTGGTCCATGCGTAGTCGGGTTGCGTGTAGGAATAGGTATTGGCCCGATGATAGCCGGCCTGCCAGGGGAGCGCCCGAACGAAGCCGACATTACCCCAGAGGTCGACATCGGCCAGGTTGTGGCTGAAAAGCGATACCGCGAACGTCAGGATGGCCAGACGGACGGCGACCGTGACCACCCGCTTTGCGGCGCCGCGATTCCCATGTGAACCTATATCCATGGTTGGACTATATCGGACACCGGTGCGGCATGCACGCTTTTGACGAAGGGGCGTGTCGCCACGCAGATGCTCCCTGTCATTCCGTTCGCCGCAGGAGTATTTCGCTGACAGGGTTTGCGAATCCGGTATTATCCGACGCGTGGAATCACCGTCCGAGACGCCTGGGCTCGATGCATCGCCGGTCGCGGCATGGCTGCTGCCGTTGCTGCTGGCGGTCGCCTGTGCGCTGGCCTATGCCAACAGCTTCGGCGGCGACTATCACATGGACGACACGATCCGTATCGTCAACGCCCCCGAGATCCGCCAGTGGCATACGGCGGTGCGTGGGACGACCCGGCCGCTGGTTGGGTTGAGTCTCTGGCTGAACATGATTGCGGGCGGGAACCGTGCCGATTTGCACCTGGTCAATTTCGCGATACACGCAGTCGCCATGCTGGCGCTGTTCGGTTGCCTGAAACGCGTGCTGCCCAAGGTTCTCGGCGTCACGCCGGGCGCGGCGGTCGGCCCGGCCTTCGCGGCGGCGCTGCTCTGGGGACTGCACCCCTTGCAGACGGAAAGCGTGACGTACCTGATTCAGCGCGCCGAATCCATGATGGGTATGTTCTTATTCCTTGGGTTCTACGCGTTTCTGCGCGGCGTGGCATCCGATCGGGGTGGTTGGTTTGCGGCCGCGTCGGCGGCGTTGGTTTGCGCCGTCGCGTCGAAGCCCGTGATGATCGTCGGGCCGTTGTTGCTTCTGCTGTACGACCGTCAGTTCGTCGCCGGGTCCGTGCGGGCCGCGTTGCGGGACCGCGGGCGCTGGTATCTCTGGTTCCTGCTCGCGCCGATGCTGGGCCTGATCCTGGCGTTGCTGCCCAACGAATCCAGCACCACGGCCGGGGTGGACGCCGGGCTCATTCATCCGCTGCGATACCTGCTGACGCAGCCGGCGGTCCTCGCGCGGTACGCGCGTTTGGCCATCCTGCCGGTCGGTCAATGTCTGGACTATGCATGGTTGCCGGAACAGGCGACCGCCGGGGCGCTGGCGCGGTTAGCCGTCGCCGCCGCATGTGTGAGCGGGGTCGTGGTCCTGGCATGGCGTCGGCATCCGCTTGGGTTTGCGGGCGCCGCCTGCCTCGTGGCGCTGGCGCCGACATCGAGCGTGGTGCCGGTGGCGGATTGCGCCGCGGAGCACCGCGTCTATGTCGCGCTGGCGCCGGCCACGGTCGCACTCGTGGTACTGGCTTGTCGGTTTCTCGGCGCGCGGCGCGTGGTGGCGACCGCTCTGGTGGTCGTCGTCGCCTGCCTGCTCGGTGCGGCGACATACAGGCGCAATGCGGTCTACGGATCCCGACTTGCGATGGCGAACGATACGGCAGGCAAACGTCCGGACAACTTCCGGGCGCGTATGACGCTCATCGACGCGCTGCTGGATGCGGGGCGATTCCGGGAGGCGGCGAGCGTGGCCTCGGCGACGGAAGCGCACGCCCGACGCCGGTTATCCGAGGGCGGCGTGTACGCCATGACCGGGGCGATGAACGCCGGCGGCTATCTGCCCGTCGTGCTGAACGGCAAGGGCCGCGCCCTGCTCGCGCTTGGGCGAAACGCCGAGGCGATGGGCTGTTTTCAGGAGAGTGTCGAGCGACTGCTCGCGCTCAAGGAGGCATGGCTGAATCTGGCCGTGGTGCTGCGCGAGACCGGCGATGCCGCGGCGGCGTTGGACGCCGTCGATGCGGCCTTGCGCATCGATCCCTCGTATAGTCGGGCGCTTGCGGTGCGAGGATCCGCGCTCGTGCGCCTTGGCGAGTACCGCCAGGCGCGCGTGGCCTTCGAGGCGGCGGCCGCGGCGGGCTTCGATGTCGCCGCCGACCCGGTTCTGCAAAGCGAATGCGATGCGGCGATGCGACTGGGACGCGACGCCCCCGCGGGGCAGGCGCGCGGGGCGACTGGCGACGGGGTGGGGGATGAGTGACGCGCGTGCCGCGCCGGCCGAACGCCGTCTGCTGCCCTGCATCTGGCTGGGCGCGATCCTCCTCGCGGTCGCGGTCGCTTATGCGAATGCGTTGGGCGGTGTCATGCTCTACGACGATATCCGCGGCATTGTCGAGGACCAGGGCATCCGCCAATTTCCACGCGTCCTGCTGGGAACGTCACGGCCGCTGACGGATCTGACGTTCCACCTCAACTATCGGTTGGGCGGCGTGGCGCCATATGGGTATCACCTCGTGAATATTGCCGTACACGGGATCAACGCGGCACTGCTGTTCAGCCTTCTGGCCGCCGCGATGGCGTCGATCGGGAGCATCCCGCGATCGCGGGCGGTGGCGATGGCGGGAGCGACGGCCTTGGTCTGGGCGGTCCATCCGCTCGCCACCGAAAGCGTCACCTACATTGTCCAGCGGGGGGAGTCCCTGATGGCGTTGTGCCTGTTGGCCGCCCTGCGGCTGTCGCTGGCCGCCGCTCGAACGCCGCGATCCCGGTGCCTGGGCGTGGCCGCGATCGCGGCGTGCGCCGGCGGCATGCTCGCCAAACCGGTGATGGTGGCCGCGCCATGGGTGATCCTTGTTACCGATGCCGCTCTTGCCGGGGGCACGGTTCGGGATGCCTGGCGACGCCGTCGGACGTTCTACGCGGCGCTGTTCGCGACGCTCGTCATTCCGGTCGTGTTGTCCATCCTGCCGAACGAATCCGCGACGAGCGCGGGGCTCGAAGCGGGGCTTCCGTCGCCTCCGCGGTACCTGCTGACGCAAGCGACGGTCATCGTCCACTACCTCGCGTTGGTCGTGGCGCCATGGCCCCTGTGTCTGGACTATGGGTGGCCGGAGGCCACATGGCGCGAGGCGCTCCCGGCCGGCGTCTCCCTGCTGGTTCTGGCGGCGCTCGCGATCGTCGCCTATCGCCGCAGGCATGCTTCGTCCGCGATCGGCGCGTGGTTCTTCCTCTTGCTGGCGCCGAGTTCGAGCGTGTTTCCGCTGGCTGACGCCGCCGCGGAGCATCGGATGTACCTACCGCTTGCGGCGCCGATACTGTTGGGTGTCCTCGGCGCCGCGCGGCTGTGGGATCGGGTATCCGTACTGGGGATCGCGGTCCGTCAGACGGTGCGATGGGCACTGGTCGCGGCCGGGGCCATCGTCGTTGGTGCGCTGATGCTGCTGACGCATGCGCGGAACGCCGACTACAGGTCTGGCGAGATCATGTGGCGTCGCGTCGTCGCATGCGCGCCATGGAACCTGCGAGCCAGGTTTGGTTTGGGTTCGGCGATCCTTGCCAGGGGGGATGTCGCCGGCGCCGAAGCGCATTTCCGCGACGTACTCGCCGGCCTTCCGTCCGATGCCCTGGCGTCACCGGGGCCCGTCGCGACGCTCTACTCGTTGACAATGGCCAACCTGGGTGTCGTCCGCGTGAGGCAGGAGCGATACGAGAACGCTGAAGCGTGCTTCCGAGAGGCGATGCGCGTGGCACGCGGCAACACGCACGCCGCGATGAACCTGGCCTCGTTGCTTGTGTACAAGGGCGACCGGGATGGCGCGGTCCGTATCGCACGCGGTGTTCTTGGCGAGGAACCGGGGCATGCGGAGGCGCGGGCATTGCTGGATGCGCACGATCGGGCGCATCCGGATGGCGATGGCGGGACTACTCGATCGCGTGGGTCGGCTCCGTGACCGAGCACGTCGGGTCGGTACCGACGCGCTGATAGTTGTACGCGCCTCCGGCCGGGCACACCGGCGCCCCGCCGCGAAGATACCCATTCACGGAGGTGGCGGCGATCGCGCTGCCCTGACTGAGGAAGTAGGCCATGGCGGCCTGTTCCTTGGCGCTATCGATCTGGCCCAAGTTCTGGATGCAGGCCTTCTGCTGCGCGGTTCGCCGGACCTTGATGAAAGCCGGCATGGCGATGGCCGCGATCAACGCGATAATGGACACGACGAGCAGGATTTCGATAAGTGTCATGCCGCGCCGGTTCATACTGGCCTCATCGCTCGTATGGGTTGGGCCTATCTAAGAAAAAAGAAGCGGGCAGGTGGACCGAACCACACTGCCCGCTACAGAGGTAGAAACCGTTACCGAAGCAAGTGTGAGGTCGGCGTCGTGATATTGCAGCTCGGTGCCGTGCCGATATTGCCGTAGGTGTATGCGCCGCCACCGGGGCAGGTCGGAGCTCCACCCTTGATGTAGGAGTTCACCGTGGCGGCCGCGATCGCAGTACCGTCGCTGAGCTGATGCGCCATCGCGCCCTGCTCTTTGCCGGAGTCGATCTGACGGAGGTTGTTGATGCAGGCGTTCTGCTGCGACGTATTACGAGCCTTCACGAACGACGGAATCGCGATCGCCGCCAGCAACCCGATGATTGCCACCACGATCATGATCTCTACCAGTGTGAAACCTTTCTTACTCATCGCATTCCTCCTTCTGTATGTGGGCTGCGACCATGCCCGATTCTCTACTGCCACGTTGTGCGGCAATGCACTATTTAGCAGTGGCTGTGCCAATCAGGCGCAGGATCGCTGTAAGGTCTCATTATTGGGTTGATTGTCAAAAATGATTCCAGTATTTGCAGATTCATTCGCTTTTGAAGTCGTTATCGCACTAAGTCAGACTGCCAGATGTCGCAAAATTGCAATCCCGATAGCGATGTTTTCGCATAAATGAACACGGAATTCTCGTATTTGATCCGACATGTGAGTGGCGCGATATGACCGTGAAGCGTTCGCTTTGGCTACGCTACTCGGTCGCATCGGGTAGTTTCCGGTAGAGCGTTGCCAAGCTGATCTTAAGCGCCTTGGCTGCGGCTTCCTTATCGCCCTTGGTAGCCGTGAGCACCTGTGTCAGGTACTTCTTCTCCTGGTCCCGGATGAAAGCCTTCAGCGACTTGCATCGGTCGGCCGATGCACCGAGCGTGGCAGAAGAAACGCCGGAGACGCCGGTTGCTGCGATACTGTTGAGGATCTTGGGCGGGAGCACGTCCCGTGTGATCGTATTGCTCTGAGCGAAGGTCATGGCGTGCTTGACGGCGTTCTCAAGCTCGCGGACGTTGCCTGGCCATTCATAGGCCTCCAGGATCGCGGCTGTTGCCGGATCGAGGGTTGGTGTCTGCTTCCCAGGCATCGTCTCGGACTTGAGAACGTGGTAGACCAAAGGGAGGATGTCTTCGACGCGTTCTCGGAGGGGTTTGATTTCAATGGGTATGACACTGATGCGATAGTAGAGGTCCTCGCGAAACGTTCCCTCCTCGATCAGCTTCTCCAGCGGAAGATTGGTGGCGGCGAGCACGCGGGCATCGACGGGGACATTCGTGTTGCTGCCGACGCGGCGAACCTCGCGTTCTTGCAGAACCCGCAGGAGTTTGCCTTGGATGCTCAACGGCATGGACCCGATCTCGTCCAGGAAGATGGTTCCGCCGCTGGCCGCCTCGAAAAGCCCTTCCTTGTTCGCGGATGCGCCGGTAAACGCGCCTTTGACGTGGCCGAACATCTCCGATTCCAGTAATGGTTCGGGCAATGCCGCGCAGTTGACGGGAAGGAATTTCTTGCCGTGGCGCTGGCTGTGCGCGTGGATCGCCTTGGCGACAAGTTCTTTGCCGGTGCCGCTGTCTCCGTAGATGAGAACGGTTGTATCCGTCGGCGCAACACGCTTGATCATCTCGCAGACGTTCTTCATCGCCTGACTTTCGGCGATGATGTTTTCGAAGTGATACCGTGTCTCAAGTTGTTCCTTGAGGTCGCGGTTTTCGCTCAGGGCGCTGTTGTAGGCGATGGCCCGCTGTACCGTGATGAGCAGTTCGTCCACTTTGAAGGGCTTTGTCAGGTAGTCGAAAGCGCCCAGCTTCAAGGCTTCGATGGCGGTTTCCACCGAACCATAGGCAGTGAGCATGATGACCGACATGGCGGGGCGATGCTCATGCGCGAGGCGAAGCAACTCCATTCCGTTGATCGGGCTCATCCGGATGTCCGAGATCATCAGATCGAAATCGCCGGTTAACACGAAGTCCTTTGCTTCCTGGCCACCGGCGGCGGGGGTGACATCGTGCCGCTCCGCTTTCAGAACGGTGCAAAGGACGCTCAAGATACTGGGTTCGTCGTCGACGAGTAAAATGCGAGCCATGCTGGATCCACCTCGGTTTCTTAGAATGGCGGTACTATAGCGTGATCAAGGGGGCAGGTAAAGCGGGAACTTCGCACTTTTGAAAAAGTGCGCAGCGGCAGGCGATCGCTTTGGTGCAAAGCGCCTTCAGCCGCCGACGACCTCGCCCATCTTGAAGATGGGAAGGAACATGCACATAACGATACCGCCGATAATGACACCGAGAAAGACCATCAGTAGCGGTTCGAGAAGGGAGGTCAAGCCCGACAGCATCGTCTCCACTTCGTCATCGTAGAAGTCCGCGATGCTGTCGAGCATTTCGTCGACCTTGCCGGTCTTCTCGCCGGCCTGCATCATGCGCACGAGCAGGATTGGGAAGACGGATTGTTCGACCATCGCGCTCGACAGGGGTTCGCCATTCTCGACATTGGCCTTGGCCTTGAGTATCAGACGCTCCGCGACCACGCTCCCCGTGGCGCCGGAGACGATGTCCAGTGCGCTGAGGATTGGCACGCCGCTCTGGATGAGTTGGCCCAGGGTCCGCGCGAACCGTGCCGATGCGACTTTGCGGCGCAGTTCCCCGAAAACAGGGGCCCTGAGTGTGAGTTGGTCCCACGTGTAGGCGCCCTTGGGCGTCTGTTTCCACTTCTTGAAGCCGATGACGGCGCCGATGATCGCCACCAGTACGAAGAAACCATTGCGTTTCATCCACCCGCTCATGTCCAGCAGGAATTGTGTCGGTCCCGGCAATTTGGCGCCGAAGTCCGCAAACATCTCGCCAAATACCGGCACGATGAAAATGATCATGCCGATCGCGATCGTGATGGCGACGCAGAGCACGATCGTCGGGTACATCATGGCCGATTTGACTTTGCGGCGGAGTTTGGCCGAGTCTTCCAGAAACTTGGCGAGTCGGCCGATCGTTTCCGACAACTGACCGCCGGTTTCGCCGCCCTTGACCATGTTCGAGTACAGCGAATCGAAAACGGAAGGGAACTGCTTGAGCGCATCGGAAAACGCGGCACCGTTTTCGATTCCTCGCCGCAAGCTCTGGATGACGCGCTTGAAGTTCTGGTTGTCCGACTGCTCTTCCAGCGCTTCCATCGTTGACACGATGGGCATGCCCGCCGATAGCATGGCGCTCAGTTGACGCGAGAATCCGGGCAGTATCTCGTTGACGATCTTCTTGGCGCCCGGCACGCCCTTTGTGCGACGCGATCCCGCCTTGCCGGTCTCTCCGCGATCTTTCGTCGGTTTCTGACGTGTTTGTTGTCCGGGTCGTATCGCTGGTGACATACGGTATGTGCTCCCGAGGCGGCCGATGGCCGCATGCTATCTATTCGCCGCCGGTCACGGCCAGCGCGGCCTCCAGGCTGGTCAGCCCCTCGCGTACGCGTTGGAGTCCCGCCTGCTTCAGTGTGACCATGCCCTTTTTGATGGCGGCCTGACGTATCTGTTCGGTGTTGCTGCCGGCCAGGATCGCATGCCGGATGGATTCGTCCACGAGCAGTACCTCCATGACCGCGCCGCGTCCTTTGTAGCCGTTGGAACAGCGTGGACACCCGACGGCGCCGTACAGCGTGACCCCATCGAAGAAATGCGGATCGATGTGGTTCATCTGCAGGATGTCCGGCGGGATGTCCTTGGGTTTGCGGCAGGCCTGGCAGAGCTTCCGGTAGAGGCGCTGGGCCTGGGCCAGGATGAGCGAGGACCCCAGCATGAACGGTTCGACACCCATATCGACCAGTCGTGTCACGGCGCCGGCGGCGTCGTTGGTGTGGAGCGTACTGAGCACCAGATGGCCGGTCAGGGCGGCTTTGATGGCGATCTCCGCCGTGGTGGCGTCGCGAATCTCGCCGACAAGGACGATATCGGGGTCCTGCCGGAGAATCGAACGCAGGGCGGCGGAAAAAGAAAGGCCCACGTCCTCGTTGATCTGAACCTGGTTGATCCCTTCGAGCTGGTACTCGACGGGGTCTTCGCACGTGATGATGTTCGTGTCCGACTTGTTGAGGTCCTGCAAACAGGAGTACAGCGTGGTCGTCTTGCCGCTGCCGGTCGGTCCGGTGACGAGAATGATCCCATGCGGTTGCTCGATCGCATACGACAGCGCCTTGAAGGATACATCGTCGAGCCCTAGCGAAGCCAGACTCGGCGCCAGGTTGGTTTTGTCAAGCGTACGCATCACGATCTTCTCGCCGTGGACCGTCGGCAGGATGCTGACGCGCAAGTCGATTTCCTTGCCGAGGGCCTTGATGTTAAAGCGCCCATCCTGCGGAATGCGGCGTTCGGCGATGTCCAGGTCGGACATGATTTTAATGCGCGAGATGATGGCGGCCTGCAGATTCTTCGGCGGCGCGGGACGTTCGACGAGCATGCCGTCGATGCGGTAGCGAAGGCGGAGCTGCTTGTCCATGGGTTCGATGTGGATATCGCTGGCGTTTGTCCGCAGGGCTTCGACCAGGATCATGTTGACCATGCGGATGACCGGCGCGCCTTCGGCGCTCTCCAGCATCTCGTCGAGGCTGATCTCGTCGCGATCCTCTTCGAGGATCTCGACATCGCTCTCGTCGCGCATGACCGATTCCATGTCCAGCCCTTTGGTGGCCTGGGTGGTGACTTTACCGATCAGCGCTGCGATCTCGGATTCGGGGGCGACGAGCGGGGTCACTTCGAGTCCGGTCAGTGTCGCGATATCGTCGAGCGCGACGAGATCGAAGGGATCGGCCAGCGCGACCGTCAGCATCTTGCCGAGTCGCGCGACGGGCACGAGCTGCCGCTTCTGCATGACGTCCTTGGGAATGGTCTCCAGCAGCGCCGGCGTCGGCGTAAAATGGGCCAGCGTGATGGGCGGCATGTTCAGGTACTCGGCCACCGCCAGCGTGATGTCCTCCTGCCGGATCGTCTTGCGATCGAGCAGCAACGACTCGACGCGCGCGCCGGTGCCGGCGGCTTCCGCGATGGCGGCGTCGAGCGCATCCGGCGTGACGAGACCACGCTTGAGAAGAACGTTGCCAATGCCGCTGTATGAGCCCTTCGCCATGTCGGTATCCGTCCGAGAGTGTCCGCGCAGTATGGCACCGTGCATGTGGCGTGCCAACTTGTTTCTGCATTCTTACGAGTTGCCCGGGCGCGCGGTGTCGTGGTATAGGAACTGCTTATCCGTGGGGGAAAGCGTTGGAGGGCATGGCGATGGTCGTTCAGGGCGCGCAGAGCGGTTCGGATCTCGAGTCCGAGGTTTGGAGTGCGATCGCGGCGTTCGAGCAGATTCTGGAAGCCATGCCGGACGACCGGTCGTCGCTGGAGACGCTGGCGCACGCGTATGCGCACATTGGCGATCAGACGCGGGCGCGCGACTACCTGTTGCGGCTGGGGCGGGTGCTGCTGGCGGAAGGGGATCGCGCGGCTTTGCGGGAACTGCGCGACACGTTGGAAGTCTACGGCGACGATCCCGATGTGGTGGCGCTGCGGGCCGAGATACCGGTCGATGTCGCCGAGGGAACTGTCGCCGAGGGAACTGTCGGCGAAGGGGGTGGCGGCGGCGTGGACCTGTCGCCCGCGTCCGGGCAGGCGCCCGCGGCGGGGGATGCAGCCGTATCGCCACCGACGGCGGTCGAGCCCGAACGCGGGCCGCGCCGGCCGTCGCCGCGCATGCTCCAATTTCACGTTTCCGATGAGTTGGCGCTGGCCTGGGCGCTATTCGGGGCGGGTGAGCTTTCGCAGGAAGAGTATGCCCGTGTGGCGCAGGATATCTCGGAGATGTCCGGCGGTCGCGGCGATATGACGGTCTCGGTCCTGCATGCCTTGGAAAACCGTGCGTTCGGAAACCTGGAGCGCGTGGTCGCCTATGTGGCGCGGCGGTACGGAACTCCCATCATCTCGCTGCACTGCTTCGATCTGCGGCGCGATGCCGTGACGCTCCTGCCGTTGGAGTTCATCATCCGGCGCGGCGCGCTGGTTTTCGACACGATTCAACGCGATGCCCTTGTGGCCGTCATGAATCCCGCGGATGCCCGGTTGCGCACCGATATTCAGGAGCTTATCGGGCGTCCGTGTCACTTCTTCGTGACCCTGGCGTCGGAGTTCGATACGGCCGTGGCCGGCATTCGCGAAGCGTTCGCCTGACCTTACTCCGTCGTCTTGCCGACGCGGAGCAGGCGTTTCTCGCCCTTGTACTCCAGCCATGCCGCGTTACGTTCGATCCCGATGACCTTTACGCCCTCGATCGCGCTGCCGACATCGATAATCTGGCTGTTCATGATGGCCGAACCGGTGCGGTCCCGGCCGACGACCCCCGTAAGCTGGAGGAACGGCCAGGCGGGCTTCGGCGCCGACGGGGCTACGGCTCGAATGGGGGTGGGCTGCGTCGACGCGGGATCCGTCGGCGGAACCGACTGGGGCGATTGTGGCGACACGATGGGCGTCTCCGCCGGTTGCGCCGGCGACTCTGTCACCGGCGTCTCGGCCGGTTCGGGTGTGCGGGCCAAGGGGTTTCCCGGGGGCGTTGTCGCGGGAGGCTCGACCGCGAAGACCGGGGCCGGTGTGGTGACCTCGGGTGCGGGGGGATGGCCGGCTGTGGATTCCTCACGTCCGAAATCGAGGTTGCCGAGTCCGTACCAGATGGCGTATGAGCCACCGCCAAGCAGGAGTATCAACAATAGAACGATGCCCAGAACGGTCGCCAGGGGGCGCGCCTTTTCCTCCGGCACCGCGGGGTCTTCGTCATGGCTGTCCGCTTCGGCGGCTTCGGACGATTCCGCCGGCGTCGCGCGTGCCGGTGGCACGGCGGCGGGCTTGATCCGGCCGAATGCGCTGGCCTGCGGTTGCGGTGCGGCTGCCGGTGCGGGCCGTGCCATACCCAACGATGCCGACCGTACCGATCCCGACGGTGACGGTGTCGCCGGGGGCGGTGGCGGAATCGCCCCCGGTTGGGGCGCGGCCGGCGGCTTGCCGGCGGCTTCCTGTTCTTGTTGCTGGCGCCGCAATGCTTCCTGAATCAGACTCATGACTTACCCCTCCAATTGACGAATGGCGATCCGGATGGCCCGCCCGTTGATTCGCCGTGTTCCTTCGACGTACCCGGCCAGCAGCGCATTGTCGCAGACCGCGTTGATCAGACGCGGACATCCGCCCGCATAGTGTTGAACCGCCCGCAGGGCGCTGGCCGAGAAAACCACCGAGCCGTCGGAGCCGGCGACCCACAGCCGGTGGCGGATATAGGCCGCCGTCTCGTCCTCGTTCAGCGGCGGCAGCGTGTAGCGGACCGTGATGCGTTGCCGGAGTTGACGAAGATCGGGGCGTGCCAGACGTTTGCTCAGCTCCGGTTGGCCGCAGAGCACGATCTGCATGAGCTTGGCCTGGTCGGTTTCCAGGTTCGACAGGAGCCGGACCTGTTCCATCACCTGCGGCGAAAGATCCTGCGCCTCGTCGATCAGAACGGCGACGTTTGTCCCTTCCTGGTGCTTGCGCAGTAGAAAGTCGTTGAGCGATTCGATGTACGTCAGCCGGTCGCGCCCGCGGACTTCGAGCCCGAAGTCGTTGAGCATCGATTTCAGGAGCTGGGTTTCGGTCAATGACGGATTCAGGATCAGCGCGGTTTCGACATCGTCGCCCAGGTTCGAAAGGACGGCCCGACACAACGTCGTCTTGCCGCAACCGACCTCGCCGGTGAGCTCGATGAATCCCTTGCGCTCTCGGATGCCGTACATGAGATGGTCGTAGGCCTCCCGGTGGTGGGCGGAAAAGTAGAGAAAGCGCGGGTCGGGCGTGATGCTGAATGGGAATTCCCTTAAACCATAGAAATCGAGATACATGCGTCTTCCTCTATCGGGGGCTAGTGACGGTTTTCCCCGGCGCCCCGCGCCTGTTCGTCAACCGGCGTCCGATCGTCATGGTGGTCGTGGTCGTGATGCTCAAGGGGGCCTCGTGCGTTCTCGTGCGCGCAGGCATGGCGCGTGTCGGTCGCTGCTTGCGTGGTATGCGCGAGCAGTTCCCGCGCCGGAATCGGCGGCGCCACGCCGTCGCGCAAGCACCGCAACCGCTGATGGAGCGCCTCGGGATCGGGCGCGAGGGTGACCAGCGCCTCCAGATCGGTCACGGCCCGGTCGGTGGATCCGGCCGCTTCATTCAGCATCGCCCGGTAGAGCAGACCTTGCACGCGGTCCTTGCGTGCCTCGTCGGAGGAGTGGTCGGCTTGAGCGTCCCAGAATGCCAGTGCGGCATTGAACGCCTGCAAAGCGGCGCCGAGGTCGCCGCGGTGCACGTAGAGGCGCCCGAGTTCGAGCTGGATGCGTGCGCAGAATGGGTTGTTGCGTTGCCCCTCGATGAGCACGTCGCGTGCCGCCTCATCCTGACCGGACTCGTAGGCGAGCCAGAATGCGGCGACAAGGTAGGCGTCTACATTGCGGGGGTCGGCGCGCAGGGAGAAGAGGAGCCACGGCATGATCTCGCGTATCTGCGCCGGTCCGCGGAGGTGCACATGTCCGCGCGGGGCCACGATATCGTGCAGCCGTTCGTAAACCGACCCGTCGAAGGCGCGTTCCCGTATGTGGCCCACGCCCCGGTGGAAATAGAGGTCGGCCATCTCGAAACACGCGGCGCTCAGCGAGGTGCGGACCTCGCCGAGCACGGCGTCCGCGACCGATGCGTGTGTGCGGTCGAAGCGCAGCTCCGGCGCCGTGGTCAGACGGCAGGCGATCGAAAACGCCAGCAACCCGAGCATGGCGACGGCGCCCGCTTCGCGACAACATGACCGGTCAATCTTCATGGATGCGTGAAAAGTGCTTGTGGCGATAGGCCATGTGCGCCAGCAGCAGGCAGATGGCGGCAATGACCGCGGCATAGGCGACGATGCCCGCGCACGTGTGCCACGGCATCGGACCGTACCCATGCACCAGGCGCTTCCGCATGTCGAAGAGTTCGAAATGCGGCAGCGCGGCGTAAAGGGCCAGCAGGATTGAGGCACGCCATCCGCCGAGACCGACCAGAAACTCGGGCACGCGCGGCACGACGAGAAACATGGCCAGCGAGAGGATGTAGCTCATCGTGCAGGCGGCATCGTGGTTGAGGCGCGTCGAGAACATCACCCCGAGCGCGGTCAGAATGGCCAGCGCGCCCATGTGCAGCAGGATGCCCTGGAACAGGGCGACGATGCTGAAGCCGCCGCCGAAGCCCATCACGATGCCCGCCGTCACCGCGTAGAAGGTCGCCGTGGCGGCACTGACGACGGTCCATGCGCCCAGCCACTTTCCGGCGATAAGCTCGCCGCGCGTGACCGGCTTGGCCAGCAGCGCGATGATGGTGCCGCGGGTCTCCTCGTTCGGGAGTTGGCGTGCGCCCACGGTAATGGCCAACACCCAGCCGAACACCCAGGCCATCAGCAGTCCGATATCCTTAACGTAGCCGACGCTCGTTCCGAGGCCGAATATGTTCAGGGACACCAGCGTCACCAAAAGCGCCCCGAGCAGGATCAGCATGACATAGAGATCCTTGCGCCTCAGCACCTCGAGCCATACCACGGCGGCGATGGTCAGAATACATGTCATGATCAGGCGCCCTCCACGCTGTTGGTCCGCGCGGGTGCCACGACCGACATGAAAAACCGTTCCAGGCTCTGTCCCGGCGGAATGAGTGTGGCCGCGGGACCGGCGGCGACCAGGCGCCCTCCGGCCATGATGGCCAGGTGATCGCAGACCAGTTCGACTTCCGACAGTTCGTGCGACGAGAAGAAAACCGTCTTTCCCGCCGCACGGAGCCGATCGATCGTGGCACGGATCTGCATGCGTCCGAGGGGGTCGAGACCGCCCGTGGGCTCATCGAGAATGACCAGGTCCGGATCGTTGATGAGGGCCTGCGCCAGGCAGATACGCTGGAGCATGCCGCGCGAGTAGGCGCCGACGCGGCGCGTCGCCACGGCGGTCATGTCCACCTGGCGCAGGACGGCGTCGATGCGTTCGGCGAGCGTGCGACCGCTCAAGCGGAACAAGCGCCCGGTCATGCGGAGCAGTTCGAGCCCGGTGAGAAAGCGGTACGTGCGTGGATGTTCGGGCAGGAAACCGATACGCCGGCGGGCAATGGACTCCCGTACGTCCGTGCCGAAGATGCGGGCGACGCCGCCGCTTGCCGGTAGAAACCCGAGCAGCACATGCATGGTGGTGGTCTTGCCGGCGCCGTTTGGCCCCAGAAAACCGACGACCTGGCCCTGCCCGATCGCCAGACTCAAACCGTCGACCGCGCGTATCGGCCCGCGGCGCGATAGGAACGTCACGCTCAAGTCTGACATGGATATGGCGTCCATCGTCTGCAGTATCGGGGCAATATCCGGGATTGTCAACGCCCGGTCAGGTGAGCTATTACTTGCGTGCGGCGGCATGGCGGGTATGGATGGGTTTCTCGCGGCGGATACGGACGAGGTGTCGATATGGAAACGCTGGGCGATATTGGCGAACTCGCGGCGATCGAACGCATCGGCAAGATGCTTCCCGGTCACCGTGATGTGGTGCTTGGGGCGGGCGACGACTGTGCGATCGTCTCCCCCGGGGTGACGTCGGGCATCGAATGGCTGCTCACGTCGGATCCGGTCATCGAGGGTACGCACTTTGTGCGCGGGACCCCGTGCGCGGACGTCGGCCACAAGGCGGTGGGGCGCGTGCTGAGCGATATCGCGGCCATGGGCGGCGTCCCGCGGTGGGCGCTGATCGATATCGTGACGCCGGCCTCGATGCCCGTGGCGGACCTCGATGCGCTGTACCGGGGGGCTTCGGAACTGGCGGCGGCCCATGGGCTGATCATCGTCGGCGGCGACATGGCGGAGGGACCGGCGATCGAGGTGCACGTGTTCGCGGTCGGCGAAGCGCCCGCCGGGCGCGCCGTGCGACGTTCGACGGCACGCGTCGGCGATCACGTTTATGTGACCGGAACGCTGGGCGGAAGCCTGCTGGGACGCCACCTGCGCGTGACCCCGCGGATACCGGAAGGCGTTTTCCTGCGGGATTGGGCCACGGCCATGATCGATGTCAGCGACGGTCTGGCCTCCGACCTGCGGCATCTGACAACGCGCAGCGGCGTGGGTTGCGAACTCGACACGGAGCGCATTCCCATCTCGGCGGCGGCGCGACAGATGCACGACGGGCACACGCCGTTGGACCATGCCCTGCACGACGGCGAGGACTTCGAGTTGCTCTTCACCGTTCCCGAGATGCGCGATGACGAGTTCGTGGCGGCTTGGAAAGCGACGCAGAAGACGCCTTGCACGCGCATCGGTCGGTTGACGGCCGAGCGCGACTTGATCGCCTGCGTATTTCCCGGCGGCGGCAGCTTCGCGCTCGAGGGGACCGGCTTTGTCCATTTCAAGCGCTGAGGACTGCGCTCATTTGATCATGCGTATCCATCGCGCGCTGTAAGCGGGAAGCGCGATCGGCGCATCGATCGTCAGGGGTTCGCCGGATACGGGGTCCTCGGCGGCGCGGTAGCGGGCGCGTGTACGCAGCACGACGGCGGCGGCCTCGCCATCGTTGATCAGAAAGTAGTGATCCGCCGCCGGCGCGGCCAGACGGTAGACGATCGCCCCGTCGCAGGCATACGGCGGGGGGTGGGTTCCCATGGCAAGGCGGGCGATGGTCGTCTCGGTTTCGCCATTGCCCGGACGCCAGCAGGCGCGGGTCGCCTCGTAGGCGATCACGATGGCCTCGCCGGCGCCGATCCGGTTGCTGGTGACGGCGGGCCTGGGCTCGTCGGGTGTCGAATGGTCGAAGGGCTCGACGATCGTGGCGGTGGTGGGCTGCAGATCGAGGATCGTGCCATCCATGGACCGGCCGTCGATGCGCCAGGGCCGGCTCGTGTCGCGCGAATACTGCATGTCGGCGAGGCGGCAGCCGAAGAGTCGCTCGAACGGGGAGCCGTCGTCGCTCCGCAGTACTCTGCCGAAGTAGTCGTACCAGCCTCCCGGGGCATCGAACACGACCCGGCCGCCACGTTCCACGTAACCGCGCAGCAGCGTGAGAAGATCGGGGTCGATCGCCAGGCAGGCGGGCAGGATGATGGCCCGGTAGCGATCCGCCAGACCGTTGCGCAGATCGCTCCCGGTGACATGCTCCCAGGGGATGTTGGCGTTGATCAACGCGCGTGCGGCGCCGATACGCGCCCGGATGGGTTCGCTCTTGAAGAAGTCGCGACCGCCGCGCGAGGCGGCGGCCCAGAAGGCTTCCATGTCCCAGTCCTGGAAAACGCCTACGCAGGGCTCCTTGCGGGCGTCCCAGAGTTCGGCGCGGAGCCGCCGGCAGGTCTGGCCGATGGCGCCGGCGGCACGGGCGCGACCGGTCGGACGGTAGTTGCGGTCAAGCAGGTTGAACTCACCGGCTTCCCAACCGGCGGTTCGCATCGACCAGCACCAGAGGCCGAAACCGCGGTAGCCGGCGGCGATCCACGACAGCATGAGCTGGCGCATGATGCCTTCGTCGACCGTGAAACCGGGCTTCATGTCGCGGACGGCCGGCACGAAGGGCGCCTTGTGTCCCGTCATCTGTTGCGGTCCCCCGGTGGACTCCCACGTGGCGTTCCATCCGCCCTTGAACCAGTCGGTGGTCAGCGAAGCCTGCATATACATGGGCCGCGCGCCCTCGAACTCCACCTCCTCGAAGTGCCAGGCCGGATGGAACGAGGGGTAGAAAGACCCCCGGTTCCGCATGAGTTCGGCGATGCCCTCCATGTCGGTGCCGCGCGACGCGAAAGGGAGGAACAGGCCCATCTCGCCGCCGGCGCGGAGTGGCGCCACCGGGTCGTCCGCAAGTTGATCGTCCATGCGGTCCCGCAGCCAGTTGATGTAGTTGTCGGCCTTGTAGCGAAAAACGTCGCGGGTGCGGCGGTACTCCCGAAAGTTGCTGTTCACCACCCCGGGCAGTTCGGCCGCCAGATGCTCCCAGGACGACCAGCCGGGCTTCGCGCCTCCATCGCCGTCATTCGTTCCCCGCAGGGAGCCGGGGAGCATGCAGTGGTGCGTGTTCCAGGCGAGGTTGAGCGTTTCGATATCGCCGTACTGGCGTTTCAGCCAATCGAGAAAGAGGGGCTTTTGTTCTTCGTCGATCTCGAAGTTGAACGTCGGCTGCACGGAGGGGACCCATGCCGAACCGCGCTTGCGGTCCGGTTGCGCGTCGTCGTGGCGGACGCTCCGGCCGGCGGCCAGGCGGTCGGCCTCGCGGTCCACGCGCGCGTGCAGCAGGCGGGTCTGCCGGTCGCGCCAGACCGGGTGCTCCCAGAGTGCCTCGGTGGCGATGTCGGGGGCGATGCCCAACCCGGTCAGCAGTTCGGGCGTGGGGTCTTCCCAACCGCCTTCGCCGTACCACCAGGGGATGATGCCTTCATCGAGGGCCATGTGCATGACGGTGCGCTTGTCGGTGCCGCTGCAAACCTGGCATTGCTTCAGCGCCGTGAAACCGAGTTCCCGCATGCATCGAAAATGCGTCCGTATCGTCTCCAGATCCCAGTCCGGATGCTGGATCAAGACGCAGCCCACGGGCCATGGCTTGATGCGGCGGAACTTCGCCTGCATCGGGCCGTCATGCAGTTGCTGGTAGCGTTCATGGAGAAAGGGGTCGGACGTCGGCATGCGGATCTCCTGTGTTCTGGCTGCTCGTGGTTTGGACGCGCGACTGGACCACAGCGGCCCGTCGATGTCAAGCATGGGAAAGACGCCCGAAATTGCGGACTGAAGATTGTCGATTGTCGAGTTCTGAGACAGGTGTGGCCCAAATGGATATGTGCGGCAGACAGGGCATCATGAAAGGTTTGATGGACACAAGCGGCGATGGATCGCGCAAAGCCCTTGCCGGAAACAGCCAATCAGAAATCGCAAATCAGCAATTCAGGGAAGGCGCTCGGTGCTTGACTTTGCGCGGCGGGGCCGTCGAGGATGACGCGCGATGAGGAGGATCCCGAGGTTCGTCATTTCGCCGCGCGTGCGGCGGCCGACAGCTTGCGGACCTTGCTGCGGGAGGCCAAGCCTCCTGGCGCCGAACCAGCGTTAGCAGGTTGGCTGAGTTTCCAGTTCACAGAACCGGATGGCACGATCGACGAGTATCTATTCTGTGCGCACGAGCGTGGCGCAACTGTGATCTTGGCCTGGCATGGTGACCACATGGTGATGGTTCCTTATTTCGGTGAACGAGAACGGCGACGAGATCGGTTGACGAGGTGATTTCTCACATCGATCGGGACAGCGATGGAAATCGACAATGATCGAGACAAAGATCGAGACAAAGATGGCCATCGACAATGACCGGGACGATGATGATGATCGGTTTTGCTCATGGCATCGTTGTCCCGATCGTTGTCCTGATCGTCGTCGATCCCCAGTATTGTTGCGAATCAAGATGCGTTGCCCTGTTCACGGTTGACTGCGGGGCGACGCCTATGCTATCAATCCGATAGCACCACGGACAGGAGGCCCGGAATGAGTCAGATATTGGTTCGCGATGTGGCTGAACAGACGCTGCTGAAATTGAAGCAACGGGCTCGAAATCACGGGCATTCCATGCAGAAGGAGGTGAAGATGCTGCTGGAATGGGCGGTACAGTCACCTTGGCCGGATGAGACAGGAACCGTCTTCCCGCCGGTTGCTACCGCCAGGGTGAAAGGCATCCCGGCGTCGCAACTTCTGCTCCAGGACCGGCGATGACCCTTCACTACCTTGATTCCAGCGCGTGGGTCAAGCGCTACTGCCTCGAAACCGGATCCGAATGGATAGGCGACTTCTTTGCTCAAGCTCCGGCGGTCGTCTGTTCCGCTTTGGGCATGATTGAAGTTCTTTCGACGCTGGCACGCAAGAAGAAGGCGCATGAACTGGGCCTTGAGGCATTCCGCGAGAAAAGCCGCGAGGCGGAACGCGATTTCGGCCTCTTTCATCGAATCTACCTGACACCGGAGCTTCTCGATCTTGCCAGCTCCCTTGCCCGGGAACGCGCTCTCCGCGGCGCCGATACGGTCCACCTCGCCTCGGCCTGTTTTCTTCGGGATCGGATCGGCGACGGGGAGACCGAGGTGCGGATGATAACATGTGATGGTGAACTCTTGGCAGCCGCCCGTAATTGTGGATTCTCCGTGATTAATCCGGAGGACGAGGTTCAGCCCAGTGAATAGACGCTGTACCATGCTGCCGGGATGCAACAAACGCCGAACCGGTGATGGCCTACGCGAACGGCTGAGCGCTCGTGGCGGAGGATGTCTGTTCTTCGCCGGTGTCTCTGACCCTGTTGCCGCTTCCTCCGGGCAGTCCGGGGCTGCCCTGAACCGCCTGGAGGCCACGGTAACCCTCATCTTGACGCCTTCACCCCGTTCCGACTACAGTTTCCCCATGAAAGCGCGACCTCAGTCTGGTCCCAGCGGGCGAGTGCCCGCGCCGCCCGAAAAGTAAGTCCGTATCACTCTAACACGACGATGACAACCCCAGTGATGATCCGCCCCGCAACCATCCTGCTCGCCATCGCCACCCTCACGGCCGCATCGTCACAAGTCGCCGGCATCCCGTCGGGCACTCAACTCCCCAGCAGTCACATCGGGAGCCCGAATTACCGGGCACCCGTCACGCCATCCTACACGCCCCCCTCATCCTCGTCGCGGTCGACACCCTCGTTCTCATCGTCCTCCTCGTCCTCCGGCTCATGGTCCTCCGGCTCGGGGTCGGGCGATGGAGCGCTTGCAGTCTACGGAACACACATTTTCGGCGGGAATTCGGACTACGATGTCGACGCCAAGGGTTTTGGGTTTGCCGTTCGCGGCACCTACCTCGGAGTCTGCGCCGACTTCCTCTTCGGCTCCGTCACACTGGGCGAGAAGGAGTTCGACTCGAGATCCAACGTCCTCGTCATGTGCGACCTTTTCGCTACGCTCCCGCCCCTGCTGGCCTTGACGGAGCCCCCCCTCGACGGCCTTTCGCTCGGAGTCGGTCCCGGCTTCTACGCCATGCAGTTCACGAGCGACGAAGGTCTGTGGTCGAGCGACGACGTAGGCTCGCTCGAAGATGCCGGCCTGACTCTTTCCGTCTTCGCATCGTACAAACTGTACATCGGCGAAGTTGGCGTTCGCGTCCGCAAGTTCATGGGCAGCGATCTCGACACCCTGTACCAGATGACGTACGGTTTGGCTTTCTGACACAGGGGAGATAAGGGACAGGCTCAGAGTAGTTGATCTCTGCACTGGGGATAGGGTGACGGCGAGCATGAGTGAGCGGGGAGGAATCGGGCGAACGGGAGGATACGATGAGGATCGCACGTGTACGGTGTGGGCGCCGCCGTGAAGATTCCAGAACCGCAGATTGACGAATGATGACCTGACCTCCGAATATCGACGGCCTCATTTCGTGACAGCGCGTGTTCCCTTCGGTGTTCCGCGGTTGGGTGTTCTGCGGTTCCGGGTTTGTGGGGGGATTCTTCATTGACCGGAAAGCGGGGTCATGCTCAAACCGCCGAGGTCGAAGAGACGACGAAGTGTGGGACGAAGCGTAGACGACGAAGTGTGCGACGAAGTGTGCGACGAAGTGTAGACGACGAAGTGTGCGACGAAGTGTAGACGACGAAGTGTGGGACGAAGTGTAGACGACGAAGTGTGCGACGAAGTGTGGGACGAAGTGTAGACGACGAAGTGTGGGACGAAGAGTGCGACGAAGTGTGCGACGACGTGTGGGACGAAGTGTGCAGCCGTCGTCCGCACCCAGTGAGTGCAGATTAAGGCG
>CAYYJS010000048.1:0-26666 GCA_964472315.1 uncultured Victivallales bacterium | reverse complement strand
CCTGAAGGGAGGCATTGGTCAATGGTCATTGGCACATCGTCATTGGACACAGCCAAGGAATTGGCGACATGTTCGCGTCCTTTGTTGGGTGTTCGGCGTTCCTTGATCGCTGTTGGATGTTCTGTCGCCGGGAGGAAACACCCAACAGCCATGGAATTGGCGACATGTTCGCGTCCTGTTGGGTGTTCGGCGTTCCTTGATCGCTGTTGGATGTTCATGTCCCGTGTCGCCGAGCGGAACACCCAACAGCCAACACGGAATGTCCAATATCCAAGGAATGAGAGAGTAGCTGGTGGAGTAAGTGTCCCGTCTGAGAAGGGGTTTGAGATTGGGTTTAAGAACCCTTAACCGCTCTCACTTAGACACCCTTACTCGCCTACCCTTAACCGGTCTCACTTCCCCGCTCCCCTCCACCCCTCGTCCACCGTTGTCGTCGCCTGTCTGCGTGCGGCACGCACAGGCAGGCCGCCATTGTCGGCCGATCCTCTTCCTCGTTCGTAGTTCACGCTTCAGCGTGTCCCCCGCGCGTAGACTCATCCACCGCGCAGCCTGAAGGCTGAACTACGTACAATAGGCACGGCAGCCTGAAGGGAGGCATTGGTCAATGGTCATTGGCACATCGTCATTGGACACAGCCATGGAATGAGCGCTATGTCTCCGTCTTTCGTTCGGTGTTCGGCGTTCCTTGATCGCTGTTGGATGTTCATGTCCCGTGTCGCCGAGCGCAACACCCAACAGCGAACACGGAACGCTTAACGTTCTGGACATTGCGGTTGCATCGCCTGACGTGCTTGCCTAGGCTTGCAGCGTGTTGGAGGGAACGCGTGAATGCCGAGAACGTCACCCGCATATCCGATTGCGTTTGGGAAATCCCGAAGTCTGGCAACATGCTCGTGCCGGTGCGTCTGATCGCCAGCGAGACGCTGCTGGCCCGTGCCTTTGCGGACAAGGCGCCCGCGCAGGCGGTGAATGTGGCGTGTCTGCCGGGCATTCGGACGGCATCCATGGCCATGCCCGACATGCATTGGGGATACGGCTTTCCGATCGGCGGCGTCGCCGCGTTCGACATCCGCGATGGCGTCGTTTCGCCAGGTGGGGTGGGGTATGACATAAACTGCGGCGTTCGCCTGATGGCGGTGTCGTTGACGCGCAACGATCTGGGCCCGCGTCTGCACGAGCTGTTGACGGCGCTGTACCAAACGGTGCCGGCGGGTGTCGGCGCGGCCGTCGAGAAGAGCACCACGTTGCCTGAACTTCAGCGTGTCGCCAAGCGCGGCGCCGGCTGGGCCGTGGCGCGGGGGGCGGGTGAGGATGCCGACCTCGCGGCAATCGAGGAGCAGGGCTGCATGTCCGGCGCCGAGCCGCGCCACGTGTCGCCGCATGCCTGGGAGCGGGGACAGGCGCAACTCGGCACGCTCGGTTCGGGAAACCATTTTCTCGAACTCGCCATCGTCGACGAGATCTACGATGCGCCGGCCGCGGGCGTGATGGGACTCGCCGTCGGGCAGGTGACGGTCAGCATCCATTGCGGATCGCGCGGCTTCGGGCACCAGGTGTGCGACGATTATCTTGCGGTCATGGAGCGGGTCGCGGCCAAGTACGGCATCGCGCCGCCGGACCGGCAACTGGCTTGCGCGCCGATCGGATCGCCGGAAGGGCAGGCGTATCTGGGCGCCATGCGGTGCGCGGTCAATTTCGCCTTCGCCAACCGACAGCTTATTGCCGATGGTGTACGGCGCTGTGTGCGCCAGGTGTTCGGCGCGACCGTGCATGTGCGGACCGTCTACGAAGTGGCGCACAACATCGCCAAACTGGAGCACCATGTCGTCGATGGCGAGCGCGCTCTGCTCTGTGTGCACCGCAAGGGCGCCACACGGGCGTTCGGGCCGGGGCATCCGGATGTGCCCGCGGCGTATGCGGCGATCGGGCAGCCGGTGCTCGTGCCCGGCGATATGGGGCGGTGCTCGTATGTGCTCGTCGGAACGGCGCGGGCGATGGAAGTCACGTTCGGCAGCGCCTGTCACGGGGCCGGCAGGGCCATGAGCCGCCATGCGGCGCTGAAGTCCGCCCGCGGCCGCAACATCGCCGAGGAGCTCCGCCGTCGCGGCATCGAGGTCATGGCGGAAGACCGCCGCACGCTGGCGGAGGAGATGCCGGAAGCCTACAAGAACGTCAGCCAGGTGGTGGATGCCTGCGAACGCGCTGGCATCGCCCGACGTGTCGCGCGGCTGGTACCGATCGGTTGCATCAAGGGATAGCCGTGCGCCGGCAGCGGTTCGCATTATGGGCTCTTATGTGTTTGTGGGGGGGGGGGAATCGTATTGGTCCGGGCGTGATCGGGATGGGCTGACAAGCCGTGAATCGGGTATAGTGCGGGCAAGAAAGCCCATTTTGTGTCCAGATGGCCGGCCGAGAGTAGTCTCGACAAAGTCTAGCGACGAAGCGTAGACGACAAAGCGTGGGACGAAGAAGGCGACGAAGTGTGGCGTGGTATGGATAGGAGCAGCAGGTGTGGCAGAGCTCTTTGGCCATGAGAGACCGAAAGTCTACCAGAAGGCCATGCGCTTCGGCCTGTTTGGAGAGATTAGGGCAAATGATTGGGGCGAAAGATTAGGGAAACAACGAGACGCTCCCTTAATCGTTCGCCCTAATCGTTCGCCTTAATCTGCACTCACTGGGTGCGGACGACGGCTGCACGCTTCGTCCCACACTTCGTCTCACGCTTTGTCGTCTACGCTTCGTCGCACGCCTTGTCGGGTCTTTCACTTCGGCGGCTTGAGCATGAACCCGCTTTCCGTTCAATGACAAATCCCCCCACAAACCCTGAAGCGCCGCACTATGGCCTGTGGCGTACCGGGAGCGCGGGCGTCCCGACCGCTCTCCGGCAGCTATCATCAATCCCGCCGCCGCCATCGTGCGAACGGTTGCGTTCCGGGTCGGGTCGGGGTAATGTCCCGCGCAAACCAGCGGGAGGCGCGACGACATGATACGCAAGGCCGGCGAGATGATAGCGGAGACACGCGCGAACATGCGCGGCGGGGCGGGGACGGTGACGGTCCAACACTACTTTGCCAAGGATGACTTCACGGCGAACGCGCGACTGTGCGCGCGGCTCGTCATCCCTCCCGGCGCGGGAATTGGTCCGCACCGGCATGAAGGGGAGGACGAGGTGTACCTTGTGGTCAAGGGCCGCGGCATTCTGGACGATGGTACGACTCGGACGCCTGTCGCCGTCGGGGATGCGGTGTTGACCGGCAACGGCGAATCGCATGCCATCCACAACGCCGGCGACACCGACCTCGAGTTGATTGCGTTCATCGTGTGTTATCCGGCCTGAGTCCGCTGCGAGAGGTGCCTGAATGAGCAGCCTGCCGATGTCCGTCATGCCCGACGGTCTGACGTTGCCGCCCCGCACGGTTCTGCGCGAAGGCGGCGCCGCCGAGTTGCTTGCCGCGGCGGCGTCTTTTGGTCCGTGCGGCATGCTCGTCCATGGCCGTTCGTTACGCGACTCCGGTATGCTGGCACGCATCCTCGCCGGGGCGCCGACGTCGTGTCGGGTCGCCACGTGGCAGCACCCCGGCGGCGAACCGACGCTGGCGCAGCTTGAGGATTTGCTGGCCGTTGCCCGGGCGCATGCGGTTGACTGGGTCGCGGGGGTCGGAGGCGGCAGCGTCATCGATATCGCCAAGGCGGCGGGCGGGCTGCTGGAGGCGCCGTTGCCGGTGGCCGAATACCATGACGGCACCGAGCCCCCGGCGTCACGGACGCCGTTTGTCGTCGCCCCGACGACGGCGGGCACAGGTTCCGAGGCAACGACGGTGTGCGTGCTGACGAACGAGCGCACGGGGGTCAAGAAGTCGTTGCGGCACGCGTCGTTCATCGCCCGCCACGTGTTGCTGGACCCGCTGCTGACGGCGTCGTGCCCGCCTGCGGTGGTTGCGGCATCCGGCATGGATGCATTCACGCAAGCCGTCGAATCGCTCATCAGTCGCCAGGCCACGGAGATGACGTCCCAGTGGTCGATGACGGCGGCCGTTTTGATCTCGCGCGGCATCGTCGAGGCGCATGCCAAGGCGGGCGGCGCATGCCTGCGCGATATGCTGGTTGGCAGTTACCTGGCCGGCCTGGCGCTGACGAACGCGCGTCTCGGTCTCGTGCACGGCCTGGCGCATCCGCTGGGCGCGCGATTCCACCAACCGCACGGACTGGTCTGTGCGGTTTGCCTGCCGGATGTGTTGGAGTTCAACGCACCCGCGTGCGGCGACCGCCTGCAGACGCTGGAGCGCGCGCTCGGCGCGGAGCCGGTCGCCCGTACGCGGGTGTTGCTGGAGGCGCTCGGCGTGCGCTCGCCCTTTGCGGGGCGGTCGCTGTCGGATGTCGACGCGGTTGTAGCCGAGACGCTGGCTTCGGGGTCTACGGCCGCGAATCCGCGCGACGTATCGGCCGGCGATGTGCGGGCCTTGCTGGGCCGCCTGTTCGGCGCCGCGTGAACGCGGGCGCCCAGCTAGAACCAGTAGTACTGCATCGCGACGGCGGCGATCCAGCCGTCGGCGGGATCGTAACCGTCATCGATATCTTCGGATTCCGTATAGCCGCCCTCGAAGACAATGCTGAAGTCGTCGCGCATGGCGAACTCGATCCCGAGCAGCGCCGCAAACCGGACGGCGACAAAGGTATGATGGCCGGTTTCGGGCGCGGGCGTCTTGACCTCGGCCAGTGCGGCGCGGCCTTCGAGGTAGGGGCTGACGGTGGCGGCCGGATCGAGGATGCGCTGGCGCAGGCGGACTTCGCCGGCCCAGGCGGACGTGTCGCGCTCGGGGGGATCGCTACGCTCGTACGAACCGAGCAGCGCGATGGACGTGAGGCGTGCCACGTAGCACTTGATGCCGAGGGCGACCGACCAGGTGTCGGCATCGGGTCCCGTGTCGGGGTCTTCGACGCCGATGCCGAGGGCGGCGAGAATGGCCCATGTCCCGGCGTATGGGTCAACCGCGGTCTCGCTGAAGGCTTGGGCGGAGACGCTGTCGCCGTGATCGAGCATCGCGGACGTAACCTGCACACGTTCGATGCTCACGGCGTCGCGGTCGATGGCATGCGCCGCGGTCGCGGCGAGGATGGAGCACAAAAGCAGCAGACGTTTCATCGCGCGCACCTCCTTCAGTTCGCCGGTATGATGCCACAGGGCATGCCGTGTTGTCGATACTTCCGGATGGACACAAATATCGGGATTGGCGCGCGGCGAGTGGTGCGATAGCATCGGTGGATCATGCAACACACCCTGGAAGTGTACCATGGCGCGACGATGGTGTTCAGCAGCGATGGCAGGTGGCTGCATCCGCTGTTCGAGTTGGGCGATTTCCTGAAGGCGTCCGGGGTGGCGCCTGCCGAACTGTCCGTGCATGACAAGGTCGTCGGATGTGCGGCGGCGATGCTGATCGTTCACATGGGCATTGGCGAGGTCCACGCGGCGGTCCTGAGCCGGCTTGGACAGGCGGTGCTGGCGCGATTCGGCGTGCCGTGCGACGGCGAGGTCGTGGTCGAGCGCATGGCCTGCCAGACCGAAGATCTGTTGCGGAACGTCGAGGACCCCGCCGAGGCGTACGCCATTCTAGCGCGGCGCGCCGGGCGGGCCGGGTGACCGGTGCGTTGGCAAACGGGCTATCGGCGGCGACCGGTTCTCAGGAGCAGGGGATGCCGGCGGCCTTGCGCAGGACGAACGGGAGAATGCCGCCGTGGCGATAGTAGTCGAGTTCGACCGGTGAATCGATCCGGCTGCGGGCCTTGAATGTGACGGTACGGTTGCCGACGGCCGTCACCGTCAGGGGGGCGCCCGGTGTCATGTCCGCGATGCCCGCGATGGTGAATGCCTCCTGGCCGGTCAGACCGAGCGAGACGGCGCTCGTGCCGTCGGCGTACTCGAGTGGCAGGATGCCCATGCCGATGAGGTTGCTGCGGTGGATGCGTTCGTAGCTTTCGGCGATGACGGCGCGAACGCCCAACAATGCCGGACCCTTGGCCGCCCAGTCGCGTGACGAACCGGCGCCGTACATTTTACCCGCGAGGACGATCAGCGGCAGCCCTTCGTCGGCATAGCGTTGGGAAGCCTCGAAGACGGTGATCTCCTCGCCGGTGGGGTGATACCGGGTGAAGCCGCCGAGGCGGTCGACGAGTCGGTTGCGGATACGGGTATTGGCGAAAGTGCCTCGCACCATGACCTCGTGGTTGCCGCGGCGGGCGCCGAAGGAGTTGAAATCGGCGGGCGCCACGCCCTGTGCGATCAGGTACAGTCCGGCGGCGCTGGTTTTGCCGATCGATCCGGCGGGCGAAATGTGATCGGTCGTCACGAAATCGCCGTAGACGCCGAGTACGGCCGCGCCGACGATGTCAGCGAGCGGAGCGGGCGGCTGCGTGGCCCCGTCGAGCCAGGGCGGATTGCGGATGTAGGTCGAGGCGGCATCCCAGGCATAGGTGGCGCCGCCCGGCGCGGGCAGCGTGTTCCACACCGGGTTGATCGACGCCAGGTCCGCGTAGTGCTTGCGGTACAGGGCGGGGTCATTGGCCTGTTGCGCATGCGCGCCGATTTCGGCCTCGGTCGGCCAGATATCGCGCAGGTACACGGGTGCGCCGTCGGTGCCCTTGCCGATGGGGTCGTTGGCAAGGTCGCCGACGACCGTGCCGCGCAAGGCGTAAGCCACCACAAGCGCGGGCGAGCAGAGGTAGTTCGCCTGGGTCAGCGGGTGGATGCGTCCCTCGAAGTTGCGGTTGCCGCTGAGCACGGCGGCCACGATGAGGTCGTTCTCGCCGATGGCCGCGGCGATATCCGGATCCAGCGGTCCGCTGTTGCCGATGCATGTGGCGCACCCGTAGGCGGCGATCTGGAAGCCGAGCGCATCGAGGGCTTCGGACAAGCCGCCGCGCGCGAGGTAGTCCGCCGCGACGCGCGAGCCGGGCGCGAAGCTGGTGCGCACCCACGCCGGGGTACGCAGTCCGCGTGCGACGGCTTTGCGCGCCAGGATGCCCGCGCCGATCAGCAGCGACGGGTTCGCGGTGTTCGTGCAACTCGTGATCGAAGCGATGACGACCGCGCCATGTGTCAACACGCCCTTGCCGGGAATCTCCGCCGTGGCCGCGCACCGGTCGCGTGTCAGGCCGAACCCGCGTTGATCCGCGGGTTTGACGAGATCGGCTTCGAAGGCCCTGCCGACGGCCGGGAGGGCCAGTCGGTCCTGCGGTCGTTTCGGTCCGGCGACGGACGGCACGACGGTGTCAAGGTCGAGCTCGACGACGCTCGAATACCGGATGTCGGAGTCGTCGCCGCACCGGAACAGGCCCTGGGCGCGGGCGTAGGCCTCGACGAGTTCGACCTGCTCCGCGTCGCGGCCGGTCATGCGCAGGTAGTCCAACGTGGCGTTGTCGATCGGGAAGAAGCCCATGGTGGCGCCGTATTCGGGCGTCATGTTGGCCAGCGGGGCGCGGTCCGCCAGCGGGAGGTGGTCGAGCCCCGGACCGAAGTATTCGACGAAGTGGCCGACGACGCCCTTGGCGCGGAGCATGGCCACGAGGGTCAGGGCCACATCCGTGGGGGTCGTGCCGGGGCGCATCCGGCCGGTCAGCCGCACGCCGGTGACGATGGGCGACAGGATGGGGATCGGCTGTCCGAGCATGGCGGCCTCCGCTTCGATGCCGCCCACGCCCCAGCCGACGATGCCCATGCTGTTGACCATCGGTGTGTGGGAATCGGTGCCGACGAGCGTGTCGGGGTAGGCGAGTGTGCCATGCGGCGTCGCGGTTGTGCTGACGCAGGTGCCGAGCAACTCCATATCCACCTGGTGGCAGATGCCCAATCCCGGCGGCATGACGTGCAGCGTGGTGAATGCCGATTGACCCCAGCGTAGAAAGACATAGCGTTCGTGGTTTCGCTCCATCTCCAGACGCAGGTTGGTGGCATAGGCGCCCGGACAGCCGGCCTCGTCGAGTTGGACCGAGTGGTCCACGACGAGATCGACGGGAATGGACGGCTCGATGGCGGCCGGGTTGCCGCCGGCGGCCGCCATGGCGTCGCGCAAGGCGGCGAGGTCTACGACGCATGGGACGCCGGTGAAGTCCTGCAGCAGGACGCGCGAGGGGAGAAATGGGTACTCGACGGGAGCGGCGTTCGGTTGCCAGGCGGCGAACTGGCGCACATGGTCGGCGGTGAACGCCGGGTGATCCTGGCGACGCATAAGCGATTCGAGGACGATGCGGAGGCAGTAGGGCAGGCGGGATGGATGGCCGCATCCCGCCGCTTCGAGGGCCGCGAGACTGTAGTAGCGGACATGCTTGCCGTTACGGAGTGCAAACACGCGGATACAGGAGTCGAATCCATTCATGGGGTCAGCCTCTTTCTGAAAGCGGCCACGCCAATGGTGTCGCGTGCCGCGTACGCCAGGCGTTTCGCGCCGGAAGTTGTAGGCTGAAAGATGGCTTGGCTCAAGCCCATTATTCGCCGAATATCTGTTTGAAGCATGCGCGCATGGTCTCCAGACGGTACGGTTTCTGGAGGAAATGCAGTGTGCCCGCCGGCTCCGTGCGCGCCAATTCCTCCGCCCGATCGTAGCCGCTGGACAGAACGATCGGCAGGTCCGGGTGCGTGGTCCGGATCTGAACGACGGCGTCCGTGCCGTCCAGCACGGGCATGGTCATGTCGAGCAGGATGGCGTCGATCGTATCGGCATGTTCGCGCACGAGCGTGACGGCCGCGCGACCATCGGAGGCGGCGATCGTGGTGAAACCGATCGATTCGAGCATCCGCCGCGCGACGTCGCGGACCGCGTCCTCGTCGTCGACGACCAGAACTTTGCCCGTGCCGGTCCATGTGTCCGTTTCCGCCGCGGGCGGTTCGATGGGATGGGCGGCTTTGGCCGTTGTCGGCAGCAGCACCGTGAATGCCGTGCCGACATCCGGCGCGCTGTTGACCTGGACGGCACCGCGATGTCCGCGGACGATACCGAGCACGGCCGCCAAGCCGAGGCCGCGCCCCGCGAATTTCGTCGTGAAAAACGGATCGAACATGCGTGCCAGCGTGGCATCATCCATACCGCAACCGGTGTCGCTGACCCGGACGTAGACGTAATCGCCTTCCGGCAGGCCTTCCGGCAGGTAGACCTTGCCGAGGTCGATCCTGTCGCAGTATCGCACACCGGTTTCGATCAGGATACGGCCGGATCGTTCGTTGAGGGCTTCGGAAGCGTTGATGACCAGATTCATGATCACCTGACGCATCTGCGTAACGTCGCACTCCACGGCGGGTAACCCATCCGCGAGATCCAACACCAGGTCCGCCTTCTTGGAGACCGACACCGTCAGCAATTCGCGCATGTCGCGCACAAGGTTGGAAACATTCAGCGGGATGGGCACGAGCTTGCCTTCGCCGGAATAGGCCAGGAGCTGGTTCGCCAGGTCGGATGCCCGACGCGTGGCCGCGAGCACCTTTTCGATGCAGTCGCGGGCGGGCGAATCGAACGGCACGTCGGCCAGCGCGAGATCGGCGTTGCCCATGATCCCCATTAGCAGGTTGTTGAAATCGTGCGCGATGCCGCCGCCGAGCAGGCCGAGACTTTCGAGTTTCTGCGTCTGCTGGATCTGGAGTTCCAGTTTGCGCCGCTCCTCGTCGGCGCGTTGACGCTCGGTGATGTCCAGCGAGATGGCGCCCAGCAGGGGCGGCCCGTCGGCACGGATGATCGGGAAGCGGTACGTCAGCATGGTGCGCACGTCGCCGCGCTGGGGCGTCTGTTCGACGGTTCGCTGGACCTCGTTACGCTGAAGCGTCAACTGGTCGTCGCGTTGGGAGGCTTCGGCGCAGGCGCGAGGGAACAGGTCGAAGACCGTCTTGCCGATGCAGTCTTCGAGCCGCCATCCGAAAGCCTTCTCGAAATAGTCGTTCAGGTAGACGATGCGTCCCCCGAAGTCCTTAATGGCGGCGCACGCGGGCAGATAGCGCATGAACTGCGCAAAGCGTTCCTCGCTCTCGCGCAAGGCGTCCTCCGCGCGCTGGCGGTCCGTGATGTCGCGCATGAGAATGACGACCCCGCCATGCTCGCGGATCCTGCCGGTGATCAGTTCGAGCGGAAACGTGTGTCCGTCGCGGTGACGGCCGGTCGCCGTGCCGGTATGGAATCCGATCTGTTCGAGGAGCCGGTAGAGTTCGCCCTTGTGGCCGGCGACACGGCGGTCGTAGTAGAGTTCCTCGGTCCGCCGCCCCAGCAGATCGGATTTCTCGCGTCCGAACATCGTGTGCGAGGCGCCGCTGCACATGGTGATGGTGCGGTTCTGGTCGACTACGATCAGCACGTCGGGGCTGATGCTGCCGATCACACGTTCCAGTTCCTGTTTGGCCGCCACCGCGGCCTGCCAGCGGCGGTAGGCGACCCACAGGAGCGCGAGCAGCCAGAAGAAAAGACTGTTGGTCAGCACCTCGGCGATGGGGAACTCGGTGTACGCGAGGAAAAACGCCTCGACGTGCGACAGGAGTCCGGAGACCAGGCGGTAGGCCGACAGAACCAACAGGATGGCGATGGCGAACCAGATATCCTTCGCCTCCGTTCGAGGCCGGTTGGACGTGACGATCCCGTTCGTTTCCAGCGGTACCCGATACGCCTTCTTCCTGTCGTCACGACGTCTCATGTTCAGCCGGACTCCTGTTCCTCTTCCTGGTCGTCGATCTCGTCGGCATCCTCGGGGCGGTATGACATCCGCATGTCGATCACGATACGACGTGCGACCATGATGACGCCCCCAACCATGAAACCGGCCCCCGCGAGCATCAGGACGTGGGGGATGATCAGCAGCAGTGTCATCTGCAGAGGCTTCAAATTCTGGTAGCGGTGCATCGTCAGAATGAACTGGAGCGTCCGCGCGCCGCCGATGGCTGCCAGAACGGCGCCCAGGACCGCTACGGCGAGACCGCCCGAAAAGACATGCTTCACTGACGACTTCATGCGCAACCCCTTCGCCAAAACATCGCGAGTGTAGCCAATCACCGTCGCGTTGACCAGCGCGGATTACACTGTTTTTGACTCCACCGACGCAAGGTCGGTGGGCGGCGCGAGCCGGCGGATGAGTTGCGCGACACAGGCGGCGACATCGGATTCCGCCGTCTTGAGGGTAATATCGGGATGCCGCGGCGCTTCATAGGGCGCGGTGACCCCCGAGAAATGTTCGATCTCTCCGCGGTCGGCCTTCTCGTAGAGCCCATCGGTGTCGCGTTGCCGGCAGACAGCGATGGGACAGTCGACCAGCACCTCGACAAAGCGGCGACTCGGTGCGGTCGGACCGTCACCGTCGGCTGTCCCCGGGACGGACTCGATCAGACGTCGTGCGGCGGCGCGGTCATCGGCATAGGGCGAGAGCAGGGCGACGATGGCGATGATGCCGGCATCGTTGAGCAGGCGCGCGGCGGCGGCCGCGCGGCGGACATGTTCGCGTCGATCGTCGGCCGAGAACCCGAGGTCGGCCGAAACGGTGGCGCGCAGGTTCTCGCCATCAAGCACGACGGCTTGGCTGCCGGAATCGAACAGACGACGTTCCAGGGCGTAGGCGATCGTCGACTTGCCGGACTTGGGCAGTCCGGTGAGCCAGATCGTGCGTGCGCGCTGGTTCAGTCGCCGCTCCCGTTCCGCGGCCGTGACGAGGCTGCGGTGACTGCGGATGAAGTGACTGACGGGCTCCTCGTGACGGGGCTTGTCCGGTACGATGGCGTTGGGCTCGCGGTCGAGGATCATGCCGGCCGCCAATGTGGCGTTGGTCACGCGATCGATGAGGACGAACCCGCCGGTGTTCCGGTTGCGGCTGTAGCTGTCGAAGCAGATCGGCCGGTGCGTCGAGATGGCGGCGCGGCCGATGCCGTTCATCGGAAGCGCGTCGGTCGGATGCCGCTTCAGCGTGTTGATATCGAACTGGTAGCGGATCCGATCGACCGAGGCGGGGACCATGTTGGACGTCGTCTTGAGCACGTACTGGGCTCCCGGCGTCAAGGGCTTCTCGCTCATCCAGACAAGCATGGCCTCGAAATCGTTGCCCACCTGTGGCAGGTTGTTGATGTGAACCATCATGTCGCCGCGACTGGTGTCGACCTCGTCGGTCGTCGTCACGGTGACGGCCATGGGCGCGAAAGCCTCATCGATCTCGCCGTCGAACGTCAGGACCGAGGCGATCCGCGTCCGCTTGCCCGAGGGCATGATGGCGATGTCGTCGCCCTTGCGCACGATGCCGGAGGCGATGGTGCCGCAGAAGCCGCGGAAATCGAGATTCGGGCGCAACACATACTGCACCGGGAATCGGAAGTCGATCAGATTGCGGTCGCTGGCGATTTGGACGTTCTCGAGGTAGGAGAGCAGGGGTTCGCCTTTGAACCAGGGCATGTTCGTGCCCGGTTCGACGACGTTGTCGCCCTTGAGCGCGGAGATGGGCAGAAAATGGATGTCGGCCACGTCGAGTTTGGCGGCGAAGCCTTCGTACTCGCGGCGGATTCGCCGGTAGATCGTTTCGTCATATCCGACGGCGTCCATCTTGTTGATGCAGACGACGAGATGTTTGATGCCGAGCAGCGTGGCGATGAAACTGTGACGCTTGGTCTGGGGCATCACCCCGTTGCGGGCGTCGATCAGCACGATAGCCAGTTCGCAGTGCGAGGCGCCGGTCGCCATGTTGCGCGTATACTGTTCATGGCCGGGGGCATCGCAGATGATGAAATTGCGTTTGTCCGTCGAGAAGTAGCGGTAGGCGACGTCGATCGTGATGCCCTGCTCCCGTTCGGCCTTGAGACCGTCGGTCAGAAGCGCGGGATCGAAATCGTCGCCGGTGGTGCCGTGCACTTTGGAGTCCTTCATGACGGCGGCCAGTTGATCCTCGTAGATCATCTTGCTGTCGTAGAGCAGCCGTCCGATCAGCGTCGATTTGCCGTCGTCCACACTCCCGCACGTCAGGAAGCGGAGCATATCCTTGAGCTCGTGCTGCCGCAGATACCCCAGGATGTCGGTGGATATCCATGCGGCCTGTTGCTGCTGGAAACTGGAGGTCTTTTTCATCGCGATCAACCGGGGGTCAGAAGTACCCGTCCTTCTTCTTCTCTTCCATACTGGACGCGCCGTCGTAGTCGATGACGCGCCCCTGACGTTCGGAGGTGGTGGTCAGGAGCATCTCCTGCACGATCTCATCGAGGGTTTCGGCTTCGGATTCGACGGCGCCGGTCAGGGGGTAGCAACCGAGCGTCCGGAAACGGACCTTCCTCATCATCGGCTTCTCGCCGGGATTGAGGGGCAGACGATCGTCATCCACGAGGACGAGAACGCCGTTGCGTTCGACGACCGGACGTTCCTTCGCGAAGTACAGCGGGACGATGGGGATGTTCTCCAGTTTGATGTAGAGCCAGATGTCGAGCTCGGTCCAGTCCGACAACGGAAACACGCGGATCGATTCGCCTTTGGCGATCTTGCTGTTGTAGAGGTTCCAGAGTTCGGGGCGCTGGTTCTTCGGGTCCCATTGATGGAATCGGTTGCGGAAACTGTAAACACGTTCCTTGGCCCGGGACTTCTCTTCGTCGCGCCGGGCGCCGCCGAACGCCGCATCGAACCCGTATTTGTTCAACGCCTGCTTCAACGCATCCGTTTTCATGATCTGGGTGTGCTTCTCGGAACCGAAATCGATGGGGTTGACACCCAAGGCGACGCCTTCGGGGTTCTTGTACGTGATGAGGTCGAAGCCGATCTCACGTGCCATGCGCTCCCGGAAATCGTACATGGCCTTGAACTTCCAGCCCGTGTCGATATGCATCAGCGGGAAGGGGATCTTGCCGGGATGAAACGCCTTTTGCGCCAGCCGGAGCATGACGGACGAATCCTTGCCGATGCTGTAGAGCATCACCGGCTTGCCGAATTCGGCCGCCACTTCGCGGAAGATGTAGATGGACTCCGCTTCCAGTTGACGCAGGTGCGTGATGGTGTAGTCGCCGGGCATGCGTTTTCTTTCTGGTGTGGGCGCGGGCGCCCGATTCATACGGGTGCGATTAGGGGGGACAAAATAGAAAAACGGTTCAGGGCGGTCAATACTGTAGTAACCGCATCCGCGACCGACTGGTTCGGCCCGCCCAACGCGATCTCCGGGGTCAGAGGCGCTTCGTAGGGTGCGCTGACGCCCGTGAAATCGGCGATTGTGCCGGCGCGGGCCTTGGCGTAGAGGCCCTTGGGGTCGCGCGACTCGCAGACCGCGAGAGGCGTGTCCACGAACACCTCCACGAAGCGCGGGCATACGGGCGCGGCCGGCGCGACTCCGCGGGGTGCTGCCGCGGACGCGCGCGCGACGACCGCGCGCGCTCGCTCGCGGTCGGCGCGGTAGGGCGAAATGAAGGCCGTGATGGCAATCATGCCGGCATCCGCGAACAGCGCGGCGACTTCGGCGATGCGCCGGATGTTCTCGGCGCGCCCGGCCGGCGAGAAGTCGAGATCGGCGTTCAGTCCGTGGCGGATGTTGTCGCCATCGAGCACATAGGCCAGGTGACCGTGTCCGATGAGTTCCGCCTCCAACGCCCGCGCGATCGTGGACTTGCCGGAGCCGCTCAAGCCGGTGAACCAGAGCACGCAACCATGCTGGCGCGTGAGCGTCTCGCGTTCCGCCGTGCCGACGTGGCCGGGGTGCCATACGACATTGGTCGATGCGCCGGCGTGGGCCGGCGCGCCACTCGTTCGGGATTGTTCCGTCATGTTATTCACGTACGCGGTTTGCTTCGAGAATGGCCTGCACGCAGCGCTCGGCGGCATGGCCGTCCCAGAGTTCGGGGCGGTGCGGCTGTTTTGCGGTCGTCTGACTGGTGCTTGCCATGAACGCGGCGAACGACGTCCGTATGCGGCCGATGTCGTTGCCCGCGAGAACCGATAACCCGCCATGTTCGCGAAGGGTAACCGGGCGTTCGGTGGTCTCCCGCAGTGTGATGCACGGCGTGCCGAGAACGCAGCATTCCTCCTGCAAGCCGCCGCTGTCGGTGAGCATGAGGCGTGCGCCGATGTTCAGTCGGAGCATCTCGTGATAGCCGACGGGGTTGAGCAGCAGAATGTCGGGGACGGTCCGGATGCGATCCCAGACGCCGTGGAGTTCGAGCTGCTTTCGCGTGCGGGGATGGACCGCCCAGACCAGCGGCAGCCGGGGTGCGACTTCATCGACAAAAAAATCGACGAGCGGCAACAGCGCTTCGGCGTGGTCGACGTTGGACGGGCGATGCAGCGTCAGGACGGCGAACGGCACGCGCGGCGCGGCGGGCGGATGTGACGGATCGATGGCGTGGGTGCGGACGATCGCGGCGAGATCGAGCGCGGCGGCCTTGGCGCGGTGCGCTTCCAGCGTATCGATCATGATGTTGCCGACGCGCCGGATGCGGTCCGGCGGCACGCCCTCGCGGAGCAGGTTGTCGTCGGACATGGCGTCCGGCGTGAGCAGCAGGTCCGACAGGCGGTCGGTGACGAGGCGGTTGATCTCCTCCGGCATGTCAAGGTCGCGCGAGCGCAGGCCGGCTTCGATGTGTGCCAGGCGGACATGCTCCTTCTTGGCTGTGATGGAACAGGCGCAGGTGGCATTCACGTCGCCGACCACCACCACCCAGTCGGGGCGCCAGTCGCGCACGACCTTCTCGAAAGCGATCATCGTCTGCCCGACCTGCTCGGCGTGCGTGCCGGAGCCGATGCCCAGGTCCACATCGGGGGCGGGAATGTCGAGGGCGTCGAAAAAGGCCGCGGACATGCGCGCGTCGTAGTGCTGGCCCGTATGCACGAGCGCGTGGCGGATGGTCGCAACCGTGCCTTCCGGCGCGCCCGCCGCCGACGCGTTGTGGCGGTCGATGGCCTTGACGAACGGCGCGATCTTCATGAAGTTGGGGCGCGCCCCGACAACCGACAGGATGCGCAAGGGTGCGGTCATGGTTTTCCAAAGGCCGTAAGGGTTTGCACGTAGGCTTCCGGGGAGCCGATATCGAAACGTGTGCCGTCGACGAGGCACGCGGTGAATCCTTCTTCGCGGCGCACGCGGTCGAGACACGAGGTCAACTGGAACTCGCCGCGTTCGCGCAGGTTCTGGCGGATGTTCTCTTCGAGGAATTCGAAAACGCGCGGGGTGAGGACGTACTGCCCGAAGATCGTCAGGAACATGTCGTCGCCGATCCCCTCGACGCGCAAATGCTCACGGGCGTATTCGAGGTCCGGTTTCTCGGCGAATTCCGTAATGTCCAAGGTCACCGCGCCGTCGCGCGGCTGCCCGGCGACGCAGCCGAAGCTATGGATCTGGCTGCCCGGCGTGGGTTGGACGCCGACCACGCTCGTGCCCGCGGCCGTATAGGCATCCATCACCTGTTGGGCGCACGAGCGATCGGTACGCGACCGGTACAGGTGATCGCCCAGCAGCAGCATGAACGGTTCCGAACCGACCCAATCCCGCGCGCAGAAGACGGCGTGGCCGAAGCCTTCCTGGACATCCTGCGCCAGGAACACGATGCGCCGGCCGATGTCCATGAGGCAGGCGCAATAGCGCTGGTTCTCGACGGACAGTTTGTTGAAATTCTCGATACGCGGGGGGGTATGGAAGATCTCCTCGAACAGCGCGCGGTCCTGACTCTGCACGAGGATGGCCACCTCCTCGATTCCCGCGCTCAGGGCCTCTTCCACGATGGTCAGGATGGCTGGTTTTGGGCGCCCGTCGCGATCGATGACGGGGAACAGCTCTTTCTTCACGGCTTTTGTCGCCGGGAACAGCCGGGTGCCGAACCCCGCGGCGGGGATGACGGCCTTGCGCACGCGGCGGGCGGAACTCAGGACCAGCCGCAGACACGGCATCTTCAGGTCGCGTTCGACGATTTCGATGACCTGCTCCTGGCTCTGAGCATCGCGGGCGATGAGTTGCGCTGTGCCGTCGCCCTGCGACCCGACGCCTTTGCCGCCGTAGACGAAAGGCTTGATGGGCTCGTACGTCAGCAGGCGGTGCAGGGCCGGAGCCGTGAGTTGGGACGGGCATGCCGGCTGAACGTAGGTGTCGAATGCGGCCTGCGCCTCGGTCATCAGGGCGCCGATGGCACGGGCGTCGCCCTGGGTCAGGGCGGTGACGGCGCGGGCGACGATCCGGGCGTTGATCTCGCCGAGGTAGCGCTGGACGCCGCGCTGGATGTCGTTCTCCGCGAAAGGATAGCAATGGTTCAGCCGGTTCAGGATCTCCTTCGTATCCTTGCTGGCATGGAGGTCCACGATGACGAAATGCAGATCGCGCGGCACGACGATTTCCTTCACGTCGATCCGGTCGCCATCGAACGTCATCTGAATCGGCCGGTTGCCGTAGGCGCAGCCCTGGTCGAGTCGGCCGCAGCGCGAGGGTGTCGTGATCTCGCCGACATAGGCCAGTTCCATTTCGCCGCGCACGGTCAGTTTGAGGTCATAGACGTGGTTGAACGCGCGGGCGACGAGTACGCAGACCGCGGCGCTGGAGGAAAGCCCCTTCTTGACGGGCAGGTCCGTCACCGTATTGACGATCTCGAGGCCGCGGACGCGGTAGTGGGTCAACACCTGGAACGCGACGCCGGCGGCGTAGCTGAAGAAGCCGCCGGCTTCGGCCGCCCGCATGAGCGCTTCCCGTTCCATCGGCGCCTCGTAGGGTTCCAGCGCCGTGCCGTCGTTGAGCACGGCCCTGAAGATGAACTTCGACGGATGGGGGCGCACCTCCGCCTGCAGGCCCTGGTTGGTGCCGGCGATGATGGCGAAGCCTTTACCGATCGCGGCGTTGATGCGGCGGTAGCCGCCGGCCCAGTCGCTGTGCTCGCCGAAGATGCAGATGCGACCGGGAACGAATAGTTTCATGGCAGTGATCCTCGTTTCAGGAGGCGATCCCGTGGTACTTCCGGTACCAATCGACGAAGCGGGGGATGCCGATACGGATGGGGGTCGTCGGCTCGAATCCCAGTTTCGCCCTGATGCGGTCGATGTCGGCATACGTGGCCGGCACATCGCCTGGTTGCATGTCGCGCATGCGCAGCCGCGGTTTCACACCCAGCGTATCCGCGAGGATGCCGATCATGTCCAGCAGGCGTTCCGACTTGTGATTGCCGATGTTGAATACCTCGCAGGCATCCAGCGCGGGACTGAACAACGAACCGCACACGCCGGTGACGATATCGTCGACATAGGTGAAGTCGCGGTACATGTCCCCGTGGTTGAACACGTCGATGGGCTTGCCCTCCAGCATGGACTGGGTGAATATCCACATGGCCATATCGGGACGCCCCCACGGACCGTAGACGGTGAAGAACCGGAGCCCGACCGTCTGGAGGCCGTAGAGGTGCGTATAGGCATGGGCCATGAGCTCGTTGGCCTTCTTCGTGGCGGCATAGAGGCTGATCGGATGGTCGACGGGATCGCTTTCGCTGAACGGCAGCTTGGTGTTGCCGCCGTAGACGCTGGAGCTCGAGGCGTAGACCAGGCGCGGCGTGCGGGCGTGCCGGCAAGCCTCGAGAATGGCGAGAAACCCGGCGAGGTTCGATTTTTCGTACACCATCGGCTGTTCCATCGAGTAGCGGACGCCGGCCTGGGCGGCCAGATGGCAGACGACGTCGAACGTGTGGGTATGGAAGCAGGACGAAACGGCATCGCCGTCGCAGAGGTCGGCTTCGATGGGCGTGAACCGCGGGTATGTGGCCAGGCGTGCCTGCCGATCGCGTTTGAGCGCGACCTGGTAGTAGTCGTTGAAGTTGTCGAAGCCGACCACCGTGTGCCCCTGGTCCAGCAGGCGTTGCGCGGTATGCATGCCGATGAACCCGGCCGAGCCTGTGACGAGAATCTTCATCGCGTTACTCCCTTTGCGTTGCCGGTTATCCGCCATGGTCCCCGGTTCGTGCCACGGGTAAGCGCCAGCAGCGCGCCCGTGAAGACGACCGCGCCGGCCGCGTCGGCGGCCAGATCCCACCAGTCGAACTGCCGTCCCGCGCCGCGGAACGCGGCCTGCAGGCATTCGATGGACAGTCCGTAGGCGGTACTCAGTACGATGGCCGCGGTCGCGATGACGCCGCGGAGCAAGGGCGTCGGCCCTCCGACCGCGCACGCGAACAGCGCGGCGTGCAGACCGAAAAGCATGAAATGGCCGACCAGATCGATGCCGGCGATCGCGGGCGTGAACGGGCGGATCAGGGCGCCGGGGGCCAGGCAAATGCCGCCAAGCGCCAGCGTGTAGGCGAGGAACAACAGCCACCGATGGTAGGCGCGCACGGATTATGCCTTTGTGACGTTGGGTGCGGGCGCGCAGGCGTCGCGTGTGTCGATGACCAGGGGCACCAGCGTGGCGAGCGTGTCGTGGTCGACGCAGTCGTGCGCCGTCGAAATCAGGGCGACATCGAAACGGCCCGCGATGTCGTCCCAGGCGACGCTCGGGATGCCGGCGAACTGGGGATGCTCGCGGGTTGGCCGCACGACCGGGCAGTACGGGTCGTAGAAACTCACTTCGGCGCCATGGTGCAACAGCTCATCCCACAGGACATACGTCGGGCTCTCGCGGTCGTCATCGACGTTCTTCTTGTAGGCGAGACCGACCAGCAGCACGCGGCTGCCGCGCAACGCCTTGCCGTGCGCATTGAGGGCGAGCATCGTCCGCTGCACGACGTAGCGTGGCATGGCGGTGTTGACCTCGCCGGCAAGTTCGATGAACCGGGTCGAGACGCCGTACTCCTTGGCCTTCCACGTCAGGTAGAAGGGGTCGATCGGGATGCAGTGGCCGCCCAGGCCGGGACCGGGGTAGAACGGCATGAAGCCGAACGGCTTGGTGCTTGCCGCATGGATCACTTCCCAGACGTCGATGCCCATTTCCGTGAACACCACCTTCAGTTCGTTGACCAGCGCGATGTTGATGCAGCGGAAGATGTTCTCCATCAACTTGGTCGCTTCGGCGGCCCGGCACGTGGACACCGGCACCGTGCGACAGATGACGGCGCCGTACAGGGCTTGGGCGACGGCCAGCGAATCGGCGTCGAACCCGCCGACGACCTTGGGAATCGTGGCCGTGCGGAACTGCCCGTTGTTCGGGTCCTCGCGCTCTGGCGAGTAGGCCACGAGAAAGTCCTTGCCCGCCTTCAACCCGCTTCCCTTTTCCAGGATGGGGATCATCACCTCTTCCGTCGTTCCCGGATACGTGGTCGATTCGAGCGCGATCAACTGGCCGACGCGTATGTGCGGGGCCAACGCGGCCGCGGTATCCTCGATAAAGGAAAGGTCGGGGTCGCGGTGTTTCGTCAGCGGCGTGGGAACGCAGATCAGCAGCGCGTCGCAGGCGGTCGCCCGCCTGAAGTCGGTTGTCGCCGCGGCTTTGAGGTTGTCGGTGATGCCGGCGCGGATGGCGTCGGCCGTAATGTGACGGATGTACGTCTTGCCGGCGGCCAGGGCTTTGGTCTTCGCCTCGTCGATGTCCAGACCGGTGACAGTGAAGCCGGCCTTCGCGAACTCCAGCATCAGAGGCAGGCCCACGTATCCGAGTCCGACGACTCCGACATGGGCTTCCCGCGACTCGATTTTCCGCAACAGCGCGTTCCGCATCGCAATGACTCCTTGCAGTTGATAACGTACGAATCCGCAACGGGCGTCCACTATCGTCGTTTTCGTCCCTGAAAGTCAAGGTCTGGGGCGGTCGATTGACGAGGGCAGGACGTCGACGCGCAGCGCCTGCCAGAGTTGGAGATCGCGCGGGTGGGTGAGCGCGGTGTCGAATTCGCGCAACCGTGCGGTGCCGGCCAGCGCGTTGCCCCCGACGATGGTTTCGTTAAACCCCTTCGCGGACCGGACGACGCGCAGCGAGGGAAATGCCTCCTGGAGGACCTGCCGGAACTGACGCCGGACGCGCTCGTGGCCGGCGCCCGTCACCAGGTTGGCCAGCACGGCGCCGCCCGGCGTCGTACGGGCGCGCAGGCGCTGCATCAGTGCCGCTGTGCCGTCGGCGGGGCGGACCACGTCGTCCTTGGCGCCGAGGTAGACGTCGTCGATGACGACATCGAACAGGGCGTCCGCGTCGGCGACGTAGGCGTAGGCGTCGCCGGACACGACGTCGACGTCGAGTTCGTCCAGGTGCATGTAACGCCGCGCGAGATCGATCATGCCCGGATCGATCTCGACCGCCGTGATGCGGGCAAGCGGCAGGAAGCGCCGCAACTGCCGGACGGCGGTGCCGCCACCCAGGCCGAGCATCAGAATCGATCGCGGGGGCGCCCCCGGCCGCAAGAGAGCGCCGGCGGCGATGGCGTCCCAGGCATAGCCGGTCATGATGCGATCGTCGGCCCATGTGGCGTGTGTGCCGCCGGCGACCTCGAAGTCGTACCCCCCGTGGCGCTCCCACACGTCGACATCGTTGAACTCGGTGACGAGATGCTCGACGATTCTCATGGGGGCGGATCAAAGCCGCGGCGCCGGCGGATGTCAAGCGTAAGCCCTTGCCATCCGGTAACGGGGCGCTATTGTATCCCGCCGGCAATAACAGGAAGGCCGCGATGGGACATGACGGAACAGGCGCGCTTGGTTTGCTGTCGGGAGGACTGGACAGCCAGCTTGCCATTTGCGTACTCCGCGCGCAGGGCATCGACGTGCATGCGGTTGTCTTTGACAGCCCGTTCTACAGCCCCGAAGCGGCCATACGCGCGGCGCGGGCGCTGGACGTTCCCCTGCATGTTGTCGACTTCACGTCCGACATCATTGCCTTGTTGCGCGAGGCCCCGCACGGTTTCGGAAAATGCATGAACCCCTGTATCGACTGCCATGCGCGGATGCTGCGGCGCGCCGGCGAGTTGATGGCCCGCGAGCACTGCCGGTTTCTGTTCACGGGGGAGGTCCTGAACCAGCGTCCAATGTCGCAGAACCGACCCAACCTGGGTATTGTCGAGCGTGACTCCACCCATGCGGGGTTCGTCCTGCGCCCGTTGAGCGCGCAACTGTTGCCCGAGACCGAGCCCGAGCGACGCGGGTGGGTGGACCGCACGCGTCTGCTGGCGCTCTCGGGGCGCGGCCGCAAGCCACAGTTCGCGCTGGCGCGCGCCTATGGGCTGGTCGACTATCCCTCGCCGGCCGGGGGATGCCGGCTCACCGAGCCGAATTACTGCGCGCGCCTGCGGGAACTCGTGGCGCACGAGGGGCTCGGGGATCTGAACGCGGTTGCGCTGCTCAGGCATGGTCGCCATTTCCGCCTGCCTTCGGGTCGGCGTTATGTGTTGGGGCGCGATGCGGCGGACAATGCGGCCATCGAAGCGCTGGCGCGGCCGGATGACGTCCTGCTTGCGCCGCGGGACGTTGGCGGGCCCACCGGACTCCTGCCCGGTGGCGGCGTCACGGGGGCGGACATTGAACTCGCGGCGGCGATCTGCCTGCGGTATGCGCGACGGGCCGAAGGCGGCGGCGCGCATGTGCGCGTGCGCCGCGGGCAGGCGTGCGAGGATGTGGCGACCGCGGCGTTGCCGGAGGAGACCGCCCAAGCCTGCCGCATCTGACTCAGCCGCTGCGCAGCAGGTTGTGCAGAAACCATCCGAGCGCCGCCAGCACGCACAGTCCGACGACGACCGACAGGCCGATCCACGTGCCCTTGCTGCTCTGCCGCTGAGAGAACGCGGCGGGTTCGGCGCGCACGGCGGCATGGCGTCCGGTGGCGGGCCGCACGATCGTCGGCGGTATCTCTTCAGCCAGATGGTCTTCGATATCGTCGCCATCGAACAGAACATCCACCGTTCCGGCCGTGATGATGTCCTTGGCACCGAGTTGGTAGGTGTCGACCCGAACGCCGTTCAGGCGCGTGCCGTTGGTCGATCCCAGATCCTTCAGCATGAAGCGCCGCCCCTGGCGGGCGATCGCGCAGTGATGACCGGACACCGATGGGTCGTCGATACGCAGGAGGGCATCGGGTGACCGTCCGATGACGACCTCGTCACGATCGATCTGAACCCTTTGGCCCTTATCCGAGCCCCCTTGAATCCTTAGGAATGCCATCTGTTTCACCTCACGTACGTGGTTGATCTTTCTCGCACAATTCCCGCGAGGTGTCAACCGCTGGAGTCTTGCGTTTGGCCGACACCGGTTGTACCTTCCCTGCCTGGTGTGGTCTGGTGCCGCGTGTGACGGGTCGGCGGGTGGTATCGAGACCGGGTTGCGTGAAACCGACCGATGTGATGCGCAGGTGTAAACGATGAACTTACGCGACTTCCTCCGTCGGACCGATTGGACGCTTGTCTCGCTGGTCATTTTCGTCTCGGCGTTCCACTTCATCACGATGCCGAGCATGTTCTATCCCGGCGACAATTTCGCGCCCAGGGCTGAAGTCGCCGGTTTTCTGGCAACGGGCGAGTGGGGGCTCGATTACACGTTCCGGAAGCAACTGGGCGGTTTCGTCGAGGAACGCGGGCAATATTTGTACGAGAATGACGCCCGGCAAAAGTTCTTTTCAAAGTACGGTATCGGTTACTCGCTGCTGTACCTTCCGCCGTTGTTCGTCGAGAAGCTGTATGCGGGAACGATCGCGCCGATGGTCGGCACCGACTCGCAGATGTTCATCCTGAATGTCTACCAGATTCTCCTGACGCTGATCATAACGGTGTATCTATACCGACTCGCGGGCCTGTATACATCGCGGAAGTGGTTGAGCGCGGCGTTCGTCCTGGCGTCGTTCTATGGCACCTTCATGTGGCACTACCTGCGGGCGCCGACGCTGGAGATATTTCAGTTCTTTCCGTTTATCGGCGCCTATTACCACTTGGTTTGCTTCGTCCGGCAACGGGAGGCCGGTTCCCGTGGCGGGACGATGTGGGGTCACTTGGCGGCGTCCGCCGCATGGGCGGGGCTGCTCTTCCTTGTGAAGGTGAGCTATGGCCCGTTCCTGGCGATAATCTGGATGTTCGCCCTCCTGTCCGGCGTGCCCGGGAGTTCGGTGTGGGAACGCGTGCGGCATGCGGTCGGGAGGGACCGATGGCGTTTTGCCGCCTGTCTGGGGTTGCCGGCGCTGGTGACGGCCGGCGTCTACCTCGGTGCGAATTACTACCGCTGCGGGTCCCTGTTGGCGGATGGGTATGGGCAATGGGTTCAGGGGGGCAAGGTCGTGGCGCGGCTCGATATCCGGTGCATTCCTCAGTCGCTCAAGGGCATGTTCCTGCAGCCGGATAACGGGTATAACGCGCTCATCCATTACCCCTTGTTTGTATTCGCCTGGCTGGGGGTGCCGCTGTTCGTCAGACGGCGCGCGATGGAAGCCGCCTTTCTGGGCGTGGTTGTGCTGAGCAACTGGCTGCTGATTGCCTGTTTCCATTCGTGGGGTGGTGCCTGGTGCTACGGGCCGCGTTACCTGATCGTGCCGATGTTGGTGGGCTCGTTGCCCGTGCTGGCCTGGGTGGAATGGCTGCTCCAGCGTCGGGCGGTGTCGGTCAGAGCCGCGGTTCTTGCTCCGATGGTCGGCATCTTGCTTTGGTCATTCCAATTACAGTGGCACATGAATGCGATCCACTACTTCACGATGTACTATATGAGCGGGCTCTTTTCGCAGTTCAAGGTGGAGCGGATCGATGACTACTTCAATCGCTGCGTGCACCGCGGTCTGATCCACCGAGACCTGGTGCGCTATGCGCGTGGCAAGGGCGACTTCTATCCCATGCGCGTGCTTAACGGACTGGTGTCTCCGACGCAACGGGCCGTGTTGCCGCGATTGGACGGGCACCTGAAGCAATTTGCGAAGCCGAATTTCTATTTTGATTAACCCGACTTCGCGGAAACCGTGATGCGGTTACGGTCGAGGCGCGTGGGATGGGGGGTAACCGCTAAGACGGTGCCGGCTTGCCGGTTTCGACCGTCACGCGCTCCGACTGTCTCGCGGCTCGCAGAATCTGCTTGGACAGCACGTTGGTCATCTCGAAGATGCGGAAATTGACGGTGTGCAACGTGACGCCGATTGTCGCGAGCATGAACCCCGCCAAGAGCAGACCGACGGTCATAAGCGCCCCGACGAAAGAGGTGAGCCGGCCATCGCGCAGATATTCGCCGATGGCGGATGTCCCAGGCACGGCGGCCGTTAGAAACGCGAGCAGGCCCATTCCTCCAAAGAATGTGAGCGGTTTGTAGGCCTTGAATATCCCCAGAATCTTCAGCAACACCAGAATGCCGTCATGGAATGTCCGAAGCTTGGACGAACTGCCGAGAGGACGCTCCCGATATGCGACCGGCACCTCTTTGACGATAAAGCCACGATACAGCAGTTGGAGCGTCATCTCCGTTTCGACATCGAATCCCGAGGCTACGACGGGAAGGTGATCCGCGACGGTGCGGGTGAATGCCCGGTATCCCGACATGACATCGACCAAGGCCGAGCCGAAGATGAGGTTGATTACGTTTCGGATAAGCTTGTTTCCGAAGACATGAAGCGGCGGGAACGACGCCGTACTATGTTCCGACAGGCGTTGGCCGACGACCATGTCGGCGGTATCGGCGAACAAAGGGAGTAACAGGTCGTGCGCCTTTTCCGCCGGGTAGGTGTCGTCGCCGTCGACCATGACATAGTAGTCGGCATCGATGGTGGCGAGCATGTTGGCGATGACGAACCCCTTGCCTTGACGTTTTTCGTGTCGCAGGCACGCGCCGGCCGCCAACGCCCGTGCGGCGGTCTCGTCGGTGCTGTTGTTGTCGAACACGTAGACAATGGCGTTGGGCAGGACACAACGAAAGTCATGTACGACCTTGCCGATGGTGGGCGCCTCGTTGAAACAGGGAATGACGACGGCGACATTTCGAAAAGCGTCAATGGAGTCGGTATTCATGTGGGTTTTCCTGCAACGGCGATGATGGACAATCCGATAGGGGGATGTACGCACCGTTCGACCGCCGCGATCAACGGAACGAGGCGGTCGAAAAGGACAACCTGGCGGTCATGCTGGGTTACCGTGCGTGTGACACGGGCGTTGTACAGCCATCCCAGCAACCCGAGAAAATTGAGGTAACGGGCGGTTTGCGGAATGAGGCCGACTTCGCGGAACGTATCCGTGATCCGCTTTTTGGAATATCTTCGGAAATGACCGACCGCCATATCGATCGGACCCAGTGCGAAGGGGCATGCCGGCGCCAGAACCACGATGTTGCCATCATTGTGCAACAGGGACGACATGATCCGCAACGCGCGGACATCGTCCGGAATGTGCTCCAAAACGTTGACGCATAGCACCGTGTCGAACTTGCGGCCAACGGATTCCGGCAGGCAGTCCTCGAGTCGCGACGGCAGGCATGCGAACCCCGGTCGCGTGCCGTATGCATTCACGAGTTCGCATCGACAACCGCTATTCGGTTCCATGGCCGTAACGGACTTCGCGGCGTCGAGCATGCGGCCCGTCATGTTGCCGATGCCCGCACCAACCTCGAACACGTACCGGCCGATGTATGGGGCAAGTTGGGCGTATAGCCAGGCGTTGTACCGCCGAGCCGACTTCATCTGCCGCAAGTCGCTCGCGATGAAGTCTTCGGCATTCTGGGTGTGACGTCGGTCCATGACGGTTATTCGTTACAGGTCGGGTGCAAGAGTAGCCTTCAGGTCACACGGAAGACAAGCGCATTGCGCAGGCTCGCCGGCATGGGGGCGCGCGTATCCATGTGGGCTGAGTCCCTGGGACGCGCATTCCT
>CAYYJS010000047.1:2187-27218 GCA_964472315.1 uncultured Victivallales bacterium | reverse complement strand
CGTCGGCGCCAACGTCGCCGGCGCCGTGGAACTGAAGGCGAATGGGGGGGTGAGTTGTCCTGGTGTCAAACTGCATGGCGCCGGCTTCATTGTGACGCGTGACGAGGCCGAAGCACTTGGGCTTGGCAAGGTCACGGGACTGGACCGGCACATCCGTGGCTATCGCAACGGGCGCGACCTCACCGCAACTCCACGGGACGCACTGGTGATCGACTTGTTTGGTCTCGCGGCGGACGAAGTGCGCGCCAAGTACCCAACCGTCTACCAGTGGGTGCTGGAGCGCGTGAAGCCGGAGCGCGACCAGAACAACCGGCAAGGCTACCGCAACAACTGGTGGATCCATGGCGAGCCACGCGGGAACTTCCGCCCGGCGCTCGCCGGTCTCCCCCGTTACATCGCCACGGTCGAGACCGCCAAGCACCGCTTCTTCCAGTTCCTCGATGCCGCCATCCTGCCGGACAACATGCTCGTCAACATCGCCCTCGACGACGCCTATTTCCTCGGGGTGCTCAGCAGCCGCACGCACGTCTGTTGGGCACTCAAGACTGGGGGGCGATTAGGCGTCGGCAATGACCCCCGCTACAACAAGACCCGTTGTTTCGAGACCTTCCCGTTCCCGGACGCATCGGCGGCGCAGCGTGCGCGCATTCGCGAGTTGGGCGAGCAGTTGGATGCGCACCGGAAGGCGCGGCAGGCGGAGCATGCGGGGCTGACGATGACGGGCATGTACAACGTCCTGGAGAAGCTGCGGGCGGGCGACGCCTTGACGGCGAAGGAGAAGGCGATACACGAGCAGGGGTTGGTCTCCGTGCTGCGGCAACTGCATGAGGAACTCGATGCGGCGGTGGCCGAGGCTTACGGGTGGCCGGCCGAGCTCGGCGATGCGCAGCTTCTCGAACGTCTCGTCGCGCTGAACGCCGCGCGCGCGGCCGAAGAAGCCCGCGGCAAGATCCGTTGGCTGCGACCCGACTTCCAGAAGCACGGCGGCACGGCGGAGCAGACCGAACTGGCCGGCACTCTCCGAGACGTGCCCGCCGCCGGCGCCGAGGGACGCACGTCTCGGAGCTCCGTGCGCACCGAGAAGCAATCCTGGCCCAGGACATTGCCGGAGCAGGTCGCCGCCGTCCGCGCCATACTCGTCGGGATGAACGAACCCGCCACCCCGGAAATCGTCGCCCGCGCCTTCAGCCGCGCCCGTGCCGACAGACTCGCCCCCATCCTCGAAACCCTCGTCACCCTCGGCCAGGCGCACAAAACCGCGGACGGGCTGTTCGTGGGCGGGTAAAGGAACACTCGCCTTCGAATATCAGGTGCAGCGTAAGCGTCATGGCGATGCCCAGAGTGTCGCATTTGGAGACGCAGGACAAGACAACACGAAGGGGTGCCACGGGACAAAGCACGGTCACCTTCAAGCCCGGAGTCGGCCCACGCTCGACACATCCCCCATTGCCACCTGCGTCAGCCTCATCGTCTTACCGCACCCAGATGGCCTGGTCGCCCCTGGCCCGCTCTCCCTCCCCCGTTCGTTGTTGGACATTCCGTGTTGGCTGTTGGGTGTTCATGGCGCCGTCCGCCGGGGGACAGCGGGCTCGTAGCGCCACGCTGTACTGCCGGACTCATCCACCGGGGCACGTTTCGGAGAACCGTGCCTACTCCCAGTACGCCCGGATCTCCGAGACGGGCGTCCCGCTCTCCGTCGTCCCGTACAACACGCATCCACCGGGGCCCGCCGCACGGGCTGCGACGAAACCGGCTGCGACGAAACCGGCTTGCACACGGCATGCCGCTGCCGTATCGTTCGTTCCCGCGGGCGTTTGTCGCCCGAAGAAACCGATGACGAGAACGTCTATTGGGGAGATCATACATGCACGCCATAACCCGTCTCGCAGTCGCCAGTATCTGTTCGGTCGCCATTTCCGGTGTGTCGCTCGCCGCGCCCGCTCCGCGTGATCCGGCCCTCGTTCGCCAGACATTCCAGGAGATCGCCTCGCGCCTCGATCAGGGCGGCGACCTGTTCGTCGTGGCCAACGTCGACGGCTTGCTTGAGGAATGGATGGGGTTCCTCATGGAGTTGACCAAGCTCGCGCCGGTCGCACCCGGAAGCGAGCAGGCCGCCCCGGCGGACGTCGTCGCGAAACTCTCGGGGTTCCTGAAGAAGAACGGCTTCTATGCGGTCAATGGACTCGGAATGAGCGTCGTGCCGCGCGCCGACGGCCATAATGACATCAAGTCGTTCATCAGCCGCGATGCGGAAGCCGCCCTGCTCCCCTTGTGGCGCGGCCTCGTGGGTGTCAGCCCAAGCGCCATGGGATGCCTCGCCTACCTGTCCAAGGACACGGTCCTCGCTCGCTCGGGCACCGCCGACCTGCAGTACCTGTGGCAGATGGCCAAGACCGGCATCACCGAGATGGGCGGACCGGAGGCCGTGCAGGGCTTCAACCAGAGCATGGAAGCCGCCAAGGCCCAACTCGGAACCTCGGTCGACAGCCTCATGGCTTCGCTGGGCGCCGAAGGCGTGGTCTCGATTCAGTTGTCGAGCACGGCGACCTCGTCCATCCCCATGGGAGCGACGATGGTGGACATTCCCCAACCCTCGCTGCTCGTCATCACCGCGGTCAAGGACAGCACGATCATCGACACCATCAAGCGTGTCTGCGCGACGATGCTGCAGATGCCCCTGCCGGAGATGAAGGTTGAGGATGCCACGCTCTATACCATTCCGCTGCCCGTGCCGTTCCCCGTCCCGGTGCAGATCACGCTCGCCACGCATGGCCCGTACTTGATCCTGGGTAGTTCGATGGATGCCGTCTCCCAGGCGATTCGTACGTGCAAGGCGGGCGACGGCCTGCGCACGCAACCGGAGTTTCGCAGCTTTGTGCCGGAGTCGGACAAGGAAAACAACGGCATCGTGTTCGTGAGCAGCCGCTTTGGAAAGACCATCGCTGACGTGCAGGCCAGGGCCATGGCTGCCATGCCGATGCCGCCGGATCAGTCGAAAGGCGCCGTGGAATTCATGCGGAAGATGATGACCGAACAGTTCGCTTCGAGCGGCGGCTTCACGATCATGAACTACCGCGGCGGCATCAAGGTCTCGGGAACCAGCACGGCCGGCGGACGGCAGTTGATCGCCGGCATGGCCCTCGCCCCCATCGGCATGCTCTCCGCCATCGCCATCCCGTCATTCGTCAAGGCGCGGACTGTGTCGCAGGAGAACGCCTGTATCAACAATTTGCGTCAACTCGATGCCGCCAAGGAGCAGTGGGCGCTGGAGGCAAACAAGTCGGCGGGCGACGCCGCCGATGAAGCCGCCGTCCTGCAGTACGTCAAAGGCGCCGCGATGCCGGTCTGCCCCCAGGGCGGCGTCTACCAGCTCAACGCCATCGGCGAATCGCCCACCTGCTCGCATCCCGGCCACGCGCTGGAGTAACCGGCGCTCAATAAGCCCCGCGCGCAAACAGCATCACCCATGCGGTCCGCAGGGCGATTTTGAGGTCGAGTACCCAGGTGTGGTTGCGCAGGTAGTAGACGTCCAGGATGCACATGTCATGGAAGTCGAGATCGCTGCGCCCCGACACCTGCCACAGGCATGTCAGCCCCGGCAGCCCGCCGTGCCGGCTGTAATGCCAGTTCTCGTAGTAGTTCTCGAAGTCGCGCCGCGGTAACGGCCGCGGCCCCACCAGCGCCATGTCGCCCCGTATGACATTGAACAACTGAGGCAGCTCATCGAGACTGAACCGCCGCAGGAAGCGTCCCACGGGCGTGACGCGCGGGTCCTTGCGGAGTTTGAAGAGGGCGACGCCGCGCTGGTTGCTGAATTCCTCGACCTGGGCCTGCAGTTCCTCGGCGTTGTCGTGCATGGTCCGAAACTTGTACATCCGGAACGGCTTGCGGTTGACGCCGATACGCTCCTGTACGAACAGCGCGGGGCCGAGGCTCGTCACGCGGATGACCGCCGCGATAAGGGCCATCAACGGCGCCGTCACGACCAACCCAACCCCCGTCACCATCAAGGTGACGGCCCGGCGCAAGACGCCGAGACGTCCACCGTCCCGCGGAACCCCGAAATGCACCAGCGGCATTCCCAGGATGCGATCCGACGGCATGCGCGCGGCATCCGGCAGGACGCCGAGTTCCGGGGAAAGCACTTTGACGGGAACATCCAACGCCTCGGCCGCATCCAACAGGAGCATGATCTGGGGGACGGACAGGCCGATGTCCGCGCAGATCACCACCGCGGCGCCGTGCGCCCGCACCGCCTCGCGCGTGTCCGCCAGGACTTGCGCGAACGGCGCGTCGACCTCGGCCCGAACGCGCGCCGCCACCGAGAGCCCATCCGGGACTCGTGTCTGAATGTAGTCCGCGATCGCCTCGGCCGCCTCGCCCTGTCCCACCAGGACCGCCGGGCACGGGTCGACACCCCAACGCGCCCGCATCGCGCCCATCCATGCCCGCGCGAGTTGCCGGAACAGCACCGCATACACGATGTTGAGTACCATGATCGAGGCAAACATGCTGCGCGGATGGAAAACGTTGCGCGTGATGTAGAAATAGGCGTAGAACACCGACAGGGCAACGAGGTTCGACACGAGAATCCCCCACCCCTCCGGCCGCCGGAACAGGAAGCGCCGCCCCGCGTACAGGTCGTGCAAGGCGTAGAGGGTGCACACCGTCGCCGTCACGATCAGGACGATGCGCAACCCGCTTTCCAGGTAGAACCGCTCGAGCACGAAACCCACGGGTGCTGCCGCGCCGCGGCCGACGATGCGCGCAAGAAAACCGTAGATCTGCTCCCCGAACCCGCTGTAGAAGCGCAGCAGGAGCGTCGTGTAGTACGCGGCCACAACGGCAAGGAAGTCCGCGCCGAACAGCGGCAGCCAAGGGAAACGGATGGTTCCCGCACGCCGCATCGAACGCGTTGGTTGCTCACTTGACATATCGGCCTCGACTTGCAGTGATGTAACGTCGACCGAATCATAGTACGTCTTCCGTCGCGTCTTCTCAACCACGATTCGCGCGGACGGCATGTGTGCGTATAGGGCGGACGGGCGACGATTTTGCGTGGCGGCGCGGGCGTCCCGCCGTGGCGATCGGTTTCGCATCCCACGCTTCCGCACTCCTTTGTGTTTGACAGAGGGACTCGGCGACCTATGCTTTCGACCGGAAAGGGGGCTATTATGCGAGTCTGTGGACGTTGGTCGGCACTGCGGGTGCTTGTCACCTGCGCGTGCCTGCAAGAGGCGGCACACTGGGGCCATGCGGCAGGCTCCACATCCGATTCGAAGGGCTTTCTTCAAAGGGAAAAGGACGGCGGCGCCATCACGGCGCCCGCCCATGTCATAACCACCGATCTTCCACCGGCGACCGATGCTCCGGCGCGGTGGGCCGGCCGCCTCGAAGCGCTGCGTGCGATGCTCTGGCTGGTGCGCAATACCCATCCCACGAGCGAATGGGTTCGCGTCGACCTCGACGAGACCGCCATCGCACACGGTACGCCCCACCACGCGCTTCCGCGCGTGACGGCGGCCGTGTCCGTGGCCGAAACCGTCAACACCCCATCCCGCGGGCGGCTCACGCGCAATGCGAGGCCAACCCCGCTTGCCATCCTCGGCATGGGCATGGGAACGTCGACACTGCTGAACATACCGACGAACAGCGCCGTGTACATCATCGTCTGCAATTCCAGTCCGTCGGAGGACGCTTCGATGATCGCCATGTCCGTCACGTGTTGCAGGCCGCCGAAACCCCGCTACCACTTCGATGCGCCGCGTGGCGAAAGCGTGTCGCTCTCCTGGGCGCCGCTCTGGGATACGGGTGACGCGCCCGCGAATGTGGCCGGGATCGCGGTTCGGGTATGCGATGCCATCCCGCGGGATCCGGCCGACCCCTTGTCCCCCGTGCGTTTGGAGGAATACTGGATGCCCGCGGCGCTGCCACCCAACGCCACGAATGCATCGATCGATCTCCGCATGCTCAAAGGCCGCCTCGGGAACATCGGCATCGCTCCCAAACTGATGGCGCCCGCCGCGACGGCAGGCCCATCCGACGATCCCGCGCTTTTCCTGCCCCTCGCCTGGGCCGACCAGGACATCTCCGTGTGCGAGACGTTTTGGGACGCCTCGGAAAAGCAACCGAGGCGGCGGTATCGCTATCGGACCGACATGGGCGGCACCCGCATACTCGAAGGCCTCGATACGCGCTGGTACCGGAACGGCTCGCGCGAGATCGAAGGCCCGCGGAAGCGGAATCGCGAGCATGGCGTCTGGCAACGGTGGTGGGAGTCCGGCACACCCTTTGACCGACTGGTTTTTGACAACGGCCAACGGATCGGCCCCTATGCCGCCTGGTCCCACCTGAACGCGCCGCTTGTGACGGGGCGATACGACAAAGACCGCAAGGTCGGCGAGTGGGAGTACCGCTACCCGAACGGACGCCCGGAGGCCAGGGGCGCCTATCGCTACGACGTGACCACACACTATGCATACGGTGTCCCCAGCGACCTCGACATGTTCGATGAAGGCCTCCATCACAGGGTCGGCAACAAGACCGGCATTTGGACGTACTACAGCACCGATCAAGCCGATTGCGAACCTACCAGTGCCGACGAAGGCGAGTCGGGCGCCGCGGTGAAGGGTGAACCCCGCTGGCTTTCCAGCGACGCCGTCACGCCAGTCCTGAACCGCCCGTCGTCATGGGCGCGGGCGATACCGCTTGACGGTGCGCCGAATCTTCACCGGGTCAGCGAAACCCTGTATCGCGGTGCCCAACCGACCGAAGAGGGGATGCGAAACCTGCGCGCACTGGGCATCAAGACCATCGTCAACCTGCGTGTCTTCCATTCGGACCGGGATGAAATCGGAGATATCAGCCTGAACTACGAACACATCCCCATGAAGGCGTGGAACCTGCGCCGCGCCGATGTCATCCGATTCCTCAGGATCGTTTCCGATCCGCAAGCGTCGCCGGTCATGGTACATTGCCTGCGCGGGTCCGATCGCACGGGCGCCATGTGCGCGGCGTATCGCACCGTCGTTCAGGGTTGGTCGAAGGAGGCGGCTGTCGATGAGATGCTTCGAGGCGGCTTCGGCTTCCATCCGGCGTGGGAGAACATTCCGGAACGGTTGCTCGACTTTGACAGCGCGCTTCTCCGAAATGAACTTGGCATCGGGGTTCCATCCGCTCACCCCGCCCCTGGTCGCGAACGCTAGCGGCGACCATGGGCCTGGTGTCGCGTGTCCTGTGGAATGGAAAGACCCGAGCGGGGCGCTCGCATCGGAACTTGCATTTCCACGCCATGCGTGGCACAAAGGTCCGGTTTACTGGAAAGGGGCGGTATGATTGCGGAGTCGGTGCTGCTGGGCGAGAATGTCTCCATCCCCCACCCAACCTTGGTCAATCTTTACGGCTGCCGGATAGGCGATGCCACGAAAATCGGCACGTTCGTCGAGATCCAGAGGAACGCGTCGATCGGCGCCCGATGCAAGATATCCTCGCACACCTTCATCTGCGAGGGCGTCACGATCGAAGACGAGGTCTTCATCGGCCATGGGGTCATGTTCACCAATGACCGTATCCCGCGCGCCACCGCCGCCGGACGCCTGCAGACCGAGGCCGACTGGAAGGTCATCCCCACGCTTGTCAAACGCGGCGCCTCGATCGGCAGCGGCGCCGTCATCCTCTGCGGCATCACGATCGGCGAGTCCGCGCTCGTCGGCGCCGGCGCCGTGGTCACCCGTGACGTGCCTCCGCGCGCGGTCGTCACCGGCGCGCCGGGGCGAGTCGCGCGCTACCTCACGGAGAAAGACGCATGATCCATATCGGTGTCATCGGCTACGGTTACTGGGGCCCCAATCTCGTCCGCAACTTCCAGAACACGAAGGACGCCAAGGTGGTCGCGGTCTGCGATCTGAATCCCCGCAACCACGCGCGCGTGAAGGCGCTGTACCCCGCGATCGAGACCTGCACGGACGGCTGCGAACTGGTCAAGCGAAACGACATCGACGCCGTCGTCATCGCCACCCCGGTCTCCACGCATTTCAAGATCGCCATGGCGGCCCTGTCCCACGACAAGCATGTCCTGATCGAGAAGCCGATCACGCAGACCGTGCGGGAAGCGCAGACCCTGATCGACGAGGCGACGCGACGCCACAAGGTGCTGATGGTCGATCACACCTTCGTCTACACCGGCGCCGTCCGCAAAATCCGCTCCCTCGTCGACGCCGGGGAACTCGGCGAGGTCCTGTACTACGACTCCGTACGCATCAACCTCGGGCTCTTCCAACACGACGTCAACGTCCTCTGCGACCTCGCGACGCATGACATCGCCATCATGAGTCACGTCGTGCCGCACCGGCCGACCGCCGTCTCGGCCACCGGTATCAGCCACATCCCCGGCGAGCCGGAGAATACGGCCTTTCTCACGGTGTTCTTCGACGGCAACTGCATCGGGCATATCCACGCCAACTGGCTTTCGCCGGTCAAAATCAGACACACCCTGGTGGGCGGCAGCCGCCGCATGGTCGTCTACAACGATCTGGACCCCAGCGAGACAGTCAAGGTCTACGACCGCGGCGTCAACGTCGAGACCAGCCGCGAGAGCGTCTACGAGATGCTGATCAGCTACCGCAGTGGCGACATGCTGGCGCCGCAGATCGACCGCACCGAAGCCTTGCAGCGCGAAGCCGTCCATTTCGTCGACTGCATCGCGAACGGCACGGCGCCGGTTTCCGACGGCCAGGCCGGGCTGGCCGTCGTCCGCATTCTCGAGGCCGCGACGGCATCCATGGCCGACCGCGGACGTCCGGTCGAACTCTAACCCGCACCATCAGGAGGCCGCCCATGGTTCCGTTTCTCGATCTCAAGGCGCAGTATGCCACCATCCGCGAGGATGTCCTCGCCGCCGTCGGCAAGGTCTTCGACACCACCGCCTTCGCCCTCGGCCCGGCCGTGCAATCCTTCGAGGAACGGTTCGCCGTCTACGCCAGCTGCAAACACGCCATCGGCGTGAACTCCGGCACGAGCGCGCTCCATCTCGCCTTTCTGGCCGCCGGTATCGGCCCCGGCGACGAGGTCATCGTACCCGCCATGACCTTCGTGGCCACCGCCTCCGCCGTCGACTACACGGGGGCCAAACCGGTGCTCGTCGACGTCTCGGCCGGCAGCTACACGATGGACCCGGCCGCCATCGAAGCCGCCATCACCCCGCGCACAAAGGCCATCGTCCCCGTGCACCTGTACGGCCAGCCCGCCGACATGGACCCCATTCTCGCCACCGCCCGGAAACATGAGCTTCTCGTCATCGAGGATGCCGCCCAGGCCCATGGCGCCGAGTACAGGGGACGCCGTTGCGGCAGCCTCGGCGATATCGCCTGCTTCAGCTTCTACCCCGGCAAGAATCTCGGCGCCTACGGCGAGGGCGGCGCCGTCACCACCAACCGCGACGATTTCGCCGAGACCATCCGCGTGCTGCGCGACTGGGGTCAGCGCACCAAGGGCGTCCACGCCCTCAAGGGCTTCAACTACCGCATGGAAGGCGTGCAGGGCGCCGTACTCGGCGTGAAGATGGCCCACATCGAGGCGTGGACGGACGCGCGCCGCAGGCATGCCCGACGGTACGCGGGTATGCTGGCCGGTATCGACGGACTCACGCTGCCGGGAGAACAGCGCTACGCGCGGCACGTCTTCCACGTGTATGCGGCCATGGCGGCCTCACGCGACTCGGTAAGGTCGATGCTGCAGGCGGCCGGGATCGGCTTCGGGACCCACTATCCCCTCCCCGTCCACCTCCAGCCCTGCTTCGCCGAACTCGGCTACAAGCGCGGCGACTTCCCGGTCGCCGAGTACATCGCCGACCATGAGGTCTCGCTGCCGATGTATCCGGAGATGACCGAAGCCCACGTGGTCGAGGTCGCCGCCGCGCTCCGCGCCAACCGCCCGCGGTAGGCCGAGCGCTCGCGGCAAGCCCGCCGCGACGCGCCCGAAGCGCGCCCGCGGAATCAAACCGCGAACCCGCTCAATCCGCGCAGGTCGAGCGTCGCGAACAGATCGGCTTCCGTCTCGGACCGGCGAATCGGCACCACCGATCCGTCGGTCCGCAACAACAATTCGGCGGAACGCAACTTCCCGTTGTAATTGAAGCCCATGGCGTGCCCGTGCGCGCCGGCATCGTGTATCACCACGAGATCGCCCGGCCCCGTCTCCGGCAGCGCGCGGTCGATGGCGAATTTGTCGTTGTTCTCGCAGAGCGAACCGGTGACGTCGCAGACCATCGTGCGGGGGGCGGTTTCCTTCCCCAGCACCGTGATGTGATGGTAGGCGCCGTACAGCGCGGGTCGCATCAGGTTGGCCATGCAGGCATCCAGGCCCAGATAGGTCTTGTACGTACGTTTGAGGTGCAGGACCCGCGACACGAGATAGCCGAACGGCCCGGTCACCATGCGTCCGCATTCGAGAAACACGCTCATCGGCGCCAGCCCGTTGGCGACAATCAGCGCCTCGTAGCGCCGCCGCACGCCATCGCCGATCGCCTCCAAATCGGCCGCTTGCTGTTCGGGCCGATAGGGAATACCGATGCCGCCACCAAGGTTCGCGAAGTCGAACCGGATACCCAGTTCGCGGTGCAGTTCCACGATCTGGTTGAACAGAAGATCGGCGGTTTCGACGAAGTAACGCCAGTCGAGTTCGTTGGAGGCGACCATCGTATGGATGCCGAAGCGCTTCACGCCCATATCGCGCGCGCGGCGATATCCCTCGAAAAGCTGTTCGCGCGTGAAGCCGTACTTCGCCTCCTCGGGGTGCCCGATGATCGCATTCCCGGCCTTGAGACGCCCGGGGTTGTAACGGAAGCAGATCGACTCCGGCATCCCGGCGTGAGCCTTGAGGTAGTCGATGTGGGTGATGTCGTCCAGGTTCACGATGGCGCCGAGTCCGCGAGCCTGCCGGTACTCCGCGGCCGGCGTGTCGTTGGACGTGAACATGATCTGCTCGCCGACAATGCCGACCGCCGCCGCCAGCGACAGCTCGGGCCCGGAACTGCAGTCCGCGCCGAACCCTTCCGCCTTGAGCAGCTTCAACAGATAGGGATTCGGTGTCGCCTTGACGGCGAAATACTCGCGGAACCCGGGGTTCCATGCAAACGCCGCCTTCAGTCGACGCGCGTTGTCACGGATGCCGGCTTCGTCATAGATGTGAAACGGCGTCGGATACCGCCCGGACCACGCCTCCACCTGCGCCTTGGTAAAAGGAACCGCCTTTTCGACCATGCCTCGCCTCCCGGAGCCTTGTTTCAACCCCTGTCGCCCTTGCGGCCGTACCCTCGTCGGTCCCGCTAGATTTCTTGCAGCAGATCCCGCTGGTACAGTTCACGAACCATCGTGCAGTCCAATGCGTGCCCCGCCCGGTACGAAACGATGTGACCGGCAAGCCGCCCGAGATCGATCAGCGCCACCGCCGCCAGCAGATCCAGGACGGCCCGGTGCCACACCGCTTCCAGCGACTTGCCCTGGTGGAGTAAGCCGGGTTTGTTGACATAGCGTCGCGGCCCCGCGATCAGAATGTTCTTTCGTGTGTAGCCGAGATTGCGGGTATCCGCGAACAGTTTCCCGATCGTCTTGCAGTAGAGCATCATCCAGAGGTTCGTGTTGGTCCGCGCCGCCGCCCCGCGCCGGAACGTTCCGCGGTTGACGTCGAATCGGATGCGCTGCCGCCCGATCGCCGTCGGGAAATCCACCGCGCAATCGATGGTCAGACGCCGTGACTGGCCTTCGGCGGGCAGGAAGGTCAGGAAGCCGCCGCCGGGACTCGCGATCGACACCGGTTCCTTGACGGTGTAGTACTGGGCCAACTCGGGCAGCGTCACGATGCCGACTTCCTCGATGGCCTCCACCAGATCCATGCTGCTGCGGTTGAACAGCGGCGGGTCGCCGGAATCCATGCGGATGCGCACGTTATCGAGTCCCAGATACTTCAGCGCGACGATGTGCTCGACCATGCGCATGTAGTTGTGCGGCGAACCGCTGCACAAGACGATGTTGCGCACGGTGGTCCAGACGTTTAGAACGGAGACGCCGATCGGCAGCGATTCGGTCAGGTCCCGCCGATCGAACCACCAGCCTCGCTCGTGCGACGGCACGAACTCCAGCGTGCGTTGCGCGCGTCCGAAAAACGTTCCCGGTCCGGTGACGGATACCGGCCGACCGATGGTCGTCTGCCGCCATTCGCGATCGCCCTCGTCCGGCTCCATCATCTCCTGGTCGACCGGTTGGGCATCGAAGCGCGCATAGGCCGCCTTCAACGTCTCCGCATCGCCTTGCAGCAACAGCCCGTGCTCCGCCTCACCCATGTCGAGAACTCCTTGACCCGTCGCACCCCGCCTCGCGGGATACGGGAAAGCCGACACTCTACCGAAAAACCCGCGCCGTGCAAAACCGAAATCCGCGAACCCATACGCCCACCCAGCATCCGCGATCGAGCGCCTTCACTAGCCATAACCACCGAGCACAGGCAAGACCCGATGCCGGAGCACAACGGTTCTACCGGCCGTTTACCACCACGCGATTCGGACTTTCATTGTCCGAAAAGGCATGGCAAGGTCCATGGTGGCGATATGGTGGACGAAGCCATGACGGCCAGTGCCGATCATCTATGGGGAACCGACGCGGGAGACGCTGAATATGATGAGGATGCAACTCGGTGCCGACGGTGTGGATGTCAGTGCGATCTGTCTGGGAGCCATGCGATTCGGCACAACGACCGACGAGCCCACCGCGTTCGCCATCCTCGATGCCTACATGGATGCGGGCGGCTCATTTATCGACACGGCCAACATCTACGCCGCATGGTTGCCTGGCGGTGTGGGCGGCGAGAGCGAATCGCTACTGGGACGCTGGATGCTGTCCCGTGGCAACCGTGCTGCCTGTTTTGTCGCTTCGAAGATGGGATCGAGGCTGCAGCCATGCGGTCTGGGCTTGCGCGCGGAACAGATCGAGACCGAGTGCGAGAAGAGCCTGCGGCGGCTCGGGACCGATGTGCTCGATCTCTACTACGCGCATTTCGATGACCCCGCGACCCCCTACGAGGAGACCTTCACGGCTTTCGACCGCCTGGTGCGCGCGGGCAAGGTGCGGCGCCTCGGCGCCTCGAACCACCGAGCGTGGCGGCTTGAAGCCGCGCGCGCATTTTGTACGACACACGGGCTGCCGGGATACTGCTGCATACAGCAGCGCTTCTCCTACCTGCAACCGGTAGTGGGCGCCGCGTTCGGCAACCAGATCGCGGCCAACGACGACCTGTTGGACTACGTCAAGGCTCGTGGCATACGGATGCTGGCATACTCGCCGCTCCTCGGCGGACTGTACGGCGGAGGAGCCGACCGCACGCCGACGGGCGCCTACGATACGCCGCACAACCGTCAGAGACTCGCGGCGGTCGCCGATGCGGCGACCCGACTGGGAGCGACACCCAATCAAGTGGTGCTCGCCTGGATGCTCGCCACGGCCCCCGCCGTGATCCCGATCATCGGAGTCAGTTCGGTCGGTCAGTTGAAGGAAAATCTCGGGGCACTGCAGGTGAGGCTGTCGCCCGACGATATGGCGGCGCTGACGGAAGGCGGCGTGCTGCCCAAGTGCGGTTGACCGTACGACACGTCATGCATGGTGGTGAAATGAACAGGCACTTTGTTTGGATTATCCTTATCGGTCTCGCCGTCAACCTTGGGGTCTCTCGCGGTCAAGACACAGACGGCAAGGCGAACCCTCTGCCGCCGCTGACCCTATACCGGGTCGGACAGCACGATGGACATGAACCCGCGGCCAAGGAGTCGCCGGGCATGTCGCAGATGACGGAAACCTTCATGTACATCGTTCTCAGCCTCTCCGCCGTGGCCATCCTTGTCTGGGCGATATGGTTGGTCGACAAGAAACGCACCGCGGACCTGCGGCGGGTGGCCGTGTCGCTCAACCTGTCGTTCACGGCCAAAGACAACGACCTGGTCGACGCCATGCAGGCATTCCATCTCTTCTCGCAGGGCCACACCCGAAGAGTCCGCAACATCCTGCACGGCCGCGCGAACGATACCGACGTGAAGATTTTCGATTACCAGTATACCGTGGGTTCCGGCAAGCAGAGCACCATCTATCTCCAGACGGTGATTCTGTTCCGGTCGAGCCGCTTGGATTTGCCGCGCTTCACGCTGCAGCCGGAGCGCTGGTACCACAAAATGGGTGCCATGCTGGGCCATGCGGACATCGACTTCGGGAGTCATCCGAAGTTTTCCGGCCTGTACCTGCTGCGCGGCAAGGAGGAAGACCGCATTCGCGCCACGTTTACCACCGATGTGCTCGACTACTACGCGGCGCATCCGAAATGCGCTTCGGAGGGTGGCGGCAACACGTTCCTATTCTGGCGCCGCCGCAGACGCGTCAGCCCAAAGGCGATCCAGCACTTCATGGCGGAAGGCTTTGGCCTCTTCAGCCGCTTCACATGATCCCCGCTCGGAAACCCCGGACGGCTTCGGCATCGCACGACGAAACACCCTTGCGCGCCCGGCGGGCGCGCAAGGGTGTCCTCATCGGACCGGGTACGGTCCCTCCTATCCGATCGCCGCCCCGCCCGTTTCACCGGTACGGATGCGAATGCACTCGGTCAGCTCGGTGACGAATATCTTGCCGTCCCCGATTTTGCCCGTCCGGGCGCCTTTGACGATCGCGTCGATCGTCGGCTTGACGAAGGCGTCGTTCACCGCGATTTCCAGGCGCACCTTCTTGAGCAGGTTCACCTCCATATCCGCCCCGCGATACGTTTCATGATAGCCCTTCTGCTGTCCGCAACCCAAGGCGTTCATCACCGACATCTTGAACACCTCGGCCGCGTATAGCGCCTGTTTGACGTCCGTCAGTTTCTCCGGCTGTATGTAAGCGGTTATCAGTTTCATGCTCGTGTTTCCCCTTTCTGTTTACTTCGTCAGGAACCCTTGGAAGTCCGGATAGGCTTCCATGCCGTGCTCGCCCACGTCGAGACCGCCAATCTCCTCTTCACGGGTCACGCGCAGGCCGATGGACGCTTTGATCAACGCCCAGGTCGCCAGGGCGACCGCCAACGTGAACGCCGCCACCGCCACGACGCCGACGGCCTGTTTCCCCAGCAGCGCGAATCCGCCGCCGTAGAACAAGCCGTTACCGGTGGTCGACGGCATGATCGCGTCCTTAGCGAAAAGCCCGACGGCCAGCGTGCCGAACACGCCGTTGACCAGGTGAACCGAGAGCGCGCCCACCGGGTCATCGAGCTTGACCTTGTCGAAGAACAACACGGCCAACACCACCAGCGCACCGGCGATCAGGCCGATGATGGCGGAAGCGCCTACACTGACGTAGGCGCATGGCGCCGTGATCGCGACCAGCCCCGCCAGACAGCCGTTCAGGATCATGGACAAGTCCGGTTTGCCCAGCAGACGCCACGCCACGATCGTGGCGCTCAGGGTGGCGGCCGCCGCGGCCGTGTTCGTCGTCACGGCAATGCGTCCGATGTCGTTGAAACTGGCCGCCATCGTGGAGCCCGGATTGAACCCGAACCACCCGAACCACAACACCAGGACACCCAGCGCCGTCATGGACATGTTGTGTCCGACAATCGGCCTGACCGTGCCGTCCGAGCGATACTTGCCCAGTCGCGGCCCCAACAGGAGCACCCCGGCCAGCGCGGCCCAGCCGCCAACCGAATGTACGACGGTCGATCCGGCGAAGTCCCACATGCCCAGCTTCTGCAACCACCCGCCACCCCATACCCAGTGACCCGTGATCGGGTACATCAGGCCCACGATGACGAACGAGAAGACGATGAACGAGAGGAACTTGATCCGCTCCGCCACCGCACCCGACACGATGGTTGCCGCCGTTCCGGCAAATACCATCTGGAACAGGAATTTCGCCCAGAAGGGCACTCCGGTCCAGTTGAGCGCACTGTATACGCCCCGATAGGCATCGCCCGTCGCGGGGCTGTTGTCAGCCCCCGAAGCGAAGAACACGCCTTTCAACCCCAGAAGCCCGTTGCCGTCCCCGAACATCAGGCCCCAACCCACAACCCAGAAGGCGATGGACGCGATGGCGAAGACCACGAAGTTCTTCGCCAGAATGTTCACCGCGTTCTTGGCGCGACACAGGCCGGACTCGACCATGGCAAACCCCAGGTTCATGAAGAACACCAGGAAAGCCGTGATCAAAACCCACACCGTGTCCAGAGCCACCTTGCCGTTGGTCAGGAGATCCGCCATCTCCTGCGTGAAGGCCGGCGCCAGCACACTCGCCGGTTCCGCCGGAGGCGCGTGCTGGGCAAGCCCCACCACCGGCACCGCACACAGAGTCAAAACTGCCAACCACCTGCTCATACGTCACGCTCCTCTCCTACTGCGAACTCGCGGGCACCATGCTCGCGAATGAGAGTGGGTATCGCAAGCGCCGTGCCAACCGAAACAGAAGGAGTCGGAAGACTCTAACGGGCAACCACTTATGATCCAAACAGGCCCATTTCAACCAGGACGCCTGCACGCCAGAACCGTCAGTTCAGAGACATTTATGTACTTGGTTATTGGTACACGTACAAATGCGTATCATCGGCCATGCGCTTTGCCCGACGCGCGGGGAAAGCTGTCGCCACGCAGTTGCGCCCTGAGGGCGCAACTGCGATTGGGTGCACTTATGGACACTCGCCATTGTTCCCCTGGATCGGGCGTCTCGCCCGCAGTTGCCAGACATGGGCATTCCACGCGGGCGGGACGCCCGCGCTCCCAGGATACACCTAATCGCAGTTATGCGCCCACGCCGTGACACGGTGCATTTTTTCTGTTGATCTTTCATCGCGCCCCGCTACAGTACGCGCGCTGATACCACGGCGAACGTAGCTCAGTTGGTTAGAGCGTCAGATTGTGGTTCTGAATGTCGCGGGTTCGAATCCCGTCGTTCGCCCCATCTCCACCCTCCCCCGCCGCCCGATTTGCGTCCGGCTTGCGGTTGACATCGGCGCGCCAAGTCTGGCATGCTCCCGCACCATGTCAGAAGGTGCCAGAACGATCGTTTTTCTCGGTGACGGCATGGCCGATGAGGCCGTCGCCGAGCTTGGGGGCAAGACCCCGCTGCAGGCCGCGCGTACACCCGCGATGGATGCCATCGCACGCGCCGGCGCGTCCGGCACGCTCCTGACCCTGCCCGCCCCCTTTCCAACCAGTAGCGACGTGGCCAATATGTCCGTCCTCGGATGCGATCTCACGAAGGAGTATTGCGGACGCGGCGCCCTCGAAGCCGCCGGACGCGGGATCAGGCTTGGCCCCGGCGACATCGCCTTCCGGCTCAACCTGACCTCCGTAGCGAACGGCATACTCACGGATTTCTCCGGCGGACACGTCGCGCAGAAAGACGCGGAAGCGCTGATCGCCACGCTGAACACCCACTTCGGCGGCGACGGCATCCGCTTCTATCCCGGTGTCAGCTACCGGAACATCCTCGTGCTGTCCGGCCCCCAATACTCGGCGCGTATCGTCAGCGAGAAACCGGACGACAACCACGGCAACGCGGTCGCGGAGCACCTGCCGTGCGCGGAAATCGCCGCGTCCGAGGCCACCGTGGTCCTGCTGCGGCGCCTGATGCTCGAAGCGCCCGCCATACTGACGCCGCACCCGGCCAACCGACGCGCCATCGCCGAAGGCCGCGCGCCGGCCAACAGCGTGTGGCCGTGGAGCGGCGGTTCGGCCGGCGCCCTGCGCACCGTCGGCGACAAGTATGGCATCACGGGGGCCGTGATCTCGGCCGTCGATGTCATCCGCGGCCTCGGGCGCTGTCTCGGCATGGACGTCATCGATGTTCCCGGCGCCACCGGCTACATCGACACCAATTACGAAGGCAAGGCCGCCGCCGCGATCGAGGCCATCCGGACGCATGACTTCGTGTACCTGCACGTGGAAGCCATCGACGAAGTGTCGCACGCCCAGGACCTGCGGCTCAAACTGCGCGCCATCGAGGACTTCGACAGCCGGATCGTCGCCCCTGTCATGGCCGCCGTCGGCCCGACCGTCACCCTCGCCGTTCTGCCGGACCATCCGGTTCCGATCGCCCTGGGCAAGCATACCCGTACCCCGGTGCCCGTCGCCGTGCGCAAACGGGACATCGCCCCCGACGGCGTAACCACGTTTGACGAGCATGCCTGCCGTGGCGGCAGACTGGGCGCCATGGTCGACGGCGACCTGATGGCCCTGCTGTTCGGACGACCGCGGGCATGACGAGACCCCACATGCGCGACGCTCAATCCAAGATTCTGACTTGTGACGGGATGGTCGCGGAACGTACGCGCCTGCGTTCGACCGAACGTACACTGGCCTTTACGAACGGCTGCTTCGACATCCTTCACCCCGGCCACGTGACCTATCTGCAGTTCGCACGCGCCCAGGCCGATGCGCTTTGCGTCGCCGTCAATTCCGACGCTTCGGTCAAACGCAACAAGGGACCGCAACGCCCGATCAACCCCGAGGCCGACCGCTGCCTGGTGCTCGCCGGCCTGGAGTGCGTCGACTACGTGGTCGTCTTCGACGATGACGAACCCGCCCCGCTGATCGCCCGTGTCATTCCCGATGTGCTCGTCAAGGGCGAGGACTGGGCGCATTACGTCAGCGGCCGCGAGACGGTCGAGGCGCACGGCGGCAAGGTCGTCCTCGCGACGTTCGTCGCCGGCAAGTCCACCACCGACACGATCGCGCGCATCCGCCGCGCACTCGAAAGCGAGGCCGCTCATGGCTGACCCGCGGTTCATCGTCACCGGCGGCGCCGGGTTCATCGGCTGTAACCTCATTGGAGCCCTGAACGCCCGCGGCCACGCCAACATCACCGTCGTCGACACCCTCAACCACCCCGAAAAGGAACGGAACCTGGCTTCGGTCAAGTTCGGCGAGTTTGTGACCAAGCAGGCTTTCCGCGCGCGGTTCGGGGCGGATATGCAGCCGCGCGCCGATACGGTCTTCCATCTCGGCGCCTGCAGCTCGACGACCGAACAGGACGCCGCCTATCTCGAAGACAACAACGTCTGCTACACGCGCGAACTGTGCGAATGGTGCCTCGCGCGCGGCACGCGGTTCGTCTATGCCTCCAGCGCCGCGACCTACGGCGACGGCGCGCAGGGCTACCGCGATGACCATGCGCTCATTCCGTCGCTGAAGCCCCTCAACCTCTATGGCCGCTCGAAACAGACGTTCGACCTCTGGGCGCTGGCAAGCGGCGCCGTCGATACGATCGCCGGGCTGAAGTACTTCAACGTCTACGGTCCCCACGAGAACCACAAGGGCGACATGCGTTCGGTCGTCAACAAGGCCTACCGGCAGATTCTCGACACCGGCGGGCTGGAACTCTTCCGGTCTCACCGCGCCGACTATGGCGACGGACGCCAGCTCCGCGACTTCGTCGATGTCCGCGACGCCGTCGCGGTGACGCTGTTCTTCCACGACCATCCGGATGTCTCGGGCATCTTCAACTGCGGCACAGGGACCGCCCGCTCATGGCTCGACCTCGGACACGCGGTCTTCGCCGCCATGAACCGCGCGCCCACCATCACGTTTATCGATATGCCGGAGTCCATTCGCGACAAGTACCAGTACTACACGCAGGCCGATACGGCGAAACTCCGCGCCGCCGGCTACACGTCTCCCTTCGCCTCCATCGAAGCGGGCGCCGCCAACTACATCCGCAACCATCTGGCGCGCTGACACACACCAACATACGGGAAGGAGACCACATCATGGCCAAACGACGATATGCACAGGTGGGCCTCGGCGGCCGCCATACCATGTTCCGACGCGCGATCCTGAAGGACTTCGCCGACACTTCCGAGATGGTCGCGCTTTGCGACAGCAACCCCGGGCGTCTGGCCGGCGCGATCGCCGACTCGCGCGCAAAATGGAATGTCGAAATCCCCGGCTACGCTGCCGGCGACTTCGACCGCATGCTCGCGGAGACGAAGCCCGATGCCGTCATCGTCACCACGCGTGACTGCTTCCATGACGAGTACATCTGCCGCGCCATGCTGGCCGGCTGCGATGCCATCACCGAGAAACCCATGACCACCGACGCCGCCAAGTGCCGCCGCATCCTCGACACGCAGCGCGCGACGGGACGGAAGTTGCGCGTCACCTTCAACTATCGCTACTCGCCGCCGCGCACCCAGATCAAGGATCTGCTGATGTCCGGACTGATCGGCGAAGTGCTGTCCGTCGATTTCCACTGGATGCTGGACACGCGCCACGGCGCCGACTACTTCCGGCGCTGGCACCGCAACAAGGCCAACTCGGGCGGCCTGATGGTCCATAAGGCCACGCACCATTTCGATCTGATCAACTGGTGGCTGGGCACCGTTCCGGAACGTGTCTACGCCTCGGGCCATCGCCGTTTCTACACGCCGCGGACGGCCGACCGCTATGGGCTGACGCAGCGCGGCGACCGCTGCCACACCTGCGCCGAGGCCAAGCGGTGTCCGTTCCACATCGATATGGCATCCCTGGACGAAATGCGTACGCTCTACCTGGACTGCGAGTCGCACGACGGCTACCTGCGCGACCGTTGCGTGTTCAGCCCGGATATCGACATCGAGGATTCGATGAACCTCGTTGTCGACTACGCCAACGGGATGAAGATGGCCTACTCGCTGAATGCGTTCTGCCCGTGGGAAGGCTACATGGTCTGCTTCAACGGCACGAAGGGCCGCCTGGAGCAGATGTGTCAGGAAACGGTCTACGTCAACGCCGACGGCACCTTGCCGGGGCAGCTCAAGCCGGAAGGCACCTGGACGCGTGTCTATCTGCAGGGCCAGACACCGTATGCGGTCGACCTGTGGACAGCCGCCGGAGGCCATGGCGGTGGCGACAACCCCATGCTGCGCGACATCTTTTCGGCCACGCCTGAACCCGACAAGTATCTGCGCGCGGCGGATCAGCGCGCCGGCGCGTGGTCGATCATGAGCGGCATCGCGGCCAATTGCTCGATGAAGGAGGGTCGCCCGGTCCGGATCGACGAACTGGTCCCGGGCATCGAACTCCCGGACTACGCCCCCATGCCGTCGTCCGACGATCCGTTGCCGCTCTGGACGCGCGGCTAGCCGCCGTTGTAGACGACCCCGCCGGCCGCCACGTAGTCGAGAAGCACCTGCGCGGCGGCCGCGCGGCAGACGTCGCGACGCACATGCACGCCGCGCCGCGCCAGGCACGCCACCCAGTCCGCGGGCTTGTCGCCCTCGTCGAACCCCGCGGCGCGCGCATCCTCGTCGCGCGCCCCGCACACAAGGCGCTTCACGCCGGCCCACGGTATGGCGCCCAGGCACATGGCGCACGGTTCGGTGCTGCTCACCAGCGTCAGCGCCGGCAGTCGCGCATCGCCAAGATCATGTGTGCCGAGGGTCTGCTGCGCCATCGCCAGCGCCACGATCTCGGCGTGGGCCGCCGAGCATCGCGCCGGAACCACCCGGTTGACGCCCGCCGCCACCAGTCGCCCGCTCGTTTCCTCGATCACCGCCGCGCCGAACGGACCGCCGGTTCCCGCCGCCGCGTTGGCCGCGGCCAGGTCGATGACAAACCGCATGCGTCCCTCGATATCCGCGGGCAGCATGGGCGTCGCCGCGACACGGACCCGCAGCCATTCGGGCGATTCCAGACACACGCGGTGGGCCATCATCGAGTTTCCGCCTCCACCGGCACGACCCTGGCCGGCTTCTTTCGTTTCACCGGCGCAACGCCCCACCCGCCCTGCTTCCCGCGCTTGGCCGCGGCTTCCGCGCGTTTCAGGCGCGCCCGATGCTCCCACCGCGGCGAACCGTCGGGAAGGTTCGGCATGTAGCCGTAAACACGGGCAAGCCCGTTCTCGACCAACGCTTCGGACAGGTCCGCCTCCCCCGCCACCACGAATGCATAGAACCGCGCCAGCTCGCTCGCGCCTTTGGCGTCCTCGAACTTCGTGCGCACGGTGAAGCCGTCTTTCAGAAACCGCGTCGTAAACGCGGCCGCCGACTCGCCGATGCGCAGGGCGTCGTCGACGCCGATGCCGAAATAGGCCGCCTGCTCCTCGACGCGTTCCTTGAACGCCAGCCCGGTTTCGGGCGCATCGACGAAACACAGCCGGAAGATGTACTCCTTCCCGCCGTGGAGGACATGGAAGCTATCGCCGTCATTGCCCGGCGCCGCGGCCAGCCTGCACCCCTCCAGCGTCTTCCATGCCCTGGCCGGCCCGCCGTCCGCCGACGCCGCCATCAGCACGACCCACGCACACACAACCATCCATCGCACCATTCCCATGCCCGAACTCTGGCAGAACCCCGCGGAAAAGGCAACGCCCGGCGCATCGGCACCCAGGGCAAAGGCATCGTGCCTATTTGGGGGTCGCGATCGCCAAAGAAGTAGGCACGTATCTCCGAGACGTGCCCCGGCCGAAGGCCGGCCGCGCCAAGCGCGGCGTGCGCCTCGGAGAGGCGCACATCCACTCGGCATGCCACCGCACCAGGTCTTGGTGCCACTGCTACGAGTACTATTCGCGGAAACAATCAGAGAGAATGGGCTTGCATCGAGGCGAATCCAAGCGTAGCGACTCCTATTACTGGTCGCACAATCGGGTATGGGGGTATGCAGTGGGCCTAACGACAATCGTGTTTCCTCGCTGTTTTTCCACGCGCCGCTGTGCGATCGCGACTCCGTTCGGCTCCGTTCGCTTATTTCCGAACAGAGTACACCCGCATTGGCTCTCGCAACGTGACGTCCCGCGATCAATACAAGAAGGCGTGCAGAATCCCTGGCCTTGATCCAGCATACATGTGGAATACGAGCATTCGATGCAAACTGCGGAGCTGCCCGATGGAGCGTGTGATGGCGTGCAAATCGTTGGGTGTACGTGCGTCAGAGGGGTGGCTGATGAGCACACAACCTATCGCCTCGCCTGCCGGACGGAGCTTCACGCGAAAACGCGGCATACCAGCATGGTTCATTACCAGTCTCCGTTCGGGGCGCTCTCAGGTTGGCTCACGGGCCGGATGAGCGGAGTCGATCCTTTTTTGGGAGACGGCGGCAGGCGCTGCACAGCCGATCAAGTGATGTTCGCGTAGGTTTGGAGGATGCGAAGATGCATACGAAAACGAATGGCATCACGAAGCAAACAGGCGGAATCGCCGATGTACCAGATGACGCGGGCGCTGCCATGGAAGCGGCTCGCCGAAATGCCGCTGGACAGCGACTTCACAGCATGGCCTCTTGCGTGACTTCCGCGGACGACACGGCGGTCATCCTCATGGGTGCCGTCCCTCGACCAACAACAGGGCCAACAGAGGAAGGGCACGGGACGCGAACCGGCGGCAGTCTCGCCCATGTGCATGGAAGGCGTTGGCTCGTGTCAACACGGGCGCGCGTTCGTTCGCCCCGCCAAGCGGCCGCTGCGCCGCAGAGATCCATCACGTCGTGCATCTGGCGCCTAGCCGTCTCTACGCTGCTCCTCATTCTCGACGTCGGAGTGGAACGAGTTTGGGCCGCGGGGAGTATGCACGTCACGAAAGTGGACGGCGAGCGGATGGAGTACTTTGTTCCGACGCCGCGCGAAATCCGGCTGTCGGCCGATGGCAACACGTTGCTCGCCGGTGCACCTGCTGTGGTGGTGATTGCCAACCCCGTGCCGCCCGTCGCGCCCGTTCGCATCCCACCGTCCAAAGTCCTTCGGGTGGCGAACGCTGACACCGAACCTGCGGCCGCAGTGGCCACGTTCTCGATTACCTACATCGCCAACGGGAGTACGGACCTATGGGGACAACCGTGCATCACGTTTCCTGCGGCGGCGCAAACGGCATTCAATGCAGCCGCCGCGATCTGGGCGAGTCGCCTGAATTCGTCCGTGCCGATAACGATCCGCGCGGGCTGGGCGAGCCTGAGCGGCGGGACGCTGGGGTATTCCGGCCCGGAATACATCCATCGCAACTTCTCCGGCGCGCCGCTGGCCAATACCTGGTACTCCTCTTCAATCGCCAACTCGCGTGCGGGCAGCGACCTGGCTCCATCGGCTTTCGACATGCACATTACCTACAACAGCAACTTTACTTGGTACTACGGTACGGATGGCAATACTCCATCGGGGCAATACGATTTCATGTCCGTTGTTCTCCATGAGATTTGCCACGGACTGAACTTCGCCGGATCAATGACGTACAATTCCGGGACGGGGGCTGGCAGCTGGGGGTACGGGAGTCCCATCAACCCGATGGTCTACGACACGTTTACGCGGGACGGCGGTGGCACAGCGCTGTTGAACACGACAACCTACCCGAATCCGTCCGTGGTCCTCGGCAATGCTTTGCGGTCCAGTTCCGTCTGGTTTCACGGTCCCGCGGCCATGGCCGCCAACGGGGGGACCCGCGTCAAGTTGTACGCGCCGACGACGTGGGCATCCGGATCGAGTTACTCCCATCTGGACTACGCCACCTTTGCCGGCACGGTCAACAGGTTGATGGTCTATGCCATATCCTCCGCGAGTTCGATCCACGATCCGGGTCCGGTGACCATGGGGCTGCTGTCTGACGCGGGATGGTTGACGCCGCTGGATACACCCACAGGCGTCGCCGCGACGGACGGCACCTACTCCGATCGGGTGCAGGTGACCTGGAACAGTGTGACCGGCGCCAGTCACTATCGCGTGAGCCGCGCCACCAGCGCTGGGGGCGCCAAAACCGATCTGGGATCCTGGCAGACGGGGACCATCTACGATGACACCTCGGCAACGCCGGGCGTTACGTACTACTATTTCGTGCGGGCGGCCACGAGCAGTGGCGGTGTAAACGCATCCGATTACGGCGCGTACGACACCGGCTGGCGCAAACTGTCGGCGCCCGCCGGCGTCACGGCCTCGGACGGCAGCTACATCGACCACGTCCGCGTCACATGGAGTGCGGCCAGCGGGGCGAGCTACTACCGGGTGTACCGGAACAGTGCGGCATTGAGCGGATGGCAGACATCCTTGCAGTACGACGACACCACGGCGACGCCGGGG
>CAYYJS010000047.1:0-2087 GCA_964472315.1 uncultured Victivallales bacterium | reverse complement strand
TTGAGCGGATGGCAGACATCCTTGCAGTACGACGACACCACGGCGACGCCGGGGGTGGACTACTCGTACACGGTCCTGGCGGCGGCGGATGCGGCGGGCAACCGGCCGAGCGATGCAAGCGGCGCGGACACGGGCTGGCGCAGAATCGCCCCGCCTACGGGTGTGACCGCTTCGGACGGAACCTACGCAGACAGGGTTCGCGTAACATGGGGTGCGGCCAGCGGGGCGACTCACTACCGAGCGTATCGCGCCGCATCCGCGGGTGGCGCCAAGGCGCCTCTGGGTTCATGGCAGACGGCGACAACCTACGATGACACGTCGGCAGCGCCCGGAGTAACGTACTACTACGCCGCGCAGGCGGCTGATGACAGCGGCGGAACGCGACCGAGCGACTACAGCGTCGAAGACCCTGGGGCGAGCCTCTCGCTTCACATAGTTGCAGTCGCTAAGACGGGCAATGGCATGATCGAGCCGTTTGGCGATGTGAGCGTCACGCACGGCGGCAGCACGAACTTCGACATCCAAGCCGACTACGGGAACCACATCGCCGACATCCGGACCAACGGCAGCGACGCGGCAGGCAGTCCCTATTCGGGCAACGGCCTCGTCACCACAAACTACGTCTGGAGCAACATCGTTGCCGACGGGACGATCACGGTGCATTTCGCGATCAACACCTACACGATCATTGTATCGAAGACCGGCTGCGGGACGGTGACGCCTGCGGGCACATCGGTTGAACACGGCGGCAACACCAACTTCACGATAACGGCCGACCCAGGGCACTACATCTGGTCGGTCAAGACCAACGGTGTGAACGTCGCGGCGTTCGGGCAGGGCGATACGAACTGCGTCCACACCTTCAGCAACGTAACCGCCGATCGGACTCTCGCCGCGGAATTCGAGACCAACGCCGTTGCCCGGCATTGGTCCGACGGCTATCGCTCGCCGGGAACGAATTCCATCTCCTGCGACTTCACGTATCCCACGAACCGGGAACTGCTCTCCTTGCAACTGAAATGGACTCCCTCTCTGCCGACGGGATGGACTCTTGGCACGGCCTCCGGCGATGGCGCTCCACAGGTAACGAACGGCACGGAGATCATCTTCACCGGAACGCTGACCACAAACCCGATTGCGTTCAGCTATACGGTCGTTGCGCCGGAAGGCGAGAGCGGCGCCAAGGATATTGCCGCGGACGTGGAATATCAGCTCAACGGCATGATCAATCCCTCCACGATTACTGCACTTCCCGACCTACTTAGAATGCGGAGGTACTTGACCCTGCCGAATCTGACGGCAGCGAGCAAACCCTATGACGGGATGAATATCGCCACGATCACTTCTTACGGCGATTTGAGCGGTGTGGCGGGCGGTGATGATGTAACTCTGGACACGTCAGCCGCCGTTGCGACGTTCATCGACGCTCTGGCAGGCGTGGACAAGACGGTCACGGTGACCGGCTTGTCGCTAACGGGTGATGATGCCACGTACTACGCAATCCTGGACCAGACCACGACCGGGGACATCACTCTCAAGGCGCTGACATTGCCCGACCTGGGGGCGGAGAACAAGACGTATGACAGAACCATGAGCGCCACGATTGCCGCCTACGGCGATCCGGACGGCGTTGTGGGAGATGACGATGTTGACTTGGACAGCTCCGCAGTCGTGGCGACCTTTGACACATGGGACGTTGGCGTTGGCAAGACCGTCACGGTCAACGGCCTGGGCCTGACCGGCATAGACAAGAACAACTACTCGATAGGCGTTCATACCACGACTGCAAACATCACGGAGCGGACGATCACGGTCACGGCGGCGGTCAACGTCAAGGACTACGACGGCACCACCAGCGCCACCGGCATGCCGACGGTGACTTCCGGCAGCCTCGCCGACGGCGACACCGCCACCTGGACCGAGACCTACGACACGAAGCACGTCGGCACGGAGAAGACCCTGACCCCGGCGGGCGCGGTCGATGACGGCAACGGCGGAGCGAACTACGCCGTGACGTTCACGCCGGTGAACCAAGGCACGATTACCGAGCGGACGATCACGGTCACGGCGGCGGCGAACGTCAAGGA
>CAYYJS010000046.1:0-27466 GCA_964472315.1 uncultured Victivallales bacterium | reverse complement strand
TGCAGGATGCCGCCCTCGGTCTCTTCCTTCTCGCGCTCGACGATGCTCCCGTCGGGCATCTTCTTGCGTTCGATCTTCTTGACCAGCTTGCCGCCGATCTTCTCGCACAGCGCCTTCCGGCCCTCCGGCGTTCCGGGGTCCGGCAGGAGCGTGGCGATCAGCGCCGCCCGGCACGCCGCCAATGGTCGCCGCGCAGGCCAGATGTGCAGCGTGGAGATGTGACCATGCCGCACATTCTTCTCGTGGACCGAGTCCAGCGAAGTCTGCTTCAGCGGGAAGGCGTGTTCTATGAGGCGAGACTCCACGACATGTCGTGGAGGCAAGGATGGGGAGGCACTTTCTATGCTGCTCTTCATGCGGGGTTCACTTTCGCGGGTCGGGGCTCCATTTGCCATGCAGGAGTTGTTCGTGTTTCTTGGTGAGGAAATCGTGGTGGTCGCCGTCTTTGGAAGCCAACGCGGCGTGGAAGACGCGGTCGGCGAGATCCCTCTTCCGGGCTTTCACGGCCACATCCGCCAGGCGGATAATCCGCTGCCATTCGCGGGACTGCATTTCCCCAGCCAGGGATTCGAACAACTCGAAACTCTCTTGTTCCGCGGCAACCTGCCCGATCAACGTCAGCGCCTTTTCGGCTTGGTAGTCCAGATCCAGCGACATCAGGGCGGGAATCCTGTCGCGCAGATATGCCAGGCAGAAGTCGGCTTCTTCCCCGGAAAGTCCGGCGAAGAAACCATCGGTGTGCCCGTAGGTGAACCCCATATCCTCGAAAATGAGCAGTTCAAGCAGGTCGGTCAGAAAGGCTTCCGTCGCGATGCCGGTCTTGTTGCGGGGGAATGCGAGGTAGTCTTCAAAAGCCATCTGGAAACTCATGCCGATGCATCCGAAGGAATCGTCCGCGATCTCGACCAACTCCAGGGCCACCGTCATCACGCTGCGCAACACGGCGATGACTTCCGCAGCCTGACCCTTGCCTGCCAACTTCTTCGCAGTTGCGGTTCCGACATCCAGTTTCTTGGCCAAGTCCCAGGAATGGTCCTCCTCGTAGCATCGCCTCCAGTTGAATTTGGCGCGAAGCTGCTCGTAGTAGGGCTGTGGTGAGATCGGAAAGGGAGCCCACAGTCCGCGCAGGGCGATGGCGTAGAGCCGTTCCCTGGGAAGCACGCGCATCGCCTCGGATAGCTCATACGATCGTTGATTGTGCTTGATGATCCGGCCATGCGCCCGGCGAGACTCGGCTTTTGCCATTGCCGGCGGGATGGTGGCCAATATCTCTGGCACACCAATACCGGTGTCTGTCAGCCGTTGCTGCAAATCGCGCAAGTGGCTTAGCTTCCGTTTGGCGTCATCGGAGTAGAACATTCCTTTGCGCAATCCACGCAGTTCGAGGCCCAACCGGTCGAGATCGCTTTCGAACCGGTCCCGTGCCAGCAAGGCATACCACACGTCCCAATAGGAGAACGCGACCTCGCCGCCTGCTTTCCTGCCGATGCGGATCGCCGTGTCTGTGGCAACGGGCACAGGCGCTTTGGGACTTTTGGGCTTGGGGGCGGCAGCCACGGCATGCCCGAGGTCCACGGCGTGCCGTGGACGTATGGATGAGGATGGCGATAATGGGGGCTTCATAGGCGGATGACCTCCGTGTCCGGGTCGGCTTCGGCGAGGATGCAGGCGAGCATGCCGTCGGGGTTGAGATGGCCGACCACCGTGCGGTCGCAGTGGGCGAGCACATATTGGTTGCACCAGGCGGCGCGGCGGGCGCTGGGGGCGTCGAGGGCGGGGGCGAAGGGCGAGAGCACAAGCAGTCGCCCCTCCTCAATAGCAGCACGGCATGCCGTGCTGCTGTTGCAGAGGGTATCGAGCCCTGCGGGCAACACCCAAATCATGGGGCGTTTCTGGGCCAGCCCGGCCCGAAACACGGCGCGCTCCATGGGCGAGAGAAACCCCGACATGATGGCCTCGCCGGGTTTGAGCGGCAGGCTGCCATGCGGCGCATTCTGCCCGCGCGAGGCCAGAAACCCGAGCTTGGGCAGGCACAGAAGAGCGCGGTTGCCGTGGAACTCCGGTTCGCCGCCGTTCATCACGGCGTCGTAGTTGCGTGGATTGTCGCCGATGTAGCGCCGGATGTTGGCGCGGGCGGCATCGTCGCGGGCACGGACTTCGTAGAAGCGGCTTTGCCAGACGCTTTCACCAAGTGCCCGCGAGACCGCGCCCTTGTACGACCGCACGATGGTCGGCACGGAACCGGCAATGGGCTTGCCGAACGCTTCACGGCGTGCCGTGTGGCCATGGAATTCCCAATCGTCTGGCGTGAGGTGCAGCAACCCATGCACATGGTTGGGCATCACGACGTGTTCGTCCACGACGGCACGCGGGAAATGCTCGGGGATGTCGCGCCAAGACTGCTCGGCAGCGGCGCCGGCCGCATTCAAGACCATGCGGCCGTTGACCACCGTGCCAAACGCGGCGTGCATGTTCTTGGTGCAGATCGTGAGGAAGTACCAGCCGGGACTGGTGAAATCCCAGCCCTGCATGCGCAGCGGTTTGCGCGCTTTCAATGGCGCCACGACATGTCGTGGCGCTAAGGAGGATGCCTCGCTCATGTGCTTACCTCCGCTTCCGCGACTTGCGCATGACTGACCAGAACGCTCCCCTTGGCCTTCGCCAGCAGGGCCCCGAACGGGTCTTGCACGCGGGCAAGGCGCGGGTTGGGCGTGGCGCAGTTGTAGACGGCATAGAGCCAGTAGTCCTGGCGCATGTTGCACGCCTTGGCCCACTCGTTGGCGGACACCTCGATGTCGCCGGTGGTGGCGCGGCCCTTGACCTCGATGGATCGCTTTTCGTTGCCGGGCCGGATGGCAAGCAGATCGAATCCCGGATTGTCGGGCAGACCGGCGCGGCGGGCAAGTTCGGGCGTGTGGACGTCCAGAACTTTGGCCCCGGCCGCTTCCTCGAACGCCTGCGCCAACTGCATGGCGACCAGCTCGATATTTTTGTCGTGTTGCTCGATGTCCTCCGGGTCGGATGACGGCACCACGAGCGCATGCGCCACGAAGGTGACCTCGCCCGGCGCGATCAGGTCGGGTTCACGGTGCAGGACGGCCAGGGCGTTCTGGCGGCGCGAGGCGAGTTCACGTTGCTGGCGCTTGACCTCGTCCAACGCATCCATCGCCTTGCGGTTGCCGCTGCGGGCCTTGTCGGAATGCTTGGCGCGGGCGGTGGCCAGTTCCGATTCCTGGTAGTCGAAGCCCCGGCGGATGAACCCCTCGCGTTCCGGGATGCTGTCGGCAAGGGTCTTCTTGCGTTCGAGGGCCATCCCGCGGGCGATACGTTCCGCCAGATAGGCGCGGGCGAGTTCCTTCTGCTCGGTGGCCGCCACGGCCAACCGTTGGGCCGAAGCAGGGAGTCCGTGTCCGCCCTTCAGAAGCAGCAGATGCTCGACGGGGCAGACGCAGATCTCCGCGCCTTCTTGCTGGCAGATACCGACGAGGCGGCACTCGAGGACCTCTTCGTGGGAAAGAGGATTCGCCACAGAGGACACAGAGCGCACAGAGGGGGAGATTGTGTTCCTCTTCTCGGCGTCCTCTGTGCTCTCTGTGGCTAATGCAGGATCAGCCTTGCGCATGACGGTCACGAGGGCCATGTGGAAGAGGTAGGGCTTGGTGGCGGACGGGTCGATGAAGACCGCACCGCGTGTGCCCACCTCCGCCAGCCGCTCCGTTGTCAGGGCGCGGAACCGCTCGAATACAGGTTCGCCAGGATGGAGCCAGATCACGTCCTTGCGGTCTGTCGGGCGGACGACGGAGAAGTTGTCGCGGGATTTCTCGGGGTACAGTTCCAGCACAGGAAGCAACGGGTCCATCGCGCCGAAGCGAAGGGAGCGGAGCGAGAAAACTCCGTCCATGTCGCCGTCGATCTCGATGTCCACCAGCGGGGCGGCCTGCTGGATGTACTGGCGGATGTATCCCGGCATCAATCGGAAATAGACTTCCTGCTCCATGCTGACGCGGAGGCTCGGAAGTTCTTTCGCCACGTCACCGCCGGTTCCGTAGAGGGTCTTCTCGCGCTTGGCCACGGCTTCGATCTGTTCCTTGGTCAAGCGGCCGTCCAGTTGCAGCGCCACCTCGTCGGCGTCTTCCGTGACCGCAAGCTCCATGTATCGCTTGATGGACACGCCATCGAACAGCCGGCCGATGCAATCGAAGACCTTGTCGGACTGGAGTTCCTTGCGAATCTTCTCCAGCTTGTCGAGGAGAACCTTCAGAACCTTGCCTTCGCGGGTCGAAGGGGCGACCAGATTCATAATGACGACGGGGTCGTGCTTCTGGCCGTAGCGGTGGATGCGGCCCATGCGCTGCTCGAGGCGGGCGGGATTCCACGGCACGTCGTAATTGATCATGATCCAGCAGAACTGGAGGTTGATGCCTTCGCCTGCGGCGTCCGTACAGATCAGGAAGCGGGCTCCATCGGAAGGTGGGGCAACCGTCCCGGTTGCCGTTTCGGATTTCGCAAGCGGGACGCTTGCGCCACCTTCATGTGGCTTTCGGAAACGCTCCACCTCGTCCTCACGTTGGAGGTACTGCATCCCGCCATGAATCTGGGCAATCTGGCCGGTGTAACCCATGCCGCCAAGCCGGCGCACGAGGAACTCCAGCGTGTCCCGGTGCTCGGTAAAGACGATGAACTTCTCGCCACTGAATCGGGAATCCGTCAGCACTTCCCGGAGCTTGTCAAACTTCGATTCATGCCCGCCGTCATGGACCTTCCGCGCCAGATCGAGCAGATCCTTGACCTGTTCCTTCTCGGCCAGCAGATCGGTGAGGGACGCGGCGACCACGCCCTGGAGCAGGCGATCCTCGGCGGCCTCGTGGGCTTCGCCGTGTTCCTCGTCGCCTTCATCGTCCGCGCTGGTGGTGTCGAGAAGGTCGTCCTCATGGAGCCGAGCCTGAAAGGTCATCATCTGCTCGGTGGTGATCTTTCCGTCCTGGATATCGTCGATCAGCGCGTTCAGCTTGTCCATCCGGCGCTCGAACGACCGCAGGAGCGCGTAGGTCGAGCTGGCCAGCCGCCGCTGGAACACACTCATGGCGAGCCGCGCCGCCTCACGATTGAGCAGCTTTGCCCTGTTGTAGACGAAGCGCAGGTAGTCCGTGGTCTCGTCGTAGAGCTTCTGCTCGCTGATCTCGCCCTGGCTGAGTTCGTAGCCGAGGGTGTCGGACATGCGTTTCGGGTAGAGCGGTCGGCCATCCAGGTAGACCATTTCCTCCTTGGTACGGCGGATGAAATGCGACTGCCGGTGTTCGCGCGGGTACTCGTCGAACGCGTCGGGAGTCGCGAGCATCTCGGGTTCGAGAAGCCGCCACATGGCGTAGTACGGATAGTCCTTGCCCATGTGCGGGGTGGCGGTCAGGAGCAGGAGGTGATGGGCGCTCCATCCCAGCCGCCAATGGCCGTTCTGGGATTGGATGCCCGCGAGCGCCTCGGCAAGGCAGTAGCGGTCCGTCTTGCGGACGCGCAGATCGCTGCCCCGGTCGGCAGCCAGCTTGTGTGCTTCGTCGAAAATAACGAGGTCATAGGGAACCACTGTCGTTTCACGGAGGCGCGCGAACATGCGAGGGCTGGCCAGCGTATCGATGCTGATGATGATCCGGTCGCCCGCCTCGCCCTGGAACGGGTTGTCCGCACGCGCATCCGGCCCCGCGACGATCCGAAAGGGAAGGTTGAACAGGGTCAGAAACTCTCGCCGCCAGTTGCCCACCAGACCGGCCGGTGTGACAATCAGAATCCTGCGCAACAGTCTGCGGGAGAGCATCTCGCGGATGTAGAGGCCAGACATGATGGTCTTGCCCGCGCCCGCATCATCGGCCAGCAGGAACCGCAGCCGGGGCTGCTTGAGCATGTGGTCGTAGACGGCAATCCGCTGGTGCGGCAGGGGATCGATGCTGGAGATCTCGGTGGCGAATGTCGGATTCATCAGGTGGCCGAAGGAGAGCCGTTCCCCCTCGGCCAGGACCTTCACGATCTCCGGCTGGGCAGTGAAGTCCAGGATCGCGGGCGGTGGCGCCATCGGCTTGCCGTAGGGCACCGATTCCTCGGCCACGCGCATCTCGAGCTGCTGTAGCTGGTTCCAGTACAGCCGCGAAGGCTTGGTCTGCTCGTTCTCCCACCGATTGACGGTGGCGAACGAGACGCCAAGCCGTTCCGCCAAGACCTGCTGGGTAAGCCCGATCTCCCCGCGCAGGCGCTTAATTCGCTCGGCGTAGTCGTCGCCCGGCTTTGTCCCGATCACGCACAGATGTGTCACCGTCGCCCCCACGTTGTCATGCCACAGCGAACCATGATGCGAGATGAATATAACAGGTGCTATAGACCGCGTCAAACATGCACGCGTGCGCACCGTCCGCGAGGGCGCATTTGCGATTGGGTGCAGTCATGGACATTCGCCGTTGTTCCCCTGGGAGCGCGGGCGTCTCGCCCGCAGTTGCCAGACATGTGCATTTCCAAGCGGGCGGGACGCCCGCGCTCCAGGGATGCACCGAATCGCAAATGCGCCCCCGTCCGCGATCGAGCACCTTCAAGCGGGAAAACCGCGCCGGCTACCGTCGCGGTCGAACATGTGCCCGTCGTAGCCGTGCGAGGCGGTCAGTTCCGCCTGGCGGCGCGATCCAACACGGCCCGCTCGGCGGACGTCAGGGCGCCAATGCCTTCGCGCGTGATCTTATCGAGGATCGCATCCACGGTCGCCCCGTCGGGGACCGGACCGTCGTCGGCCATCGCATCGCCCGCACGCCGGCGCCCATCCTCTCCGTGCAGCGCCGACTCTCCGTGCAGCACCGCGAAGCCGCGCCGCCGCCTTCCGGCACGCAGTCCGCCCCAGAGCGACGCGAGCCCGCGCGGCCCGCCACCATGCGTCGTCAGCCACCCGAGCCCGTAACCGGTTGCACCGCCGACCAGGTGCGCGGCATGCGCGACGCCGCTGCCGCCATCGAACATCAGGAGCAACGAGACCCCCATGAAGCCCAACGCCATCGCACGCGCCGAGAGGTTGACCGGCACCACAAGGAACAGCAGCAGCGTCACGCGCCGCCGCGGGTACAGCGCCGCATACATGCCGACAATGCCGAAGACGGCGCCGGACGCACCCAGACAGACCGCGCCGTGCCCGCTCAGCGCCAGCCACCCCAGTCCCGCTACCGCCCCGCAGAACAGGTACAGCCGCACGAATGGGCGCGTCCCGAGCGCCGTTTCGAGTTCGCGCCCGAAGAAATACAAGCCCAGCATGTTCATCAGCAGATGCATGACGCCGCCGTGCAGGAAGAGATACGTGACCAATTGCCACACCTCGCCGGCGGCCATTCCGCTCCGACTCAGGGCGAAGTGCCGGACGAACGGCGCCCCGATCAGGAACTGTGCGAGGGTGACGCCGACCGTCGTACCGAGCAGCAGGCGCAGTGCGGGCCCCGGCCGCGGCAGGGGGGCGATGGCGTAAGGGTACATGGGCTTACCGTATCCGATACACGAGGCGCCGGCTCTTGCCTTCGCGCTCGATGTCGATGACAAAGACGTTCATGCGATTCCGGGCGAACTGGTCGATGAAGTTCTCGGCCCGCCCGCGGTTGGTCATGGGCAGGGAATTGACCTTGCGCACCACGTCGCCTTCCCGGAAGCCTACGGCGTCGAAAAAGTCACGCTCGCCCTCGATCCCAAGCTGGTAGCCGGTGATGGCGTCATTTTCGCCGTAGATCGGTTTCAGCGAGTCGAACACCTGCAGCATCCGCTCCGGCGCGTCCCACAGCTCGTTGTAATAGTCCATCAGCGCCTTCCGGTTGAAAACCCAGTTGTCGGCGGCCACCTCCTCCCCGAAGCGTCCGGCGCCGCCGGTGCGCGCGGGATGGCCGCCATCGGCCGCCGCGGTTGCGACGCCGCCGGTGCCGGCGCCCTCGGTAAAGCTCAACGAAAGGGTCTCTTCGACGGCGCCGGCGCGGAGGACCACACGGTCGCGCGAGATGCGGAGCACCGCCGCCTCGTCGATACGGTCGCCTTCCACAACGATCCGCTGCTCGCCGGTGCGGACGATATCGAGCACGGCCTTGCGGATGTCGAGGCCGCCATCGTCAGTCACGAAGAAAGTCCCCGCCAGACGATACCGGCGGGCCAGTTCGGAACCGGCGGGCGGCGGTTCGCCACCCCCCTGGAAAACCGCCCAATCGAGACCGATCGGCGCCTTCACGCGGTCAAACACGGGGTCGGTCGTCACGGCCGGGACCGGCGGCACCGCGGCCGGCAGGGCCGACACGCCCCGCCACAGTAGCCCGCCGGCGACGCCCGCCAGGGCAAGCGCCCCCCACGCCGCGGCGCCTATGACGAAAGAGTATCGGCTGGTGTCGGTCATAAGCCGGATTCTGTAGCCCGGCAGGCCTCGCGGCACCGCCGGGATCGGTCATTTGTCTCGTGCAATCAACCCGGAACTTACGCGGACCGAAGTCCGCATGGAGGCGGGCCGCCTCACCCGTTCCCTATTTGATCTTGCTCCGGATGGGGTTTGCCATGCAACCTGCCTTACGGCACAGCCCGGTGGTCTCTTACACCACCTTTTCACCCTTACCCCGACCGCGCTTGCGCGCCGCCGTGGCGGTATGTTCTCTGTGGCACTTTCCATCCCCTCCGCTTCAACGAAGGGCCCCCCGGCACTACACCGGGGCATCCCGCCCTGTGGAGTCCGGACTTTCCTCCCCATGGCCGCGCGCGTGCGCGCCCGAGGCGACCGAGGTCCGACACCAGCCGATACAACAAAAAAGAGCGCCGCCGGATGCGCGCGCGCGATCCGACGCGCCGTCACGAATAAAGCAACCGTCCGCAGTAGTCGCAGGTAACCATGTGCAACCGCTTCCGCGCACCGTGCACGGTCGACGGCGGCAATTTCATGTGACAGCCGCCGCAAACGCCGTTCTCCACCACGACCAGCGCGGACTCCCGCCGCGTGATCACACTCTCGTAGCGCGTCAGCCACTCCGGGGCCACCTCGCGGGCGACGGCGCTCCGCGCCGACTCCTCGTCCCGCAGTTCGGCCTGCAGCCGCACGGCGCGCGCGTCGAGCTGCTTGACATCCGCATCGACAGCCACCTGCTCTTCGGCCATGTCCCGCTTGCGCGAATCGACATCCTGTTTGGCCGTCTCCAGCGATTCCATGAGGACGAGTTCGCGATCCTCGACGGCGGCGATCTCCTCGGCCACGACCTTGATCTCGCCCTCCATGGTCTTGAACTCTTTGTTCGTCTTCAGATCCATCTGCTGCTGTCGCAGCTTGTTGATGCGCTGACGGTGCGTGTCGATCTCGAGCTCAAGCTGCTTGACGTCCGCAAGCAGCTTCTTGAGACTCCCTTCGGCCGACGCCAAGGCCTCCTGGTGCTGCGCGAGACGGGTCTTCTCGGCTTGCTGCCGCTGGGGAATGTCCTTCAGTTCCTTCCGGATCTGACGGATTCTGATATCTCGTTCCTGCACCGCCAGAAGGTTGTCAATTACGCTCACACTGTCCCTTTCCCCTCACCGACGAACGGTTGGTTACCACACGTAGCCGCGCGCCTAATCGACCGCGCGGGCACAACTGCCTCACAGATCAAGATGCGTCCAAACCTACCCCACCACACCGGACCTGTCAATCCCGCGCACCCGGAAAGGGGTTGCCAACGTGGACCGCGACGGCTAACGTCCTCACGTGTATCCAGGTAGCGTCTCCGTCCCGGCATGCCGGGCATCGCGCGGCGTTCCCACAAACACCAAGGAGGAAGCAGTCATGGACCGACCCGTAACACTTTTCACCGGCCAGTTCGCGGATATCCCCCTGGAGAAGCTCGCGCCCATGGCCGCCGAATGGGGCTATGACGGGCTCGAACTGTGCTGCTGGGGCGACCACGTCGACGTCGACCGCGCCGCCGGCGACAAGGCCTACGCGAAAACCCGCAAGGCCATCCTGGCCCAGCACGGGCTTGAACTGCACGCCATCAGCAACCACCTGGCCGGCCAACTGGTCTGCGATCCGAACGACGATGCGCGATCCGATATGTTCGCGCCCGCGAGCTGCAAGGGCAACGCCGAAGCCAAACGCAAATGGGCCGTCCAGACGATGAAGAACACCGCCCGGGCCGCGGCCAATATCGGCGTCGGTGTCGTCAACGGCTTCACCGGCAGCCCGATCTGGCATATGATCTACAGCTTCCCGCCCGTGAGCGACGCGATGGTCGACGCCGGCTTCGCCCGCTTCGCGAAGCTGTGGAACCCGATCTTCGATGTCTTCGACAAATGCGGCGTCACGTTCGCCCTCGAAGTGCATCCCACGGAAATCGCCTTCGATATCGTCACCGCGCGCCGCGCTCTGGCCGCGGTCGACAACCGCAAGACCTTCGGTTTCAACTTCGACCCCAGCCACCTGCACTGGCAACTCGTCGACCCGGTCCGCTTCCTGAAGGCCTTCCCCGACCGCATCTACCATGTGCACATGAAGGACGCGGCGCTCACGCTCGACGGCGAATCCGGCATCCTGTCCTCGCATCTCAACTTCGGCCAGCCCGGTCGCGGCTGGGACTTCCGCAGTCTCGGACGCGGCGGGATCGATTTCGAGGAGATCGTCCGTACGCTGAATCAGTTGAAGTACGCCGGCCCGCTGTCGGTCGAATGGGAGGACGCCGCCATGGACCGCGCCTTCGGCGCGGCCGAAGCGTGCGAGTTCGTGAAGTCGCTGCAGTTCCCGACATCCGATCGCGTCTTCGACGAGGCGTTTGGTGATTGATGGCGCCCATCGCCGCAACCCGGCGGCCATCCGCCTGCCACCCGGCCCGCGGATGGCCGCCGTCCTGCTGATCTTGCTGTGCGGCGCGCGGCCGGCTTCATCCGCCGACCGCATCCGCTTTCTCAAGTCCACGGACCTGGCCGGTCTCGGTTTGCGCGTCAAACTCATGTCGCCCTGCACGGCCCAGCCACTCCCCCCGCCCACCACGTTCAGCTATACCATCCAGTCCGGCGCCGAGACGCAGCAGGCCGAATTCTACGATCCCGCCGAACTCTGGATCCGCACGCAGCATCAGGGCCGCTGGACCGACGATGACGGGAACACCGTGACGCTGGCCGCGATGACGCGTCCGTTGCCCCGCGGCTTTCCCCGCCAACATGTCAGTCACGCGGAATACGACGACGCGATCAAGGCGCTGCCGACTCCGGCCTGGGACGCCGCCACGCTCGCGGCGTGGGTGGGCGATTTCACCGGCGCCGCGAATGTCAAGCCGACGGTCCTGCGGCGCCCATCCTTCCAGGTGAAGGCGCTCTACCGCTTCGCGTTCGACGGCGCACCGCGACGCCTGGCCTATGCCGCCCTGCCCGCGCACCGCAACCCGGATGCCGAGCAACGCGCCAACCCGTGGGTGTTCATTCAGGTCGATCTGGCCCCCGACGCCGACCTGCCCAAATCCCTGTCCGCCGTCGAGCAGGACTTCATCGGCACGCTGACAACCGCCGTCGCGACCACCCGCACGTCCGCGCGCGGCGATTCGATGCAGGCCGACGGCCATGGCGGCAACGCCAGCGAGGCCTTCCAGCGCAGCCGCGCGTCCATCGCGCAGAGCATCGGCAACATGCGCGACTGGTGGTATGCGGAAACCGCCAACTACATCCTGCTATCGAACCTGACCACGCAACACCGGCCCATGGTCCAGGCGCTGCAGGACAATATCGAACTGCTCCGGGAACGGTTCGCCGCCTTTGTCCCGCCCGCCGATCCGATCGACTCCGTCAGCGTCATCCGCATCTTCGCGACACAGGACGAGTACGTCCGTTACGTCGGCTCGGATTTCGCATGGACCGGAGGGCTCTGGGTACCGTCAAAGAAGGAGCTTGTCATCCGGCCCACCGAAACCGGCAGCACCCGCGACCAGCGCGAGCAGTTCCTGCGCGTCAGCTACCACGAGGCGTTCCACCAGTACCTGTTCTTCGCGCTCGGGAAACGTCCCGTACCCGCCTGGTACAACGAAGGCATGGCCGAGATGTTCGAACAAGCCGAAATCCGCGGGAAGTCGGTGGCGCTGCCCGAACACGAAGCCTCGGTCGCACGCGTGACGGACATGATCGGCCGCCACGACGTGCCTTTCGCAGCCCTGCTGGAGTTGAGCTATCCGGGTTTCTACGACCCGGACGCCACCCGGCGCGCCGACAACTATGCGCTGGCCTGGGCGCTGGTCTATTACCTGCACAGGGGCGCCGCTCAGGAACGCCCGGCCCGCTACCACACGATCCCCGGCAAACTCCGCGCCGCGATCGTCGCCGGCGCGTCCGAACGAGACGCGTCGCGCGCCGCGTTCGCGGAGGTCGATATGGCGCGCTTCCAGGAGCAATTCGCCGATTTCTGGACATCCCGCAGCCGGCGCGGCGCGGCGCGCAAGAACCTATAGTCGCCAATAACAAAACCGAAAGAGGCCCGTCCCCCATGACCATCGTCCTTGTCAGCCTGTCGTTGCTTGTCGGTCTTCTCGGCTTGACTGTCGCGGTCGCCATCTTCCTGCATCTCCGCGGACCCGCCGGCCGCGCGCTGGAGGCGGCGCTGCGCGAGGAACTGCGGACATCGCGCGAGGAGACCGCACAACAGGCCCGCGCGCTGCGCGAGGAAGTGTCGGCCGCGCAGGGCCAGGCCAACACGCTGCTGCTGGCCGCCCTGGCCCAACTCGGGGATGCCCAGAAAGATCTGCTCGCGTCGCTGACCCGCGCCACGCGCGAAGCGGCCGACGGCACGCGCACGGAGATCGGGAAACTGAGCGAAGCCAACCGACAGGATCAGGCGAAGGCCCGCGACACGTTGGAGCAGAAGTTGCGCCAGCTTCAGGAAGGCAACGAGAAGAAGCTCGACGAGATGCGCCAGACGGTGGACGAGAAACTGCACACCACGCTGGAGAAGCGACTCGGCGAATCGTTCAAACTGGTCAGCGAACGCCTGGAGGCCGTACAGCGGGGACTCGGCGAAATGCAGACGCTGGCCACGGGGGTCGGCGACCTCAAGCGGGTGCTGACCAACGTCAAGGAACGCGGAACCTGGGGCGAATACCAGCTCGGCGCCATCCTCGACGAGATCCTCACGCCGGACCAGTTCGCCCGCAATGTCAGGCCCCGGGAGGGCGGCGAAGTGGTCGAGTTCGCCGTGAAGCTTCCCGGCAAGGGCGCCGAGACCGACAAGCCGGTCTGGCTGCCCATCGACGCCAAGTTCCCCAAGGAGGACTACGAACGTCTGATCGAGGCCTCGAATCAGGCCGACGCCGAACAAGTCAAGGCCGCCTCCAAGGCCCTGGCCGCCGCGATCCTGAAGGCGGCCCGGGATATCCATGACAAGTACATCGCGCCGCCGGCCACGACCGACTTCGGCATCCTGTTCCTGCCCACGGAGGGACTCTACGCGGAGGTCCTGCGGCAGGCGGGATTGCACGACGAGCTTCAGCGCAAGTACCGGGTCCTGGTGGCCGGTCCGACAACCCTGTCCGCCATCCTGAGCAGCCTGCGCGTGGGTTTCCAGACGCTCGCGATCGAAAAACGCGCCCACGAAGTGTGGACGGTTCTCGGCGCCGTGAAGACGGAGTTCGGCAAGTTCGGCGGCGTGCTGGAGAAGGTTCAGAAGCAGTTGAACACCGCCTCCAAGACGCTGGACGAGTCCGCGCGACGGACCCGCGCCATGGAGCGGAGTCTGCGCACCGTGGCGCAGTTGCCCGCCGAACAGGCCGCCGCCATCCTGTCGCTGCCCGATGCCGGCACGGGCGCCGGCGGCGACGATGACGACGACGCGGAGAACGATACGTCGGAGGCCCCCCACCCCGCTACGCCGTAGCCGCCGCACCCGCCGCGCCCTCCCCGGGACGCGTCCGTCACGCGCCGGCGGCCGCGGCGCGGCACCAGTCGCGAACGGCTTCGATCAGGGCCGCGACCGCATCCTGTTCGACCACGGCGCGAACGAACTTGCCGCGCGCGTACAACGCGAACTTGCCCTGCCCGCCGGCCAGCGCCAGGTCGGCCTCGCGCGCCTCGCCGGGCCCGTTGACCACGCACCCCATGACGGCAACCACCGGACGCTTGCCCGACGGCAGCTCGCCGTACAACCGTTCGAGCTCGGCCTCCACCTGTCCGGCAACCGCCACCACATCCACCAGACACCGCCCGCAGGTCGGACACGAGACCACGGACGGCCCCGGCTCGCGCAGGCCAAGACAGCGCAACAACTCCAGACCCACGCGCACTTCCCGCTCGGGCTGATCCGTCAACGACACACGGATCGTGTCGCCGATGCCTTCGGCCAGCAGCATCCCCATCGCCACGCTCGACCGCACCGTTCCGGCAAGGAACGTGCCGGCCTCGGTAACGCCAAGGTGCAGCGGATAGTCGGTGGTGGCCGCCAGCAGGCGGTACGCATCGATCGTGCGCGGCACGTCGGACGCCTTGACCGAAATCTTGATTTCACGGTAGCCGGCATCCTCCAGCAACCGCACATGCCCCATCGCGCTCGCGACCAGCGCTTCCGCCGTCGCCCCGCCATGGGCGGCCAGGATATCCGCCTCGAGGGAGCCGGCGTTGACGCCGATACGGATGGGCACCCGCCGCGCTTCGGCCGCCTTGACCACCTCGCGCACGTGCGCCGCACCCCCGATATTGCCGGGGTTGATCCGCAGACCGTCCACGCCGGCATCGAGCACCGCCAGCGCCAGCTTGTGGTTGAAGTGAATGTCGGCGATCAGGGGAATGTCGACCTCGCGCCGGATCGCGCCGAAGGCCCGCGCCGCGTCTTCGTCGACCACCGCCAGCCGGATGATGTCGCACCCCGCCAGCCGGCACCGGCGGATCTGCGCCACCGTCGCCTCGACATCGCGCGTGTCGGTCTTGGTCATGGACTGCACGCTGATCCGCGCACCGCCCCCGACCGCCACCCCGCCGACCCGGATCGGCCGCGTCGGCCGACGCTGAATCTCGAACTTCATCGACGCATCCCCTACGGCTCTTCGGTGTCCCCGACGGCGTTCGTCCCCGCGTCCGGCGCCGCGTCCGGCGCCGCGACCCGCTCCACGGCCGCTTCGCGCCGGAATAGCCGGCGGACACGGGGGAACAGGTGATCCACATCACGCACGGTCAACAGAATGAAGACGCCGATCAGCAGCACGGCGAACATATTGACCAGGAAACTCACGATCTTCGGATGCATCTTGCGCCGCGTCACGATCTCCCACAACGCGAACACGACATGCCCGCCGTCCAGCACGGGCAGCGGCAGCAGGTTCAGGATCGCGAGGTTGACGTTCAGGAACCGCAGGAAGCCGACCGCGTTGAGCATGCTGACCTTGATCGCCGCCCACAAGGCCGCGAAGATCATCACCGGCCCGCCCAGCGCGGCGCCGGCGTTGCCCGCCTCCTTCGGCGTCACCAGCGCCTTGAGGATGCGGACGATCCCGCGCGCATCGTTGCCGAGCTGCGCCCAGGGCTCCTTGAAACGCATCCACGGCAGCCCCGGATCGAAGGCCCATTCGATGCCGATCAGGACCCGTTCGGCTTCGGCGTCGAAGCGCGGCGTCAGGGAAACGTCCATGTCGGCCTCGCCGCGCCGGATGGTCAGCGTGCATGGCGCCTGTCCGTGCGCCTGGACGAGGTCGGACAGATGCACCCGCCCCACGATGGGCTGTCCGTTCAATGCGAGGACCACGTCGCCGCGGCGCAGGCCCGCCGCCGCGGCCGCGCTGCCCGCCATGGCGCGTCCGATCACCGGCGGCAGGTCCTCGCTCAACCCCTCCAGCGGCAGCGTCACGCGGAGGGACACGCGGTCGCCGTCCCGCCGGACGTCCACCGTCGCGGACGCGCCGTCGCGCCCCTGCGTCAGCAATTCGAGATGCTGCGTGCTGACCACGGGCACGCCATCCAGCTCGCTCACGCTGTCGCCGAGCTTCACACCGGCCCGGGCCAGCCGGCCCGTCGGGTCGACCCGCACGAAGATGCAGGGCTCCGACGGCCGCACGCCCATCAGCGGCGGACCGGATCGCGGATCGGCCACGAGCACCGGGATCGTCATCGTCTCGCCGCCGCGCAGCACGCCGAAGTCGACCAGGCCCGCATCCCCGCGGCGGAGAATCGCTTCCTCGCTCATCTCGTACCAGCTCCGCACCCGCTGCCCGGCCACCGTCACGATACGGTCGCCCGGCCGCATTCCCGCCGCATACGCGGGCGCATTCGTCGACACATACCCGACATCGGTGGAACTGCCGGAGGTGACGGCCTTGGGATGCAGATAGATCACCCACGCCAACAGCACCGCCAGCAGGATGTTGCCCGCCGGCCCGGAGACCGCCACGAGGATTCGCTTCCACACGGCGACATCCGGAAGCACGGGAGGCGCGTCGCCCTCGCCCGCGCCCTGGATCTTCTCCATCCCCGATGGGTCGAGCTGCGGCAACGCCACGTAACCGCCAAGCGGCAGCCAGCCGATCTTGTAGGTGATCCCGCCGATCTTCCGTTTCCAGATCGCCGGCCCGAACCCGATCGAGAACACCTCGACGACGAGCCCGCACCAGCGCGCCATGAGATAATGGCCCAGTTCGTGAATGAAGATACTGACACTGAAAAGCAAAACCAGCGCCAGCACATCCGGCGCGCTTCTGATGACATGACCCAGCATACTCGCTCCCGTCGTTGTTACCGTGCGATCGCGGCGGCCGCATCGCGCGCCCACCGGTCGGTTTCGAAAATCGCATCCAAGTCCGGGTGCGCCGCGGAAACGTGCCGCGACATGACCGCCTCGACGATGCGCCAGATACCCGCGAAGCCGATCTCCTCGCGCAAAAACCGCGCGACGGCCACTTCGTTCGCCGCGTTCAAGGCCGCCGGCGCCGTGCCGCCCTCGCGTCCGGCCGCCATCGCCAGCCCCAGGCTCGGGAACCGGGCGTGGTCCGGCCGTTCGAAGTGCAGCGGCCCGACGTCCACCGGGTCCATCGCCGGCAGACCGCCGTCGCACCGCTCCGGCCACGTCAGCGCATGCTGGATCGCATAGCGCATGTCCGGCGGTCCCATCTGGGCCAGAATACAGCCGTCGACAAAACGCACCATCGAATGCACGATGCTCTCGGGATGGATCACCACCTCGATCGCGTCGATCGGCATATTGAACAGCCACCGGGCTTCGATCACTTCCAGTCCCTTGTTCATGAGCGTCGCCGAATCGATGGTCACCTTGCGGCCCATGTCCCAGCGCGGATGCTTGAGCGCCTGCGCCACGGTCACCGTGGACAGGTCGAGCTCGCGCCGCTTGAGGAACGGTCCGCCCGAAGCCGTCAGCAGGATGCGCGCCGGCGTCCCCTGCCCCTGCAGGCATTGAAAGATCGCATTGTGCTCGCTGTCGACCGGCAGCAACCGCGCCCCGCTTGCCGCGCAGGCCGCCGTCACGGCTTCGCCGGCGGCCACGAGCACCTCCTTGGTCGCCAGCGCGACATCGATTCCGCGACGGACCGCCGCCAGCACCGGCCGCAACCCGGCCATTCCCACCACCGAGCAGAGCACGAGGTCCGCGCCGGGAAGCTGGGCCAGTTCCACCAGTCCCGCTTCGCCCGCCAGTACGGCGAGCCCCGCCGGCGCCCGTTCGCGGCAGCGCGCCGCCGCCGCTTCATCGGTCACCGACACGGTCGAAACGCCGAAGGCTTGCGCCTGCTCCAGCACGCGGTCGACATTGCTCTGCACGGCCAGCCCCGTGACGCGCAACCGGTCCGGCAGCGCCGCCGCCACGCGCAGCGCGTTCTCGCCGATGGATCCGGTGCTGCCGAGTATGACGACATTCTTCATCCGAGGAACAGTCTCGCATACGCGTACAGCACGGGCGCCCCGAACAGGAGACTATCGAGTACGTCGAGCAGCCCGCCCATGCCGGGGATCAGGGTGCCGGAGTCCTTGGTGTCCGAAGCGCGCTTGAGCAGCGACTCGAACAGGTCGCCCAGCACGCCCGCCACGGCCAGCACCAGCCCGAGCACGAGCGCATGGCCCATCGAGAAGGCCACCTTGCCGAGCATGCCGCCGGTCGCCTGCTGGAAGATCGCGCTGACCGCGACGGAGGCGGCGACGCCGCCGAAAAATCCTTCCCACGTCTTCTTCGGGGAGAGCCGCGGAAACAGCTTGTGCCGCCCCAGGAAACGCCCGGTGAAATAGGCGCCGATGTCGCTGCACTTCACCACCGCCACCAGGTATAGGATCAGCCAGCGCCCCGTCGGGCTTACACGCATGGCGCTCGTCGCCCCTTCCCACCCGAACGCCAGACGCGTGAAGTAGTTGAAGAGGAAGGGGACGTACCACACCCCCAGCAGCGAGACCGCGATGGTGGCGATCGGCTGCTCGTTGCGCTTCTGCGGGAACTGCCGCAGGAACATCGCCAGCAGGGTCGCGAAGAGGATCAGGTTCTCCCACTTGTATCCGTTGGCCAGGTGCGAGGCATCCGGTCCGGTCGTCCAGTAGGTGGCCGTGATCATCGCCGCGCCGCACAGGGTTCCGACGCCGCGGAACACGGGGTATCCCGCGCGGTTCGCCATGGCGTAGAACTCCTGCAGGGCCAGCATGGCGATCGCCACCAGCAGGAGCCACGCAAACACCGGCGGCAGGTAGTTGGCCACGAGGACCAGGACGCCGCCGATCAGGGCGCCGCTCGCCAAGCGCTGTTTCAGCATCAGACGCCTCCAAACCGGCGCTGACGGCGCCCGTACGCGCGGATGGCCTCGTACAGATCCGGCGCGCGGAAGTCCGGCCACATCACATCCGTGACATACAACTCGGCATACGACAACTGCCACAGCAGGAAATTGCTGATGCGCATCTCGCCACTCGTGCGGATCATCAGATCCGGGTCGGGCACGTCCGGCGCATACAGCCGCGCCGCCACGGCCGCTTCATCGACGTCCTCGGGATTCAGCGTCCCGGCGCGCACCTCCTCGGCAATGCGGCGCGCCGCGGACGCGATTTCGGTGCGCCCGCCATAGCTCAGCGCCAGGATAAGCTGCGAACTCTCATAGGCCTCCGTCGCGGCCATCACGCGCTCCATCTCCGCCTGCACCTTGCCGCCGAAGTCGCCGAGACGCCCGATCACGCGCAACCGCACGGCGTTCTCGTGCAGTTCGCGTTCGTTGCGTTTCAGGAACCGCAGCAGCAGACGTTTGAGCCCCTCCACCTCATTCTTCGGCCGCGCCCAGTTCTCGACGCTGAAGGCATACAGCGTCAGGTACCGCACACCGATCTCGCGACAGGCGTTGAGCACGGCCCGCACCGATTCCGAGCCCTTCTCATGGCCGCTGAGCCGGGGCAGACCGCGCGTCTTCGCCCAGCGCCCATTGCCATCCATGACGATGGCAATGTGCCGCGGGATCGCGTCGAAGGCGGGCGCGGATGCGGGTGGTGTCGTCATAGGGCGACGCGCAGGGTGCTGGCACGTTTGGGTCCGACGGAAAGAATGCCCAGCGGCACGCCGGTCAGCTCGCACAACCGGTCCACGTAGGCGCGCGCACGCGCCGGCAAATCCTCCATCCGCGTGACATCCGCGGTGGAGCATTCCCATCCCGGCATTTCCTCGTACACCGGCACGCAGCGCTCCAACACGCGGGTGCTGGCCGGCATGCTGTCGAAACGCCGTCCGTCGCACGCGTACGCCACGCAGATCTTCAGCACGGGCAGACTGTCGAGCACGTCGAGCTTGGTCATGGCCCAGTAGTCGATGCCGTTGAGCATGGCCGAGTAGCGGGCGACGACCACATCGAACCAGCCGCAGCGGCGCGGCCGCCCGGTCGTGGCCCCGAACTCGTTGCCCACGCGGCCCATGGTCGCGCCGACCGCATCCTTGAGTTCGGTCGGGAACGGGCCTTCGCCCACGCGCGTGGTGTAGGCCTTGACGACGCCCACGACGCGATCGATCCGGTGCGGACCGACGCCGGCCCCCGTGCAGGCGCCGCCCGCCGACGCATTCGACGACGTCACGTACGGATACGTGCCGAAATCGATGTCCAGCATCGTCCCCTGCGCGCCTTCGAAAAGCACCGACTTGCCGTCACGGATGGCCTGGTTGACCAGCGTCACCGTGTCGGCGACGTATGGCCGCATGGCCTCGCCGGCCGCCGTATAGTCCGCCAGCAGCTTGTCGAGGTCGACGCGTTCGCCGCCGAGCGCCGCCAGCACGCGGTTGGCCTCCTCCAGGCGCAACGCCAGCAGCTCCGGAAACTCGGGGCTGATCAGATCGACCATGCGCAGCCCCACGCGGCTGACCTTGTCCCCGTAACAGGGCCCGATGCCGCGCTTGGTCGTGCCGATCTTCCGCCCGTCGGACAGCAACGCCTCGCGCGCCGCGTCGATCGCGCCGTGGTAGGGAAACACGACGTGCGCCCGGTCGCTTACGAAGAGACGCCCCATCACGGTACGGCCGCCGTCCTCGACTTCGCGGATCTCCTTCAGCAGCGCCAGCGGATCGACCACCAGACCGTTGCCGATGACGCAGATCTGCGTGGCATGCAGGATGCCCGACGGGATCAGGTGCAGGACGAACTTCTCGTCGTCGATCTTCACCGTATGACCGGCATTGTTGCCGCCCTGAAACCGCACCACCAGGTCCACGTCCCTGGTCAGCACATCGATGATCTTGCCCTTCCCCTCATCGCCCCATTGGGCGCCGATCAGAACCGTATTCGGCATATCGTGTCTCCTGTCCTAAGTCGTGTCTTCAACCAACCGTGGTTCTCCACACGCCCTCTTTCCCGCGAGGCGCGTGCCCCGTCCCTTCCTCACCGTCGCGATCCACCCTACGCGCGCACCGCCCGCGCCAGCGCGGCGACCACTTCGGCCTGCATGGCTTCCGTCAACTCGGGATAGATCGGCAGGGCCAGCGTCTCGCGTGCGGCCTGCTCGCTCACCGGAAAGTCGCCCGCGACGTAACCCAGCCCGCGGAAACACTCCTGCAGATGCAGCGGCACGGGATAGTAAACCTCGCAACCGATGCCCGCGGCCTGCAGCGCGCCCCGCACGCGTTCGCGATCCGGCACCCGGACGATGTACTGATTATAGATGTGGTGATTGACCAGACCCGCGTCACGGTAGACCGCCGCCGGACACGTCACCGGCAGATCGGCCAGCAACACATCATACCGCGCGGCGTTCTCGCGCCGGCGACGGTGCCAGGCCTCGAGGTGCTTCAGCTTGATCGACAGCACGGCCGCCTGCAGGGCATCCAGGCGGAAGTTGCCCCCGATCTCGGGGTGATAGTACTTTGGCTCCATGCCGTGATTGCGGAACTGCTTCAGACGCGCACCCAGTTCGGGGTCCTGCGTCACGGCCATGCCCCCATCCCCGAACCCGCCCAGGTTCTTGGACGGGAAAAAGCTGAAACACCCGACCGTGCCGATCGCGCCGGCGCGACACGCGCGCCCGTCCATCGGGTATTCCGCGCCGATCGCCTGACAGGCGTCCTCGATCACGAGCAAGTCCTCGGCGTGGGCCAGCGCCATCAACGGCGCCATGTCCGCCGACTGCCCGTAAAGGTGCACCGGCATCAGCGCGCGCACGCGCCGGTCGGGGAAGCGCCGGCGCGCGTCGGCCAAAGCCGCCGCGGCGCGGGCCGGATCGATGTTGAACGTCACCGGATCGATGTCGGCGAACACCGGCACCGCGCCGGCTCGCACGATACAGCCCGCCGTCGCGAAGAACGTGTAGGGCGTGGTGATGACCGCATCGCCGGGACCGATGCCCAGCGCCATCAGGGCCATCAGCAGCGCGTCCGTGCCCGACGAAACGCCCACGGCCGATTCGACCCCGCAGTAAGCCGCCACGGCCGACTCGAACGCTTCCACCTTCGGCCCCAGAATGAAGTATTGCGCATCGCACACCTCGGCGATCGCCGCCATCACCTCATCGCGCAACGGTCGGTACTGACCCTTCAAATCCAACAGCGGCACACTCATGCTCGTTCTCGCCTCCCATCAGGGGATCCGTTTTTCCGATCGCCGCGAACGCCCGCGCGCGCTCCACGCATGTCGGGCATCCCCCGCAGGGATGCGCCGCGCCGCGATAGCAGCTCCACGTGTGGGCATAGTCCACGCCGAGGCCCAACCCCAGGCGCAAGATATCGGCCTTGGTCATCGCCACAAACGGCGCTTCGACCGTGACGGCCCGCCCGCGGTTGAGTCCGAGAAGATCGTTGATTCGGGCGACAAAATCAACCGTACAATCCCAGTAGCCGTACCGGTCCTGCGCCTGCGCCCCATAAAACACGCGCGCCACCCCCGCGGACTCGGCCCATGCCGCCGCCAGCGCGAGCAGAATCAGGTTGCGGTTGGGCACATACGTGGGCGGCTGCCGGCGCTGTTCGGGCCGGATATCGGCCAGGTCCGGCACGGCGATGGCCGGATCGGTCAGCGCCGAGCCGCCTTGCGTCAGCGCGCCCACCACGCCGATGTCGACCACGCGATGCTCCCGCACGCCCGCCTGCCGCGCCTGCCAGGCCGCCATGTCGAGTTCCCGCGCGTGCTTCTGGCCGTAGACGAACGAGATGGCATACACGTCCGCGGCCGGCGCCGCCTGCCGCACCTGATGCAGCAGCGTCACGGAGTCCATCCCGCCCGACAACAGAACCACGCCGCCCGCACCCATCACGGAACCCCCACCAGTTTGTGGAGCTGCACCTGGAAGCGGACTTTCAGGCGGTCTTCGAGCATCCATTTCGCCAGGTCATGCGGATCCACCAGCCCCATGCAGGGCGAAAACAGCACCTCGCGGCAGCGCGTCGCCACACGCTCGCGCTCCACGAAGGCCTTCGACCAGTCGTAATCGGCGCGGTCGCAGATGACGAATTTCACCTCGTCATGCGCGCGCAACCGGTCGAGGTTGCGCATGTCGAAACTGTCGCCCGCGCCGCTGCCGGGGGTCTTCACGTCGACGATCGCCGTCATGCGCGGCGGCACGACGGAGAGATCCAGCGAACCGTTGGTCTCCACCAGCACCGGTCCGTCGAACGCCGCGCAGACGGCCGCCGCCAGCCCTGGAAACGCCGGCTGCAGCAACGGCTCGCCGCCGGTGATCTCGACGATCGCCGCGCCCGTATCGCGCGCCATCGCCGCCAGGTCGGCGATGGCCCGGGGCTGCCATCCGCGCCACGCCTCGCGCGTGTCGCAATACCGGCAACGCAAGTTGCAGCCGGCCAGACGGATGAACAGGCACGGCAGTCCCGCGAACGAAGATTCTCCCTGAATCGACGTGAACACCTCGATCACATAGACGCTGCTCATGCTCATGACGCCCGAACTCTACCGCAACCGCCCCCGCTTCGCCAAGACCGCAGAGACGGTTCCCGGACATTTCGGTTGCGCCCCCGACACGACCTCCGCTAGTCTCGGCACATACCGGACACCCCACGGAGGGATGGCTGAGCGGTTGAAAGCACCGGTCTTGAAAACCGGCGACGCGCAAGCGTCCGTGGGTTCGAATCCCACTCCCTCCGCCATCCTTCGCCCTGCGGGCTTCGGCTGGCACGCCAGCCCGACGGGGGGCGGTTGCGCCTTGGGACCACATGTGCGTGAACCGCCGTGGCCATGTTCGCATGCGGCCTAGTTCCCCGACTTCAAAGCGTCGGCATGCATATACCGGGTGGCAACCGTTTCGGGTAACGAGCAAGCCAAGACGTCCGTGATCAACCAGAGCGCGGCCCCTCCAAAATCTCGCACATCTTGCGCGCGAGGTCATCACGCGTGAACGGCTTCGGGATGAACTGCACGCCCTCATTCAGCACACCGCGCTGGGCAATCACGTCGGCCGTGTAACCGGACATGAACAACACTTTGATACCGGGTTTAACCGCGCCGATGCATTTCGCCAGCTGTCCCCCATCCATCTCCGGCATGACCACGTCCGTCAGCAATACGTCGATGTCACCGGAATGCCGTTCCATCACCTTCAATGCCGCCCCTGGAGTCTCCGCCACCAGAACTTTGTACCCAAGGCCTTCCAGAAACAGGCGGCACGTCACGCGCAGCGATTTCTCGTCCTCCACCAGCAAGACGGTCTCCCCCCGTCCTTGGGGTGATTCCGTCTTGTTGGTGACGTTTGTCGCCACGGTCTCCGCCGCCAGTTCGGGCAGATAGATCTTGAACGTCGTGCCTTTGCCCGGCTCGCTGTAGGCATAGATAAATCCGCTGTTCTGCTTGACGATTCCGTACACCGTAGCCAAGCCCAGTCCCGTGCCCTTGCCGACTCCCTTGGTGGTGAAGAACGGCTCGAACACCTGCGCCAGGGTCTCCTGATCCATGCCACATCCATTGTCGCTGACCGCCAGAAACGCATACGCGCCGGGAATGGCTTCCGGGTGTACGGCGCAGTACTCTGCGTCGATAACGGTGCTTCCGGTTTCCAAGGTAATCTCGCCGACACCGGCGATGGCATCCCGCGCATTGACGCACAGGTTGGCAAGGATTTGGTCAATCTGCGACGGGTCGAGTTTCACCGGCCGCATGTGCACGCCCGGTCGCCATATGAGTTTGATATCCTCCCCGATCATCCGCCGCAACAGTTTGAGCATGCCGGCCACGGCGTTGTTGAGGTCCAAGACCCTCGGCTCGATAGTCTGCTTTCGGGCGAAAGCCAGGAGTTGCCGGGTGATCTCGGCCGAGCGATTGGAGTCATTGATGATTTCGTCAAGCCACTCCCGGATCGGATGGTCCGGCGCGATCTTGTCCCGGCACAACTGGGTGTACCCCATGATGCCCATGAGCAGGTTGTTGAAGTCGTGCGCCACGCCTCCTGCGAGGCGGCCCACGGCCTCCATCTTCTGGGCTTGCGTAAATTGCTCCTGCAATTTTGCGTGCGCCGCCTCCGCCCGTTTGCGCTCCGAGATGTCGAGCATGGCGCCGATCATGCGTACAGCCTTGCCTTGCGGATTGCGCAGGACGTAGCCCCGATCCAAAACGTCGGCGTAACTGCCGTCAGCCTTCCGGAACCGGTATTCGTCATGCCAGAAGTTTTCCGCTGGATTCTCGACAACAGCAAAGAACGACTCGTGCACCCGTTGCCGGTCATCGGGATGTACCCGCTCGACCCACCAATCCGCGGTTTGCGGACGTTCGACGATATCGGTCAAACCGAAGACGGCGGTGCCAGCGTCATTCCATCGTTGAGCGTCATGAACGATATCCCAATCCCAGACGACATCGTTCGTGGCCTTGTGCGCCAACCGCAGCCGTTCCTCGCTCTCCCGCAGGGCCTCCTCGGACTGCTTCGTCTCAATCATGGCACCGATGAGCCGGGCGGTCGCATGCAGCCGTTTCTTGGCCAGTTCAATGATGAAGGGCGGGCGCGAGTCGTATGCATGGGCGGCGCGAACCAGGTCATCGTAATCCAGTTGGTAGGTCTCGGCGAGCATGCGCAGCTTCTCGGGGGTTTTGGGCGGATCGCCGTATCCGAAATTCATCGCCCCCACGACGTTCCCGTGCGCCATGATCGGCACCGCGTACATTCGAATGCCGCCGTGGCACGCGATGTCCACGGGCGCACCGTTGGCAACGACCTGCTTGCAGCAATCCGTCCAGCAGGATTCATGGCACAGCCAGCGGCCGGAGTTTAGCGCGGCGACGTTATTCGAAGTCGCGCAAGGGTTGCGCGAGGCGCAGTCCATCATTCGGCACCACCCCGAGGAGAATAGCCCGTAGGCATAGGCGCCGTTCGCCTCGTAGATGGCGGAGGAGGTTCCGAGCAAGTCCAGGTAATCCTCGGCAAGACCTTGCAGGCGTTCGAGACCGACGGATTTCAGGATAACGCCATCGCGATTCAATTCGGTAAGATCACCATAGCCTTGATCGTGGTCTTCACCCAGGCCTGCGCCGTCCGGGGTCGGATTCTTGGAAAGCATCCATTCGATCCGCTTCAGGCTTTCCTCCGCCTTTCTCAACTCGGTGAGGTCTTGAAGATTGCCCATGACCTTGACGGTGTGTCCATTCTCCCGAATGGCCCGGCCGATCGTGCGCACGCGCAGACTCCGACCCGCCGCGCTGGTGAACCCGCACTCCACGTCATAGTCCTCCCCCTCCTCGATACACCGCCGAAACGCGTCCGCGACCCGCTTCCGCCCCTCGCCGTCATAGCAGGCCAGACTGCGTTCGATATGGGTGGGCGAACCGGCCGGCACCGCAGCCGGGTCGAAATCGTGAATGCGGTAGGTCTCGTCCGTCCACGTCATCTTCTGCCGCGTGACGTCCCACTCCCAACCACCGACCTTGGTCAGCCGCTGGGTGGCATCCAGCAGATCGCGGATCTCCTGAAGAGCCGCTTCCGCCCGCTTGCGCTCGGTGCTGTCGCTGAGCACGACGCGGCAGGCGGGCGCGCCGTCGGGGCCTTCCGTGGCGGTTGCGGCCAGTTGCGCCCAGAAGAACGAGCCGTCGGGCTTGACCATCCGCAGTTCGCACGTCGGGAGCGAAGGGGCCTGCCCGCCGGAGCCGTCGGTGAGTCTCTTGCGGAGCAGGTAGTAGAGGTCCTGGTCCTCTTTGAGCATGAACCGGGTCAAGGGCTGCCGGACCAGCGCGTCGCGGTTCACGCCCAGCAGGGAGGCGGCGGTGAGGTTGGCTTCCAGGACCAGTCCCTTCTCGCCGACGGTGACGTAGCCCACCGGGGCCAGGTCGTAGAGGTCGAAATAGCGCGCCCGCCCGGCTTCGATCTCCGCCTGGGCCTTGCGCAGCTCGTCGTTCTGCATCTCCAGTTCGATCTGGTGCACCTGCAGTTCGTGGAGGAGACGTTGGGTTTCCGCGGGCGAGGTGGCCGCGAGAGGTTCCGGCGACAGGGCGAGTCTGGCCTCGGCCTGCTTGCGCAGATCGGCAGGAGTGTGGGCGGTCTGTTCCCGGGCAAAGGCTTCAGCCTTGCGCCGCAAATCCTGCCCAGACTGCGCCAAGCTTGCTTGAGGTGAGACGGTCGAATCCGACAAAGGGTTAACGTCGGCTTTGGAGCGGTTGCCTCGTTTTTTCATGGGTTGTCTCCCTGTTGCGTTTCCCGTGCCGTCTCCGTCTGAAGGCCGAAGCGTGCCGTGAACCAGAACTCCGAGCCCTGCCCTTCAATGCTTTCCACGCCGATCTCGCCGCCGAGCATCTCCGCGAGTTGCTTGCCAAGGGCCAGGCCCAGGCCCGCGCCCCCGAACTTCCGTGTTGTCGAGCCGTCTACCTGCGTGAACTTCTGAAACAGGATGCCGATCTTGTCTGCCGGGATGCCGATGCCGGTGTCGCGCACGGAGAACCGCAGCAAACAGGAAGCCTCCTGTGCGTGGTGATTGTCCTTCGCGCGACTGACTCTCAGCGCCACTTCGCCCCTGTCGGTGAACTTCACCGCGTTGCCCGCCAGATTGGTGAGGACCTGCCGCAGGCGGCCCGTGTCGCCCGCAAGACGATCGAGATAAAGCGCCCACGTCCCGGCCGAAGTGGCCGTA
>CAYYJS010000045.1:0-27825 GCA_964472315.1 uncultured Victivallales bacterium | reverse complement strand
CGAACACCAATGACTGACGCAGGTTGCGATGACAGATTGTTGGCATATCCAATGAGAAATCCCCACGTAAACCCGGAAGCGCCCTTGTAAAAGGGGTCCGTTATTGGTAGCTTCTTTTCATGGATAAGCGTGCTATGGGATTGAGCAAGATTGTTGTCGGCGCGATGCGCCTGAAGGACCGGCAGTCCGGCGTGGCCACGTTGCGGGCCGCGATCGATGCCGGGTTCAACTACATCGATACGTCGCCCTGCTACTGCTTCGCGAGCGAGGCGGAGAACTCCGAATCCTGGGTGGGCGAAGCCGTGCGTGCCCCCGGCTATCGCGAGCGCGTGCTGGTTTCGACGAAGTGTTCGCCTGGCGACGGTGGTTCCGGCCTCGGGGAATTTCGCCGCCAGACCGGGTTTGGCGTCCGCAGTGAAGCGCACCTCGCGCAGGTCTTCACGCAATCGCTGCGGCGTCTGGGCTTGCCCAGGGTCGACTATTACCACATGTGGACGACGCACACGCCGGAGCAGTTCGCCGCCGCCATGGAACCGGGGAGCTGGATGGATGGCGTCAAGGCCCGCGGGAGCGACTGGGATCGGTTGGGACTGACGACCCATGCCGACGCCGATACGATTATCGCATTCCTCGAATCGGGGCTGTTCGAAACGGTGACCATCCCGTTGAACGTCATCAACACGGTCCGGCTCAAAGTGGTCGAGTACTGTCGTGAGCGCGGTATCGCCGTGATCGCGATGAACCCTCTGGCCGGCGGTTTTCTGGCGGCGCGTGAAGACCTGAAGGAGTTGGCGCTACGGTATTTGATGCGTCTGGACGGCGTGCACCCGCTGATCGGGTTCAGTTCGCCGGACGAGGTCCGGTACGCGGCGCGGATCCAGGAGACGATGTCCTCGTACCCTCTGGATGCCGACCAGATTCTGGCGCGTGTGCGGGCGCTGATGATCGGTGACGAGCCCCGATGCACGGCTTGCGGCTACTGTTCGCCATGTCCGGAGCGGATCACGGTGGGCGCGGCGTTGTCATACTACAACGCCGTCAAATACCTGGGCATGACCGAGGCGCGCACCGCATTCCAGAACAAGCAATGGGAAGGCGGGCTGCGGCTGGACCGCTGCGTTTCGTGCGGCATCTGCGAGGCGCGTTGTCCGAACGGGCTGCCGGTGCGTGCGATCATTCGAGATGCGCAGGCGCTGTTGTACGCGAAGGACTGAGACAAGTTGGTGCTCGTCGCCTGGGGGGCATCTGCTAATGTAACCGGCCAGCATCGGCGGGTGGTGTGGGATTGGGCGCTGAAGCGTGTGGATGAACCCGTGCAAGAAAGTGGAAACATGGATATCGCATCGCAAATGAAGGGGCGATCGCTGCTCAAACTGAGCGATCTGTCGGACGGCGAGATGTTCTATCTGGTTGAACTGGCCGGTGTGTTGAAGGCCGAGAAGGCGTCCGGCCGGCGCGGCGACCGACTCTATCGGCGCAACATCGCATTGATCTTCGAGAAGATGTCTACGCGCACGCGGTGCGCCGTGGCGGTGGCCGCGGCGGACGAGGGCGGCAGCGCGCAGTACCTGGCCGCGCACGAGATTCACCTCGGCAAGAAGGAGTCGGTGGCCGATACGGCACGGGTGCTGGGACGCATGTTCGACGGCATCATGTTTCGGGGGTACAAGCAGGCGACGGTGGAAGCGCTCGCGACGTATGCCGGCGTTCCCGTCTGGAACGGCCTTACCGACGACTGGCACCCCACGCAGGCCCTTGCCGATCTGTTGACCATGCGGGAGGTGTTCGGCCGTTTGCGCGGACTCAAGGCGGCGTATGTGGGTGATGGACGCAACAACGTGGCCAACTCGCTCATGGTCGCCTGCGCCAAGGCCGGCATCAATTTCGTCAACTGCACGCCGCCGGAGCTCTCGCCGGATCCCAAGCTGGTCGCGTGGTGCCGCTCGCGCGGCAGTATGAACGGCAGCACGATCGAGGTTGCGCACGACCCCCATGCCGGCGTCAAAGGCGCGAATGTCGTCTACACCGATGTCTGGGTGTCCATGGGCGAGGAGGATAAGCAAGCCGAACGGATGGCCCTGCTGCGGCCATACCAGGTGAACATGCGCCTGATGGAGGCGACCGGCAACCTGGCTCGCGAACAGGTCATCTTCCTGCATTGTCTGCCGGCGTTCCACGACGATCAGACCGAGATGACCCGTGAGTTGGGCGCTTTGGAAGTGACCGACGATGTGTTCGAGGCGCCGTTCTCGCGTGCTTTCGACGAGGCGGAGAACCGGATGCACACGATCAAGGCGATCCTGGTCGCCAGCCTGAACGTGGAGACCGGGACGACGAAGGCGTAGGAGGAAGCATGCCGCGACTCAACGAGATCCCGTGGCAGACGTTCCGCGACCTGCCCTTGGCCGAGAAGGCCCCGTTCTTCATGCGCGACGGTGTCGAGGAGCATGTGATCGTGGCCCAGCAGTTCAACCGCGCCCGTCTCGACGCGCTCGGCGAGCTGGCCACGCGCATCCGCCGCATCGCCAAGACGCGCGAAGGGTTGCTGTTCCTGCAGGACCAACTTCGTCACAAGCGGGCCATGCTGTACTTCAGCCAGCCGAGCACGCGTACGTTTCTCTCGTTCTGCGCGGCGTGTCAGATTCTCGGGATGAATATCGGCGAGGTGCGCGATACGGCGACATCGAGCGAATACAAGGGCGAGTCGCAGGAGGATTCGGTGCGCACGTTCAGCTCGTACTTCGACTTGATCGTCATGCGCAGCCAGATCGGCGGGCTGGCCGAGCGCATGGCGTGGGTGCTGTCGAATTCCGAGCGTCCCGTGCCGGTGATCAATGCGGGGTCCGGCAAGGACCAGCACCCCACACAGGCGTTGCTGGACATCTACACGCTGCAACGTAGTTTCGAGAAGCGTGGCGGCATCGACGGCAAGCGGATCGTCTTCGTGGGCGACCTGGCGCGGGGGCGCACCGTCCGCTCGCTGTCGGACCTGTTGACCAACTACCGCGACGTCGAACTGTGCTTTGTAGCGCCGGCGCCGTTGCAGGTCCACGCGGACGTGCTGGAGCGGTTGGATGCGGCGGGAATGCGTTACGTCTTGTCCGACGATATGCGCCGCGAGCTGGCGACGGCGGACGCGGTGTACATGACGCGCGTGCAGGACGAGTGGGATGGGCAAAAAGGCGACAGCGCGAAAATCGACATTTCCCGCTATTCCTTCGGCACTGACGAACTGGCGTTGCTGCGACCCGATGCCGTCATCCTGCATCCGCTGCCGCGGCGCACCGAAATCGCGCCCGAAGTCGACAGCGACCCGCGCGCCGTCTACTGGCGTCAGATGCGTAACGGCATGTGGATACGGACGGCGCTCATGGCGACGATTTTTGATGTTGCGCAAACGATCGAGCAGTATCGGAGCGAGGGAGCGAGGGGCGCGTGAGGGGCTTCCATGCGGTGCGGTGCACGCTGACGCTGCTGGTTGGCGGTGCGGTTGCGGGTTGCGCGACGGGCATCGGCCCGCGCGTGGACTTCGATGCCGGGCCGCTGGCGTGCGGCGATGCCGCGCCCGACGGCGCGGCGCGCACCCGTGTCGCGGGTCCGCTGCTGGAGCGTCAGACCTCGGCGGATGGTAGTTCGTTCGCCGCCATTCGCCCGTTCTACAGTTGCGTTTCCGATGCTTTGCGTGACCGCCGTCTCCAGGATATCCTGTGGCCGATCGGGATGATCAAGACGCTGCACGGCGACCGGGACTGGCGGTTCTTCCCCGTATTCGGGCACGATTTCGACGCCGACGACCCTGATTCCCGGCACCGGTGGTGGGCGTTTCCCTTCTTCTTCGGCGGCCAGGATGCCAAGGGCGAGAAGTATCTGGCTTGCTTCCCGTTGGGCGGGCGGCTGAACGAGTTTCTCGGGCGCGACCATATCGTTTTCGTCTTGTTCCCGCTTTACGTCCGCAGCGATGTGAAGGGCATCGAGAGCGTGAGTTGGTTCTGGCCGATCTACTCGCGCACGCAGGCGTCCGGCGTCGATCGATTCCGCCTGTTTCCCTTCTATGGCTATTCGGCCAACAAGGGTGCCTGGCGGAAGTCGTTCGTTCTGTGGCCGTTCTGGACGTCGGTGCAGTATGACTACGGGGATGAGGATGTCGGGGGCGGCTTCATCCTCTTTCCGCTGTTCGGAAAAGTCGATGTCGGCGAACGGCATTCGCGCATGCTGATTCCGCCGTTCATCAAATGGGAGCGCGCACCGGGGCACCGTGCCGTGAATTGTCCCTGGCCGTTCTTCCAGTACGCCAAGGGCTCCGTGGACAAACTCTATGTATGGCCGCTGTGGGGCCGGCGGACGACGGGTGTGTCGACCAAGGGGTTCGCGCTGTGGCCGTTCTACTCATGGGTCAACGTGCTACGCGGCGACGAGCGCGTGGTCACGCGGCGCCTGGTGCCATTCGTGTTCAGCGAGAAGCACCTGGTGTCCGACGGCGGCGGCGGCACGAACGTGGTGACCGGCCGTCAGTTTAACGTGTGGCCGTTGTTCGGGTACCGGCGGGAAGGCGATGCCATGCGCTTCCGTGCCCCGTCGCTCTGGCCGCTGCGCGACGTGCCGGCGGTGGACCGCAACTGGGCGCCGTTGTGGACGCTGTTTTCGCGCGTGCGCCAGGGCGAGTCCCGGGAGACGGAATTGCTGTGGGGCCTGGTGCGGCGGCGTGTGGATGCGTCCGGCTCGTATTTCTCCGTGTTCCCGCTGATCAGCACGGCGCGCGGGAAGGGAGACGGGGGGCGCGCGTGGTCGGTTCTGGGCGGGCTGATCGGCTATGAGCGGGAAGGATTGAACCGGCGCGTTCGACTGCTATACTGGCTGCGTTTTGGCGGACGTCGGACGTTGCCGCCAGCGGCCTCGGGTGATGACACGCCATGATTACACGTGAACCGGAATCCTTCCCGCCCTCGCGTAACGCGCTGGGCCGTCTCGGGCGCAGCGCCGTCTTCGCCTGTCGCAAGGGCGGTCAGGCGGTGCTGCTGCTCGCGGCCACCTTTGGTACGATGCGGTACATGTTCACCGCGCGGTCGCGGCGTGAGATTGTCACGCAGATGTTCGTTTGCGGGATCAAGAGCCTCGGCGTGATCACTGTCGTCGCGCTGTTCACCGGCATGATTCTGGCCCTGCAAACCGGCATCGAGCTGCGCAAGTTCAACCAGGAAGTCAACATCGGTACGGCCGTCATGGTCTCGATGCTGCGGGAGATGGGGCCGTTCATGACGGGCTTGATCCTGGCGGCGTGCGTGGGCAGCGCGATCGCCGCCCAACTTGGCACGATGGTCGTGTCGGAGGAGATTGCCGCGCTCGAGATGATGTCGATCGATCCGGTGCGCTTTCTGGTGATGCCGCGGATGGTGGCCATGGCCGTTATGACGCCGGCGCTGGCCTTCTACACGTGCATCATGGGTGTTGTCGGCGGGGGCGTGGTTGGCATGACGCAGTTGGGGGTCAGTTGGGACGCGTACATCGATAATGCCATACGGTTTGCCGATGTGAAGGACTTGTACGTCGGCGTGTTCAAGTCGTTCCTTTTCGGTCTGCTGATCACCACGGTGGCGTGTCACGAGGGGTTTGCGACCACCCAGGGCGCCGTGGGCGTCGGCTACGCCACGCGGCGCGCCGTAATCGTGGCATTCCTGATGATCCTGGTTGTCGGCTACTTTGTGACGCGGATGTTCTATGTCTGACGAAACACCCATGATCCGGTTCGAGAACGTCATCAAGGTGCTGGGCGGCAAGCCCGTGCTGGACGGCGTCAGCTACGACATCGTCCGCGGGGAGACGTTCGTCATCGTCGGGCCGTCCGGCGCCGGCAAGAGCGTGTCCCTCAAACACATGGTCCGTCTGCTGACGCCCGACGAAGGCGCGGTGTACGTGGGCGACGACTGCATCAGCGCGGCGACGGGGCAGGATCTCGAAGCGCTGCGGCGCCGGTTCGGCTATCTCTTTCAGGGTGGCGCCCTGCTCGCTTGGCTTTCGGTGGCGGAGAACGTGGCGCTGCCGCTGCGCGAGAAGACGGCGATGGACGAGGACGAGATCGGACAGCGCGTGCGCGAGACCCTCGCGATGGTCGAGTTGGAGAACGACGCCGAGAAGTTTCCGGCCGAGATTTCCGGGGGGATGCGCAAGCGGGCCGGGCTCGCGCGGGCGATCGTCACGAAGCCGGAGATCATCCTCTATGACGAGCCGACGTCCGGGCTCGACCCGGTGACGTCACGAACGATCGATGGTCTGATCGAGCGGCTGCAGAAGGAGTTGCACGTGACGAGCGTGGTCGTCACGCACGACCTGCACAGCGCGCTGGCCATCGGAACGCGCATCGCCATGCTCTACGGCGGCAAGATTACCGAGATATCGACACCCGAGGCGTTTGTCGGGTCGTCGAACGAAGAAGTGCAGGGCTTCCTGCGGTCGCAGTATATTACCGTAGCCGGATCCTGGGAAAGGACAAGCAGATGAAGAGAGACTGGCGCGAGCGGGAGCTGACGTTGGAGGTCGTCGTCGGCGCATTCATGGTCATGATTTTCCTGGGGTTGGGGTACTTCACGATCATCTTGTCCCAGGAGACCTGGTTTACGAAGAAGACCGAAATGCGGGTCGCGTTCAGCAACGTCATGGGGCTGCGCGACGGCGACAGCGTGGTGGTGCGCGGCATGCCGATCGGCAAAGTCAAGAAACTGGACCTGGCGGGGCCTTGCGCGGGGGTTTGCGTGACGCTGATGCTCGACAAGCCGGTGGAACTGCGCGCGGACTACGACATTACGATTGTGACGACCTCGATCCTCGGGGGGCGGCAGTTGGAAATCGACGAGGGGACGCCGGATAGGCCAGTCGTGTCGGTCGATGTCTACCGGGGCCGCGATCCCTACGACCTGATGTCCGACGCGGCCAAGATCGTCAATGCCGTGCGCAAAGGCCTCATCGAGGGTGGCGTGGTGGACAACATCCGCACGGCAACCGAGCAACTCAAGGAACTGATCGCGCGCGTCCATGACGGCAAGGGCACGCTCGGTCGGTTGTTCGCCGAGGACTCCACGATGGCCGCGGACCTGGAAGCCGGCGTGACGGCGCTGCGCAGCATCGTCGAACGCGTCGAGCGCGGCGAGGGTTCGTTCGGAAAACTCCTCTCGAGCGACGATACCGTCTACCGCGACCTGGCCGAGGCGGTCGCCGCGCTGAAGACGGTGGCCAAGGGACTCGAACAGGGGCAGGGGACGCTGGGCAAGCTGCTGGCGCCGGACGACAAGATCTATCGCGACCTGGCGGATACCGTGGCGTCGCTCAAGGCTGTCGCGGGACGCATCGAGCAGGGCGACGGCATGCTTGGGAAGCTGGTGACCGACGAGACCCTCTACGAAGAGATCCGCGGCATCATCCAGGAAGTGCGCGCGGCGGTCGACGACCTGCGCGAGGCGGCGCCGGTGACGACCTTCACGAGCATCTTCTTCGGGGCGTTCTAGTCCGGCGCGGCGTCAGGCGTCGGGCCAACACATCGGCTACTTGGATATTCTTCAGGACGGCTTCCATCATCGAGGGCACCAGCAAGCGATAGTTGCCGGTCATTTCGCACCGATCATCACGCCCCGCACAGCACGTTCCAAAGCTCGTCGACATTTGTCGCGGCAAGCAGGCGTTTGCGCCCTTCGTCATCCAGTAGACGGCTGATGGTAGCCATGAACTGCACATGCGGCGCCGGTGCATCCCTGGGCGACAGGGTGAGGACGAAGATGCGCGACGGCAGGCCGTCCATCGAGTCGAAATCGATGCCCGTCGGATGGATGCCGATGGCGCATACAAGCTGGGTGACGGCGCTCGTCCGCGCGTGGGGGATGGCGATGCCGGCCTCCATGCCGGTCGACATGAGATGTTCGCGCGCGAAAATGGCCTCGCGCACCGACATGACATCGCGGATGACGCCGCTGGCGGCCAGCATCCCGATCAACTCGTCGAGGACGGCTTGCTTGGTTGTCCCGGCGAGTGTCGCGGTCAGGCAGTCGCGGCGGACGAACTGCCGGATCGTCGCCGACGCCGACGAGGTCGCCGGCGTTGGCGGCGCGGAAACCGGCGCCGTGGGGGCGCCGTCGAGAATGGCGAGGTCGCCGGTCAGCACGCGGTGCATGGCGGATGCCGTGCGGCACATCAGCAAGGCGCGCCGGCCGCGCTCGTCGAGGCAATTGCTCACCGTGGCCATGAACTGCATGTGCGGGGCGGTGGATTGCCGGGGCGACAGCGTCAGCACGAAAATCGTCGACGGCAGGCCGTCGAGCGCGGCGAAGTCGATGCCATCCGGCTTCATGCCGATGGCGCAGACGAGTTTGTCCACGGCATCGGTACGGGCATGCGGGATGGCCACGCCGTCCTGCATGCCGGTGGACATGCTCTTTTCGCGCTCGAGCACGGCGTCGTGGGCGCGGGTCACGCTGCGCAGCAGATTGCAGCGGTCGAGCGCCTGCAGCAGTTCGTCGATCGCCTCTTCCTTCGTCGTCGCATGCAGATCGGGAATCAGCGCGTCCGCGGTGATGAACTGGGCCAGGCTGGGGCGTTTGGCCGAGGGGCCGGCGCCGGTGTTGAGGCGGCGCACAATACTCGCGTGGTCGATGGGCCGCCGGAGTTCGCGTATGGCCTGTTCGAACTCCGCCAACACCTCGATCATGGCCGTGCTCACGAATACGGCTTCGCGCGCGTCGCAGTCGAACACGATGGTGGGTCCGTCCCATTGAAACCCGATGACGACATTGTCCTTGCGGAGTTGCATGATGTGGTCTTCATTGTTCAGGGTGTGGACGAAGAACCCCTCGCGCTCGAAAGCGGAAACGAGTTTGTTCACGAGCAACTCGGCCGTGTCCGTCGATGGGAACGTGAAGACGATGGGTTCCGTGCGCGCATCGGCCACGGGCTTGCGCAGGCCGCTTGCCGGGCTCTTGAACAGGGCGACGAGCGTGGGCGGCGCCAGCAGCGTGGTGAGCAGCGTCATCATGACGCCAACGCCGAACACTTCCTGCGACAGCAGACCGGCGGCCAGCCCGATGCCCGCGATGATCAGCGCCACTTCGCCGCGCGGCAACATGCCGAAGCCGATCCGGGCGGCGCCGCGCAGGTTGAAATTGCAGAACAGGCTTGGGATGCCGCAGCCGAGAATCTTGGCGAGCGCCGCGGCGACCGTGTAGAGGAGACCGAAGCCGAGAACGGTCTTCGACCCCAGCAGTTCCACGTTGACCAGCATACCCATGACCGTGAAGAAAACCGGCACCAGCAGCGCGTAGACGGGACGCAGATTCTCCTGGATGACGTGGCTGATATCCGTCCGCGAAAGCGACAGGCCCATCACGTAGGCGCCGATGATCATGGCCAGTTTGGCTTCCTCGAAGAGACCGGACAGGATCAGCGCCAACCCCAGCGCCAGAGTGGCGATGGATGACTGATCGCGGAAGCGCTTGAGCAGAAGGCTGATGCGTCGGGCGGCCATGAGGCCGATGATCGTAGCCGCAAGCCAGATGCCGATGGCCTTGGCCGCGATGACCCCGATATGCGCCCAGTCGATGCCGCCCGGTCCCTTCGACGCCGAGATGACGCCGAGTCCGACGGCGAGCAGGACGATGCCGAGAACGTCGTCGAACACCGCTCCCGCGAGGATCGTGACCCCTTCGGGCGATTCGAGTTTCCGCTTCTCCGACAGGATGCGCGCCGTGATGCCGACCGACGTGGCCGTCGACATGATGCCCAGGAAGATGCACGGGGGGGAGAAAAAGTCATGCGGACCGGTCTGGAGCATCGGCAGGAGGAACACGGCCAGCAGGTCGCCGAAAATGAACGAGAACACGACACCGCCGATGCCGACCATCGTCCCCGCCAGCGAGTAGCGCATGAAGAGTTTGATGTCGGTTTCCAGACCCACCATGAACAGAAGCACGATGGCCGCTACCGAGCAGAAGCCATAGAGTTCGGGCGAGATCGGAAAATCGGGCGAGCTGATCGGGAAGACACCGTGCGGGAATCCGGGGAGGGCGTACTTCCCGAGCATGAAGGGACCGACGAGAATGCCGCCGCACAACTCGCCCAGCACGCCCGGCAAGCGCAGTTTTTCGAACACGATATTGCCGAGACGCGCAACGAAGAGGAGCAGCCCGAGCTGAATGGCCAGCATCATCATCCGGTGCGTCATATCGCCGCCGGCCGCGGCTTCCGTCGCGTGTTCGCCGGCCGCTGCCAGGGCCATGGAGCCGATCGACCAGGTTGCGCCACCGACGAGCATCATTTTGCGCCACATTGCATGCACTGCCTTTCTTTACACAAGGGCGCGGATCCGCGGATGGCGAGCCGGCGCCGGTTTATGGAACAGGAACCAGGAACTGCTGCTCCCTGGCGATCAACAATTGACGGATGGCGGCGGGGGTGTTCGCCCGTTGAACGGCGAGACCGACCGCGGGGTCGCGGAAGACGATGGCCAACTCGGCCATCACCTTCAGATGAACGACGGCACTGGTGACCGCGACCAGCACGAAGACATGCGTGCGGGCGTGATCGACGGCATCGAAATCGGTGCCTTGGCGACAAACGCCCAGAACGAGCGATGGCCGTGCGACGGGGCTGTCCTCGGGATCGCGCATATGAGGGAAGGCGAGTCCGCCGCCCACCGCGGTCGATACGATGGCTTCCCGGTCGAGCAAGCCCGCCAGGAACGCGTCCCCATCCGGAATGGCCCGGGAATGCACGAGTGGTGCGATCAGTTGGCGCAGGACCGCCTCCTTGGCGCCTGGGACGACTTCGAGCAGGATGGACGAATCGTCCAGCAGTCGCGACAGACGCACCGGTGTTCCGGCCTTGCCAACCAGTTCGAACAGGCCCGCTTTCGAAGCTGAACGCATGCGGGCCATCAGCCAGTCGTCGACAACCGCCCGCATGAAACGCCACTGACTGGCGACCTTCGCGCCGGGCAGTTCGCCGCTGCGCACCATACGCAGCACGGATTTCTCCGCGACCTTGAGGTAGTCGGCCAACTCGCTCAGCGTGAGGATATCGTCGCTCTCGGCAGTCATGCGTACACCGGACAAAACAGCCCTGCAATGGCCAATGATGGCCAATGAAGGACAAAGTAGTCCTGAATGAGACTGCGAATCAAGGGAAAAGTGTGAGATGGAACAGGGGATGTCAGGCGCGTTCGGCGTGGCGACGGGCGGACTCGACCGTATTGAACAGCAGCATGGTGATGGTCATGGGTCCGACACCGCCGGGGACCGGCGTGATCAGGGATGCCTTCTCCTTCACGGCGTCGAAATCCACATCGCCGCACAGGCGGAAGCCCGACTTGCGGGAGGGATCGGCCACGCGGTTGACGCCGACATCGATGACGACGGCGCCGTCGCGCACCATGTCGGCCGTGACCGTGTTGGGCCGTCCGGCGGCGACGATCAGGATATCCGCCTGGCGTGTAAACGAAGCCATATCGCGCGTTCCGGTATGGCAGATGGTGACCGTGGCGTTGGCATGTTCCATCTTCTGGAGGAGCATGTTGGCCACTGGCTTGCCGACGATGTTGCTGCGTCCGACGACGACCACATGCGAACCGGCGATCTTCGTTCCGCTGCTCGCGAGGAGCTGTACGACGCCGTGCGGCGTGCAGGGCATGAAGCATTGCTGGCCGATGACCAGGCGTCCGACGTTGATCGGCGTAAAGCCATCGACGTCCTTCTCGGGGGCGATGGCGGCGATCACGGCATGCTCGTCGATATGCCGCGGCAGCGGGAGTTGCACGAGAATACCATGGATCTTCGGATCGGCGTTCATGCGGTGCACGAGCGCGATGAGGTCCGCCTGCGAGGTATCCGCCGGCAGTCGGTTGTCGTCGGAGAACAGGCCGATCTCCGCGCAAGCGTGCTCTTTGGCGGTCACGTAGGAACTCGACGCGGGGTCCGCGCCGACCAGGATGACGCCGAGACCGGGCGTCACACCGCGGCTCTTCATGCGCGCGACTTCGTCCTTCAACTCCGCCCGCATATCCGCGGCGACCTGCTTGCCGTCGATGATCCTTGCTGCCATGGCTACTCCTGCTTTCGCGGTTGGCGGGCCTTATGCGCGGCCGCTCAGAACAATCCTGTGACGCGGCCGGTTTCCACATCGACATCGACGCGTCGAAACGCCGGGTCCGAGGCCGTGCCCGGCATCAGCTTGATGGCGCCGGACACGGGTACGACGAAACCGGCCCCCTTATACACGAGGACGTCGCTGACCGGAAGCTCCCATCCGGTGGGACGCCCTTTCCGGTCGGGATCGTGCGAGAGACTGAGGTGCGTCTTCACCATGCAGGTGCCGAGCGCGGCGGTGGCGGGGTCGGCCTCGAGTTCGGCAACCTTCCGGTTCGCCGTATCCGAATAGACCACGCCATCGGCGCCGTAGACCTCGCGTGCGATGCATGCGATGCGGTCGCGGAGCGGGGTGCTCAGGTCGTACAGATACCGGAACGTGGAAGGTTCCGCGGCGGCGGCGACGACGGCTTCGGCCAGTTCGCGCGCACCCTCGCCGCCCTTGAGCCAATGGCGCGACACGGCGCTATGGGCGCCGTGCGCTTCGGCCACCCTGCGGATGAGCCGGATCTCGGCTTCCGTATCCGTGTGGAAATGATTGATGCACACCACCGGGCGGACGCCGCTCTTGCGCACGGTTTCGATGTGCGCGACAAGGTTCTCGCATCCCCGTTCGACGAGGCCGAGATGCTCGCGCGTGTAGGTTTCGTCGAGGCGCACGCCCGGTTTGACCGCGGGCCCGCCGCCGTGCATCTTGAGCGCGCGCACCGTGGCCACGATGACCACGGCGTCGGGCGCAAGTTGCGAATAGCGGCACTTGAGATTCCAGAACTTCTCGAAGCCGATGTCGGCGCCGAATCCGCTCTCTGTGACATGGTAGTCGGCCAGGCGGGTGCCGATTCTGTCGGCGATGACCGAGTTCTGCCCGATGGCGATGTTCGCGAACGGGCCGGCATGCACAAGCACGGGCTGGCCTTCGAGGGTCTGCATCAGCGTCGGGTCGAGCGTGTCGACCATCCATGCCGCCATGGCCCCGTCGACTTCGAGATCGGCCGTGGTGACCTCGCGTCCCCGGCGATCGTGGGCCACGACCATGCGCGCGATGCGTGCGCGCATATCGCGCAGGCTGTCGGTGACGGCCAGGATGGCCATCAACTCGCTGGCGACGGCGATCTGGAAGCCCGATTCCATCTGGAACCCGTCCATCTTGCCGCCTTTGCCCATCGTGATGTTGCGCAACGACTGCGCGCAGAAGTCGATCACCCACTTGAGTTGCACGCGGTCAGGATCGATGTCGAGGCGCTTCAGGCCGCTCTTCGCCAGGCGCTGATCGTCGTAGTTGAACTCGTGCTGCATCCGCGCGGTCAGGGCCACCATCGCCAAATTGTGCGCGTTCATGATGGCGTTGATGTCCCCCGTGAGCCCGAGGGAAAACGGGGCCAGCGGCAGACACTGGGCCAGCCCGCCGCCGGCGGCGGAGCCTTTGATGTTGAACGTGGGACCTCCGCTGGGCTGGCGGATCGCGCCCATGGCGCGCAGGCCAAGCCGGCCGAGCCCCTGGACGAGTCCCATGGTCGTGGTCGTCTTGCCTTCGCCGAGCGGGGTGGGGGTGATGGCGGTGACATCGATGTACTTCCCGCGGCGGGCGCCGGGCAGTCGCGCCAGGGCGCGGGCCTGATCGATCTTCGCGAGGCGGCGTCCCATCGGGATCACCTCGTCGGGGAGCAGCCCGGCCTCGGCGGCCAACCGGTCGAGCGGGACCAGGTTCGCTTCCGCCGCCTCGGCAATCTGCCAATCCTGCATCCGGGTCGGATCGAGTGTCGTCATAACGTTCATCTCCAGAGTTCGCGCAGGATTGGAAACTGGGTTTTGAACCCGAGCAGCGCGAGGTAAAGACCGCAGTCGGGATGGTTCGCCTGCAAGGCCTTCAGGTTCGCGATCGGATCGTAGGGCGTGTCTTCGGCAATCTCGTAGCCGACGCATTCCGACAGCAGATGGATCTTCTTCGACATCCACGCATCGACGATCACCGGCAGCCGATACCGGCGCAGATCGTACAGCAGGGGTTCTTTGTCGATCACCGGTTGCGTGATGATGAATTGAGCGCCGGCCTCGACCTTAAGGTCCATGCGTTCGAAGGCATGCTCGGGCGGATCGTAGGGGTTGAACGCCACGCCGCAGACGAACGTGTTCGGGTACTCGCGCTCGATGAACCGGAGCAACTCGACGGAGGTGACCGTGTTGCAGGCGATGCCGGCGGCTTCGGGCGTGAGCTTGGGCAGCCGCTCGCTGCCGTCGCCCGAGATCGTGAGCAGGTACTTCGCGCCCATTTCGGCGGCGCCGCGCAGGATCGTGTCCAGATGCTCGCGGGTGTGAAACGTGTTGAGGTGGATGCAGAGTTGTTCGGGCTCGACCGGCAGTCCCAGTTCGGGAATGACCTCCGTGGCCTGAAAGCTCAACAGCCCCATCGGGTTGTCCGTGATGCAGGCCACGTTGCCGCTGGCGAGCACCTGAGTATATTTCTCGGCAAACTTCTCGAGGTCGTCGTCCAGCTTCTCGCTGTTCTGTTTCGGGGTGAGGATTTCGATATGGTATGTCTTGTTGTCGATATGCTGCTGCATCTTCCGTCTCCCTGGCGTACGCGATGTGCGGTCCCATCCGAACTTGAACCGTTGTACAGTGTACCGAATCGACGCCAACAATCTTGAACATATCCGCATGAGTGTTGTATATTCATGCACATGGAAGTCAGGCGATTCGATACGGGCACGGCGTCGGTTCTCGACACGGTGATGCGCGTCACCGGGTACGGCGCCGTGTATCAGTCGCTGGAGGGCCATGTTCCAATGTCCGGCGCCGGGGTGAACGCGTTCTGCGCGTGTTGTCTGGCGCACCCGGTGGTGGGCGCCTACTGCCGCTATGCCTGCCGCAGTGCGACGCTGCAGGCGCTCGCATCCGGCGAGCCCCACTATCAACAATGCTGGGCCGGCCTGCTTTTCACGACCGTGCCGGTGGCGCCCGGCGGCCGTTGCGTCGGCGGCATCGAAATCGGCGGATTCCGCGAGGAGGACGCGAGCGGCGAGACCGACAAGACGATCCGTGACCGACTCCGGGCCTTCCCGGAGCTCGATGTCGCCCCGATCCTCTCGCGTCTGGGGTCGCTGCGGCCGATCGGTCCGCAGGCCCTGCGCGGGTTGGGTTTCTTTCTGCTGGAAACCACGTTTTCCTCCGGCTTGAACACGAGTCGGTTCTTTCAGAAGCAGCACGGCCGCTATCTGCAGCAGCGACGCATCGCCGAGGCGGCATCCGCGCTGCGCAAGGACGAACCGGCGCCGAACATCGTGGCCGACACCTATCAGCTTCTCGAGCACTTGCAGCGTGGCGACGGCGCCGGGGCGATGGCGCTGATCTCGGAGTACCTGGCCCGGTTGCTGATGGCGAGCAACTGGAATCTGGTCAAGCTGCGTGCGCATGTGCGGGTCCTGCTGGCGGTGATGTCGAGCCAATCGGTGCTGGAAGGGCAGCCATGGGCCGCGGTGATGAGCCGCGAGATGCGGTACATGTTGCGGATCGAGGAAGCCGGCGATCCGGAGAGCATCTGCTATGAGGTGGCCGAACTGGTGATGCGTCGGTTCGGTGGGGAGGCGGCGTCGGCCGAGTGGATGGAGGGGCCGCTGGTGCGCCGTGTCATGAACTGGCTGCAGCATCACTATCACGGCGGCGCCACTCTCGCCGAGGCGGCGCGCGCCGTGGGGGCGAGTCAGTCGTCGATCGCGCACCGGTTGCCGGTCGAAACCGGCAAAAGCTACGTGCAACTCCGCATGGAAGTCCGGATCGCCGAGGCGAAACGACTGCTGGCCACGACCGACCTGGAACTGAGCGCGGTCGCCGCCGCCTGCGGCTTCGCCGACCAGAGCCACCTGACGCGCGCCATGAAACGCGGGATCGGCCTGACGCCCGGCCAATTCCGCCGCATGCTGCACGCGACGGAGTAAGAAGGCGGCAATTGTGTCCGTGCGCCATCCGTGCTAGTGTTCGTCGCCAACGGTCAATCCGAAAGGGGACACATGAGCGGACATGGCGTCAGACGGCGGGTAATGGGATACACCTGGTTTACACGGCTCGGTGGCGGCGTGGGCATGCTGGCCGTCCTTCTGGCAGCGGGCTGCACGGGTCGCGACGCCGTGCAGCGTCCGGCGGCGCCACTTTCGATGGAATCGCTGCTGGCGCGCATGACCAATCTCGTCACTCTTGCGGAGCGGCCGCTCGGCGAGTCGTTCCTGGCCAGCTCCTACGACCGACGCGGCGGCAACATGGACTGGTCGGTGTGGACAAAGGCGGAACCCAGCGGGCGGATCGCATTGCTGGATGTCGACGGTCCGGGATATGTTTCGCGCATCTGGGTAGCGAGCATGAGCGCGAAACGCTGGTTGTTCTTTTTCGACGGAGAGTCGAGCCCCCGGTTGACGCTGACGCCCCGACAACTGTTCGGAGATGACCGGACCTTTCCGTTTGCCTCGCCGTTGAGCGGCGAATCCGGCGGCGGGCGCTACTGTCTCATGCCGATCCCGTTTGTCGGACATCTCCGGATCGAGATCGAGCCGGAAAGGCTCGATCCGGCGAACCGTAACTACTTCCAGATCAACTACACGATCGTGCCGGCGGCCGCGGAACAAACGTCGTGGCCGGTGACGCTCTCGGCGGCGCAAAGTAACGCCGTGGTGGCCGCCTGTGCCGCACTGGACGCCGACAGGGGCGACCTCGAGCGGCTTGCGGGGCAATGCCTGACGTCCGTGGAGACGGTGGATATCGCCCCCGGCGCCTCGACGCTGCTGGTGTCGGCGCGCGGAAGCGGACAAGTCGACGGGTTCGCCGTGCGCATCGTCGCGCCGGACCCCGCCGCACAGGTGACGGGCGAGGTGCTGCGCAACCTGCGCCTGCGGGCGTGGTGGGATCGCGCGCGGGCGCCAAGTGTCGACGTGCCTTTGGGCGACTTCTTCTGCAACCCGTTCCATACGCGGCGGTTTGCCGCCTACGCGCTGGGCCGGGTGGGAGATGCCTATGTCTGCCGGCTGCCCATGCCGTATGCGCGGCACGCCCGCATGGTCATCGAGAACCGCGGCCGCGTGCCGGTGCGTCTGGCCGTCGGCGCCCGGACCGTGCCGCTGCCGGCCGATCGGGCCGGACGGCGGTACTTCCATGCGAACTGGCGTGCCTCGACGACATCGGGCGCCTACTTCGACATGATCGACGACCAGGGACCGGGGCACTACGTCGGCTGCTTTCTGACGGCCATCGGTCAGGACGGGAGCTGGAATATCCTGGAGGGCGACGAGCATCTGCTGCCGGATGCCGGCGTGCAGCCCGGTCAATACGGGACCGGCCTGGAGGACTACTTCAGCGGCGCGTATTACTACACCAGCCTCTTCGACCTGCCGTGGCATGGGCTGATCGAGAAGGGTGCGATGCGGACCGACCAGTATCGCTTCCATGCCCTGGATGCGGTCGACTTCGCGACGAGCTTCAAAGGCCGTTTCGAGTTTGGCGACCAGAACCGCGCGCAAGGTTACATGTCGAGCGTGGTTTACTGGTACGCGGACCGTCCGCGCGACTGCACGTTGCCGGACCTCGTGGCGCCGCTCCTGGCGCGGCCATCGGATCGTTTCGAACTGCCCGGTTTCATGGCGATGCTGTTTACGCTGGAACGGGAAGGGCTATGGGACGAAGCCGGCGTGCGGTGCGATGCCCTGGCCACGCGGCACGCGCAGCAACCTTGGGCGGATCTCCTGCGGGTACGGGCCGCGGCCTACCGGGAACGCATGCACGGCATCGACGCCGTGCGCGGCGATCTTGAGCGGCTGTCACGGAGCCCGTTCGCGCCGGCGGCACGCCAGGCCGGCGACCTGCTGTGGCGTCACGAGGCCGACACGCACGCGCTTCTGGGGATGCACATGTGGGGGCGATTCGTAGTGTCGATCGACGGCATGAAGGTTGCGGAGGGTCACTCGCGGGCGATTCTCGATGTACGCCGGCTCGACGTTCAACCCGGCCGCCACGTGTGGGAAGTCGATTTCACGCCGACGATGCAGGGCAGTTTCCTGTCGCTGTGTCTGCGGACCCGTTGGGGCGACATCACGTCGGCGGGACCGTGGGAGATCGTCGAAGTCGACCCGCTGCCGGGCACCGACGCGCCGAAAGCGTTCGCGGGCGGCGAGGTGCTGCCGAACATGACCGTGTGGCAGTTCGAGCCGAACGGCCATATCGACATGCAGAGCGGCGCGCAGTGCATGAGCCTGTGGGCGTTCTTTGCCGGTAAGCCCAATGTGAAACGCCTGCGTGTGCGCCAGGCATGGACCAACGGCCCCGCGGCCGCCGCCGTGTCGCCCGCAACCACGGTCGTGCCGGAGCGCAGCGAAGCCGAACTCCGCGCGCACGCGATCGACTGACCGGCATGGGCAGGCCGCGGCTTGCCAGTGAACGGGCGCGGGGTGTACTGTGCGGTCGTTCGGGGCGGCGCCGGAGCGTCGCGGCCGATTTGGCGTCGGGAACCGAGAGGGAGGGTGCGGATGGATCGGACAGTTACCGTTGTGCTGGCGGGTGTAGTTGGCTGGGGCCGTGTCATCGTCGGGCAGTTTCTGGATGGCGCGCGCGATCTGGACGTCCGTCTCGTCGGCGCCATCGCGCGCCGGCCGGAGCGTTGCGAGCGGCTGCGCGAACTGCTCGACGCGGGGGCGAAGGTGTATCCCGACCTCGAATCGTTCTACGCGGAGGGCAACCGGTGCGATCTGGTCGTCGTGTCGACGCCGATGCATGTGCATCGGCAGCAGACCGTCCTGGCGCTCGAACACGGCTCGCATGTGTTTTGCGAGAAACCGATCGCCGCCACCGTGCAGGATGCGCTGGCGATGCGGGATGCCGAGCGCGCGTCCGGCAGAACCGTAGCCATCGGTTATCAATGGTCGTTCTCCAGCGCCATCCAGGCGCTGAAGCGGGACGTGCTTGACGGTGTGCTGGGGCGGCCGATCCGGCTGAAGACCTATGTGTCCTGGAACCGGTCACGGTCCTACTACGCGGGGCGCGGATGGGCCGGCGCGGTCAAGTCGGAGGATGGGGCCTGGGTGTTGGACAGCCCGGTCAGCAACGCCACGGCGCATTTCCTCCACAACGCGCTGTATGTCATCGGCGACAGCGTCGAGACAAGCGCAAGGCCGGCGGACGTACAGGCGGAGTTGTACCGCGCCAATGCGATCGACAACTTCGACACGGCGGCGTTGCGCTGCCGTACGACTTCCGGTGTCGAGGTCACGTTCTACACCTCGCACGCGGTCCCGTCGTCGATCGGTCCGGCGATCACATACGAGTTCGAGAAAGGCACGGTCTTCTACAGCATGGGGGCCACCAACACCTTCACGGCGCGCATGGCGGACGGTTCTTTCAAAGTGTATGGCGATCCGGACGAAGGACGCGACCGCAAGATCCGGCTGACCGTCGACGCCATCCGCAACGGGCAACGGCCGGTGTGCGGGATCGAGGCGGCGCTGTCGCAACTGACGGTCGCCAATGGTGCGCAGGACGCGATGCCCGAGATCGCGGCCTTTCCGGCATCGGCGATCCGCACGGACGGCAACGCGGCCGATCCGCTGACCTATGTCGAGGGACTGCAGGCCGTGTTGCTGCAGGGCTTCGATCAGGGGCTGTTGCCGAGCGAATTGGGTTCCGTGCCGTGGGCCCGGGCCGGCGCGCGCATCGACCTGACGGACTACCGCTACTATCCCGGCGGGACGCCCCGGCCGTGACGACGCGTCCACGGATTCCCCGGTCGCCCCTGGCATGGGCGACGGCGCGTGTCGCCGCCGCCGGTGCGCGCCGGTGCGGCGTCCTGCTGACGGCGTTGGGCGTAGCCGTTGCCGCATGCGCGCGGGCTGACGAGACGGACACCGACTTCCTGACGCCCACGGAGCGCTGGTGGGTGGAGTCGCACGCCGGCACGCTGACCGTCGCTCCGCCGGTGTGGCGCGGCACGGCGATCGAGGGACAGGATCTCTACGCGGGTCTGATCATGGACTACGTCTCGCTGGTCGAGCGGAAACTGGGCGTGACCTTCCGGCGCCTTCCGGTGACCTCGTACGAGGACATGATGAAGGCGCGCGAGCGCGGCGAGATCGACATCTTTTCGGCGTTGTTCGAAACGCCGGAATACCGCGCCGATTGGGTATTTACGCGGCCGTATATCCGCATCCCCATGATCATCGTCATGCGTGCGGCGCTCAAGTCGACGTTCACGCCGGAGCGTATGCCGAGCATGCGTATGGGGGTGGGGCACGGGTACGGGATCGACGAGTTTGTGGCCGAGAACCTCCCGGGGTATACGGTTGTGCCGGTGGAAAGCGACCGCTTCGGGCTGATCAAGGCATCGCTGGGCGAACTGGACCTGATGATCATCGACCTGCCGTCGGCGTCTTACTACATCGAAAAGGAAGGGCTCACGAACCTGCGACTCGCGGCGACGATGGGCACGCTGTACGAGTTCAGCATGGCCACGCGGCGCAACGCGCCGATCCTGCGGGAGGTGCTGGACAAGGCCATTCGCCGCATCACGCGCGAGGAGCGCGAAGCCGTCTACCAGAAATGGGTTGTGTTCCACGATGAGCCGTTCTACGAGAACCGGCAGTTCCGCCTGTGGGTGAAGTGGGTTGGCGCCTGCGTGTCGGCGGCGCTGGTGCTGTTTCTGTTGTGGACCTTGACGCTCAAGCATCAGGTGCGTGCGGCGACGCGCGAATTGCGGGATGCCCACGACCGGCTGGAAGAGCGGGTTCGGGAACGTACGCGGGAATTGGCCGATGTCAACGAAGCCTTGCATCGCGAAATCACCGAACGGTCGGCACTGGCGCGGGAAATCATCACGATCAGCGCGCGCGAACGTGCCCGTATCGGCCGCGATCTGCACGATTCGCTCGGTCAGAAACTGGTCGGGGTGACGTTTCTGACGCGCGCGCTGGGCGATCGTCTGCGCGGCAGACTGCCGGATGAGGCCAAGGCGGCCGAGCGCGTTTCGGGCGTGGTCGAGGAGGCCATCGCCCAGGCGCGGCTGATCGTACGCGGCCTGTTGCCTATGGAGATTCTTGACGACGGTCTCGAATTTGCGCTGGAGAAGCTGGCCGAGACGACGAGCGGCGGGCACGCCGTCGCGTGCGTCTTCGAGCGTACCGGCACGCTGGCGGTCAGGGATAAGACCCTCGCGACGAATCTGTACCATATCGCGCAGGAAGCGACAAACAATGCGCTCAAGCATGCCGGAGCTTCGGAGATCGTCATCGGTCTTGCATTCGACGGCATGCGCGGGTGCCTGACCATCCGCGACAACGGCAAGGGGTTTGGGGAGATTCCGGCATCGGGTGGTGTCGGGATGAAGATCATGCGCTATCGGGGCGAGCTTGTCGGGGGCCGCGTCGCCATCGAATCCGCGCCGGGCGCGGGCACGACGGTAACCTGCTGGTTTCAGGAGGCGACGTCGGACACGGAAGAGGAGAGGGACAAGGTATGACCGAGCATGCGGAACCCACCGATACCGGACCGGCGAACGAAGCCGCACCGGTGGCGAAACGACGGATTTTCCTGGTCGATGACCATCCGATCGTGCGCGACGGGCTCGCGCAGATGCTGGATGGCCAGCCCGATCTGTGCGTTTGCGGAGAGGCCGGCGGCGCCGACGAGACGCTGGCCGCGCTGGCCGTGGCGCTGCCGGACCTGGTGGTGGTCGACATCTTCCTGGAAGGCTCGAACGGGATCGACTTGACCAAAACCCTGCGCGAGCGCTATCCGGAGCTTCCGATTCTGGTGCTCTCCATGCACGACGAGAACGTCTATGCCGAGCGCGCGATCCGGGCCGGTGCGCTGGGATACGTGATGAAGCAGGTCGCCTCGCGCACGATCCTGGAAGCGATGCGGACGGTGCTGGCCGGGAAACGGTTCCTCAGTCCCGCCATCGAGGCCCAGATTCTGGAACCGGAGAGCGAAGCGGAAACGGTGGCCCCCGGCGAGGGGCTGGATCGGTTGAGCGAACGCGAGCTCGAGATCTTCCGGCTCTCGGGGCTGGGCGCAACCCGTGTCGAGATCGGCGAGAAGCTGGCGATTTCCGCCAAGACCGTGGAGACGCATCGCGCCAACATCAAGTACAAGCTGCGGCTCAAGAGCGCCAACGATCTCCAACAGCGCGCCGAGCGCTGGCTGGCCGCGGGCGACAAGGAACAGGCGGGCGGCGGGAATCCGCAGGGTCCATCCTGACGCCGACGCGCGCCGTCAGGTGTCGGATTCGCTGAGGCGCTTCTTGTCCTCGGTCTTCAGGAAATTGTGCAGGTCGCGCAGGACCGCGGGGATGCGGTCGGCGAGCGGATGCCCCGCGAGCACGGCGGGCAGCTTGCTCCAGTCGAGCTTGTCGATCTGCTCTCCGGGCACCCAGTGTTCGGCGTTGCCGTGCAGGTTGTAGCGCTCGCGCGCATACGGCACCATGTCGTACACGGTGGCCAGGAGATGGAGACGGAGCATCTCGCGGATCGGCACGTTTCCCGGCACCTGCTCCGTCGCGGGCAGGCCCCGGTTCCAGTGCTTCATCCAGTCGGCGCCGAGGATGCGCTCCGCTTCGTCTTCCAGGCGTTGGATGACGGGCTGGATGATGCCCGGCGCCCGATCGAGAAACGCGAGCGCCTCCGCGTGCGCATCGAAGTCCGACGCGCGCGCGGCGCCGATACTGATCGTGTGGACCTCCGGGTGTGAAAGGCAGAACAAGTCGTTGAAGCCCATTGGCGTGAACGGCGCGCAGAGATCCGTCAGTTTCGGCGGCGGCGCCTGAAGTTTGCCGCCTTTATCGTTGGGGCTGATGATGAACACGCCCATATCGCGTGCGCGGGCCGCGAGAATGGCCGGCCAGTTGGCCTGGTTGAAGTAGAACCAGTGCAGGTTGACATAGGCGAATTCCGCGCACGCGATGGCGCTGACGATGACCTCCGTCGGTCCGTGCGTGGAGAAGCCGACATGGCGCACGACGCCCTGGGTCTGCAGTTCGCGCAGGGCTTGGAGCGTTCCTCCGCGCAGCACCTGATCGAGGATGCCGGGGGTGTTGATGCCGTGGATGGAGCAGAGGTCGAGGTAGTCGAGCCGCAATCGCGCCATGGAGTCCTCGAAGGCGCGCATGAAGTCGTCCCGCGTCGGTTGGGGCGAGAGCTTGGTCTGGACGATCAATCGGTCGCGGGCGAACCGCGGCAGAACGAGCCCGAGTTGGCGTTCGCTCGATCCGTAGCCGCGGGCCGTTTCGATGTGGGTGATGCCCAGGGCCACGGCCTGATCGACCGCGGCCTCGAGATCGGCCTGACGCGCGGAGTCGATCTCGCCGGTCGGAATGTCCTTCCAGGACTGCTGATACCGCATGCCGCCGCAAGTCAGCACCGGCATCGGTAGTTCGGTCGCTCCAAAACGTCGATAGATCATCGGGCATCTCCCTGCGTGCGCGCTCGTCACCCGGCGACCGGATCGGGACGTCGCACGGCAATCTCGCGTGCATGATTCTCGCTGAGCATCGTGAATGTAACGTGAATCGCGTCGCGGGGCAACAAGTCTCCGGCGCGCTCGGCCCATTCGATCACCGTGATCCCGACGGCGTCGATGTAGTCGTCGAATGCCAGACCGACCAGTTCGTCCGGATGGCCGATGCGGTACAGGTCCATGTGATATAACGGCCGCAGACCGCGGTACTCGTTGACGATCGTGAACGTCGGGCTGGTGATCGGCGCCGGGATCTCGAGCGCCCTGGCAATGCCCTTGACGAAGCAGGTCTTGCCGCTGCCAAGGTCGCCATGCAGCGCGATGGTCGCGCGCGGGGGCAAGGTGTTGGCGAGTTCCGCCGCGAGACGCTGGGTATCCTCGGGGCTCATGCTGATGTAGACGGTCTGGTTCACAGTTTCTCCATTGCGAGCAGCGGTGCGAAACGATCGCGCAGTTCGCGCGCCAGATCGCGCTGACGGTAGCGTGCCAGACGGGCGGACTGCCCCGCCAGCACGGCCTGTCGTACCGGCCCGTCGGAAGCCAGCCGGTGCAGCATTTCGGCGGCCATATCGAACCGCTTCTCCCGCAACAGGACGCCGGCGCCGTCGAGGGTTTCGGCGATGGCGCCGGCATCGTAGGCCAAAATGGGAACGCCATGCGCCATGCTCTCGATGAGCGGGATGCAGAAACCCTCATGTTCGCTCATGCAGAGGAAGACGTGCGCGGCGGCATAGTAGCCGTTGAGAACAGGTTGCGGCACGGCGCCGGCGAAATGCACATGGCGGACGCCGGACTCGCGCACCTGGGCCTGGAGCAGCGAGTGGTAGCGCTCGGTTCCCTGCCAGGCGCCGACATGCACCAGGCGCGAGTCGGGGTTGACGGCGCGTTGGTAACACGCAAAAACCGCGAGGACATCGTCGATGCGCTTATTGGGCACGCAGCGTCCGACGAAAAGAACATTGGTCAGCCCGTCGGAAACCGACGCGACGGTGGCGCGGTCGACGCGCGACCGCAGGACGTCGAAATCAATAACCAAAGGCAGGACGCGCACATCGGTATAGCCGACGGCCTCGAGTTCGGAGGCGTTGAAGCGACTGACCGCCATGTTCAGTTCCGCGGCGCGTGCCAGCGCCCGCACCTGTGCGCGGCCGAGATCGAGGCAGGCGGCCGTGCGCGGGTTGATGAAACGGAAATAGGCCGAGGGTGTGACGTTGTGGTAAAGGATGGCCTTGCGGCAGGGAAGCCGCAGGAAGACGTCGTTGATCGGCGAACCGATGGAGAGATGGAGGAGCACGACGTCGTCCGGGGCGAACCCGGCGGCACCGGCGGCGGCATCGCCGACCTCGCCGCGCAACTCCGGCATCACATGGTTCGGTTCCGAGAAGATGCGCGATTCGAAACCCCAGGATTGGAATATCCGGCGGAAGACGAGTACTTCGTTGCTGATGGCGTCGCCATACGTGAAGCCAGCCGTAAACTGGTGAATCGCGCTCATCACTTGTCTTCCGGCGGGACCGCGCCGTCGCCGCCGATCCGCCGCAGTTTGTCGGCGACGGAGGCATTCCCCGGATCGGCGGCGAAACTCCGGCTCCAGTAGTCGGCGGCATCCTTCAGGTTGTTCAGCGCATGGAACACGTCGCCAAGGTGGTCCAGAATCTCGGCATCGTCGCCCATCAGCGTGTGCGCACGCCGGATCTCGGCAAGCGCTTTTTCGTAGTCGCCCTGACGGAAGTAGATCCATCCGCGCGTATCCACGTAAGCGCCGTTATCCGGGGCTTCGGCAAGCGCGCGGTCGATGTAGACCAGCGCCCGATCGAGGCGCTCGCCGCGTTCGGCCCACATGTAGGCGAGGTAGTTCAGGGCACGGTGGCCGCGCGGATGGTTGGCGATACATTCCTCGAAGATGGCTTCCGCCTTCTTGAACTCGCCGGCGCGTTCGCATGCGGCGCCGTACTGCAGATAGAAACTCTCGTCGAGTTCGACGGTCGACGCCGGCCCCGACCGCTCGACGGTCAGGCGCGCGCGTTCGAACGCGGCGATCGCCGCGGCGTAGTCCTCGTCGTCGCTGAGCACGCATCCCATGGTGAAGTGAAGCGTGGCATCGTCCGGAAAGAGGGCGGTGGCCTGATCCAGTACCCGACGCCGGCGGGCGGGGTCCGTCGGTCCGGCCGCGAGCGCCAGCCCGATATACGTGGCTGGCGGGGCGTCGCCCGCATCGATGGCGGCCTGAAAGTGACGCATGGCCTCGGCTTCGTCGCCGATCGCCGCATGCAGTTCGCCGAGCAGGTGCAGGAATCGGCCGCGACGGTCCGTGTCCCACCCGGCCAGGCGTTCGAGGCAGGGAATGGCGCGCGCCACGGCGCCACGTTCGATGAAACGGCGCGCCTGTTCGTAACAATAGACGAGTGCCAGGCTGGGCGTGTCGCCACGCGCGTAGCCGCCAGAGAGCATCGACAACGCCTCATCGTCGCGCAGACGGCTGAACAGCATACCGGCCGCGGCCAGGTACACCGCGGTCTTCGACGGATCCAGCTTTAGTGCCTTGCGGTAGTGGGTCAGGGCATTGTCAACGTCGCCCGTGGCATGGAAGGCCGCGGCGAAGTCGACCCGTCGCCGGAAATCGCGTGGTGCGCGGCGTACCGACTCCGCGAGCACCGCGATGGCGCGGGCCGCATCCTTGCGGTGCAGCGCGCAGACGGCGATACGCGTGCGCAGGGCATGGTTGTCCGGGTCACGAACCAGAGCGGCTTCGTAATGCGACAACGCCTGCTCCGAAACCGAGCCGCGCTCGAATTCGTAAAGAAGGCCCTGGCCGAAATGGGCCAGGGCCTCGACGAATGCGTAGTCCTGTTGACTGAGGGCGTCGTCTTCGGACGCACGACTCTGAAAGCGCCCCGTGGGTGATACGCAGCCCGTTGTCACCAGGAGCGAGCATAATGCCGGAAATAAGCATGCTCGCATGGGCACCGTCCCCAGCGCTACTTCTTCTTGTGCCGGTCGGCCTTCATGCGCTTGTTGTATTTGTGCTTCGTCATCTTCTTCCGGCGCTTCTTTTTAATCGAACCCACTTCGTTCCTCCTTGGATGCTCGGGTTCCTGCTCGTTCGGGTCCACTGTGCGGCCCGAAAACCGTTACGGAATGATCTTGTTCAGAGGGAGCTCGATAATCCCTTCGGCTCCGGCCTTCTTAAGCTGCGGTATAATCTCACGAACCACGGATTCGTCAACCACCGATTCCACGGCCACCCAGCCGGCCTCGTTGAGCGTGCTGACGGTCGGTGCGTGCAGGGATGGCAGAATAGCCGTGATGGTCTTCACCTCGGCCTGGCGCGCGTTGAGCTTGATGAGCACCTTGCCTTCGGCCGCGAGCGCCCCGGTCAGCAGCATGGCCAGACGCTCGACTTTTTCGCGCTTCCAGGGATCATTCCATGCGTTGCGGTTGGCGATGAGGCGTGTCGTCGATTCGAGAACCACGTCGAGAATGCGCAGGTTGTTGGCGCGCAGCGATGAACCGGTCTCCGTCAATTCGATGATGGCGTCGACCAACTCCGGCGCCTTAACTTCGGTGGCGCCCCAGGAGAATTCGACTTCGGCGTGAATGCCGTGCTTGGCAAGGTAGCCGCGCGCCAGTCCGACGGCCTCGGTGGCAATGCGTTTGCCTTCGAGATCGGCGGGACGGCGGATGTCCGAGTTTTCCGGCACGGCGACCACCCAGCGTACGGGGCGAAGTCCTTGCTTGGCGTAGATGAGCTCGGCGACCTCGACGACATCGGAGCCGTTTTCGACGATCCAGTCGTGGCCGGTCATCCCCGCGTCGAGCACGCCAAGTTCGACGTAATGACTGATTTCCTGTGCGCGGATAAGTCGGGCCTCGATCTCCTCGTCATCGACGCTGGGGATATACGAGCGCGCACCGGCGGTCACCTTGTAGCCGGCCTTGCGCATCATCAGAAACGTGGCTTCCTGCAGACTGCCTTTCGGAAGCCCCAGAACGAGCTTGTTCATCATGCACCTATTCTTCCCGAGGCGACCCCTGACGAGCGCCCCATCGTGTGTCCGAGACGGAAAAGATCGTGCACCATAGCGAATAGCCGTGCGTTCGTCCACTATTCCTTACAGGAAAATACAGGCCGGGGCGCATTCCACTTCTGCGGGGATCTCCGCTGTCGATGCAACGCGGTCTACTGAAAACGGAAGTGCATGGGGTGTCGGGTGTCGGGTGTCGGGTGTCG
>CAYYJS010000044.1:0-28302 GCA_964472315.1 uncultured Victivallales bacterium | reverse complement strand
GTCATCGTCCACCGTTTCCCGCTTCATCCATTTTCATCGAACTTTTGACAGTACCCTCGTCCTGCGCCACCATCCTCACTTCCCTCCACCGACAGGAGTCCCTGCACACTCCATCAGCAGGAAGTAGCCGTCTTTCTTGCCTTGCTGTTTGTCGAACATCGCATTCTTCGCCACGGCCAGGCCAGGGTTCGGCTCCTCCTTGATCGCCGTGTTCCCCGCCTCGTCCAGCACCTTGCGATGGATCGAGCGCCACGGTCACCCGTTCCCACGCCGAGGTCGCGGCCGGCGACGCCGCCTTGGCCGGCGCGCCGTGACTATTCACGCCCGGCCCCATCGCCGCCAGCACCACGGTCGCCGCGCCCCGCCTGCCCCGTCCTCCGCTTCGCTTGCCGTACATCGAACTCTTCTCCTAAGGGACATCTTCAGGGACAATCGTATTCCAGAAGGGTGTCTGCCACAATGCACTTAAGGCGCAACCGCCTGATGTCCTGGATCCGCCCGCCGACCGCAATGGTCCGGACATCTGCGATGCTGCCAACAACCTGGAAATGTACGCCAGACTCTACTGCCGCTACACGGCGACATCAAGCTTGATGGCCAGTCACCGGCAGGGGTCATTCCCCAGTCTGCAGTCTGCGGTCTGCAGTCTGCAGTCCCCACTCTCCACTCTCCGTTCCCCATCTTCACCTGCCGGACGAGCCGGCAGGGGTGTCGCCCTGCAGGGCGGGCTTTGTGCGATGGTGGTGGGGGAAGGATTCGAACCTTCGAAGGCTAGGCCATCAGATTTACAGTCTGACCTCGTTGACCGCTTGAGTACCCCACCAGGGGGCGATGTCGGGTTTCCCCGAACAAGGGCACGCATTTTGTCGGACTCGTCGGACAAGGGCAAGGAAAAAGTCGGCGCGGTTGACGTTACGGTTCAAGTCGCTATCATCTGCCGCACATAGGGAGGCTCAGTCATGAAGCGTCGAATGGCGATCCGGGTTGTCGCGGTTTTTTTGGGTCTGATCGGCGGGGTCGCGCGGGGCGCGGCGTCGGACGCGCATTGGCCGCAGTGGCGGGGACCCGCGTTCACCGGCGCGGCGCCCGACGCGAATCCGCCGACGGTATGGGCGGAGTCGACGAACGTCGCCTGGAAGATCCGCGTGCCCGGCCACGGGCATTCGTCGCCCATCGTCTGGGGCGACCGCCTTTTCCTGACCACGGCCGTGGAGACCGAATCGGCCGCCGATCCCGCGACGGTCCAGGCGGTCGAGGCGGCGACGCCCGATTTCCACCGCCGCGGCGCCCGGATCCCAAGCCGTGTCCTGCGGTTCGTCGTTCTCGGCGTCGACCGGGCGGACGGTCGCCAGGTCTGGTCGCGTACGGTGTGCGAGGAACTGCCGCATGCGGCCACGCATGGCGACGGCAGTTGGGCGTCCGGCTCGCCGGTTACGGACGGGGAGTTCGTCTATGCGTATTTCGGGTCGCAGGGCCTCTACGCGCTGCATGCGGACGGCCGCCCGGCATGGGAGAAGCGCTTAGGGCGACTGACGATCAGGGCCAACTTCGGCGGGGATACGTCGCCCGCGCTCTGCGGCGACCTGGTGATTCTCAACCAGGATCACGAAGGCCAATCGTTCATCGTGGCGCTCGACAAACGCACCGGCGAGGAACGCTGGCGCGCGACACGTGACGAGGTCTCCTCGTGGGCGACTCCGCTCGTCGTCGACCATGCCGGCCGTCGACAGGTCGTGACCAGCGCCACCGGCCTGGTCCGCGCCTACGATGCCATGACCGGCAACCTGCTCTGGCAGGTGCCGGGGATGACCGTGAACGTGATTCCGTCGCCGGTGAGCGATGCCGACGCCGTCTATCTCCTCAGCGGGTTCCGCGGCAGCGCCGCGCTGGCGGTTCGCCTCTCGTCCGCCGCGGGGGACCTGGCGGCGACGCCGGCGGCACTGGCCTGGTCGCGGAAAGGCAATACGCCGTATGTGTCGTCGCCGTTGCTGTACGACGGTCGCCTCTACTACCTGAACGGCAACAAGGGCGAGCTGTCATGCACGGTCGCGGCGACCGGCGTACCGGTCTACGAGGCGCGGCCGTTGCCGGAACTGCCGCTTGTCTACGCATCGCCGGTCGGCGCCGGCGGACACGTTTACGTGCTGGGCCGCGACGGCGTGGCCGCCGTGGTCCGGCAGGGGCCGGAATTTGCGCTCGTGGCATCGAACCGGCTCGATGACCGTTTCACGGCGTCGCCGGCGGTGGCGGACGACCGGCTGTACCTGCGCGGGCACCAGCATCTGTATTGCATCGCGCACCCGTAACGACGGCGATACGGCATCGGCCGTGGAGGGCCAGAACGTGGATCATGCATCGAAGCCGCGGATCGGTATCAGCATGGGCGACCCCGCCGGCGTCGGCCCGGAGTTGTGTCTGCGCGCCCTGGCCGACCCGCGGGTGCGGGCGCTCTGCGCGCCCGTGCTCTACGGGGATATCGGCGTGCTGCAGCGCGTCGCCGAACAGTGCGGGTTGCCGTTGCCCGAGGCGACGGCGGGGCTGGCGGACCCGGCGCCGCCGGGAGGCGACGGGCCGGTGACGATCGATTGCGCCGCGATCGATGCGGCGACCGTGGCGCCCGGCCGGGTTCAGGCCGCATGCGGCCGGGCCGCGTTTGTCTACGTCAGCGAAGGCATCCGCGCCGCGATGCTCGGTCGGACATGCGCCCTCGTGACGGCGCCGATCCACAAGGAAGCGCTGCACGCGGCCGGCGTGCCGTTCCCCGGGCACACCGAGCTGCTCGCCGCCCGCACGCACACGACCGACTACTGCATGATGCTCGGCTCGGACGCCATTACGGTGAGCCTGGTCACCACGCATGTCGCGTATGCGGACGTGCCGTCGCGCGTGACGCGCGACCGCATCCTCCGCGTGATCGCGCTGACCGATGCCGCCATGCGCCGGCGCGGCCGCGTCGCGCCGCGGCTGACCGTGTGCGGATTGAACCCGCATGCCGGCGAGCATGGGCTGTTCGGCGATGAAGAGGAGACCGTCATCGCCCCCGCCGTGGCCGAGGCCCGGACGCGGGGTTTTCGCGTCGAGGGACCGCTCCCCCCCGACACCGCCTTCGTTCCGGCGCGGCGCGCGCGGACCGACGCCTATATCGTCATGTATCACGACCAGGGCCTGATTCCGTTCAAGATGCTGGCCTTCGACGAGGGCGTGAACGTGACCCTGGGCCTGCCGATCGTGCGGACCTCCGTCGATCACGGCACGGCCTTCGACATCGCCTGGCAAGGCAAGGCGTCCCCGAACAGTCTGTTTCACGCGATTCGCTGGGCCGTGGAACTCGCCGCCGCGTCGCCGCCCCGGACTACGCCGGTCCGCCCGGACGGCGCCGCAGCGTGAAGTAGTGCGAACGGGTGGACGCGCTGGGTTCGATGCGCTCGATAAAACCTTCGTCGCACAAGTCCTTCAGATACTTCGTGGCGGTGTTGGGGGAGACGCCGAGAATCTGGGTAACCTCGGTCCGCGTGAGTTTCCCGTGTTTCTCGAACAGATCGCGCAAATGGTCCTGGCGACGCAGGGCCGACGTGCCCAGCCGGATCAATTCCGATGCGTCATGTCCCGACAGGGCCGCCCCGGCGGCGGCGGCGGGGGCGGGCGTCGCGGTGGACGCCGTCCGGGATGCGTCCTGGGCATCCGGCGTCGGGATGTGCGGCTCGCGGCCGGCGGCCGGCGCGGGCGTCGGCGCGGGCGTGGCGAGGCGGATGTCGAGGTCGGCGAGCGTGTACTCGAGCTTGTCCGAATGCGTCAGGCGCATCCGTTCGATCGCGTTACGTAATTCGCGAACATTGCCCGGCCAGTCGTAGGCGCGCACGGCTTCGGTGAAGGTGCGGGAGACGGTGGTGTGCGTGCCGAAGGGCCGTCCCTCGTCGAGGAACTGCCGCGCGAGCAGCATGATGTCCTCGCGCCGCTCGCGCAGCGGCGGGATATGGATGCAGAGTCGTTCCAGGCGATAGAGCAGGTCGCGCCGAAACGTGCCGGCGGCGACGCCCGCGCCGAGGTCGGCGTTGGTCGCGGCGATGACCCGGCAATGGATGAGGCGCGACTTGGTGCAGCCGATGGCGCGGATTTCGCCGCTCTCCAGCACGCGCAGCAGCGCGGTCTGCAGGCGCGGCGAGATCTCGCCGATTTCGTCCAGGTAGATCGTGCCGTTGCCGGCTTCCTCGAAGAGCCCGGGGTTGGCGCGGTCGGCGCCCGTGAAAGCGCCGCGTTCGTGGCCGAACAGCTCGGATTCGAGCAAGGTCTCGGTGATCGAGCCGCAGTTGACGGCGATGTAGGGCCGCGATCGGCGCGGGCCGGCGGCATGCATGGCGCGCGCGATCAGGTCCTTGCCGGTTCCGGTTTCGCCGGTGATGAGGACGGCGGCGTCGAGATTGGCGAAGCGCTGTACGGTATCGCGGATGCCCTGGATGACGCGGCTGTGGCCGACGATGACGCGTAGCGCGATCTCGGGGTCCGGGGGGCGCGCGGCGACGGGCGCGGCCGGCGACACCGCGGCCGGCGTCGCCGCGCCGATGGTGGCGGCGCGGCGCATGAGTTCAAGGGTATCGCCCGGGCTGAGCTCGACAGCCAGGCGCAGCTCGAAATCGAGTCGCGGGCGGGACTCGTGGCGCTCGGATGCGGCGAGCGCCTCGGCGAAATGCGTGGCCGCCCCCTGACGGTTCTGCGCGAGCCATTCGCAGCGCGCGAGGAAGAAGTCGTCCAGATAATGCGCATTGCCGCGCGTACGGCGCATGGACAGCACGCGTTTCGCCGCTTCCCAGTTGCCCGAGGCGAGTTCGCCGCGCACGAGGTTGTAGGCGGGGAACCCGATGGCGACCAGCGATTGCAGTCCGTGGCGGGTCTCGAGGCGCGCCGATTTCAGCGCCTCGGTCGTATCGCCGCGGAGCAGATGGTAGACGGTCTGCACCCAGACCGGGCGCGGCGGCATGACCAGTTCGTCGCGCGACGCATGGCGCGTCACGGACGCGTGCATCAGCGTCAGCAGTTCCTGATACTCCCGGTAAAGCACGCGCCGCTGGATCTGGTTGGGCGGCAGGGTGGCCGCCATCTTGGGCATCAGCTCCGACGCTTCCTGAATGCGACCGGTCTCGATGGCGTTGATGAATTGGATCAGGTACACGCGATCGGTCGTAAAACGCTCGTTGCAGTGCCACGTGAGTTGACTGAGCTCCATGCGGAACTCGGCGCCGCGGCCCTGTTGGGCGAGCAGCATGCCGAGTTCCCAGACATAATACTTGCGGCGGGGCGAATGCTCGGCGACCACGGTCAGGATATCCCGCAGCGCCTGCTCGCGGTCCGCCTGACTGCCCCGCATGTCGGCCAGCGCCGCGCGCGTATGGAGCACCGCGGCGCGGATTTCGGGATGGGTGGTATCCGAGATCAGGGCGCGTACCTGATGGAGCAGGGCATCGCCCTCGGAGGGCTGCGCAAAGCGGCACGCCAGTTCGGCCCACCGGCTCAGCATCAGCGCGGCCAACTCCGGGTCCGCGCCTTTCAACGGCACCGCCTTGGCGGCGGCCAGCGCATCGCGCGCCAGCGCACGACCGTCCAGGCAGTCGGCCAGCATGACGATCGCACGCAGCATCGGCGTATCGGACGAGCCGCTATTGGCCACAATCTCCTGGATCGGCAGGTCGGTGGTGACGTATCGATCCACAACCGGATTTAGGCGACGTTGGCTCAATTTCGCATCCATCATGTCACAACCCCAGACTGGTCGAATGAACGCATTATGGGCGCAGTCGCAGGGCGTGACAAGCGAGTAGTTCCGCTATTGCGGAGCGTGGGGGTTCGGCATAGACTGACATGGTTCTGGTCATGGGTTGTGACTCGATAGTTCAGCAGGAAGGGGTGCGCGCATGAAGACGGTTGTGATGGGTGTGGTGGTCTCGCTGGCGTTGGTGTCGGGGTGTGCGGCGCCGAAATCGCGGGCGACCCAGTTGTCGGATCTGGCGGCGCGCGAGTTGCGCGACGGCGACCTGAAGGCGGCGCACGCACATTTGGAGGAAGCCTCGACGCTGGCGCCGAAGAATCCGCACGTGTTGCTCAATCTGGGCGTGCTGGCGCACAAGGAGCAGCGGTTTGCGGAGGCGCGCGAGCTGTACCTGAAGGCGATCAACGCGGCCTGGGACGAGAAGGATGCGCGTCTGGTGGACGAGCACGGCGAAAGCAAAACGATCGTCGAGATCCTGAAGGACAATCTGACCAAACTGCGGGCGGACGAAGAACTTGCCGCGCGCGAAAAGGCGGATGCCGTGCCGGGCGAGTGACCCGTGTGACGCAAGCAAAGGGGGTTTGACGTGAAACGATGCCTTATGATCCTGGGTGTGTGCGCCGGCCTGGCACAAGCCGCGCCGGCGGCCGGCGACGCGTTTCGGCAATGGGCGGAAGCGGACGCCGCCTTGCGATCGCAGGTCGGATCGACTGTCGACGTCGGCGGCTTCCGTCTGCGTCTGCCGCTCGGCTGGGTGCGTGTGGCGGACGGCGACGATGCCGCCGCCGCGTTGCGCTACCTCGGCCCCGACGGCGACCGCATGGCCAACCCCATCCGCGTGCGTGCGTTCGCGACCGCGCGCACGGCGGCCGACCGTGCCTGGCCGTCGCGGTTCTCGGGTTGGGAGCCGGTGCGCGCGGGCCGGCAGTGGGCGGCCCGCACGGTGGATGCGTCCGTCGACGCGGAGACCACGCGGTTCGCGGCGCAGATGTTCGCGAAGGAGTGGGCGCTGGTCCTCGAAGCGGACGTGCCGGGCGCCGGCGCCGCGTGGCCGGCCCCGCTGGACGGGCTGCTCGCGGGCGTGACCGCCGACGCCGGGCTGGGCGACCTGCTGGGGCCGGAGGACAACGCGGTCGATCGCGCCGCCGCGCCGCTGCCGGCGGAGCCGCTCAAGGGCTCGGTCCTGGCCGCCGCCGCGCGTGCCGCCGTGCAGGCGTTGTCGGCCGGCGGCGATCCCGCCGAGGGCAACCGCGCCGCGATCCTCGACCTCGGCGCCGAAGCCCTGCTGGCGCGTGTCCATCTGATCCGCCACGCCGTTCGTTCGATCCGCATGCAGACGTACATCTGGACCGACGACGAAGCCGGGCGGCTCCTGCTGGCCGAACTCGTCGCGGCGGCCCAGCGCGGCGTGAACGTCCGCGTGATTACCGATCACATGGCGTCGTTCCGCGACGCCGAGCTGGCGGCGTTCCTGGCGACGGTCAGTCCGAACCTGGTCATGAAGCACTACCGCCCGGTCGGCAAACGGATCGATCCCTCGCCGTTGCAGGAGGCGATCGACGCGATCCTCCCGAACGACACGAACCAGCGCATGCACAATAAGCTGCTGGTGGTCGACGACGCGGTGTTCGTCACCGGCGGGCGCAACGTGGAGAACACGTATTACGACCAGGGCGGCGGCATCAACTTCCGTGACCGCGACGTGCTGGTGACCGGTCCGATGTCCGCCTACGCCGCCGCCGCCTTCGATGCGTATTGGGCGCACGACGAATCGGTGTCGGCCGCGAAGCTCAAGGACGTGAAGGCCGCGATCAAGTCGGGCAAGTTCAAGCGCTATACGACGCGCGCGGATTGGCGATTGCGCGACTACTTCGACGGGCTGGAGCGGCAGGCGGCGGACTCCGACGCCCTGCAACGGATACTGGCCGAACCGCTGGCGCCCGTGGACCGGTTGCTGTTCGTCGCGGACCCGCCGGGCAAGGCGTCGCGGCAGTACACGGCGTGGCGTCGCGGGACGATGGCGAAGACCCTGGAGGGACTCCTCGGGCAGGCGACGTCGAGCGTCGTGCTTCAGACGCCCTACCTCGTGATGGACGGCGGCATGCTGAAACTCTTCCATGGCCTGCGGGCGCGGCACCCGGACATCGTGCTCAAGGCATCGGCGAACAGTTTCGGGTCGACCGACAGTCCGCTGGTCTACGCGGCGAGCTTCAAGTTCCGCAAGGCCCATCTCGAGTACGCGGGGTTCACCGTGTACGAGTACATGCCGCAGCCGGCGGACCTGCACCGCATCCTGCCGAATTACCCGGCGCTCGTGCAACGCGGCGCCCGCGTGGAGACCGCGTCGCGGGCCTGGCTGACCGATCGGCCGTTCCTCTGCGTGCATGCCAAGGGCTTCGTGATCGATGACCGGATCGCGTTCATCGGCTCCTACAACTTCGATCCGCGGTCCATCCAGTGGAACACCGAGTGCGGCGTGGTCGTATCGGACGCGGCCTTCGGGGCGCGGTTGCGCGCCTCGATCGACCGCGACACCTCGCCGACGAACAGTTGGGTGATCGCCCACCGCAAGACGGCGCGCGGGGATGCCGAGCCGGCGATTCCGGAGCTCTTGCGCGAGGAGCGGACACGCGGGCTGGTGGATCTCTGGCCGTTCCGGTTCACCTCCGGCTTCGCGCTCAAGGGCGGCGCCGCGCCCGTGCCGGTCAAGGACCCCGCGTTCTACACGGCCTTCGATGACGTCGGGGTCTTCCCCGGCGCCAACGAGGACCTGGCGGGCAAGGAGGTCGCGACGTACCTGTCCACCACGTTGACCGCGCTGGTCGTGCCGTATCTCTGACCGGAGGAGGGATGCCGCAACCGCCCATGTCCCGTATCCTGGTCGTCGAGGACGAGCAGCACATCGTCGACGTCATCGAGTATATGCTGACGGAGGCGGGGTTCGCCGTGTCCGTGGCGATGGACGGCGATGCGGCGGTGGCACGGGTGCGGGGCGCGCCGGTCGACCTGGTCGTGCTGGACCTGGGCCTGCCGGGCCTGTCGGGGTGGGATCTGTTCCGCGCCATCCGGGCCGCGTGCCCGGCGCTGCCGGTGATCATGCTCACCTCGCGCGCCGAGGAGATCGATCGCGTGGTGGGGCTCGAACTCGGCGCCGACGACTACGTGACCAAGCCGTTCAGCACGCGCGAACTGCTGGCGCGTGTGCGTGCCGTGCTGCGCCGGGCCGGTGCGGCGCGGACGCCGTCCGCCGCAACGCCCGACGGCGCCACGGGCGCGGCGGATGCCGCGGGGGGCGCCGACGGCGGCACGTTGTCGCTCGATGCCGAGGCGTTCTGCGTCGTCTACGACGGGCGGCGCCTGCCGCTCACGCGCGGCGAGTTCCGCATCATGGAAGCGTTGGTCCGGCACCCGGCACGCGTGTACACGCGCGAGCAACTTGTCGCGCGCCTGTACGACGGAGAGCACCCCGTGAGCGACCGCAGCATCGACGCCTACATCAAGCGGCTGCGCCAGAAGTTCGCCGCCGTGTCGGAACGCCGCGATCCGATCGCCACCGTGCACGGTCTCGGCTACAAGCTCGGCGAAACGATGGAGGATGGCGACGCCGGTCGCGCATGTCCCTGATGCCGTCGCCGCTCCACAGTATCCGCTGGAAGCTCATCGCGCTGACCATGCTGGTGGTCGCGGCCCCCATCTACCTGCTCAACCGCGAATCGGTGCAGGCCTTCAACGCGTTCACGAGTCGTGCGCAGGAAGCGGAAATGATCAGTCATGGCCGCATCGTGGGCGAGCAGTACCGGGCGGTCGTGCACGAGGCCCCCGCGGCGCAGGCGGCCGACGCGGCGGGGCGGTTCGCGACGATGCTCCGGACGCTGGGGCCGGCGTTGCAGTCGCGGCTGCGCGTGCTGGCGCCGGACGGGCGCGTTCGCTTCGACTCGTCCCCCAACCCGATGCTTGGCGCCGACCTGTCCGGTTATCCGGAAGTCCGCGGGGCGCTGACGACCGGCTACGGCTCGCGTTGGAATCTCGTGCGTGCCGAGGGTCGCGTCTACTACTACATCGCGCTGCGCGTGGACGGCGACGCCGGGCCGATCGCGCTCGTGCATGTGCTGCGGCATACGGGACCGATCATCAAGGCGATCATCGCCATCCAACGGGATCAGCGCATGGCCCTGGCCGTGGCGCTGCTGGCGGCCGTCGCGGCGGCGGCGCTGCTGGCGCAGACCATGACGCGCCGGCTGCGGCGTCTGACCGGGCATGCGCGTGCCTTCGCGCGCGGCGAACCGTTCGCCGCCGCCGCCGACATCGCCGGACGCGACGAGATCGGCGAGCTTGGCGCGGCCATGACGCAGATGGCGCGCGACCTGGCGCGGCGCAATCGGTACAACCGCGAGTTTGTCGCGACCGTGATGCACGAGCTCAAGGCGCCGCTGACCGCGATCAAGGGCGCCGCCGAAGTGCTGGGGCAGGGGGCCGCGGCGAAGGCCGAGTCCCGCGAGAAGTTCCTCGGCAACATCGCTTTCGAGGTCGAGCGACTGATCCGGATGGTCGGCGAGTTGACCGCGTTGACGAAGCTCGACACCGAGGAGGCGGCCGTGGCGTGCGCGCGGCTGGACTATGCCGCGTGGATGCGGGGTTTTCGGCAGCGCGTCGAAACGATGTTTCCCGCCGCACCGCGCATCGGTTTCGCGGTACCCGACGGCGAGCTCTGGATGGCAGCCGACCCCGACCGGTTGGAGCAGGTGCTGTGCAACCTGCTCGACAACGCGGTGCGCTACACGCCGGCCGACGGCGCCATCGCGGTGACCGTTGCCGCGGACCGCGACCACGTCGTCACGGAGGTGCGCGACACCGGGTGCGGCATCGCCGCGAGCAACATCGACAAGGTCTTCGACCGGTTCTTCACCACCGAGCCGAAGGGGCGCACGTCGGATTACGGATCCGGCCTGGGTTTGGCCGTGGCCCGCGCGATCGTGGAGCGGCACCGCGGCACGATCGCCGTCGCCAGCCGGGAAGGCGAAGGCGCGGTCTTCACGATCGTTCTCCCGCGCGCCGCCTGACAATCACTGCTCCAGGACCGGCTGCGTCTTCATCAGCCCCGGTTTGCTTTCGCACAGGCCGCCGAACCCGTTGCGCGCGAATCGGGCGCCCTGCATGAGGTTGTTGACGCAGGTGTCGTCGTTGACGAGGAAGCCGGCGCCCGCGGAGTCGGTGATCAGGAGCCCGGAGAAGACATTCCCGGTGCATTCGGTGTTCGGCGTTCTCATCCAATCGCCGGCCGCGTTCTTAATGGCGGTTTGCGCCATGAATACACCGTGTTCGCGGCTGCCGCGGATCAACAGCCCCTGAAATACGTTGTCGCGCGAGTCGCGCATGAATATGCCCGCTCCGTTCGCGGTCATGACCGAGTCGCTGACCACGTTGTGCTGGAAGCTGTGGTCCAGCGAAACCCCGGCCCCGGGATTGTCGTGCAGAAGCATCCGGGTGAAGAGGCTGTCTTCGGTGACATATGCCGCCAGGCCGTCAAACTGGTTGTCCCACGCCGCGAAGTCCGTCACCGTCAACCGGCGCACCCCTTTTTCGGTGACCAGGCCGCCGGAACGGGCGCGGTAGCAGCGGACCCGTTCGACCCAGGCATCGGTAACGCCACGCACCGTGAGCCCGTTGTTCCGAATCTCCGACCCTTCTCCATCGATGGTCCAGCATTCGGCCTGCTGGTTCGTGCGGTTGCCGTCGATGTCCAGGTCGCTCACGCGCAGGTTCCGCACGACCGTGCCGGGCACGTTGTCAAGGGTGCCCATGACCAACAGCGGGCAGTTGGCGTTGTCGGCCAGATACAGAACCGTTGTCGGTCCGGACCCGCGCAGCGTCAGGTTGTTCCTGCGGAGGCTCAGCGGTCGGTCAATCGTGTAGACGCCGGGCCGCAGCACCACAGTGGCCCCGCTCTCCGGGATGCCGTCCAGCACGGACTGGATCTCCTCGACCGTGGCTTTCGGACCCAGAACCACGTCCTCCATGGTTCCGCTTCGCTTCCACGCGCCATTCGAACTTGCGACCAGTGCGACGAGTATGGTCAGACCGACAACTACTTGCTTCACATCTTTCTCCCTGCTTGCGACACCGTTCTATCAAACACGCCGCCCCAGTTGCGGGGCTATTCAACGTTTCATCGACTACTTGTAGCGGACCAGTCAGGCGCCAGGCGATAGGCATTAGGCGCCAGGCATTAGGGTGTCCGTTCCGTATCGTGTCGCGCCCTTGTATCATGCGGAGGGTCGGGAGGCAACGGGTTATGGGGAGTGTGTGTTGGGTGTTGGATATCTCGCGCCGTTCTGTATAGTGTCGCGCCATGCGAGGGACGAAACCCGTCGGCGAACAGGCGCCGCATCCGGCCGGGGCATCCGGCGGGGTGCGGCGCGATTTCCTGTTTGGGCTCGTCGCGGTGCTGATTTCGGCGCTTTCCCTCGTCATCCATGCCATCGGCAGTTCCGGCATTCCTGCGCGGGGGGGCGGGTGTCTGGCGGCCATGCTGCTGGGGCTTGGCGCCTCGCTGCTGGCGAGAGTGGCCGTCACCGGGCGTCCGCCGCGCTTGCGCGCCCTGCTTGCCGATGTGGGCGTGACCGGGCTTCTGGCCGCCGCGGCGTCCGCCGCGCCGCTCTGGAAGGCGCCGACGGGATGGCCGGACCTGGTTCGCCTGAGCGCATTCGGCGCGGCGTTGTTCGCGGCGCTGTATCATGTGGGCAACATCGTCAGTCTGGCCGTACGGCGTCGGCATCTGGGCCTCGTGTGGGGCGGGGCGATCGTCGTGCTGCCCTTTGCCTTCGGTTGCCTTCTCGCCCTGCAACCCGGCGCGCTCGCGGAGCGGCTCGCGGCCCTTCCGGCGGCGGCGTTCCCCCCGTGGCTTCGACCGGCGGGGTCCGTCGCGGTGCGCGTGGCGCTGCTGCTGCTGTTCAACGAACTGCTGGTAAACGTCTTCAGCCTGGGCTTGCGCCGGATGCTGCTGCCCGGCTGGCGCGCCCGGTTCTGTCTGCTGGCGTGCGCCGCCGGCGCCGCGCTGGCGCCCGTGGTGGCGGATGCCGGTTCGATGGCTGTCGTGTCGATCCGGTTCTCCGCGGCGCGGCCCCTGCTGGTCGTCGCGGCCACGGCGCTCTCGCAGGGACTGCTCTGGGCCGAGGTCTTCCTTTTGACCGGGGCGATGCTGGACGCCCTGCGCGGCACGGGCCCGTCGTGGCTGGCCCTCGCGCGTCATGCCCGCCGCGGTCTGTCGAACGGCGCGCTGTACAGCGGCGTGCTCATGGCGCTCGTGCTGGCGGGGCACGGCCTCGCCCGCACGGAGTTCCTGGTGGCCGGGTTCGCCGCGCACCCCGTGCCGCTGCTCGCGGTCATGGCCGCGCTGTTGTTTCCGCTGGCCAAAACGATCGTCGAGACGTTTGACGGCAGTCAGTCGTTTGTGCGCCGGGTGGCGCTTTCGTATCGGGACCCCGTGCTCTACGCGCGCGGCGCGGTGGCCGGCGGCGGCGTGGCGCTGGCGCTGGCGCAGCAGGTCACGGCGCTGCCCATCGCGGACCGCGCGGGAATCGGTTTCGCGGTGGGCGCCGCGGTTTACGGCGGGGTCAGTCTCCTGCGCGATATCGTCTACGCCTGCCGCCGGCTCGGGCACGTCCAGTCCTGGCGTTTCTACGCGGTCGAAGTCCTCCTGGGCGGGTGCATCGGCGCGGCGCTGTTCTTCTATCTCGACGCGGCCCAGGTCGACGTGGTCCGCGGGCGGCTCGCCGCCTACGACCGGTTCGGCGGGGCGCCGACGCGGTTCGACATCTATCCGATCCTGAGCAAGTGGGGCTACATTCTGCTCGGTCCCTTCGCCGGCGGGGCGAAGCTGCTCTTCAATCAGGCCTTGATGGGAGCGATCTGCTGGTCCGTGGCCGCGTGGCTGTTCGCCGTCAACCGGGCGCTGCTCCAGGCGTTGCTGGAGCGGCAGTGGGCGCCCGTCCGGAGTCTGGCCACGCGCCGCGGTCTGGCGGCCCTCATCGAGAACGCCATACAGGTGATGCGCTGGGGACTCTGGATGTCGCCGATCATCGCCACGTTTCTCTGGCAGATGCCGAAGCCGACCTGGTTCAACCAGGATGGCGCGGTCCATACGCTGGTGGCCATCGTGCGCAGCTTCACGCTCGATCCGGAGGCCTTCGCGCGGTGGAGCCGCGAGTTGTTCCTGTGGATTGTCGCCTACGGGGGCTTCCGCGTGCTGATCTGGCTCGACCATATGGGACTGCGCGTGGCGACGCTGGTCAACCTGAGTTTTCTGGGCCTCGACCGACTCGACGCGCGCGTGGCCCGTTTCGTCGGGCCGGCGGCGACGGCGCAGTTCATTCCCGACGGGGTCAAGCGGTTTGCCACCTGGACCCCGCTGCTCATCCCGTACTACATCCCGGCGGGCGCCGACTGGGACTATGTGTGGGACACCTCGTCCGCGATCCTGGCCGCCTCGCGCGGCTGGGTGGCGGCCCTGTGCGCCTGGCCCGCGCCGCACCTCGCCGCGCTGTTCGTCGTGGCCGTCGCGGCGGCCACGGGGGTCGCCGGTGTCTGCCGCCGTCTGGCGGTTCGGTCCGCCCGGCGCCGGGAACTCGCGTTCACGCTGACGGGACGCCGGTACGAGGTGGTGGCCCGGGCGGGCGGCGAGATCCGCAGCCGTCTGATCCGCGAGGACTATGACGTCACCCGCCGCTCCTACGAGGGGCTCGACCCGGCCGGCCGCGCCCTGTTCCTCGTCGACGCGGAAGCGCCTTCGCTGAGCGCCGACCGATGGTGGCCGGTCGTCGGCAACTGGCCGTCGGCGCTGTTTCCGAAAGCCGCGGTCGGGAAGGAGGGGGACTCCCTGCGCGTGACCCATGCGGCCCACGGAATCCGCGCCACCGTGCGGATCGCGCTCGTCGAGGGCGCCGCGGCGGCCGAGCAGTGGGAGATCGAACTGCACAATACGGGCGATGCGCCCCGCGCGATCAAGGTCGTTCCGTATCTGGAGTGGGTGCTGAACCATCCGGGCGCGGACCGCGGGCATACCCAGTACAACCGGCTATTCACGGAAGTCGAATACGTCGCCGGCCTCCACGCCCTCTTCGCCCGCCATCGCGACACGAAGAAGGTGGGCGTCCTGGCCGCCGATGTGCGGCCCGACGGGTTCCTGTGCTCGCGCGTCGATTTCATCGGCCGTGCCCGCGGTCTCTGGACGCCGCGGGCCTTGGAGACCCTGCATTTCCGCGCGACGATGGAAACCGGCGCCGCCACGGGGTTCGATCCGGTGGGCTGTCTCCTGCTCGGGCTGACGGTTCCTCCGGGCGGGCGCACCGTGGTGCGACTCCTGATCGGATGCGCCAACAGCCGCGCGCAGGCGGCCGGCTGGGTGCGTCGCCTCCTCCTGCCGGCGCCGCGGTCGGCGCGTCCGGTTGCGGCCACGCCCCCGCGGGTGTCGGACCACGGCGAGCGGCTGCCGGGCACGCCGCGGCCCTATGTCAAGATGATGGACCAGGGGCGGACGATGCGGGTACTCACGCCGTATACGCCCCTGCCGTACGACCACACGATGGCCAACGAGGTCGGGCACATTCTGTGCGTGACCAACCGGGGACTGCATTGCAGCGCCAGCGTGAACGCCCAGCAGAACCGCCTGACGACCGAATGGGCCGACACCGTGACGCGGGAGCTGCCCGCCGAGGCGTTTTACCTCTTCGAGGAGGCCGAGGGCGCCTGGTATTCGCCGACCCACGATCCGCTACGCGATACCGCCGCCCTGTGCCAGGCCGATTTCGGCCTGGACGGGACCGCCACCTTCCGGATGGAGAAGGGGCCGCTGGCCACGGTGCTGACGGTGTTCGTGCCCCCGGCGGACCCGGTCGGCGTCTACATCCTGACGATCGCCAACCGGTCCGATCGCGTGCGCCGGCTGCGCGTGTCGCCCTATTTCCAGCTCGCGTTGGCCGACATGCCCGAGCATGCCGGCACGCTGCGCGTGCGCCACGATCGCCGCACGGGCGCCCTCTACTTCCGCAACCCGCGCAACACGTTCCGGACGGGGCCGGCCTTCGTGGCGATGACGCTTCCGGCCGATCGGGTGGTGACGCGGCGCGGCCGGTTCTTCGGCGTCGGCCGCCCGGTCGCCCGGCCGCTGGCGGTGGAGCAGGGGTTCGAGGCCGCCGACGGGGCCGCCGACGGGGCCGCCGTGGCCGCGTTTCTGGTCGGCCTCGATATCCCGCCCGGCGAGGTTCGCACCGTGACGGTCATCCTCGGACAGGCCGACAGCCATGCCCGCGCCGCGGCCCTTGTACGGCACTACCTGGCCGACGGCGCGGCCCAGTCGGCGCTGGCCGAGACCCGGCGCTGGTGGGGGGGCTTCCTGGGCGCGTTGCGGGTGGAGACCAACCGGCCGTCGTTCGACGCCTATCTGCCGTGGCTGCAGTACCAGACGCTGACCGAGCGTTTCCGGGCCCGCAAGGGCTTCTACCAGGCCAGCGGCGCCTTCGGGTTCCGCGACCAGTTGCAGGACGCCGTCAACCTGATCTGGGTCGATCCCTCGCTGGCGCGCCGCCAGTTGCAACGGCATGCCGCGCACCAGTTCATGGAAGGCGACGTGGCGCACTGGTTCTTCCTGCAACAGGATGGGCGGACGGGATTGCTCGACCGGTCGCATGCGTCGGATAACCCCCTCTGGCTGGTCTGGGGCGTCGTGGAGTATGTGAAGATGACCGGCGACCGGACTCTGCTGACGGAGGGGGTCTCGTACCTGCGCGCGCAGACGCCGCTGATCCCCCTGCCGAAGGGAAAGGCGGGCATGGTGGGGTTTGCGCACCGCACGACGCGCGAGGAATCCGTCTACCGGCATTGTCGGCGGGCGCTCGACCGCGTGTTGTTCCACAAACTCGGCCGGCACGGCCTGCCGCTGATGGGCACGGGCGACTGGAATGACGGGCTCGATGCCATCGGACGGAAAGGGCGCGGGGAAAGCGTGTGGTTGGGGTTGTTCCTCTACCGCCTAGTCGGCGATTTTCTGCCCTTCATCGAGGCGTTCGACGGCGCGCGCCGCGCGGCCGTCTACCGGACGCGCCGGAAGGCGCTCGAGAGCGCCATCGAGGCCACCTGGCGGGGCGACCGCTACTTGCGCGCCTTTCACGACGATGGAACGGAGATCGGCACGTCCGGCAGCGGGTCGTGGGAGATCGACGCCATGTCGGGCGCCTGGCCGGTGTTGTCGGGGATCAACCCGGCGCGGGCCCGGACGGCGTTCGACACCGCGGTGCGGGTGCTGGAGCGGAACCGCGTCGTCATGCTCGGCTGGCCGCCGCTGCGGGAGTATGCCACGCCCGCCCTCGGCCGTAGCAGCCGCTATCCCGACGGCGTGCGCGAGAACGGGATGTACTGTCACGGCGTGCAATGGCTCGTGGGGGCCGCCCGTCTGCTGAGCGAGCGGGCGATGGCGTCCGGCGACGCCCAGGCGGCGGCCCATTATCGCGACGCCAGCCTGCGGCTGTGGTGGAAGATTTCGCCGCTGAGCCATGTGACGGCGGATGAGATCGAGAACTATGGCGGGCAGCCGAACAAGCAGGCGGCCGATATTCTGGCCGGGACATCGCCCGGCCGGATGATCTGGAACGGCTATACCGGCGCGGCGGGATGGATGCTGCGCCAGGCCTGCGAGGGGGTGCTGGGATACACGCTGGACGGCGGCAGACTGATACCGCCCGCCGACCTGGCGGAGCCCCGCGGCGACCTGCGCTGCGCAAGGCTCGAGCGGCACGCGCCGCCGGCGGTGGCGGCCGTTTCGGCTTGCGCCGACGCGGTCCGATAGTGTACACATCGCAAAAGAAAAGAGATGTCTTTCGGTCGTTCCGTGGCGCATTTTTTCGGTAGTCGGGAGAACACTGTGGATAAACGCATCGTGGGAATCTTTCTGGCGGTCGTCCTGCCCGCGCTCGCGGACGTGACGCCGGATGGCGAGGGCGATCCCCCGCGGCCGGCGACGCCCGACTTCGCGGGCGTCCGGGCGCTGGCGTCGGTCTTGGCTTCCCGCCCATACCGCGACCACCGTCAGCCCGTGTCCCAGCGGTTGAGCGAACTCCGCTATGACGAGCTCAGGCAAATCGTCTTCGACGAGCGCAAGTCGGTATGGCGTCGGGAACGGTTGCCGTTTCAACTGCAGTTCTTCCATCCCGGCGGTCCGTCGCATGACCAGATCGACATGAACCTGGTGGATGGCGAAGAGGTCGTCGGCTTCGCGTTCTCGCGCGACATGTTCGATTACGGCTCGAATGCCGATTTCAGTTGGCCGGACTTCCGGGATGCGAAATTCGCCGGATTCCGCGTGCTGTTTCCCTTGAACCGGCCGGACAAGCTGGATGAGGTCATCGTGTTCCATGGCGCCTCCTACTACCGTGCGCTGCCGGCGGATCTCGTGTATGGACTGTCGGCACGCGCCCTGGCCATCGACTGCGGCGGCGTCGGCGCGGAGGAGTTCCCGCTCTTCCGGGAGTTCTGGGTCGACCGGCCCGACCGCGAGGGACGCGTGCTGCGGCTGCGGGGCTTGTTCGACAGCGCGAGCCTGGCCGGTGTGGCCGAGTTCACGATCGAGCCGGGCTCCGATACGGTAACCCACGTGCGACTGGCGCTCTATCCGCGCGTGGAGATCGCCCATTGCGGTATCGCCCCGCTCACGAGCATGTACTGGTTCGGTCCGAGCGCGCAACGGCGTTTCGACGAGTACCGCCCCGAGGTTCACGATTCCGACGGGCTGCAGATGCACAGCGGCGCCGGGGAATGGCTCTGGCGCCCTCTGGACAACACCGGGCGGCTGCGGAACAGCGCCTTCGCGGACAGCGCCCCGAAGGGCTTTGGCCTGATGCAGCGCGAACGCGACCCCGTCCGTTACCAGGATCTTCACGCCGAATACCATCGCCGGCCTTCGGCCTGGGTCTGCCCCGAGGGCGACTGGGGGCCGGGGGCGGTCCGGCTGGTCGAGATTTCGACCGAGACCGAATTCAGCGACAACATCGTGGCCTTCTGGGAGCCGGGACAGCCGCTCAAGGCCGGCGAGCCGGCCGAATTCGCCTATCGTGTCGTCTGGTGCGGCGTGAACCCGGAACGGCCGGCGCTCGGACGCGTGGTATCGACCCGCAGCGGCGCCGTTCACGGTCAGACCCGCGCCCGCCGTTTCGCGATCGACTTCAGTTGCCACGGACCCGAATCGCCGGACGAGCCCCCGACTCCCCAGAGCGTCGTCACCGCGGCGAACGGCCGGGTGATCCTCCAGAAGACGGAGTATAACCCCTTCCAACGCACCTGGCGCGTATTGATCGACGTTGCGGCGGATGAGGGTATCGAAGCGGTTGAACTGCGCGCGCGTCTCGACCGTGAAGGGGTCGCATGCACCGAGACATGGACATACTGTTGGACTCCCTGAGCCTGCCGGCGGCCGACTTGGCGGATGTCGCCGAACTGGACGAGGCGTATGGCACCGTGGAGAACTATCTGCGCGCCTGTCGCGTTTCCAGCCGGCTCCACCGCGCGCGCCTGACGGCCATGATCGTGCACCACACCCTTGCGCGGCGCGGCGCGGCAGCCGAGCCGCACCCGCTGTCCACGCTGGCCATCCAGGCGGCGCGCGGGCTTGTCGCGACGTGGATGTCCGGGTTGCTGCCGCCGCGTCCGGACGAACGGCCCTACACCCAGGCGGAAGGGTTCGTGGCGCTGTATCTGTGCGACGGTCCCATGCGCTGGCCCAACGCGTTTCTCAACCCGCGCCAGGCGCCGCCCGGCTTTCTGGATGCCCTGCGCTCGCGAATCGTGAAAACGGGTCCCGACCTGGAAGTCAGCAGCATGGTGCCGCGTCCGATCGACCGGGGCATCCTGCCCGAGCTGGCCGGTTCGGCGCGCGCCACCTTCGACCGCATGCCCATCCTGCGGACGTTGCTCTTCTGGTTCCTCTTCTCGGCCATCCTGGTGGCGCTGTTCTGGCACACGCGGCAATGAAATCGGCCCTCCACGCTTCCAGACCGGTTCGATTGGGAACCCTGCGCGCCTCGGCGCGGCGGCAGGTGATCTTTTTCACGTGCGTGATCGTGCTCACCGGCGCGGGCGCCTGGGTGCTGGCGGATATTCTGTGGCGGGAAGGCCTCACCGGCATCGAGATCGCCCTCCTCGCGCTGTTCGTGCCGCTCTTCGGCATGGTCACGCTCGGCTTCGTGCAGGCCGTCTTCGGCTTCGTCATCCTGTTGCGGCGGCGCGACCCTTACAGCATCTCCCGAACCATGCCCGAAGCGCCGCCGGCGCCGGCGGACATGCCGGCCACGGCCATCGCGATCCCGATCTACAACGAAGACGTCAGCCGCGTGTACGAGGGCGTGCGCACGATCTACCTCGATCTGGCGCGGGCCGGCTATCTCGAGCGGTTCGACTTCTTCATCCTCAGCGACTCCAACAAGCCGAACACGTGGATCGAAGAGGAGATCGCCTGGATCGACCTCTGCAAGCAGGTCAAAGGGTTCGGACGCATCTTCTATCGCAAGCGCATGGTCAATCTCAACCGCAAGAGCGGGAACATCAGCGATTTCCTGCGCCGGTGGGGACGCCGCTACCGGTACATGGTGGTGTTGGACGCCGACAGCCTGATGAAGGCCGACACCCTGGCCCGGATGGTGCAGCTCATGGAATGCAATCCCTTGGCGGGGATCATCCAGACCGTTCCGGCGCCCATCCAGGCCCGGACGTTCTTTGCCCGCCTGATGCAGTTTGCCGGCACGCTGTACGGTCCGATCTTTCAGGCCGGCCTCAACTACTGGCAGTCCGCCTGCGGCAACTTCTGGGGGCATAACGCGATCATCCGCTGCGCCCCGTTCATGGAGCATTGCGCGTTGCCGACGCTGACCGGCAAGGCGAGAGGGGGGCGCGCGCGGTTCATGAGCCATGACTACGTCGAGGCCGCGCTGATGCGGCGCGCCGACTACGAGGTCTGGATGGCGTATGAGCTCGACGGCAGCTACGAGAATCTGCCGCCCACGCCGCTGGACCATGCCTGCCGCGACCGGCGGTGGTGCCGCGGCAACCTGCAGCATGCCTGGATGCTGACGGCGCAGGGACTGCACGCCATCAACCGCCTTCACCTGCTGATGGGCATCCTCTCCTACGTCTCGTCGCCGCTCTGGTTGCTGTTTCTGCTGCTCGGGACGCTCCAGAGTTGGGCCGAATCCGCCTTCGGGGCCGTGCCGAGCTTCTCCTCCGACGTGGGGCTTTCGTCCTTCCTCGACATCGGCGGCGGACGGCTCGCGCTGCTGCTGTTCCTCGTCGCCGTGACGATGCTGACGCTGCCGAAACTGCTTGCGGTCGCTCTGGTGCTGCGCGACGGGAAGCAGCGGAAGGAATTTGGCGGAAGCCTGTCCGTGCTGATCGGTTTCGTGCTCGAACACGCCCTGTCGGTGCTGTTGGCGCCGGTGCAGATGATCTTCAACTCGCGGTTTGTCGTGGAGATCCTGATGGGGCGGGATGTGCCCTGGAACCCGCAGCGCCGCGACATGGAAGGGGGCGTGGACTGGGAAGGCATTGTGAGAGCCTACACGCCCCATACGCTGATCGGTTTGGTGTGGGCGTTACTGAGCTGGCGTATCGGACCGGCGTTCTTCTGGTGGTTGAGTCCCGTGACGTTCGGGCTGGTCGCCTCCATTCCCGTCTGCGTGTTGGTGAGCATGCCCGGATTGGGACGTCGGCTGCGCAACCTCGGGCTTTTCGTCATCCCCGTGGAGTCGAATCCGCCGCCCGTGGTCTCGCACGTGGCGAAAAACCTGGAGAGCATCCATCACCGCCTGGCGCCGCCGCCATGGCTGGAAGGGCAGTTTGGCCTGACGCAGGTGGTCCTCGACCCGTACGTCAATGCCGCGCACGGGTCCCTGCTGCGCCGGAAGCGCGCCGTCGAGGGCGCCGCGCACGGGTATCTGAAGGAACTCTCCGACCGACTGCTGGCGCGGGGCCCCGAGGCGCTCAACCGGCGCGAACAGATGATTCTGTTGCGCAATGCCCAGGCCATGAGCGACCTTCACGAGCGGGTGTGGAATCTGCCGGAGGCGCAACTGTCGAAATGGTGGAGCATGGCGATGCGGCACTACAACACCCTGACCGACCGACCGCTCACGGCGCTCTACCGATAACCGTCGGCGCTTCCGGGTTTGTGGGGGGATTCTGTATTGTCTAATCGAGAGATGGTTGAGGCTTTCATATGGTCGCATCCGACAATGATCGGGACGATGATCGGGACAAAGACCAAGACAAAGATGGCTATCGACAATGACCGGGACGATGATGACGATCGGTTTTGCTCACGGCTTCGTTGTCCCGATCGTTGTCCCGATCGTCGTCGGTCTCTATCATCGTCCCGATCGTTGTCATGATCATCATCGAACACCAATGACTGAACGCAGGTTGCGATGACAGATTGTTGGCATATCCAATGAAAAATCCCACGTAAACCCGGAAGCGCCTAACCGTCCCACGCTCCCCTTTCGGCGCTTCCGGGTTTGGAAGTGGCCTGTCCCTTGACGCCCCTCTTCGCACGCTTAACCGTCTCGCTTACCCGCCCCCTTACCCGCCACGCTTACTCGGCTACCCTTAACCGGTCTTACTTACTCGATTCCATCCCCACGCTGGATTCGTCAACGGAAGGTCCCCCCATAGACCCGGAAGCGCCCTCCGAAACAAGGCCGTTGACAGGCACGATTGCCCGAGCGTAATCTCCGACAGTGTGCGCGTTGCAGACGATGGCATGGCAGTTGGGATGACGGGGCTGCGGAGACAGGGGGCGGACAGGCGGTGTGATGGCGGGAAACATCAAGTCGAGGGGCGATACCGAAAAAGCGTCGCAATCAAGCGACGCAAGACGGCGACGCGTCCGTATGCCGGAGCACTTCGATAAATCATGCTGGCCATCGCGCCTCCGCGATCAGCGGCGCGGCGGCCCAACGGTCGCCTTGACGCATAGCAGGACTCGTGTTTTCCCCGATATGCCTCGACATGCCATGCGATTTCAGGGCGTTTCACCACGTTTCCTGACGGTTTGCAGGTCTGCAACCCCTGCTATTTTTGACGCGTAATAGGATGTTCGACGGAGAGAGAGTAATGAAGCTATATCGCATGGCAATAGCCGCCTTGATGCTGGCCCTTGCCTCCCGCTCGCTCGCGGGGGATTTCACGAATCGCTACTCGTTGCTGACGCTCACCGACGGGAACAGCTACAGCAATGCTCGCCCACAACGCATCTCTGGAGAAGACCTCGTGCTCTTCCACTCCAAGGGGATTGCCTCCGTTCCGATAGCAAAGCTCCCCGACAATGTCCTAGCCGACATGGGGCGACCCACGCGCGCTGATCGCGCGCGTGAGGCAAACGAGAAAGCCCAATTCGAGGCAGAGCAACGCGCCAAGGGGTTGGTGCAGTACGACGGTCAATGGGTCACACAGGAAGAACGAAGCACCCGGAAGTCCGAAGCGGCCTTCCGGGAACTTATCGAGGTGTCTGAGGACAAATTCGAGGCTCAGACAAAACTACGTCTCAAGGATTCGATCAAGATATCCGGAGACTTGACCTATCGATTTGAGTGCGCAATCCAGCGTAGCGATTCCGATCCTCCTATCTTTGGTGTCGTGATCTTCGAGAATGGTCGACTGAACCCGAAACCAAAGAAGACCAGCCGTCTTTCAGACGCTTGGCCTTACTCAGACAACCATCGCCTCAACTTCCTTGTTGATGATGAGCCTTTCGACCTTGGTGACACCGAATACAAGACCGACATCATCCACGCAAAATATCACGATCCGACATGGACTCCTGACGACCTCTATGTCGAACTGATGTACACAATAGTTCCGTATGAACTGTTCAAGAAGATTGCCTACGGCAAGTCCGTCCGGCTCCGCCTTGGAAGCGACGATCACCTTTTCGTTCAAGATGCCAAGACTGCCATGCAGGCTGTCGTGGCGTATGTGGAAAAGAAGTATCCAGATATCGGGAGACGCGATGGCGACGCCAAGACACAAGAATGACACGCTGACCTTTGAAGAACTGAGCTACGCTGAGCAAGCCAAGTCGATCTCTGCTCAACTCGTCGTGCTACAGCGCGCGATACGCGTGCACGCACGACGAGCCGCGGAAGAAGACAGGAATCCAGAGCAAACGATGCTCAAGTGCGTTGGGCAGGTGTCCCGGCTTCTGACGCGACTCACACAATGAGACCGTCGAACAAACGCGTGGAGAGCTACAAAATGGGCCGCGCGGACGCGTCCCATTTTGAGCCTCACGCGTGACGTTGTGTGCCGGGCGTATCCGGCAGCTAACAGGTGATACATTGGAAAGGAAGCACACCAACTGATGTAGAGTCCTTAACCAGAGAGACCAGCTCGCGCAGCCCGAAGGGCAACAGGCCGCGGCCACGCCAGGCAGTGAAGCGCAGCGCAACGGCAACGTTAGCCGAAGGCAACTGCTGCCCAGTAATGGGGGTGGGGAGGAGCCGGAGGCAAAGTCGTGGGCCGATCGCACAGAGAACCGGACAGTTGCACAAGCTTTCCCCGCCGCGTACTTTACCCAGACGCTCCGCCTTGTTTTACGCGGATAGAAGAACCAAATGTCGGCCTGAACAGCCGAACCGCCGTATACGTGATCCGTACGTACGGTGGTCAGGGAGGGTCGCCCTGCAAGGGGCGATCCTATCCCAATCGGTTCACGGAATAGAGAGAGGAGGGAAACATGGACGACTACAGCGGATATCTGATCGGGGGTGCCCTGGTCATTCTTGTTGTCCTTTTGATTCTCCGAGAGTTCCGGTGCTGGTACTGGAAGGTGAATGAGATCGTCGGGCTGCTTGAACGCATGGCCGCGAGACTCGACGCGATTGCTCCCCTGCAAAGTCCGACGGGTGGTACTGTCGCCGAACCACTCAAACCCGTGCCGCCGCCGGAAGCCGCCACACCCACCCGGCGGAGCACTCCGTCGGAGCAACCGGATGACAGAATCACTTGCCCGAAGTGCGGTCGAGAAAACAGGGTTGAGGCGTTCAACGTCAACCAGGACGGAATGGGCAAGTGCCCATCCTGCGCGAATTACGTCGAGTTCGAGGTGACTCCGTCATGACGGCAGTCCTGGTCTTTGTCGGTGTTGGGGTGGTCATTGCGTTTCTCGTGATCGACCGGAGAAGCGCAAAGAATGTAGCAATCCTGATTGGTGCACTGCTGCTCATCATCCTTGTCCTGATCCTGAAGGCATCGCGTTCATGACCGAGACAAAACCGAACAAGGCACCGGAGGCGATGCGGTGCCCGCGCGCCTCAGTGCCGACGTGCGCAGAACATGCGTCGTAACTAGGAGGTGAAAGACCTCTGCCCAGGTAAAGCGCGCAGAACCGAAGGGCTAGCGAAAGGGCAAGGGCGTTCCCGCGAGGGGGCGTCTAGAGGAAGTCCAACGCAAAGGCACGGGGCGACGATCCGACTCCGCGCGAGGCTACGTCGGACAAGATAGGAACCGGAGAGACGGGGTAGGCCATCCGCGCGCGAGGATCGCGGCAGTTGACGAGTAGGGCGGGAAACGACTCCGGTTTGGAAGGTATGGCACCGAGCGAAGACAGCAGATGCGCGCTGTCCCATGCGCGCAACGGCGGCCCCGCCCTGACCTTGTCGAAGCGGCCCGCCCTGAGCTTGTCGAAGCGGCCCGCCCCGAGCTAGTCGAAGCGGCCCGCCCTGAGCTAGTCGAAGCGGCTCGCCCTGAGCTTGTCGAAGTGGCTCCGTTCAACACGTTTTATCGGCCATGCCGCTCGTTCACGCTTGCACCTCAAGGCCGGCGGTGTATCCTCGCAGCACAACCGATAAAACACTATGAGGTGGCCGCTTGAATCAAGTGCGGGAATCTGATATGCACATGTCATGAACAGAGATGACATTTTGAAGGACCTACCCGATCGAGTTCGCCGGGCCGTTGCCCACTATTGGGGAACGCGGGGCACGCAACGGGACAAACAGAGTTTGGCCGGAAGAGTCGACCAGGGACTGCGCAGCGCCGTAACTGGCGGTGCGCATATGGATGGGTTCATCGACCTATTCACGGAACTCGCTGTTGCTGTCGGCATTTCAGCGTCTTGTGTCCATCGAAGCAAAGACGTTGAACTTCCGGGCTTTTTCCGGCCCACCAAGGAATGGGATCTGCTTGTCATCCGCGAGAACACGCTTCTCGTTGCCATCGAAGCAAAGTCACAGGTCGGGCCATCGTTCGGCAACAACTTCAACAATCGAACCGAAGAGGCGATGGGAAGCGCGCTCGACCTTTGGACCGCCTACCGGGAACGCGCCTATGCGGCAAGCCCTCAACCGTTCCTCGGCTACTTCTTCATGTTGGAGGATTGCGACGCATCACAAAGACCTGTCAAGGTGCGTGAGCCCCATTTCAAGGTCTTTCCCGAGTTTGTGGGCGCATCGTATCGCGCCCGGTACGAACTCTTCTGCCGGAAACTCGTCCTTGAGCGCCACTATACGGCCGCGGCCTTCATCACATCCACGGAGAGAGATGGGCAACAGGGCGCATTCGCGACGCCAGCGGACGACCTTTCTGTTGACCGGTTCGCCAGAACACTCGCTGGTCACTTGGCTGCGTTCGCGTGATGACATGGAAGCAACAACTCACAGACTGATCAATGGGGACTCGCGGGACCTTGCCTTCCTGCCGGAAGACTCGGTCCATCTTGTCGTCACGTCGCCGCCTTACTGGAATCTCAAACGGTACAATGAGAACCCGGACCAACTCGGGCACATTCAGGACTACGAGGCATTCCTGTTTGAGTTGGAGAAAGTCTGGCGGCATGTCTACCGGATTCTGGTTCCGGGCGGGCGTCTGGTTTGCGTCGTCGGAGACGTTTGTGTGGCCAGGCGCAATTTCGGGCGGCATCTTGTCTTTCCCCTCCATGCTGACATCTGCGTTATCTGCCGGCGGATCGGCTTTGACAACCTGAACCCGATCATTTGGCATAAGATCGCCAATGCGTCCTACGAGGTCTCGAACGGATCGAAGTTCTTGGGAAAACCATACGAGCCGAATGCCATCATCAAGAACGATATGGAGTTTATCCTCATGCAGAGGAAGCCCGGAGGCTATCGCCAACCGAGCATCGCGCAGCGTGACGAGAGTCGACTCGGCAAAGAGGATTTTGGTAAGTGGTTCCAGCAGATATGGAACATTACGGGGGCATCCACCAAGCATCACCCTGCCCCTTTTCCCCTTGAACTGGCAAACCGGTTGGTACGGATGTTCTCGTTCTCTGGCGATACAGTGTTCGATCCCTTTTGTGGATCTGGCACGACGATGGTTGCGGCCCTACGCACGGGCCGCAACAGCATCGGCGTGGACATAGACCCGGAGTATTGCCGAATGGCCGCACGGTATTTAAAGGCGGAGAACGCCGACCTCTTCGCAACATCAAAACTTCTCTTTGAGAAGGTCACCACGGAACCGGCCAGTCTGGTGAAGGAAGACCATGCCCTTTACGAAGTGCGTCCGGCAAAGAGGAAATTGGAATAGGCCAACCAACAAATGCCTACTCCGCGTCGCTCCGAGGCGGATTTGCAGCGTTCTCTCGGAAAACATGATGATGACGGGCGAGAGAAGGGCCAGGCCATCTGCGCGCGAGGATCATGGCGGTTGACGCGTGTGGCGGGGAACGAGTCGGATTTTGAAGGGGGGAGTGCCCGGAACTGACCTGATTCCTGCCATTTCCGGTGTCACCAGCCGTTGGTGCGGTACCGATAGTCTGGGACATACCCTTGAAGTGGCGAGGGGTGTGGAATTTTCTGAAATAGTTCACGCTCGTGCTCGTAAGCCAATCATCAACGCATTACATCACCTCATTCTGGGCGGCCTTCATGCAGAACTCCGCCCTGATGGCCTGTCCCTTGACGCCCAGTTTTTGACGTATACGAGGATGTGCGGCAGGCAACAGAGACGGCTTGACGGCATTCCATAGTGTCGATATGGTTATCCATATGAAGACGACACTCAACATCGAGCATCAGGATCCTGACTGAAACAGACCGTCATCGCCATGTGGCGGCAGAGGTGTTTGTCGAGACACCCGGCATCTGTGGCAATTTAGTGTTCGATGCGCACACGGCGATTCTGATGAGAGAAAACGGGATCAAGATCATCTACACGCGAGACATGGACTTCAACCGCTTCCCTTTTATCGACACGGTTGATCCAGTCTCCGATCACCGCCGGACAAGCGCCTCCACTTTACGTCGCGTTCCGCGCCGAAAGTGAGGCGTGGGCGTTGTGTGCCGGGCGTATCCGGCAGCTAACAGGTGATACATTGGAAAGGAAGCACACCAACTGATGTAGAGTCCTTAACCAGAGAGACCAGCTCGCGCAGCCCGAAGGGCAACAGGCCGCGGCCACGCCAGGCAGTGAAGCGCAGCGCAACGGCAACGTTAGCCGAAGGCAACTGCTGCCCAGTAATGGGGGTGGGGAGGAGCCGGAGGCAA
>CAYYJS010000043.1:0-28375 GCA_964472315.1 uncultured Victivallales bacterium | reverse complement strand
CCAACCCCAGGCGAAATACCCCCGGAAAACGCGGGGGTTGGGGGAATCGTGCCAGTTCGCGGGAAAGCCTATGGGATGTTAGTGATTCTGATTTTTTTTTGGAAATCCGACCCCCTCGTCACTTCAAGGGTATGTCCCCGCCATCGATCCCGCACCAACGGCCGGTGACACAGGAAGTCTCAGGAAACAGGCCAGTTCCGGGCACTCCCCCCCTCAAAATCCGACTCGTTCCCCGCCACACGCGTCAACCGCCGCGATCCTCGCGCGCAGATGGCCTATCCCTTCTCCACCTGAAACAAAGACGTTGGTGTCAAGGATGACTCTCATTTCCGAGTTCTCGCCCTTGCGATTGCCCTTGCCACGTCGGATTGTCTCATGCCGCTTGCCCGTGCCTGTTGCCTGGCCTTGCGGATGAGACTGTCAAAAGTGTCCATGGATGGAGGAGTGATGGTTTTGAGAATCACCACGTCGCCTTCTCCAACGACGACAAATTGCGCCCCCTCTTTCAGTCCCAAGCGACACCTGACATCCTCAGGAATTACGACCTGCCCCTTTGACGACATTCGAGTTGTAGCCAGCGCTTGCATATCCAGTTCTCCTCTTCTTCGGTAGTCTTACTGGTAAGACTACAGTGCGGAGCGCGTCGGTCTGCAATCGTTGTCTTTGGAGCCAACAGCACTATCCTGCCTACTTCAGTTCCTGGCGCACCCCAGGATGCTGGATCGCGCCACCTCGGTTTGTGAGATCGCGCCATGTCTGCGAAAGCTGTTCTTGCAGAACGGATTACGACGCTCAAGGAATATCTGCCCCACCTTCCCGGACACGCTGAAGCGTGGACTACGAACGGGGGAGGGGAACGGTGGACGAGAGCGGGCGACGAGAATGAGAGAGGACATTGGACATTCCTTGTTGGGTGTTCATGTCCCGGGTATCGCCGGGTGATTTCCCGAGCAGGGACAGTAGAGAAGAACATTCAACAGCGAACAAGGAACACCGAACACACAACGAAACAGGGTATACCAATGACCAATGACCGGGAGGGATCGGTCAGCCGTATTTGGTGGTGGGTTTGTGGCCGTGGCGTTGGAACCATTGCCAGAGGTCGGGTAGCCAGGCGAAGGCGCGGTTGCGCATGAGGCGCACGTCACGGATGGCGGTGAGCTTGCGGCGGATCAAGGCCGCGATGGCTTGTCGGTACGGCTGGCGGCGCATGGGGAGGCCGGTGGCGTCCGCATGGGTTACTTCCAATACGACCGTGCCGGTCGGCCGGCCGGGCAGGGCGACCGTCAGAAGTCGGTCGGTCACGGTGTAGGGCATGTCGCGGTCGTCGACCGTGACGCGCGTGACCGGAATCGCCGGCGATTCCACCATGGTCACGGCGGCGGGCTGAACGGCGAGGTCGCCGTTCAAACGCGTCACGCGGGATAGCGCCCGCAGATGAAGCCGGTTGTCGCCATCCCGACGGTACAGACAGGTGTCGCGCATGCCGTCGGCAAGTCCCCGCCAATGCAGGTCGGGTACGCAGGCGTTCAGGCGGTCGACGAAGTCCACGAGCGCGGCGCCGCCATCGCGGAAGGTATCGTGATGCGCCGCGATGAGCAGGGGTTTCCCCAGGAGCGCATCGAACGCGAATTCGTCGATGTCGTGGGGATAGCGCCGCAAGTACAGCGGGAAGCCGTCGAAGGCGGTGGTGACGGGCGACAGGAAATCGGCGATGGTCAGCGGCGGCTCGGCGTCCCGCACCGACGGGTGCCCCGCCGCCGTGAAGGCATCGACCGAGGCGACCGCGCCGAGGTAGCCGTGTCGCTTGAGCGCATGCATGGCCGGCGCCGAGAAGACGCCGTGCGGGAAGACCATTACCGGATCGCATGTCAGGCCGCACCGGGCCCCGTGCCGCGCCATGCGCCGTGTGGCCCCATCGATCATGTGGTTCAGGCGGCCAAGGTCGCTTTCGGCGAACTCGTGCCGGCAATGATCGTTGCCATGCACGGAAATGGAGAGGTGTTCGGGGTTCTCGATGAACAACTGCGCGGTGGCCCGTCGGGTGCAGCGGTGATTGGCGGGGATGACGGCCACGGAGGTCGCAAAGTGGTGGTCCTGCATCTGACGCAGTAGTCGATTGAAGTCCAGGAATCCGTAGCAGGGACAGAGGATCGGGTCGTCGACAATGAGGCACGCCCAGGATTGCGACGGACGGTGGCATCGCTCGCCGCAAGCCTGCCGCAGGAACATCAGGGGCGGCATGAGGCTCGAGAACAGGCGGCGGGGCGACGGCGGGGCGACGGCGGGGGTCTCGATGTCGGCCACCTGCGCGCAGGCGGTGAGATACACGGTGGCCCCCCGCCGCCGGCAGGACGCGAACAGCGGATGGCCGGCGATCGCGATGTGCGTGTCGATCGGGGCGGCTTTCGAGGCGGGCAGGAAGACGCGGTCGACGCTGGGCCAGACGGGACCGAAGCTCAGTCCCGCGAAGGCCCCCGTGAGCGCTGTCGCGCCGGGGGCGATGCTGTAGGTGCGGTTGCCCTGCGATAGCGAACCGACGGCGGTCATCGCGCCGCCGGTCAGGGCGTCGACGAGCGCGTTGTGTCGCGCGCTCTCGCAGAATCCATAGACGAGCACATCGCGCTTCGTATCGAACAGCATGCGGTCCAGCGTGCCGGCGCCGGCCAGGCGTTCCGCGGCGATGAGCGCGTCGGCCGAGACCGCGACGGGCATGCCGGACGATAAGGGACTACCGGGTTCCATGAGCGCCGCGACCGGGACGATCGCCGGTTGCAGGCCCATGAAGCGCGCGAGGGCGGCGATGCGGCGCGGCGGCGCCGGCAGCGGGTGGTCCGATTGCGTCAGGATGATGAGGTCGCTAGTCATGTGCGGGGCCGGGGCGATGGGAGAGGGGGCGCAACCCCTTCGAGAAATCCTCGTAGCTCGTATCGAGCGTCAGCGGCACGGTGATGTAGCCGCGCGCCTTGAGCCGCTCGCCGCTGAGGAACGTGTCGGGGGGAATGTCGGTGGTGACCACCGAGCCGGCGGCGATGACGGCGTTATCGCCGATGGTCAGCGTGCGGCCGGGGGCGCCGGCGACGCAGGAGCCGAAACCGATCACGACGTTCCGGCCGATGACGATGCGACCGGGGCCGCGGATATGGGCGACGATCGTCGTGCGCAGCGCGATTTGCGCGCCATCGTGAATCTCGACATGGTCGGGGTATTCGTTCTCGAGATAGACATCGTCGCCGATGAACACGCGGCCGTCGATCTTGACGCCGCGCAGGCGGTGCAGGAAGGGACGCAGGCTTGTGGCACCGGGCAAGGTGCGGGCGAGCATGTGGAGGATGCGATTGAAAATGCGCGCGAACAGGTTCCGCTTCATGCCGGTGTCTCCAGCATGACGGGTGCGGCGTGGAGGTATTCCGCGAAGGCGCGCTTGGCCTCGATGTCGCGATAGACGCGCGTGACCTGGTCGGCCGTCCAACCGAGCGCCCCGGCGACGTCGGCGACGTCGACCCCGTGGTTGTAGGCATACAGGCACAGGTCCATGGCCGCGTAGGGCACGGAAAAGTAAAACTCCTCCTGCGACTGCGGCATCGAGTAGGTATCCGTCGTCGGCGGGCGGCTCCGGATTTCTTCGGGGACGTCGAGGAAGGCGGCGAGTTGGTAGACCTGGGTCTTGTAGAGGTGCGCGATGGGTTTGATATCCGCGGCGCCGTCGCCGAGTTTCACGAAGAAGCCCTGGTCATACTCCAGGAGGTTGGGGGTGCCGGCGACCATGTAGTTCAGCCGATCGGCGTGGAAGTACTCCATCGTCTTGCGGACGCGCTGCTTGAAATTGGTCGCGGCGAGGATTTCGAGATAGGCATCGGGCGGGAGGCGTTCCTTGCGGGTCACGCCGGCGGGAGACTGCGCGATGACCGAATAGAGCCGGTACCGATCGCTGTCGGTGACCGGCGGCAGGACGATCTTGAACTTCCAGCCGTCGGCGAACTCCGGGATCACCCGCCGGACGGCGGCATTGCGGTGGCGGTAGCAGCCGGCGGCTTCGAGCATCGGGCTGATGTCGGTTGACTCGTGGTCGATATTCAGGGCCTGGATGATGCGGCGGCTGAGGCCCGGCGTGGCGGCTGAGGAATCGCGCTCCGGCAACGAGAGGCCGAAGACGCGCTCGGCCCCGAGGGCGCGCACGCAGAGGGCGCCGACGACGCTGCTGTCGATGCCGCCGGACAGGGCCACGACGGCGCCGCGCCGTTTGAAGGCGCGCGCCTGCTTGCGGATCATGGCGACGATGTCGTCCACGGCGCGTGCGGCATCGAGGGTCAGAACGTCGGCGGAAAACGGTTTGCGCGTGTTCGACATGGCATCACTCCAGCGGCTCGTCGGCCAGTTCGGTTTTCAGTATTTTTCCGGATTGCGTTTTCGGCAACTCGGACCGGATGCTCAGATACTTCGGCATCATGAAATCCTCCAGTTGGCGGGCGCAGGCGCGCAGCACGCCTTGGGCGTCGAGCGTCTTGCCGGCCCGCGGGACGATCACGGCCTTCACGGCCTGGCCGAGGACGGGGTCGGGGACGCCGACCACGGCGGCCTCGGCGACGTCGGGGATGCCGTAGAGGACATCCTCGATTTCCTTAGGGCTGACCTTTTCGCCGCGGGTCTTGATGATGTCGTCCTTGCGGCTGACGAAGTAGAGGTAGCCGTCATCGTCCAGACGGAAGAGATCGCCGGTGTGGAGGACGCGTTCGCCGGGCAACGGGCCGGGGCGGAGTTTCTGATCGGTCAGCTCGGGCATCTTCCAGTAGCCGGCCATCACATGGGAACCGCGCACGACGAGCTCGCCGGCGACATGCGGGCCGACGCGGTCGCCGCGGTCGTCGATCAGCCAGAACTCCTGGTTGGGTATGCCCTTGCCGACCGAGGTCGGTCGGGCCTGGAGTTCCTCGGGTTCGAGATAGGAGGCGCGCGTACATTCCGTCTGTCCGTACATCGCGAACAGCCGCACATGGGGGAGTCGTTCGCGCAGCGCCTGCGCGTGGCTGGGCGGCAGCGCCGCGCCGGCGTTGGTGATGTAGCGGAGGCTGGAGAGGTCGTACCGCTCAAGGTCGAGCTGCAGCAGGAGGGCGGAGATGGTCGGCACGATCGGCATGCCCGTGGCGCGTTCGGCGACGAGGCGGGTGAGCACCTCGTGGGGGTACATGATGTCGCGTTCGAGGACGACGCGGGCGCCGGCTTTGAAGCCGGTGAAGACCTGGCCGAGACCGTAGCCAAAGGCCAGCGGCAGGACGCTGAGGATGACGTCGTCCGGCGTGTTGCGGAGATAGGAGACGATGGACGTGAAGGCCGCGACCATGTTGCTGTGGCGGAGCATGACGCCCTTCGGCACGCCCGTCGATCCGGAGGTGTAGATCAGCGCGGCGAGATCGAGGTCGATGGCGCGTTTCGGGGGCGGGTCGGCGGGCAGGGCGTCGTCCCGGCGGATGGCCTCCATGTCGAGGGCGTCGCGGCCGCCGAGCGCGAGCGGCTTGCGCGGGCGTCCGACCGGTACGACGATGCGGACGGCATCCATGCGGGGCCAGGCGTCCTCGATCGCCGACAACCTGGGGAAGTCGGCGACGAGGCAGGCGGCTTCGGCATGGTTGAGCAGGCGCAGCAGCTTGTCGGGTTTGGTCGTGGGGTTGATCGGCATGAAGGCGGCGCCGGCCTTGAGGGCGGCGAAGATGGCGACGACGGCTTCCGCGCGGTTATCGAGGCAGATCGCGACGCGGTCGCCGCGTTGCAGCCCCGCACGGATCAGGGCGTGGGCCAGGCGATTGGCGTGCGTCTCGATATCGCCGTAGGTCAGCCGGACGGTCCCGCACACGAGCGCCTCGCGTGAAGGGCCGTGTCGGGCGCTCTCCTCCAGAAATGACTCAAGCCGCATGGGTGGCGTCTCCCTGTCGATCGATGGTCAGTATAGGCATTCCGGCCGCGTTGTCAGCATCGCGGGCGGGTGTGACGCCGGGGCCGAGAAACCGCTCCGCGAGCAGTTGGGTCGTCAGGATGGCGACCAGTGCCATGTTGTCGACCTCGCCGGCGGCTTCGCCGCGGCGGAGTTTGGCGAGGAGGCGGGCGACACGGCGCGGTTCGAAAATGCCGTGCTTCTTCAAGGCGGCCTCGTCGAGCAGCTCCGTGACGTAGGGTGGGGCATCGGGGGTCAGCAGCGCCGGAACGATCGGTGCGCGGTAGGGGTGTTTATCGCGCGCGACGATGGCGGGCGGCAGCAGGTCGGCCAGGGCGCGTTTAAGCAGGGTCTTCTCGTTCAACCCCGGGATCTTGTGGTGCGCGGGCACGCGGGCCATGAATTCGATGAGCCGGTGATCGAGGTACGGCACGCGGATCTCGATCGAATTGCCCATGGCCATGCGGTCGCCCTGCGACGACAGCAGGTAGTTGCTCATGAAGATCCGCGATTCCAGGTACTGGGCGCGCGAGACGGCATCCCAGCGGGCGAAACCGTCGGGGAGATCGACGGCCATCGGGGCGAGCATCGCGTCCAGGTCGATGCCCGAGTCGGCGGCGAGGAACGAGCGGATGCGGGCGGTATTGCGCCAGCGGATGCGGTGCGAGTAGAACGGGTCGTCCGTGGCGGTCAGGTTCTGGGCGAAGAAGGACTTCAACGTGGCCGCCGAACGGGGGTCGCGGAAGACGTACGGGTAGAGACGGCGGACGAGCAGGTGCCGCCACAGCGAATCCGGTTGCCGCGCCCAGAAACGGCGGATCTTCGTCTCGCGAAAAATGTTGTACCCGCCGAAAACCTCGTCGGCGCCTTCGCCGGTGAGAACGACCTTCACGCCGTCGGCGCGGACGAGGCGGGAGAGCAGAAACATCGGCACGGGAGCGGTGCGCAGCAGCGGGCGTTCGGCGAGGTTGACGACATCCGGCAGGGCGGCGGCGATGGCGGCGTTGGTGACGCGCGTTTCCCGGTGGTGGACGTGGAGATGGTTGACCATCAATGCCTGATAGTCGCCCTCGTCGAAGGCGGACTCCTCGAAGCGGATGCCGTAGGTGTGCAGATCGGCGTTGAAATGGCGGGCGACGAAAGCGGTGAGTCCGGAGGAATCGAGCCCGCCGCTGAGGTAGGCGCCGACGGGCACGTCGGCGCGCAGTTGGAGCCGCACGGCATCGAGCAGCAGGGCGCGGATGCCGTCGACGGTATCGGCGGTCGAGCGGGGCGGCGCGTCGGGCGTGAAGTCCAGATCCCAATAGCGACGGATGCGCGGCGGCGAACCGGGGCGGGCGACGAGCGTATGCCCCGGCTGAAGTTCGCGCACGCCGGTGAACACGGTCTCGCCGGGGCGTGTCGTCCACAGCGTGAGGGTCTGTTCCAGGGCGTTCTGGTCGAAAGCCGGCGACAGGAGCCCGGCGGCGAAAAGCGCTTTGACCTCGGATGCGAACAGCAGGGCGCCCTTGTGTTCCGCGTAATGCAGGGGGCGGATGCCGACGCGGTCGCGTGCGAGGAACAGCGTTCGTGTCGCGGTGTCCCAGATCGCGAAGGCGAACTGGCCGTTCAGGTGCCGGACACAGTCCTCGCCGTACGTCTCGTAGAGGTGGACGATGACCTCCGTGTCCGTGTGCGTGTAGAAGACGTGGCCGTGCGCTTCGAGGTCGGCGCGCAGTTCGACGTAGTTGAAGATCTCGCCGTTGAAGACGATCCAGAGCGTCTCGGTTTCGTTGTGGATGGGCTGTGCGCCGCCGGCGAGGTCGACGATGCTGAGGCGGGCATGGCCGAGTCCGGCGAACCGGTCGAGATAGAAGCCGCGCGAGTCAGGACCGCGGTGGGCGATGGCGGCGATCATGGCATGGAGCCGGGCCGGCGTGATCGTCACGGGGTCGGCCCGCGGCGTCAGGATACCCGCGATTCCGCACATGAGGCCTCCTCGGCGTTGCCGGTCCGCATGCCGGCGGGGTTGGGTCAGGCGTTTGCCGATGTCCGCTTGCGAGCCACGAAATCCCGGATACGGGTCAGCGTATCGAGATTGTCCGGGGTGAGTTCGTCGTCCTTTACCCGGAACTGGTAAGTCTTCTCCAGATAGGCGATCAGTTCGAGAATACCGGTCGAATCGAGAATACTCTCGTTACGGAACGAGGTGTCGTCATCGAACCCCGTCGGATCCCCGAAGAGGAAATTGTCGACGACGAAACCGCGCAGGGCTGCCATATCGAATTCGGTCATTGGACCCCCAGCCGTTGGTGGTTGGCTCCATGCCAGTGATAAACGGGCGATTATGTAGCACAACGCCGTCGGGCGGGCAAGCGCAGCATTTGTGCTTGGGGGTGGACGGCGCCTGGTGTCGCGCGTAACATGGCTGCCGAGTGTGCGTGTTGCCGGCCGCGTGGGACGGGCGCGGCACGGAGGGTTCGATCATGCGGGTATGCGTGCTGGCGAGCGGGAGCTCGGGAAACTGCGTTCTGGTGGCATCGGCCACGACGCGCGTGTTGATCGATGCGGGTCTGAGCGGACGCGAAACGGTCCGGCGGCTCGGGGAGATCGGCGTGGGAATCGGGCAGATCGACGGTCTATGCGTGACGCACGAGCACGACGATCACCGGTCCGGGCTGTCGGTGTTGCATCGGCGGCACGGCCTCGCGCTGTACGGCAACGCCGGCACGATCGAGGCGATCGGGCACCGCACACCGGGGGAGACCTTCGCGTGGAACGTGTTTGCCACCGGATCGGCGTTCGGCATCGGCGATTTGACGATCGATGCTTTCACGGTGCCGCACGACTCGTATGACCCGGTCGGGTTCGTTCTGTCGTCGGGAACGATGCGTGTCGGGATCGTCACGGACATGGGCATGCCGACGTCGGTGATTCGGGAACGGTTGCGCGGGTGTTCGGTGGTGGTGCTGGAGGCCAACCATGACGAAGCGATGCTCCAGGAATCGGCGCGGCCGTGGACGCTGAAGCAGCGGATCGCGGGGCGTCAGGGACATCTCTCCAACCGGGCGGCCGGCGAACTGCTGTGCGAGATCGGCAGCGAGGCGTTACGGGTGGTTTTCCTGGCGCATCTCAGTCGCGACTGCAATCGGCCGGAGCTGGCGATGTACACCGTATCCGGGTTGCTGCGGCGGCGCGGCTTGACGCATGTCGATCTTCGGCTCACCTATTCCGACCGGGTTAGCGATGTCGTCGACATCGGATGATGGAAGAGGGAAGATGGAAGAGGGAAGAGGGAAGATGCGAGAGAGGAGCAGGATGGCCAAAAACGATGACGCGCTTCGCACGGGGGCGGAGAGCATATTGGAGAGCATATCCGACGGTGTATTCACGGTGGATGCCGACTGGCATATCACCTCGTTCAACCGTGCCGCGGAAGCGATCACCGGGATCCGGCGGCGGGATGCGATCGGCAAGATGTGTTCGGATGTCTTTCGTTCCGGCATGTGCGAGTCGGACTGCGCGCTCCGGCACACGGTCAAGACCGGCAAGCCCGTCATCAACAAGTCGGCGTTCATTGTCGACGCGCAAGGCCGGCGGATGCCGATTTCCGTATCCACGGCCATCCTGCGGGATGCGCGCGGCCGCATCGTCGGCGGCGCCGAAACGTTTCGCGACCTCAGCCTGGTGGAGGAACTGCGCAAGGAGCTCGAAGGTCGCGTCCAGGCAGGCGACCTGGTCAGCCGCAGCGCCTCGATGCGCCGCATTCTCGATCTTCTGCCCCAGATCGCCCCCAGCGAGGCGACCGTGCTGATTCACGGCGAAACCGGGACGGGCAAGGAGCTTCTGGCACGCGCCATTCACAACCTCAGTCCGCGCAAGAGCAAGCCGTTCATTCCGGTCAATTGCGGCGCCCTGCCCGATACGCTGCTGGAATCCGAGCTGTTCGGGTACGTGAAAGGCGCTTTCACGGGGGCCGTGAAGGACAAACCGGGCCGGTTCGCGCGGGCCGAGGGCGGCACGATGTTTCTGGATGAGATCGGCGATATCAGCCCGGCGATGCAGGTGCGTCTGCTGCGGGTGCTTCAGGAGCGGACGTATGAGCCGTTGGGCGCCACGCGGACGCGGCAGGCCGACGTACGCGTCATCGCCGCCACCCATCGCGATCTGGCCGCCATGATCCGGGACGGCACGTTTCGCGAAGATCTGTTTTACCGGCTCAACGTCGTGAAGCTGGACCTTCCGCCGCTGCGGAAGCGACAGGAAGACATCCCTTTGCTCGTCGAGCACTTCATCGGACGGTTCAACCGCCGGCAGGGCAAGTCCGTGGCCGGCGCCTCGCCGGAAGTCATCGCGCTGCTCATGGCGCACGACTACCCCGGCAACGTCCGGGAGTTGGAGAACATCATCGAACGGGCCTTTGTCCTGTGTGGCACGGGCACGATCGAGCGCGTGCATCTGCCGCCCGAGCTCGCCGGCCGCATGGCCGCGCCCGCCGTCACGGCGGGCGATACGATCGTCACGCAGACCCGTGCCGCCGAAGCGCATGCCATCCGGATGGCGCTGGAGCGTTGCGGATACAACCGCGAGGCCGCCGCACGCGCGCTTGGTCTGCACAAGAGCACACTCTTCCGCAAGGTCAAGGCCTTGGGAATCGAGCTGCCCGAGCAGGATGGGCGTTCCCGGCGAACACGCGTGAAGCGGGCGGACGTCTCGCGGCGGATCGGTATCGCACGGGGGCGTTCCAGTGTCCCGGACAACATTGACGGCGCGAATCCGGCCATTGCCGCGCTGTTTGCGGGAGCGGGGGCGAAGTGAAGCTATTGCTGGACACCCAGATCGCGTTGTGGGCGCTGACGGACAGTTCCCGGCTTTCTGTGCGGGCAACTCCTGGCGTACGGCGGAACCGTCGAGTTTGTGTAAAAAGTCGTTCGCCGGCCATGGCCACAGGTCTCCCTGCCCTGTTTCATGCGGGTCGAAGCAAGTAGTCGAGGTTCAGGGAGACGTCTGTGCCATCGCCCCGCAACAACCGCGCGAAGCCCGCCTCGTAAAGCATCTTCCGGCAGCCGGCCATATCCAACCCGCGGTGTCCGGTTGTATCGGCCCTCTCATCGCGGGGATTGGCGCCGCTTTCGGCATAGACTACGTTGGCGCCGGCGACCAAACCCAGCAGGTTCGGCTCGTGAACGGCGATGTTCTCCGTTTCCGGACAACCGAGCGTGGCCAGCGTGACGACAGCAACGACCTGGGCCAAACGCCGTTCCGTGATTTGGCCGTTGCAGCTCAACGGAACGCCGGGCACGTACACGCGTCGCATGGCCGCATGTTGGAAGCAACCGTACTCGATGCCCAGGAACATCTGCTCGACCAGTTCCTCGTTCGAGTGCTCCGGGCCGATCGGCTCGCAGCAGTAGTAGAAGTCCAAGCCGGCGTCCTTGATGACACGGAAGGTCTTCTTCCTGGCCTCGGGGTCGAGGTCCGTATCCGTTCCTTCGCGCAGTCGGCACACATGATACGCTCCATTGACCCCGGCGGAGCGGAGTTGCCGCGCTTGCCCAATGTCGAAATCGCCCAGATTCATAACGAGCTGCGTGTGGACGGGCAACTCGCCCCGAACCGTGGCGACCGTCTCCAGTAACCGGTCCAGATCGAACTCATGCATGGTCATCAGAAAGAGGGCAAACAGATCGCCCGCATCGGCGAAAGCATGGGCGCGGCGGCAGATTTCATCGAGAGACAGTTTGCCTGTCGGCATGGACGTGTGGTCTTTGCCGAAAGCGCAGAAACGGCAGTTGCCCGGGCATGCGGCCGTATCAATGCCGATCTGTCCCAGCAGAACCGCATTGTTGCCGAAACGGCGCCGCGAGACCGCATCGGCCGTGGCCATCAATAACGAGGCGTCCAGCGATTCAGGTTGCAGACCGAGCAAGTAAAGGCATTCCGCTTTGCCCGGCGCTTCCCCGTTCAGCGCGGCCTTCAAAACGGATTCGTTTCGTTTGTCGGCAAACATGGTTCCTGCTCCCCAATTTCGGGTCTGACCCGAGGTCGGTCTGACCCGAGGTCGGTCAATCACTTGGGCGGGACGATATATCCAGATACGTGGAGATGTCAACATGAATGCGCAAGGTTGTTGCAGTCGTGTCTTCGGTCGCGCCAGGATGACTCGTTCGGCGCCGTGAACGCGTTACGTTGATGAGGGCGGCAGCGGTCGGAACAGAATCCGGGAGCAGCCGAGGTCCAACCCATCAGGCGTCGCGATGCGCGGGTTGATTCGATACAGGATCATCCGTCCTTCCCGCGAACATTCCACCACGCCAGCCAGGCGCATGCGGCCAAGGTGATGCGATATCCGCGCGGGGGTCAGGCCCGTTTGCTCCGCAATGGCGGCAACGTGAAGAGGCCCAGGGATCAGCGCACGGACGATGAGCAGCCTGGGTGCTTCGCTTAGCACTTTCATGAAGGCGGCGCATTCCTGTGGCGCACAGCAAAAGGGTTGCGCCGGTTCGGTGCCCTTTGTTGCTCGTGTTGTCATCCGCCGCGGAGACTACCACTCGCCTGACGCGGAGGCAACCGACAAACAGGCCATGGGCCGCAACGGGGCGCATTTGCGATTCGGTGCATCCCTGGAGCGCGGGCGTCCCGCCCGCTTGGAAATGCACATGTCTGGCAACTGCGGGCGAGACGCCCGCGCTCCCAGGGGAACAACGGCGAATGTCCATGACTGCACCCAATCGCAAATGCGCCCCCGCAACGGGCGCGCTTTGGATGGCCGGTTCAGCTCTGGTTACAGGCAGAGTCGCGTAATTGCGCTTCTAATTGCGTCAGACAGTCGCTGCGGAGCGACTCTAGAAAGTGGTTACCGACCTGCCCATACGTTCTGCATCCGTCTGTGCGGCAGAGTGTTGCGTATCAGCGGCGTGCTGCTCTGATCACTTGGCATGCTTCGTGTTATGTATCAACTTGAGAAAATGGAGAACCGAGGCTTATGAAGGTGGCGCTGGCAACGTGGAACGGACGGATATCGCCGGTGTTTGACGTGGCGCGACAGGTGCTCGTGGTTCGGGTCGAGGATGGGCGTGCGGTGGTGCGACATGAAGAGTCATTGCCGGGCACCGATCCACAGGCTCAGGCGGACCGTCTGATCGCCTTGGCGTCCGCGGTGCTGATTTGCGGAGCGATCTCGCGGCCAATGGCGGCCCTGTTGGATGCCAGGGGGATTCGCGTCCTGCCTTTCACAGCCGGTCCGGTCGAGGATGTGCTGTCCGCGTGGCTGGCCGGTCGGTTGCCGGATCCGGCGTTGAGCATGCCGGGGTGTTGCGGCCGGATGCGGCGGTGTCGTGGCGGAGACCCTTGTGACGGTTCCATGAAACGGATGCGGGTGGGACCTCGGATGCGCGCAGGGACCCGGTGGACGAAAACGGGTGGCGAGAGCGGGAACAACGAGAGCGGAAACAAGGAGAGCGTATGAAAGTTGCGATATCGGCTATGGGACGGGATCAAGCCAGTCATGTGGACCCGCGGTTTGGGCGGGCCAAATACTTTGTCGTCGTGGACACGGATACGGATGAAGCGACCGCGCACGATAACGCCCAGAATCTGAATGCCGCGCAGGGGGCGGGTGTCCAGGCGGGGGCGGCGGTGGTGCGGCTTGGTGTGACGGCGGTGGTGACGGGGAATGTGGGACCCAAAGCATTCCGGGTTCTGAACGCGGCGGGGATCAAGGTCTACCTGTCCGGCAATGGCTCGGTGGCGGATGCGGTCCGTCGGCTCAAGGAGGGCGGGTTGAAGGAGGCGACGGGAGCCACGGTCGAAGGGCATTGGGCGTGACGGAAAGGACTGACCGGTGTTCGAAACACGAAACAACAGAAGGGAGGCAGCAATGCCAGCAGGAGATGGAACGGGGCCCATGGGAATGGGGCCAATGACGGGGCGTGGAGCAGGGCTGTGTGCCGGGTACGGAGTGCCCGGGTACATGAATCCGGTTTCCGGACGCGGGTTCGGGATGGGGTTCGGGCGAGGGTGCGGTGGGGGGCGAGGCGGTGGACGCGGCCCTTCGGCAGGGCTCAGGGCAGGGTGGCGGAACATGTTCCACGCCACAGGTCTGACCGGATGGCAGCGGGCAGCGGCCGGGCGGCCGATGGCGGACGGAGTGCCGCCCTACGCAGCCGCGCCGAATAGCGGGCAGCAGTTGGAGGCGCTGAAGGGTCAGGCGGAGTACTTCGAAGGCGCACTGGGGAATCTCCGGAAGCGCATCGAGGAACTCGAAGCGGAGAAGGCGGAGAAGTAAGAAGCAGCCAACGGGGGAAGGCGAATGCCTTCCCCCACCGCCGACAGCCTTGCCCGATTCGGGACGCGACAACGTGTTGCGGAAGCGGGGTGACTTTCGGCGCTACTGAGCCGGAAAGGTTATGGTCGAATGGTTATTACAGTTGCCAGCGGAAAAGGGGGCACCGGGAAGACGACGTTCGCGGTGAATCTGGCCTACGCGCTTGCCCAACGCGGCGAACGCGTGCGCCTGCTTGACTGCGACGTCGAGGAACCGAACGACCACCTCTTCGTGAAGCCGAACTTCACCGAGGAGCGGGCCGTGACGGTTCCAAAACCCGTCTGGGATGCGAGCACGTGCACGGCCTGCGGCAAGTGTTCGAAGGCATGCCACTACAACGCGATTGCCGTGGTCAAGCAGCAGGTTCTTATCTTCAACGAACTGTGTCACTCCTGCGGGGTGTGCGCGTATGTCTGTCCAGAGGGGGCGTTGTCGGAACGGGACGCCAAGATCGGCATCGTTCAGGCGGCGCCCGGGCATACGCCGTTCCTTTTCGCCCACGGATTGCTCAACATCGGCGAGGCGCTGGCGCCGAACGTGGTGCGCGCGGTCAAGCAATACCTGGACCCGCGTGCCATTAACATTATTGACGCCTCGCCAGGCACGGCTTGCCCCGTCGTCGAAGCGGTCGCGGGCGCCGATGCCGTCCTGCTGGTGACAGAGCCGACGCCGTTCGGACTGAACGATTTGAAGCTCGCCGTCGGGTTGACCCTGAAGCTGGGCGTCCCTACCGGCATTATCGTCAATCGCTCCGATGGAGAAGACAAGATCATTGCCGATTATGCTAAGGATGTGGGGCTGCCGATCGCCGGGCGTATTCCGTTCAAGAGGAAATACGCGGAGGTCTATTCCGGTGGCAAAATTCTGGTCGATTGGTTTCCCGAGCTGCGTGAAAACCTGCTTGCCATCTATGATGCCCTGGCGACGGCCTTACCGCCGCAACCGGTTGAAGATGTCTTCGATCTCGCGCCGGGAAACCCGGAGCCGTTTGCGAAGGGATCAGCCGACGGCTATAAAGAAATCACGGTCATCAGCGGCAAGGGGGGGACGGGGAAGACCACCGTGGTCGGCTCCCTGGCTTGTCTGGCCCGGAACAAGGTGCTGGTCGACAACGACGTGGATGCCGCCGACCTGCATCTTCTGTTGACGCCTGCCGTACGCGAGGGGCACGACTTTGTCGGCGGCACGAAAGCCACCATCGAGGCGGAGAAATGCGCGGCATGCGGCAAATGCGCCGAGGCGTGTCATTTCAACGCCATCCGTTTCGACGGGCCCGCGAATGACGTGGTGGGCAAGACCTATCGAATCGAACCCCTGGCATGTGAGGGCTGCGGGCTGTGTCCACTGGTCTGTCCGGTAGATGCCATCCGAAGCGAAAAGAACATGACGGGGCGTTGGTACGTGTCCGGGACCGCGTACGGGCCGATGGTGCATGCGCGGTTGGGCATCGCGGAGGAGAACTCCGGGCGGCTCGTGGCGCAGGTTCGCAACCGCGCGGGTCAACTCGCCGAGGAGTTGAAGCAGGAGTTGATTCTAGGCGATGGCCCTCCGGGAACCGGGTGTCCGGTGATCGCGTCGATATCGGGGACGGATCTGGTCGTGATTGTCACGGAGCCGACCGTGTCCGGAGTACACGACATGGAGCGAGTGATGAACCTGGCGGCGCATTTCGGCGTGCCGGCGGTTGTCGTGATCAACAAGTCCGATATCAACAGCGAACAGGCGCATCGCATTGAAGATATCGCGAAAACGCACGGGTCGCGGGTGATCGGCCGGATACCGTTCGACCGCGCCGTGAATGACGCCCTCATGGCTGGGAAAACGGTGATCGAATACGGGAAGGGCAGCGCCGAGGAGGCCATACGGGATGTCTGGAAGCGCCTTCAGGAAGCCCTCGCGGGCGTCCGTTAGTCTGACGAAACGAACGGGAACAACGCAGGAGACCGATAAGTGAAGAGGAATAGGCTATGAGTTCCGCTTCTGAGGACGAATTCTTCGGCCGCATGAACGATCTGACGGCCGCGGCCTCGATCAAGGGCTTGTGCGGGGACGAGATGGAGTTTCATCTGGTGATCCGCGACGATCGGATTGAAGATATTCGATACTACACAAACGGATGCGAAAACACCCGCTCGTGCGGTCGATCCGTGGCGCGCCGGGCGAAGGGCCGAAGCATTACCGACGCGCTTTCGATCAGCGCGGGGGAGCTCATCAGGTCCGGTGAATGCGAGGCCGAAGCCGGGCGGCATTGCGCCATCCTGGCCGTGACCACTCTCTATCGGGCGATCGCGGACTATCTGCTTGCGCCGTGAACCTTTGGCAAACACAACTCCGCAAGGACAAAGGACGAACGATGAAGATACCTGAAGCGGTTTTCAAGGGGTCCCTGGAATACCACACTGACGGTCCCGTGTACGACGACATGAAGAGATGGAATCCGCCAAAGCACCCCGGGCACGCAGCGGTAGCGCTGGTTGTGGAAGAGGTATATTCCGGGGCCCAGCGATTGACGTCGTGATCCCCCCCTTAAGGCGCAGGTAAGGAACGATGCACATGCAACGGACGATGCTGAAATCCAAGATTCATCGCGCCAGGCTGACGGCGACGGAACTCCATTACGAGGGAAGCATTGGAATCGACCGCTTGCTGATGGAGGCCGCCGACATCCTGCCGGGCGAGCAGGTGCATGTGCTGAATGTCAGCAACGGATCGCGGATTGTGACCTACGCCATCCCGGCGCCAGAGGGTTCCGGCGAGATTGCGCTAAAGGGGGCTGCGGCGCGCTCTGGGCAAGTGGGCGACGAAGTTATCATTCTGACTTACTGCTCGCTTGATGACGAAGATGCCCGCCAGTTCACGGCGTGCGTTGTTCATGTGGACCGTGACAACCGAATGAATCAAACTACACGCGACACATAGCCGATGTACTTGAGAAAGGACACTCGAATGAACTGGTGGAGAATGAGGTTGGCTGGTTGCAGTGTCGGTCTGCTCTTCTGCGTGTGCCTCGCGCAGGGGCAGGAGACGAAACAGGAATCCTCGATTGAGGATTTGCGTCGAGCGGCGAAAGCGGAAATCGCGGAAAAAGACACCGAGCCGACAAAAGAGGAAACGTTCACGTCCGGCGCGCTGGGTCTCCAAGCATTGAATCCGGAGATTAGCATCACGGGGGACATCCTCTGGTCGTATACCGACAGCGAGGCAACGGACAAGAAGTCGGACTTCTTGTTCCGCGGGCTCGGTGTCCACGCGGAATTCGCGGACGCCATGCTCTTTCCGTCGGTCCGATGACCTTCGACCGGACGTGCAGAGCATGTGGTCTGATCGGCGGGTTCGTGGCAGGCACGAGCGAAAAATGACAACACAGGAAGGGAATCGATACATGAAGAAGGCTGACGTGGTGGTAATCGGTGGCAGTGCGGCTGGTGTGACGGCGGCGGTTACGGCCAGGCGACACTATCCTGGCAAGAGCGTGTTGTTGGTGCGACAGGAACAACAGGTCCTGATCCCCTGCGGCATACCGTACATCTGTGGCACGGTGGGCAGTCCGGACAAGAATCTCATTCCTGACGCGGTGCTGGAGAAGGAACAGGTGGAGCTGTTTGTCGCGGAAGTCACCGGCATCGACCGTGAAAGGAAGCGGCTGCGCTCGACGTGCGGCGATATCGAGTACGATCGGCTCATCGTCGCGACCGGCTCGCTCCCGGTTACGCCACCCATTCCGGGCGTGAATTGTGATGGCATTTTCACGATCCTCAAGGAGGTGGAGTACCTCCGTCGGATGCAGGAGTCACTCAAGACCGCGCGCGATGTCGTGGTGGTGGGCGGCGGCTTCATCGGCATCGAATTCGCCGACGAGATCCGCAAGACTGGCGAGAAGACCATTACGATCGTCGAAATCGCACCACACTGCCTGAGTCTGTCCTACGACGAGGAGTTCTGTGTCGAAGCCGAACAGATGCTGCAGTCCGACGGCATCCGGATACTGAACGCGACAAAGGTGGCTGGATTCGTGGGCAATGGACGCGTGACCGGCGTGAAGCTCTCCGACGGCGAAACACTCAAAGCCGATGCCGTCATCTTGGGAACGGGATCGAGGGCCAACGCGGATCTGGGCAAGGCCGCCGGTCTGCGGATGGGCGCGACAGGCGCCATCGATGTGGATCGTACGATGCGGACATCCGACAGGCATGTCTTCGCCTGTGGGGACTGCGCGGAGAAGATCTCGTTCTTCGGCGGCGGCCACTCCACACTGAAGCTCGCTTCGATCGCCACCCTGGAAGCGCGCATTGCCGGCGCGAACCTGTTTGGTATCACACGGGAGAACCCCGGCACCGTGGGCGTCTGGTCCACCGCGCTCGGCGATTTCGCGCTGGGCACGGCGGGGCTGACCGAGGCGATGGCCAAGACCCGCGGCTATGACACGGTGTCGGCGGCGGTCGAGGGGCCGAACCGCCATCCGGCCGGAATGCCGGGGGCGGCCAAAACGAAGGTGAAGCTGGTCTTCGAATCCAACTCCGGTGTGCTTCTGGGCGGCCAGGTCAGGGGCAACGATGTCGCGGGAGAGATCATTAACACGATCTCCGCTTGTGTGCAGAAGCGTATGACGGCGGAAGACATCGCCACATTCCAAATGGGCACCCACCCGGCGTTGACTGCGTCTCCCATCGCTTACCCTTTGGTCAACGCGGCCGAGTTGGCTATTAAAGAGATGAGAGTGCGATCGCGAGCGTAGTTCGTGGGCGCCATACATGAAAGGACCTCGATGAAACTCGGAATGATCGTTTATACAACCGACCCCGAAACCGCATGGAACGCCTTCCGGCTGGGCGTGTTTGCCCTTCAGCAGGGGGATGAGGTTTCCGCGTTTCTGCTGGCCAAGGGCGTGGAGTGTGACACCTGCATGGTCGCGCCGTTCAACGTGAGGGAACAAATGGAGGCGTTTGCCGCGGCTGGCGGCCGCATTCTGGCTTGCGGCTCCTGTCTCAAGATCAGGAACAGCGGCGGATCGGAATTGTGCCCCCTCTCGACGATGCGGGATTTGCACGAGTTGGTGAGGGACAGCGACAAGGTGGTGTCATTCTGAGCATGAACATGGCGCTGGAATGCATTCCTTGCTTCGTCCGTCAGGCGGCGGAGGCGGTTGAGATGTCGGCCGTTGACACCACGCTTAAAGAGCGCCTGCTCCGGCGGCTGCTGCGCGAAATCGCCGATGCCGACTGGGCGGTCATGCCGGTCACGATTGCACAGCGCATCCAACGTGCGGTCCGCGAAGAGGCCGGACAGGCGGACCCATACCGCGAGCTGAAGGACAGGATGAACCGCATAGCGCTCGATCTCTTACCGGCCTTGACGGATTCGGCTCGCCGACGACCGGATCCTCGTGAGGCTGTGGTGCGCTTGGCGATTGCCGGAAACCTGCTGGATGCCGGATCTAAGCTGCGGCTGGCGCCGGAGGATCTCCCCGCGCGCCTCAACGGAATATGGGACATGCCGTTGGTCGGGAGTGTCGCAGACTTGTTTCGTGCCGCCATTAACGCCCGGCATATCCTCTACCTGGCCGACAATGCCGGCGAAATCGTGTTCGACCGGCTTCTCATTGAGGCTCTCCCAATCGAAAAGGTCACCGTGGCGGTTCGGGGCAGCCCGGTCATCAACGACGCCACCATGGAGGATGCGGAGATGGCCGGTATTCCCAACATTGTCCCGGTCATTTCTAACGGGTCGGACGCTCCCGGAACGCTGGTTGAGGAATGCTCTCAGGAGTTCCGCGACGTGTTCAACCGTGCCGACCTAATCCTCGCGAAGGGACAGGGCAACTACGAAACGCTATCGGAGACGAACAAGCGCATATTCTTTCTTCTCAGCGTAAAGTGCCCCTTGATCGCGGCGGAAATCGGGGCGACGGTGGGGGATTTGATCGTGCACCAGCGCGCGCGCGGACGAGGAGCCTGAGGTGTCAAACGGTCGTGAACATTGCAGAGATCGGGAATGGATCGCCGCGGCGCGAGATTCGCGAACACGCACCTTCATGCGATCGTCCGGCATCCTGCCTATGCCGCATGGATCCTGTTTGTCTTGCCGGGGCTGGCCCTCGTCAGCCGGTCCTGGTTCCTGCTCATGGCGCCGGTTGTGGCTTGGGTTGGATTCAAGCTCAGCATTCGTTGGGAAGACACGGCGCTCGATTCTGCCTTTGGCGATACGTACCGAGCCTACCGGTCGCAAGTCGGGGAGTTGGTGCCGTCACTGCAAGCCATGCGCTCTCGCGCAAAGGGGTTGAAACCGACATGATCATCCGGACCGAGTGTTACAGCTACAAGGCATGGGAAAATTTGACCTATGAAGGGAGATGACGAATGGCACAAGACGAGAAATGCAGTTGTAATCAGGAGCGTTCGCCCAAGCGGGGCACTTGCGACGCCGGCCGCAAATCGTCGCCGGACAACCTCGATGAATTCCTCGACCAGCAAGCGCTTAAGGAGCGCCTTGGCCGTATTCGGCATCGGATTCTGGTCCTCTCCGGCAAGGGCGGCGTGGGCAAGAGCACCGTGGCGGCCAACCTGGCTGTCTCGTTGATGTTGGCCGGTAAGAAGGTCGGCCTGCTCGATGTGGACATCCACGGGCCCAGCATCCCGAAAATGCTGAAGCTTGACGACGCCGCCGTGCAGGTGAAAAACGGCGCCATCCAGCCGGTGGACAAGGCCGGGCTCAAGGTCATGTCCATCGGATTCCTGCTGCGGGATCGCGACGATGCCGTGATCTGGCGCGGTCCGATGAAGATGAACGTCATCAAGCAGTTTCTCAAGGACGTGGAATGGGGCGACCTGGACTACCTGGTGATTGACTCGCCGCCTGGAACGGGCGACGAACCTCTGTCCGTCGCTCAACTGGCGGCGCCGGTGGAAGGCGTGGTGATCGTTACGACCCCGCAAGACGTGGCGACCGCCGACGTGCGCAAGTCCATTACATTCTGCCGGCAATTGAGCCTGCCTGTGCTCGGAGTCGTGGAGAACATGAGTGGATTCGTGTGCCCCAAATGCGGCACGGTGACGGACATCTTCAAGGCCGGCGGTGGCGAGCGGATGGCCGCGGACATGGGTGTGCCGTTTCTGGGCCGCATTCCGATAGATCCGGCGGTGGGAGAAGCCTGCGATGCCGGCAAGCCGTTCGTTTACCACTACAGCCGGACCGAGACGGCCAAAGCTTTCGAGCGTGTAGTCACGCCCATTCTGGCGCTCTCGAACACGGTCACAACCGAACAGACACGAAACAACACAGCAGACGAAGGAGCAAAGACAGCCATGAAGATCGCGATACCGGTAGCGGACGGGAAGCTCTGCATGCATTTTGGACATTGTGACCAGTTCGCGCTACTCGATGTGGACGAGAAGGCCAAGACGGTGACGGGCAAGCGGATGCTGACACCCCCGCCGCACGAACCCGGCGTCTTGCCGAAGTGGCTCCATGAGCAAGGCGCAAATGTCATCATCGCGGGCGGCATGGGGCAACGCGCCCAGACGCTGTTCGCCGAAAACGGCATCAAGGTGATCGTCGGCGCGAGCGGCGAGCAGCCGGAGATCCTTGCGGCCCAGTACCTGGCGGGCAAACTGGTATCGGGCGCGAACGTCTGCGATCACTGACCGCGCGAATGTGCATAACTGCATCCAATCGCGGAGGCGCGGCGCTCCCGCGGGTGTCTGAAAAGAACGCTTGCATCACTTGCCGTGACGACATATGGTTACGAAGTAGTAATCATTCCTGTCAATGTGGAGATGGGGATGGCGCCGCGGCTGACAGGATGCGCGCGGGCGGTGAAACACAACAGAAGGAGATGCGAAGATGAGCGAACAGATTCAGAGGTTGCCGTTGATTGGAGAGAAGGCGCCGGCTTTCAAGGCGGAGACGACGCAGGGGCCGCTCAGTTTTCCGGATGACTTCAAGGGCAAGTGGGTGGTGTTCTTCTCGCATCCGGCGGACTTCACGCCGGTGTGCACGACGGAGTTCATGACCTTTGCCACGATGCAGCCGGAGTTCGAGGCGTTGAACTGCAAGCTGCTGGGGTTGTCCATCGACAGCACCTACAGTCACATTGCCTGGCTCCGTACGATCAAGGAGAAGATCGCTTACAAGGACATGAAAAACGTCGAAGTCACCTTCCCGGTGATCAGCGATCTGACGATGGAAGTGTCCAAGGCTTTCGGCATGCTGCAGCCGGGCGCCAGCAGCACGCAGGCGGTGAGGGCGGTGTTCATCATCGATCCGGAAGGCAAGGTGCGCGCGATCCTGTATTACCCGCTTTCGAACGGACGTAACATGCAGGAGGTCAAACGACTGTTGATCGCCATGCAGACCTCGGACGAATTCAAGGTTGCCACGCCGGCCAACTGGCAACCGGGCGAGGATGTGATCGTGCCGCCACCGGGTTCGTGCGGTGTGGCCAAGGATCGCATGGCCAAGCCCGATCCGGACGTGAAGTGTCTGGACTGGTTCATGTGCCTGAAGAAGTGTCCGCGTCGGAAGTAGACAGCCGGCGATACGTTTGAGCGGAGGATCGGGCAGCCGGGAGCTGCCCGATCCCGTTTTTGCGGGGCGCAGTCGGGAGAACGGCGGCCCGAGCTGGGGGAGAGGCATGACATCCGACGCGATTACAATCGTCGTTCTGGTCGAGAACATCGCCCAGGGCTCGGGTTTGCTCGGGGAGCACGGCCTCAGCCTGTGGATCGAGACGCCCGGAGGCCGTGTGCTGTTCGATACCGGCCAGGGGGCGGTTCTGCATCACAATGCGGCGGTGCTGGGCATCGACCTGGGGGCTGCCGACGCGATCGTTCTCAGTCACGGTCATTATGATCATACCGGCGGTGTCGGCGAGGCCTGGGCGTGCGCGCCCGCTGCGCGACTGTACCTGCACCCGGGCGCAACGGTGTCCCGGTTCAGCCGCCGGGACGGCGTTTCCCGCGAGATCGGCATGCCGGCCCACGTCCGCACGGCGGTCGGGGAGCGACGGACTTCGGTTGTGTGGACGCGTCGGCCGACCGAAATCGTCCCCGGCATGTTTGTGACCGGGCCGATTCCCCGCGGGTGTTGCTTCGAGGATCCGGGCGGCCCGTTCTTCCTGGATGCTGACGGTACGGCGCCGGATCCCATCGCGGACGACCAAGCCCTATGGATCGCTACACCGGGTGGGACGGTTGTGTTGTCCGGGTGCGCCCATGCGGGATGCGTGAATACGCTTGCGTTCATCCTGGACCAAACCGGGCGAAGGCCGATCCGTGCCCTCGTGGGCGGTCTGCATCTGGGTTCGGCGTCTGAGGACCGCATCACGCGGACCGTTACGGCGTTACGGCAGTTGCCCATCGAGGGCATCTGGCCATGCCACTGCACGGGGGCGCCTGCCACGGCGCGTCTGCAGGAAGCTTTCGGCGACCGCTGTCATCCCTGCTCCGTTGGAACGCGGATTGCGATAGCCCCGCGGGCATAGGCGATGCCCGCCGTGTCGGGCTGCGGCGGACAACAGGTGATGGCCGTTCCCGTCGTCCGGCGCTTCCGGCGGCCCTGCTACCCGGCGGCGAGGCCGACATGGCGCAGGAGTGCGTCGACATGCGGATCGCGGCCGCGGAAACGTTGGAAGACGTCCATGGGATGGGCGCCGCCGCCGAGCGCGAGGATGGTGTCGCGGTAACGGCGGCCGACTTCGCGCATGGTCGCCGGGCAATCGAGCCCCGCCTCCTCGAAGGCCTCGAAGGCATCGGCGGCAAGGACTTCCGCCCATTTGTAGCTATAGTATCCGGCCGCATAGCCGCCATCGAATATGTGCTGAAAGGAACAGAGAAAACGGTCCTCCGGCAGCATCGGCATGGGCGCGTATGCACGTGCGACGCGGTTTTTGACGTCGGTCGGCGATTCGTGGCCGCCGGGTTGGTAGCGGTGATGAAGTTCGAGATCGAGCGCGGCGAACAGAAGCTGACGCATCATGGCCAGCGCGCTCTGGAACGTGCGTGCGGCAGCCACCTTGTCGAACAGGTCACGCGGGATGGTGCGTCCGTCATCGACATGGGCCGACAGCCCGCGCAGCGTCGGCCAGTGATAGCACCAGTTCTCCATAAATTGGCTTGCGAGCTCGACGGCGTCCCACTCGACGTTGTGGATGCCGGCCGCGCCGGGTTCGTCGACCGTGGTCAGCATGTGTTGGAGGGCATGCCCGAACTCATGGAACAGGGTTGTCACTTCCGTGAACGTCATCAGCGAAGGCACGGCGCCCGACGGTGCCGTCTGGTTGCAGACCAGGCACGTGACGGGCAGCGTGACGGAGCCGTCGGGGCGGCGGTTGCGGGGGCGCATCGGGTTCATCCAGGCGCCGCCGCGCTTCGTTTCCGGACGGCTATAGGGGTCGAGATAGAAGCAGGCGATCGGGCGGCCATCCTCCTCCACGCGGAAAAAGCGGACATCCGGGTGCCAGACGGCGACCTCCCCGTCGGCCGGGACGATCGCGATGCCGAACAGGTTCGCGGCGAGGGCGAACAGTCCTTCGAGAACTTTGGGGAACTGGAAATAGGGACGCAGGTCTTCGGCGCGGTATCCGAAATGCGCTTCGCGCATCCGCTCGGACCAGTACGGGACGTCCCAGTTCATCAACTCGGCAGCGTGACCGTGCGCGCGGGCGAACGCGGCCAGCTCGCGCAGTTCGTCATTGGCGCGATCCCAGGCGGCGCGCCGCAGATCGGCGAGGAGCGCCTCGGCGGCGTCCACCGTGCCGGCCATCTTGTTCGACAGCGAGACCTCCGCGTAGGAGCCGAAACCCAGCAGTCCGGCGAGTTCGGCGCGGAGTTCCAGTATGCGCGTCAGCAGCGGGGTGTTGTCCAGCGCACCGGCGGAGGCGCGTGCGATATAGGCCCGATAGAGTGTCTCGCGCAGGTCGCGCCGCGTGGCGTACTGCATGACCGGCTGGTAGACGGGCTGTTCGAGCGTGATGCGCCAGGGGCCGTTCTCCGGCGTTGACGCCAGCCCCGCTCTCGCCGCGGCGCCCGCGGTGGCCATCAGGACCGACGGCGGCAGACCATCGACCTCCTCGCGCGTGGACAAGTCCACATGCCATTCGCGTGTGGCGTCGAGGACATGATGGCTGAACGTCGTACCGACTTGCGCGAGTTCCTCGCTGATGGCGTTGAACCGTTGTCGGTGCGCGGGCGGCAGGCCGACACCGGACAGGCGCGCCTGGCGCAGGGCCGACTCGACGATGCGGCGGCGCGGCTCCGCGAGTGCGTCCCATGCGGCGACGCCGCCGCGGAGGGACTCGAGGGCGTGGAAAATCGGCTCGCTTTGCCGCACGCGCAACGAGAAGGCCACGATGCGCGGCTGGATCGTGTCATGGACGCGGCGCCAGTCGTCGCTGTTCATCACCGACAGGAGGTGTGTGACGAGGCCCCAGGCGAAATCGAGCGGCTCCTCCAGACGGGCCAGGGGCGCCGCCAGCTTGTCCCAGGCGGGGGATGCTTCGCGTTCGATGCGGGCCACTTCCGTCCCGGCATCGGCCAGGATGCGGGCGATCGCCGGTTCGGCATGTTCCGGGGCGATCCGATCGAACGCAGGGAACGCCGTCCAGGCGAGCAGGGGATTGTCGGTCGGTTGCGATGCGGTTGTATTCATGGGCGGCATGGTAGCGTTGTCGGCGTCGCTTGCGAAGCCGTTTTCTTTTGTCGCGACAGCCGGCATGCGCGTCCGTATAATGCCCGCGGAATCACGCAATGGAAGGGAATGACGCGATGAGCCTGCAAGAGACACTGAAGAGTCTGGAGAACCGAGTCCATAATGCGCCCGCGCTCGATCCGTCGTTGAGGGATGACCTGCGGAAGCTGGTCACGACGCTGCGAACTGAGGTCGAGGCGCTGGCCGAGACGCATGCCGAGCATGCCGAAAGCATCGCCGACTTCGCGGCGGCATCGGCGCGCGAAGCGATGCGGCGGGACCGGAACCCGAAGTTGCAGAAGCTGTCGATCGAGGGGCTGTCTTCGTCGGTCGAGGAGTTCGAGTCGTCTCACGCGCACCTGGTCGAGTTGGTCAACAACCTGTGCACGTTGCTGTCCAACATGGGGATCTGAGGGACGGTCCTGGGGCGTGACGCGGTCAGGCGATGCCGAGGTAATCGCGGACGGGGGCGGTGAGCACGACGGGGGTGCGCGGGAGTTGCGACAGCGCGTAGCGCGACAGCAGATCGGTGGCGGAGAGGTGTTCGCCCCACTCGGCCCATCCACACCACCACGCGAGCAATCCGACCACTTTCTCCGGGGCGAGTCCCTGTCCGCGCAGGGTTGACAGGCGCGTATCGCCATGGCGTTTGGCGAGTCGCCGCCCGTCTTCGCTGACCACCAGCGGGACATGCACGTAAGTCGGGCGGGGGAGGCCCAGCGCCTCCTGCAGCAGCACCTGACGTGGCGTGGCGGGGATCAGGTCGTCGCCGCGCAGGATTTCGGTAACGCCCATATCGGCATCGTCGACGACCACGGCCAGCATGTAACCCGCGCCGTCCGGGTGGCGTGCGAGGACGAAGTCGCCCGCGGTCCGATGGACATTGTCAACCTGCGGTCCGGCGAAGCCGTCCTGAAACACGACGGTGCGGTCCGGTGTCCGGAACCGCCAGGCCGGCAGTCGCCCGGCGGGCAGGTGACGGGCCGCTTCGGCGAAGGAACGACCGACGGCGGCGCAGAGTCCGGCGTAGCGCGGGCCGTGGTCGGCCGCATGCGGTGCCGACTGGGCGGCTTCGACATCGCTTCGCGAGCAGGTGCAGGGGTAGACCATGCCCTGCGTCTCGAGCGCGGCGAGGGCCGCACGGTACATGGGTATCCGCGCGGACTGAACGACCGCCGGGCCATCCCAGTCCAGACCCAACCAGCGGAGGTCGTCCAGCGCCTGCCGCGTGGCTTCCGGTTTCACTTTGGGATGATCGAGATCCTCGATCCGCAGCCGCAGGCGGCCGCCGCGCGAACGGATGGACAGCCAGGCGATCAAAAACGTCCGTGCGTTTCCGAGGTGCAGCGCGCCGGTCGGGCTGGGCGCCAGTCGTCCCACGGGGTACGGGGGCGAGGCCGGTATCGTGGGGGTGGCGGTCATGGGGCTCTCATAGGATCGCTGCTCCGCGGCGCCCCGTTCAGCATGGGCAGGACTTGACGACCCGGTCATCATAGCAGGCCGCGATCGCCGAGCCCGGTGGAACGGTGATGAAATCGTCGTCCCAGGCGCCGTCGACGAGTCGTCGCAGCAGGTCGAGCGAACCGGGGATGCAGGCAAATGTCCAGCCCTTGCCGGCGGCCTCTTCGGTGGCCTGCGCGCGGAACCGGTCCTCGTTGGGGATGCCCATCTCGATAAACCCCAGTCGGTCATAGTGCTGCGTACCCGTGCCCATGACCTCCTGGACATAGCGCGCGTTTTCTTCGCCATACTTCTCGACCAGTTCCGCGTAGCCCATGAAAAGGCCGAGCTTCTGCTGGATGGTTTCATCGTTCACGCCGTCGGCGCCGGCCCGTTCCAGCCAGCCGCTCGTGCGGTAGTACGTGCCCGGGTTCGCGTCGAAGCACTCACGGTAGCGTGCGCGGCTGCCGAGGAACATTGTGATGCAGTCGTGGGCGCGCGGGAGCACGAGTGGAACCTGCCGTGCCCGCAGACCGACGAGGCCGTTGTTGCAGATCCCGTAGGCGAGCGCGATGGCCTCGCAGGAGGCGGCATCGACGGCGTCGACGGCGGCTTGGACGCGTGCGAGCATCTTATCGGCGCCGAGGTCGTGCAGGCCCTTCGGCAGAAACGTCAGGTTGCAGAGAGTTTGCGACTGTGCGACGAGGTGGCAAACCTCGCGGAAGAATATCTCGCATGCGACGATGTGGAGACGCATGTGGACCCGGGCTACCAATTCTTGGCGAGAAGCTCGAACTGCGCCTGCGGTTGTGCGCAGGCGGGGCAGACGTGCGGGGCGCCTTCGGACGTCTCGATAGAGCCGCGGTTGATGTATCTGAGTGCCATGGTACGTCTCTCCTTGCCGGTCGAAAAACAGTGGCGGCGAGTCTGCCCGCGGTCGGGGGTGGTGTCAAACAGGAAAGAAAACGATGGCGTACCCGGCAGGACTTGAACCTGCAACCTTCTGATCCGTAGTCAGA
>CAYYJS010000042.1:0-29001 GCA_964472315.1 uncultured Victivallales bacterium | reverse complement strand
TCGAGACGGCAATCACTGCGGCCGTGGCGGACGCATCCGTCTGGCTGCTTTCGGGGCCTGCCAGCATTCTCGGCGAACCGATCCCGGCAGGCGTCTTGAATGCGAGCGGCAAGCTCTGCGCACCGCCTGAGGTCATTGCCGCTGCCGAGATTCTGCCCGAGAACCTGAAGGATGCGTGGAAGGATGGCGTCGCGTCCGGGTTGTCCATTGCCACCGCGTTATCCGTCAAGGCGGGCAAGACGCTGCCGTGGAAGACGGTTCGAGATGTGATCGGCGGTGCGCTCCAGGCGAGGTTCCTGGAACTGGATGCCGGATCGCAGGCATGGCCGTGTGACTTCCCGTCCGCCCAGTTCGTGACGGTCACGGCATGCCGTGACCGTATGGACAGAGGGGGCGGGAGCGGAGGTGGCGGCGCTGCCGTTCCGAAGACGCTGGTCGCCGTGGCCGACCTCGAACCGTCGCAGGTTCAGGATCTGGGCGATATCATACCCAAATTGCTGGAGATCAGGAGCAAGACCAACACGCCCATCCGTTTCCAAGTGAGGATCGAACTGGGCGACGGAAAGACGATGCCCTCGACGGAGGTTGCGGAGAAGGTCAATGCCATCGTGAGGGGGATCAAGAACGGCATGTGGTTTGGATGATCCGATGCAAACCGTGGCGACGACGCACCATGACTTTGGCGATCGCGGCCGGGCGGACTATGGCGATGGGGATGGTTCGGATGGCGGGGGCTGTGCCGGCGCTGTCGGCGGGGGCGGGGGTGGGGCGGCCTTGCGTAGGGACTCGATTTCCGCGGTGAGGGACTGGACGCTCTGGCGGGCGGTCGCGAGCTCGGTGTCGCGGGCGGCAAGCGTTTGCTTGAGGGTCTCGATGTCCTTGCCGGCGGCGGCCAGGCCCGCCGTTTGTTCGGCCGTTTTCTTCGCGGCGGCATCGCGTGCGGCGAGCGCGGCGGCCAACTCGGCCTTCAGCTTGGTTTCGCCGGCGGTCAGGGCCTTGTTGGCGGCCTCCGCCGTCTCGCCTTGGTGGCGTACGCGCGCGAGTTCCGCCTCCAGGGCTTGGACGCGCTCCGTGCTGTTGCTGAGCTGCGTGCGTGCCGTCGAGATCTGATCGTCACGTGTGCGAACCGCGGTCTGCACGCGTATCTCGTTGCCGATCAGGCGCTCGACTTCGCGGCGCAACGGCTCGTTTGCGGCGTGCTCCCGCGACTGGCGCTGCCGCACCTGCGTGACCTCGTTCGAGAGGACGGCGTATTGCGCGAGAATGTCGGTGTAGCGATCGATCAGCGATCGTTCGCGCTGGGTGTGGCCGAGCACGCGTTCCTCGAAATAGTCGGCGCGGCTGCTTGCGGCGTCGCGCGCGAGGCGCCAGTTGTAGGCGGTGACGGCGCCGCCGATGGCGACAAGGCCGCCGACGAGGATGATGCCGGGACGAATCAGTACCTTCATGGAGTCTCCTTCTCCGGTTTGTCGGACGGCGGCCGGTCCACCGGGGCCTGGATGATCTCAAACAGCCGCCAGCCGTCCCAATCGTCCGCGTACAGCGTGCCGCGGCTGCCCAGCGCGTAGATGTCGTCGTATTGCCAATGGATGCTGTCCATGGCGGCGCGGCCGGTCGGCGCGTGGACGAGCAGGTACAGGGCATGGCCGCGGTAGTCGTTGCGGGTTTCGTTGAAGTTGAAGTCGAGGGCGTGGTGGAAGAAGCGACCGCCGTCATGTCCGAGCAACCGGTAGCTTTCGTACCCGCATGCGAAGACGAGCGCGTAGGGCGACTGCGCGGCAACGTGGCATTCGACCGCGTGGCGGACATGGCCGGCGTCGTCCGCCGCGGACGGCGCCGGCGGCTGCAGCGCGTACTGGGCGCCCGGCGCGGCGACGAGCACGAGGCCCGCGAGCCAGGCCGCCGGCGGCATGCCGCCGCGGCGGATGCGGGCATCGCCCCAGGCGACGCCAAAGGCCACGAGCGCCAGCGGATGCAGGACGAACAACAACGGCGCGCGGCTCCAGAGCAGACCGACGCGCTCGAAGCCCAACGCCAGCAACAGCGGGGCGGCCGCCATGGCCGCCAGGCAGGCGCCCGGGGTATCGCGTCGGAACAGCGCGAGCAGGAGCACAACCAGTCCGAACGCGACGCACCCGATGTCGAGCGGCAGAAGCATCCCGGTCGGTTCGACGCGCGCCCTCCAGAGCGAGGCGCGGAAAAGCGATCGGAGGAAGAAGAAGCCATCGCCCATGATGAGCCAGTTCATCAGGATCCACAGGCCGAACAGGTAGACGGCCGGCAGGACGGCCAGAAGCAGCGCGGCGCGCTTCTCGCCGGCATTGCCGTCGCGTCCGCGGCGCAGAATGACCAGCAGCAGGACGCCCGCAAGCAACCAGGGCGTCAGCTCGAAGCTGGTCAACAGCAGCAACCCCGCGCAGAGCCCGAACGTGACCATGTAGCGGAGACTGTCGGTGGCGAGCCAACGCATCAGGGTATGCGCCGTCAGCAGGACGAACACGAGTGTGGTCGTGTGCGTGGACCCGTCGACCGCGTGGCGGAGGAACCACGGATTCAGCGACAGGCCGGCGACGAGCACCGCGCGGGCGCGGCCGAGATGCCAGTCGCGGCCGAGCATGGCCATGAGCAGCACGCACAGGGCGCCGGCGCCGGCGCTGACCGCGATCGAGGCGGCCGGCGCATCGGTCGCGGGCAGGAGCGCGACGAGCGGCAGCCGTACGAGTACCGGCAGGGGCGGCCACCAGGCGGAACTGACCAGCGCCTGCCGTCCTTCCGTCGTATTCGCGGCGATCTGGCGGCAGATGGACTCGTAGACGCCGGCTTCGGCGGCGCGGAGCGCCGGCAGATGCAGCCCGACCGCGAGGAACAGGGCCGAAAGCGCGCACAGGCCGCCCAGAAGCGCCGCCTTCGGGTATGGGCGAATGTGGCTCATGCCGTCTCCTGTCCTTTGAAGAGGCCGTGTTTCGTCTTTTCCCAGTAGAACGGGTTGGCGAAGAACTGGATGAAGGCCCGCCAGGCGCTGACACTCATGAGCACCCAGTAGAGCGGCGAGAGCAACGCGTACTTGACCAGGTCGTAGCGTTCCCGACGGTAGCAGCCGATGGCGTTCAGGTACGTGAACACGAAGTTCCCGGCGAACAGGCAGAGGGCGCCGAGGGCGAAGATCGGCAGGGGAAACAGCTCGGTGAGCACATCGATGCGGAAGAGGAACCAGATCAGCGCCAGCACCCAGAACAGCGGGTTCATGAGGAACGTGACGATCGAGCCGCCGGTGAGCAACTGGAAATGCAGGAAGTTGCGCCAGCCGAGTTCCCGGAGCAACCGGAACGGCCGGCGCATGTGTACGAGATACGTCTGGATATAGCCCTTCAGCCAGCGCGTGCGCTGTTTGATCCAGAACGGCAGACTGCTGCAGGCTTCCTCCCAGGTGGTCGTGCGCAGCATGCGGGACTTCCATCCGAGCCGGTAGATGCGGACGCCGAGATCGCAGTCCTCGGTGACGTTGTAGGCATCCCATCCCTGCATTTCGCGCAACGTCCGTGTGATGAAGTGATTCGACGTGCCGCCGAGCGGGATGACGGCGCCCAGCGCCGACAGCCCCGGCAGGGACAGGTCGAACCAGGCCGAGTACTCCGCCGAGAACCACCGGGTGAGCAGGTTCTGACGGGGGTTGTAGAAGTTCAGACGCGACTGGAGGCAGACCACTTCGGGCGGCATGCGGCGGAATGCGGCGACGGCCTTCTTGAGCTGATCGGCTTCGGGTCGGTCCTCGGCGTCGTAGATGACCAGGTACTCGCCGCGCGCCAGCGCCAGACCGATGTTGCAGGCCTTCGGCTTCGTGCGGGGGAACGACTCCGGAACCACGGTGACGCGGAATCCGGGCGGCATATCGAGACGCGCGGCCGCCTCGCGTGTCGCCGTATCGTCCGCTTCGAGAAGCAGTTGCACATCCTTTTTATCGGCCGGGTAGTCCATGGCCTCCAGTCCGCGGACGAGATGGGCGACGGTTTCGGGTTCGTTGTACATCGGCACGAGCACGGAGTAGACGGGCAGTTCGTCGCCGCGCAGTTCTTCCAGTTCGTCGGGGGTGATATCGATCTCCGCGTCGGCATGCAGCGCGTACCAGACGACGCACAGCTTGTAGGTCGAGAGGCCGACGTAGAAGAGTGTCGCGCAGAGCACGAAACCCTTGGCGGTGGCCCAAGGCGCGTGGATGGTGATGGCGATCAAGGCGATCGTCAGCATGAAGATGCAGCCTTTCTGGGCCCACGTGATCGGTGTCCGCGCGCTCAGGTGGGGACGCGTCCGGCTTAGTGCAAGGGGGTCAATGGTATCGATGTTGGGTAGTTCTACCATCGGATCAGGTCTCGGATGTGGTGCTTGGGTTGCGAAGGGTCGCTGAGCATGGCTCGAGCGACAATTTGGGCGGCGAGATCCTCGGCTTCGGGGGTCAACTCCAGATCGTAGCCTGTGACGAACGGGCTGACGGACAGGCCGAAGAATGCGGAGTAAAGGTCGGCGACGGGAATGCCGCGTGCATCGGCGATGCGCTGGATGGCGGCGGCATAGGGGCGCAGGGCGGCGCGATGTGGGGCGTAGGGCGGCGGCGTGACCCAGACCATCGGCTTGCGCAGCGCGGTGCCGACCAGGTCGGTGAGCGTGGCGGCCTGTCGCTCGAAGGCATCGGCATCGCGAAACGCCAGGATATCGCCAAGGGCAAGGCTCAGGACGATGAGATCGGCATGGCGATGCGACGCGATCCAGTCCGGCGCGCGCACGAGTGTCATGAGCGGCGCATGGACGCCGGTTTGCGCGTCGTCGGGTGGCGCGAGCATGGTCACGGTCGGGTGGTCGGGTCCGTCGACGAGTCGTTCGAGGGTCCGCTCGAAGACACTGCGCCTGTCGCCGCGCCGACGCGAATGGCGGATCAACATGTCGTCCAGACCGAGGATGTCGCCGAAGACCTGTTCCTGGGTCAGGGGCGGTTGGACATGCGGGTTGGCGAAGCGGTGGGGTACGAGCACGAGTCGGTTGCCGTCGCCATCGAGCAACGCGAGGCCGTCCGCGGCGACCGGCACGGACTCGAACGGCGGGTGACAAAAGCGCGCGCGTCCCTGGCGGATGACGACGCCGCAGTGGCTGACCCGCCAGTCGATGGCGGTCAGATCGCCTGCCTGGAAACGGCCCAACCGGGTATCGGACGGGCGGTTGCCAAGGGCAGTGATGACGATCTGATTCGAATCGGTTGCGCCGGCACGCCGGCGCACCTGCCAGTCGATATCCAGCGTCGCCGCGGGCGGCAGGTTGCCGGTCACGCGCAAAACGGGTTGAAGCACATCTTCCGGGTAGCCCGTGGCCGGAAGGTTGATGACCTCGGCATCGACGGCGAAGTGCAGCGGAACCCGCCGGCGCAAGTCGATCGCCTTCGTACAGCTCGCCTCGAATCCGAGCGTATCGCGTACATGGAGGGTCACCATGGGCGTCGCGTCATTCGTGAACACATGCCGGAACCGGGAACCCGTGGGCGCGAGAGCGACGCCATCGACTTCCCATGTCGCGAACAGGGCCTGGGCGCACCAGTCGGCCGAGTTATCGATCAGCATGACGGGATGAAAGCGGGTGTCGCAGCCCCTGAACTCGTAGGGCCGATCCGTGCTGAACTGGAAGTCCGGGTGCAACACGCGGTCGATCCGTTCGGCGCGGCCCTCCGCCTTCCAGGCGCTCAGGCAACGGTCGGCGGGAACCTCCGCGAACGGCGTGTTGGCGGGTACCGATGGCGGAATCCAACCGATCGCGTGCCGGACATGCCGGTTGACCAGACCGAACAACTCCAGACGATGCAGGCCGGCCGTCAGTCCGACCGCCGCGCCCCCGTGCCAGCCGCCGAACCGACTCCCGAAGGGGGCCTCGGCCACCTGCCGACCGTCCACCAGAAGGTAGGCGATTCCCTCGGCATTCAGGGCGAACCGGTAGGTTCCGGTTTCGGGACACAGCATCCACGTGTGGAACCGGGCGATGTTCCGGCCGGCTGTCGGCGGGCGCCGACGCTCCTTGGGCACATCGGAGTCAAGTCGTTCGAGCTTCGGGGCGAGGTCCATCGGCTCGATGCGCGGCAATTCGAGCCGGACGCTCCTGCCGGGCGCGTTGCCGAACATATAGAGCATGCGGTCCCACGTATCGGGCACGCTGGAACCGGGCACGCGGACCAATTCGACGACGACCGGAAGGGGGTCCGCGCGTGGGTCGGCGGATGGCGACCGGGCCGCGTCGTCGGCGACCGTCGTATCCGCGTTCGTGTTCGCCGCCGTCTCGTCCGCGTCGGGAGGCTCGACCGGCAGCGTGTCCGGCGCCAGGTTGCTTCCGTAGTAGAGGGTTCCGCAAACCGGCGTGCGTGGAACGCGGCGTGAAGACGGGTCCACCATGAGTACGGCGGCCGTGGTATCGTCCTGAAACACGATACGGGCTGGCATGGCCCGGCCGCGCGGGTCGCGGGGCCGGATGCCGAGCGCGCCGTCCGCCGCCCGCCACGGCACCGTAACAAGGAACGATCCGCTGGCTTCGGGCGCGAAACAGACGATCCGCCGGTCGCAGTCGACCTCGGTCCAGGGCGGCGTGGGTTCGGCGTGCGTGAACGCCACCAGCAGGGATGCCAGGATTGTTACGGCGCGGGTGCGATCAGTCGTGTTCAGGCGGGCCTGCATGGCTTTGCGCGCCGTCATTTCCGGCGCTTTCATCCTCAATTCGCTTTTGCTGTTGTGAACTATAGCGTGACGCGACTACACTTTTCAACGGGTATACCTATGTGCGATGCTATTGTTTGTTGTAGTAGGGGTCGGCCACGATGCGGATTCACGCTGTTGGAGATGCTGGCGGTGGTTGGCATTCTGGGCCTCCTCGTCGGTCTGCTTATCCCGATCGTCGGCAGGGCGTCGTCCAAGGCCCGCCAGACGAAGTGCAAGAGCAACCTGCGCCAGTTTGCCGTGGCGTTGAACGTGTTTCGCTCCGAGAACCGCGGCAAGAACCCGGCCTGGCTCTCGAACCTGTACCCGGACTACATCGATACCCAGGAGCTTTATGTGTGTCCGACCGACAAATCGAACGGAAGCGATGGCGGGAAGCCTGGACACGGCGGGGACGACATGCAGCGGGCCTATGAAAAGGAGACGAACGACACATCGCAATATGAGGAGGCCGACGACGTGAGCCGCAACGGGACGTCGCACGGGCGGAACGCGGATGTCACGCGATGCAGCTACCTGTACGAGTTCAACGGGGCGCCCTGTTCCTGGTCGGGGACGAACAGTACCTGGCAGGTGGCCAAGCTGAATCAGCTCCGTAACGGAGACGCGGCCAATGGCGACCAGCCCTACAGCGAATCGCGTATGCCGATCATCCGGTGCTTTCACCACTGGAACGAGGGGAAGGTGCAGGCGCGGGATGCCGAGACCGGGTTCCGCTTCCGCGGTCACTTGACAGTGAATGTCGGCTACGCGGGGAATATCTTTGTCGCGCCGTTGGAATGGGAAGAGCGCGTGGACGGGGTGGAGTGAAGGACACTATGAAAAGACACATGACGTGGGCCGTGGCCCTGACGATGTTCGCCGGTCTGGCCATGAGCGGATGCCTGTCGACCTCGCCGGAAGCGACGGCGAATGCCGCTCCCGACAAGCGGATTCTCGACGCCGAGGCCTTGTATCGGCGGGGCCAGTACACGGATGCCATGATCGCCTGCATCGACTTGGGCCGCGAGGATGCCATGATGCCGGGGTTGGCAGAGTTGCAGGGCCGTATCGTGACCGCCCTGACGGATCGTCAGGGCCAGATCAACACGCTCGGGTCCGACCCGTCCCGCCGCCGGATGCTGGCCGATATCGAAGGACGGCTGAACGTGCCCGGCACCTACGGGTTGGTGCGGCACGTCGCCGGCGAGACAGGTTCGCTGAAGACGCAGGAATCCGAGATGCAGAAGGCCTTGGATCGGACCGTTACCGTGCACTTGGAGCAGGTTTCGTTGGATGCGTTCATCCTCGCGATCGGCACGTCCGAGAACATCAATATGATCGCCGACAGCGCGATTGCCGGCGGTGGCGCCGGTGGCGCGGAGGCGGAGCCATCCAGGACCATGACCGTGCACGCCGAGAATGTGCCGCTGTCGGAGATTCTTGACTTCGCCGCCCGCAACCTGGGTGTGCAGTTCTATGTCGGCCGGAACGTCATCTGGGTGACGGCCGCGGACGATAGCGAGGGCGCGGTGCCCATGGAGACGCGTATCTACCGTCTCCGCAAGGGGTTGGCGAACGACGAGGTCGAAGCCGGCGCCGAAGGCATCAATGCCATCACGGCCATCCGGCGGTTCGTGAGCGCGCTTGAGGGTTCGGACCTGCTGTTCGACAACAAGGCGCACGTGCTGATCGCGAAGAACACGCGGCAGAACCTGGCGAAGATCGAAGCCATTGTGGACGCCCTGGACGTGACGCCGCCGCAGGTGCTCATCGAGGCCCGCTTCATCAGCACGAGCGTCAGCGATCTGCGCGAGTTGGGCATCGATTGGGTGCTCAACAGCCCGCTCAACGTCAGCCGTAAAATGGTCTACAACAACGGCGTGCCCTCGCCGGCCACGCGCACGCAGATCAATAGTGGCGCGGGGATCGGTTTCACGCCGTTTGCCAACGGGGTCTCCGGCATGAACCTGACCTATCAGGGGTTGCTTACGGATCCGGTGTTCCAGGCGGTGCTGCATGCGCTCGAGACCTCCGGCAAGTCCCGGACGCTCTCCGTGCCCAAGGTGACGACCGTGAACAACAAGCCGGCCATGATGCGCATCGGCGAGGATTTCCGGTACTTCGAGGAATACGACGTGCAGTCGGTGCCGACCGATGTCACGACGCAGGGCAACACGGTCTACAGCTCGATCCTGGTGCCGGTCGGATCGCCGCAAGTCGAGGAATTGGGGATCGAATTGAATGTGACGCCCAGCGTCGGCGCCGATATGCAGTCGATCAATCTGCGCATGATGCCCTCGATCAGCGAGTTTGTCCGCTACGAGTTCTACGAGGTCGCGGACGATTCGCGGACGAGCAACAACAACAATAACAACAACAACAACGGCCAGGATACGGCCACGACGAACGGGACCTCGCTGGTTAAACTGCCAATCTTCAGGAAGAGTGTGATCGAGACCGAAGTCATCGTGCACAGCGGCGAGACGGTCATCATGGGCGGGCTTATCTCCTCGTCCGAGACCAAGACCCGGCACAGCGTGCCTTTCCTGTCGGCGATTCCGTTTCTCGGGCGGTTCTTCGAGCATGACAATGTGGACGAGACGAAGCAGAACCTGCTGGTCTTCGTCACCGCCACGATCATCTCGGAGCGTGGCGAGAGTCTGGTGCCGATCGGCGGGGAAACGCCGACGATGGATCTGCCGGTCGAGGAACCCATCGATGTGGGTTTCGTGCCGTTGGCCGAGGACCCGGGTATCTGAAAATGGCGCGTGGAGCGGCGGGGATGACGCCCTGACCGACCTCTCCCGCGGTGAAAAGGTTGGGCCGGCGCATCGGCGAGGCCCATGGCTCATAGGAATATGTCAAAGCGACACACAGTCGTAGGTCTGGATATCGGCCGTCACGCCCTCAAGGCGGCGTGGGTCACGGTGCGACAGGGGCGCGTGGCGGTGACGCGCACCGAACTGCTGCATCTGCCGTTGAACGATGCGAATCCGGACCGTCTGATACGGCCGTGGTTGGAGAAGACAGGCATCGCGAAGATGCCGGTCGCGCTCGGCGTGCCCGGGCGGGATTGCGTCTTCCAGTCTTTCCAGCTTCAGAAGGACGATCCCCGCCAGGATGCGGCGGCGGCGGCCATGGAAGTCGGGAAGTTCAACGAGATCGCGTCCGAGACCATGGCGCACGGCTACGCGCCCTGCACGGTCGCCGATCGTCGCCGGTTGCTCATCGTTATGACCCGGCCGGCCGTGCTCGATACGCTGCTCGGCTATGGCGAGTCCCTGCGGCTGAACACGGTTGACCTGGCCCCATCGCCCGTCGCGCTGATCAATGTTCTGGCCTGCGCGCAACGGGACGCGGTCGGCCCCCGCATGGTCGTCAACGTCGGCCATGGCCATACGGAAGTCGCTTTCGGTTGCCGTCACGGCATGCTTTTCGCGCGCAGTTTCAAGTGTGGCGGCGAGACCTTCACCGATGCCCTGCGCACGGGCAACGCGATGTCGGCGAACCAGGCGGATACGTACAAGATGGCGCAGACCGGTCTGAACGGCGCGGACGCCGAATCCAGCGCCAGACTGCAAGCCGTCGCGGGCGTCTGGCTCGGAGAGGTTCAGAGCTGCCTGGCGGCGTTTCGCAACCAGGTGCGGGAGCCGGATCTGGCGCCGGAGCGGATCGTCCTGTGTGGCGGCGGCAGCCTGCTGCGCGGCCTGCGCGAACAGCTTCACGAGGCGACCGGCCTGCCCGTCGAGGATGGGGCGACCGCTTTCGGCCGCCTGATCGCCGCCAAGTCGGAGCATTTCGCCGTCGCGGCCGGGCTCGGCATCGGCGCCCTCGGCGCCGGGCTTGCGCCGGTCAGCCTGCTGCCCGAGTACGTCCGTCACGAGCTGGTCTTCCGCGAGAAGAAGCCGTATTGGATCGCGTCCGGCGTGGCCGTGGCGCTGAGTCTGGGTGTCTTCATCGTCGGCGGGATACGGGCGATCGGACGGCAGAGCGCGCAGTTGCGCGCGGCCGAGAAGACCGTGACGGAACTGCGCAACCTGACCACCGGCATCGAACAGCGCGAGGCGGAAATCGAGGCCTTGCGCCGACAGTGCGCCCCGGTGATGGAACTCCTGAAGATGGGTCCGCTGTACCGCGAGCTGATCACCGCGGTGTCGGAATCGCTCGACCCGCACGACTGGATTTCCATGATCAGCGACGAGCATTCCTACTACGCGCCGACGCCGGAGGAGGCGTTGTCGACAAAGCGTCGCGATGCGCGTCCGGGGATGCGCGACATCCGTCCTGTCGCGGAAGCGAAAGTCGCGGAGGCCTTCCCGCCGCCGCCGGCCCTGCCGACGCGGTTTGTCGTGGAAGGCTATACGCCGAAGGAGAACCTGTCCACGGTCAAAGACCTGATCGGGCGGTTGACGGACACCGAACCGATCAAGTCCGCCGATCTGATCTACGATGACCAGAAGGTGCCCTCGGAGCGGTTCCTGCCGTGGGCCACGAACATTACGCACAGTCACTTCGTCATCCTGTTGGAGGTGGAAACGCCATGAGCACGTCCCGCCGGCGCCTGATTTCGGAGCGTCAGCAGGTGGTGCTGATCATCGGACTCAGCGCGATCGCCATTTTCGGCCTGTGGTTCTGGCTGTTACACCCGCAAGTCCAGCGGCGCGCCGAAATCGCCCGCAAGTGGGAGAAGCACCGCGGCAGCCGCTACGCCAACATGAGCAAGGACGATCTGGCCAACGAACGGAAAGCCGTCGAGCAGGCCTTCGTCCGAGTGCAGGAGGAATGGCAGGAGGTCCGCAAGCGGCTGAGCACGTACACGAAGACGGAAGCGTTGGTGGGCGCCAATGTCGGCAAGATCGACTACAAAGTGGAGCTGCTCAACGAGCGCGCCCGGCTCAACGAGAAGTCCAGCCTGCTCGGTATCGAGCTGATCCCGCGCAACCTCGGCATGCAGGAGGCGGTGACATCGCAGGAGGACGCGCGGGTGCTGATGCTCCAGCTTCGCGCCATCGAGAAACTGGCGGACCTGGCGCTCGACCGCCGCATCGCGCGTCTGATCGCGATCGAACCCCAGGCGCCGATCCTGCACCGGCGGGCGGAAGGCGGGCGGGATGTGTTCCTCGAGGAGTTTCCCGTGAAAGCCGAGTTCGATATCTCGCTCGAAACGCTGTATGATCTTCTGCATTCGGTATTCGAGAAGAACCGCGTGTTCGTGTTCCGCCAGTTGCGGATCAACACCGGGCCGCGCGAAGAGGCCCCGTTGCGCGTCAACGCGGTGATGAGCGCCCTGATTCTGAAGTAGGATGGGAGAGCGATGGAACGGTTCTGGCAATGGTTGATGCGGGCCAACGCGCGCGGCGTCTTCGTCGCCACGGTGGCCGCGTTTCTGCTGGTCGCCGGCTGGTGGGTGCGACAGGAAATCAACCCGCCGGAGGATGGCCTGCCGTCGGGCGGCGGCGGGGCACGTCCGGCGAAGGCGCGCGTCCACCTCGACATATTGGACTACGTGCAGGCGCAGCTTGCCGTCGATCCCGCGCTGGTGCCGGAAACCCCGTTCCGTCCCGCCCGCGAGCCGCGGCGCCGGCTGCGCCGGGGCGATCCCAACGAGTTCCTGTTGCCGTCGCCGGAGCGCCCCCCGCTGCCGCCGTCGCCCCCCGTGGTGCCGGTGGTCGCCACGCCCGTCACGCCGCCGCCGACTCCCGCCGGCCCGGTGGGCGACGCCGGTCCCCGCTCGGTCACGCTGATCTACCGCGGCATATTCAAACGCTCCGACGGACATACGCTGGCCCTGATCGAGGACTCCGAGAACAACCGCCGCATCTTCCGCGATGTCGGCCAAACCGTCGACGACTACGGCACGGCGGTCCGCGCGGTCACGATTGAGGGCGTATCGCTGGCGACGAGCGACGGCGAGGTGATCGAGTTGCCGCTCGGCGAGGCCAACAGCTTTGTGGAAGGACGCCATGTCAAACAACCCGACACAGCCGCGGAACTGTGAACGACGATTCTTTAGCGATCAGTTGATGCTCGAGTTCCGGCAGGAACTCGAGAAGCGTCAACTCGTCGTCCCGGAACAGATGGCCGAATTGGATTCGCGCCAGACGCTCACGGGACAGTCGCTCCACACGCTTGTCGTGTCCGAGTCGCTTGTCGGCGAGGCTGAAGCGCTGACGATTCTGTCCGAGCTCACCGGCATTCCGTTCCGTCACCTCGCCGAACTCGAAGTCGATCCGAGCGTGCCGCGATCGATCCAGTCGCGCGTGGCCCTGCGCTACAAGATCCTGCCCGTGGCGCTCAACGACGGCGAGGTTACCATCGCCACCAGTTCGGTGCCCGATCTGGCCACGGTCGACGGGCTGCGCATGCTGCTGGACAAGACCGTCGACTGGGTGCTGTGCACGGAGGCCGATGTCCAGAAGTCGCTGACCCACTTCTACGGCCTCGGCGCCGAGACGCTCGACGAACTGATCGAAGCGCCGGATGACGACGAAACGGAGGCCATCGACTCGCACGACCTCGAGGATCGGAAAAGCAACATCGGCGTGGTCCGCTTCATCAACCAGGTCATCGCCGAAGCCATCAAGATGGAAGCGACCGATATCCATATCGAGCCGTTCGAGGAGTCTCTCCGGCTGCGCTTCCGCATCGACGGCATCTTGCAGGAAATCCCGCTGCCGCAGGGCGTCGGACGTCTGTGCCGGTCGGTGGCGTCCGCGGTGAAGATCATGGCCGACATGGATATCGCCGAACGCCGCAAGCCGCACGACGGACGCATCAAGGTGAAGCTGCGCGGGAACGAATACGACCTGCGCGTGTCCGTGCTGCCGTCCGGACACGGCGAGACGGTGAACATGCGCATCCTCAGCCGCAATTCCTCGTTTGTCGATCTGGAGAACCTGGGCCTGACCCAAAGCCAGATGCCGTACATCCGCGAACTGACGGCGCTGCCGCACGGCGTGATTCTGCTGACGGGACCCACCGGCAGCGGCAAGACGACGACCCTGTATGCGTTGCTCGCGCAAGTCAACCACGTCGGCATCAAGGTCATCACCGTGGAAGACCCGATCGAGTATCAGATGAAGGGCATCAGCCAGATTCAGGCGCATGCGAAGATCGGGTTGACCTTCGCCAACATCCTGCGCTCGATCCTGCGGCACGACCCCGACGTCATCCTGATCGGGGAGATTCGCGACTCGGAGACCGCCGACATCGCCGTGCGGGCGTCGCTGACCGGTCACCTCGTGTTCAGCACGCTGCACACGAACGACGCCCCCAGCGCCGTGACGCGGCTGTCGGACATGGGGGTCGAACCGTTCCTGATCTCGTCGTGCCTGGAGGGTGCCATCGCCCAGCGCCTCGTGCGCCGCGTCTGCAAGTCGTGCGGCGGACCGGTCGAGCCGTCCCCCGTGATCCGCGCCGAGGTCGCCGCGGCATTTCCGGACCGCATGGAGGGCGCGCGGTTTCTGCATGGCGACGGCTGTCCGGACTGCAACTTCACCGGCTATCACGGGCGTTGCGCGATCATCGAGATTATGATGATGCACGACAACATCCGGAATCTGGTCGTGCAACGCCGCCCGGCCAACGAGATCAAGGAAGTCGCGATCGCCAACGGCATGGTGGCGCTGCGCAACGACGGCTGGAAGAAGGTGCTCGCCGGGGTCACGAGCGTCGACGAAGTCGTCCGCGTGGCGCGGAAGAGCGAGACATGAGACGCCGCACGCACAGCGGACCGGACGGCTACACGCTGATCGAACAACTGATGGTGATGTTCATCATCGGCATCATCCTCGCGCTGGTGATCGGGTTGTCCAGGTTTGCGAGCCTGCGTGCCGACGAATCGCTGGCCCGCGCCGAGCTGGAGAGTTTCCGGAACGCGGTCAACGACTACGTGGTGGCGCTCGGGCGTGTGCCCGGCGTGGACGACCTGTCGACGCCCGCCTTTCGGAAAGGTCTGCCGAACGCGTTTTCGTTCGAGGACCCATGGGGTCATGGCTATTTGTACGAATCCAATTCGACGCTGTCGTTCACGGTCCTGTCGACCGGGCCGGACGGCGCAAGGGGCACGCGGGACGATGTGTATCCGGGATTCGATTAGGCGCGCCGGCGCGCGGCGCGGTTTCAGCCTGCTCGAACTGATGATGGTCGTGGGTGTCATCAGTATCCTGTTGGGCTTCCTGCTGCCCGCGCTCAAGGCGGTTACGCGCCATTCGCGGCGTGTCGCCGCGCGCCAGGAAGCGCGCATGCTTGAAGGCGCCTGGCAGCAGTACTATACGACCTACGGGCGCTGGCCCGGCGCGGGACTGCCGGAAGACGAGTCCATCAGCGGTGTCGTGGCGGACATGCTACAAGGGCTTCTGGAGGACGATCCCAACGGCTGGAACCCGAAGCGTCTGCGATTTGTGGACTTCTCGCGGTTCCTGGACGAAGGCAAGCATATCCCGGTCAATCCCTGGTGCGAGCCGGAGGGGTGCTACTTCGTCCGCTTCGACACCGATTTCGACAACCTGATTCCGAATCCGGACCCGGCGGCGACGAACCGGATCGCGCGCAGCGTCATCGTCTGGACGCTCGACCCCACGCGTGCGCCGGACGAGAACGGCCGTATCATCGGAAGCTGGCAGGAGTGACGCGGCCATGAACCGTCATCCGACAATGCGAAACACGGACCCGCATGCCGGGTTTACGGTGCTCGAAATGCTCGTCATCGTGCTGGTGCTGTCGGTTCTGTTCAGCTTTCTGCTGTCGGCCATTACCACGCTGCGGCGCGACGGCGAGTTCAAACAGGCGCGGGGCGAGGCGGTGGCGCTCGCGCAGGCGCTGAAGGAGTACCGCGGCATCTACGGCGTCTGGCCGGGCCAGCGGCAGGGGCAGACCGACCGGCTGTACCGGGGCGGCGACGGCGAGGACTGTCCGACCAACGTGACGGAGGCGCTACTGAACAACCCGCGCGGGGTGAACCTGCTGCCGTTCGCCGATGGGAACGCGACCAACGTGTGGCGCCTGGATCCCTGGGGTGAGCCCTACATGATCGTCATGGACGAGAACGCCGACGGCTACCTTCAGGTCGCGATTCCCGGTCAGGGCATGGTCGATGTGACCAACGAGACCGCCGGTGTCATCGCCCAGGCGCCGGACGGGTCGCTGATCTTTTCGTGGGACGCGCGACGGAAGAAGCCATGAGGACGCCACCGTTACAGACCCCGGGTCCCGGACCCCGGCGCGCGGCGCGGCTTCCGGCGGCCGTCCGCCGCCGTCACGGCTTCACGCTGATCGAATTGTTGGCGGTGCTGGCGGTCATGCTGGTCGTGCTGTCCATGACGGTTTTCTCCGTCATCGACTGGAGCCGCGCGACCGGCATGCGGGCCTCGCTCCAGACCATCGAACGCGGTCTGGCCATGGCGCGTCAGCAGGCCATGGCGCAACGCGAGCGGACGGTGTTCGTATGCAGCCCTCCCGACATCGTGCCGGGCGCGTTCACGATCACGAACGCCCTCGGCCTCATCGGCGAGACCAACTATCTGCGCCAGGGCATCGCGTTTGCCGAAGACGGCGCCGAGGTCGTGTGCTTCGAGCCGCGCGGCGATGTCCGCGGGGAGCAGTGTCTGATTTTGCGGGAAGCCAACCGCGGGGCGAACGCCATGACCGCGACCGTGCGCGTCGATGCGATTACCGGCGAAAGCGCGGTGGAGCGATGAAGAGGGAAGAGCGAAGAGGGAAGACGGAAGAGGGAAGAGGCAAGAGGGAAGAGGGGAGAGGGAACAGGGAAGGGGGGGCAGGGAATGGTTTCACGCTGGTTGAGATCGCGCTTGCGATGCTCGTGTTCGCGGTGGGGATTCTGTCGTTCTTCGCGCTGCTTTCGGCGGGGCTCGATCAAGGCAACCGGGCGCGCCACCAGACCGAGTGCGCGATCTTCGCGGATGGCGTTCTGGGCGGCCTGCGCGCGATTTCGGAGGACCTGTCGGAGACCGCGGTTTCGAACGAATGGGCCGTCTTCTGGGAGGCGATGCGCGACGGCACGACCAACGTGACCGTAGCCGCCGGCGGCACGAACGGCATGTGGCTGGGCGACCTTGTCGTGCGCGGCGGCGACGCCACGTACACCAATGTCTACACGAACTATTCGCTGCACGTGTCCGACGTCACCAACATCGTCAACCACATCGTGCATTACCGCCTGAATGTCGACGTGACCAACGCGCTCGAATCGATCCCCTGGAGCAGTCGGGCCATGGTCACGCTCAAGGTTTGGGAAGGCGGCTTCGGCACGGCGCACGACCAGGATTCGGTGCTCTTCTACACCGAGTACGGCGATCGGGGAGCGGTGCGATGAGACGTAACGGGTTCACCGCCATCGAGCTGGTTGCGGCGGTCACGGTACTGCTGCTGATCGCGTCGATGATCGGCATGATCTTCGCCAAGGGCGATCGTATCTGGACCCGCGGCACCCACGCCGCGCGCCACCGCAACGCGGGCCGCATGGCCATGGATTGGCTGGCGCAGGATATCGGACAGGCCATCGCCGATGACTGGTTCCCGTTCGTTATCGGCGCCGGCGGCACGAATGTCTTCGGCGACACCTGCGACGAACTGCTCTGCGTGTCGATGACCTCGCCCGGCGCGGACGGCACCAACCGGGCCGCGTCGGCCGTCGGCTACCGGGTCGCGCCCTCCGCTGAGGTCGCGCCCGACTTCTCGCTCGTCCGCATGGTACGGCCGGTTTCGAACCATCTCGACGAGACCGCGGCCGACAACGTCTACTGGCGGACCAATTGGGTGGATGAGGCCGCATGGGACGTATCGGGCATTGTGGCGCGGCATGTGACGGCGTTCCGCCTCTCGTGCCCGCATCCCGATGGTGTCGTTGCACGGGCGTACGATTCCCGTAGCGACGCCACCAACCGGCCGCCGACGTTCGTCGACGTCTTTCTGGAGGTGCTTCCGGAGGAACAGGCGATGCAACTGACCCGGCTTCCCGAAGACCGGCATCCGGCATTCATCGAGCGGCATGCGGTACGCTACACGGCGCGCATCCAGCCTTGTCACCGCTGGGGATACGGGTATCGGGGACGATGAGAACGGGAACGCCAGACTTCCGCGGACGGACTTCGGATCGCTCCGGCGTCGCGCTCATTGTCGTGCTGGGCATGCTGACGGTCATCACGATCCTCGCCGTGTCCTTCGCGATCGCCATGCGGTTCGAGCAGTTCACGGCCAAGCGCTACAGCGACCAGGTGCGGGCGCGGCATTTTCTGGACGTCGGGGTTGTCTGGGCGATGGAAGGCGTCAATCAGGCGATGGACGGGCAGCCGGGCGGGTTTCCGTACCCCTACTATTGGGACGACTCGGCGCCGGCCTCGTTCGGACACGCCTATGCGTCGCGCGGCGACGGTCCGGATGTCGACCTTTTCACCGGCAGCGTGACGGGCATGATTCCGGTCTCGCTGTGGAGCGATGTCGCGAACACGCAGCCGGGTTGGGCATACGTCGTCGGCAAGGACCCGGAGACGGGGACGCTGACCGCCACCAACGGGCGCGTCGCCTTTCTTGTCGTCAACGTGTCCGGGCTGATCGACGCCAACACGTGCACGGGCGGCACGAACGACGTCGACCGTTTCGCGCCGGGCGTTGTCGATTTCGATGCGCTGGAGGAAGTCGTCGATCCCGCGGCCTTTCTGGACGACCGCGACGCGCACCGGCGCTACGAAACCCTCGGCGAGTTGACGTCCCTGAATGCGGGTATCGCCGGGCCGAGTTCCAACCTGTTCGTCTATTCGTACGATCCCGACCCGCATCGGTACATGGTCTCGACGAACGGTCTCGGCCGCCGCGATATCGCCCTGACCAACAAGTTCGCGATCAACGCCATCACCAACTACGACGGCAACCATGCGGACGCCGCGTTCAGCAACGACTACTTCCGCCCGCTGACCGACCTCCTGGCGGCCGCATGCGTCACAAACCCCGTCGCGATCGCCTGGAATGTCATCGCCTTTCTGGACGAAGACCGCCGGCCCGAGACGGGCACGGCCACGCCGTGGCGCGAGGATTACGGCGGCGAAGCGACACCGCTGATCAACGAGATCGTCCTGTCGCGCCTGCCGGATGCGCCCGGGCGCACGAACCACTATGCCATCGACGTGGAAGCCTGGTATCCCTTCGTGCCGCGGACGTCGGGCGAGGGGTACACGCTGCGGGTCGCCGTGTTCAGCAACTGGGTGTCCGGCGTCGCCATGGCGGAAATCATGGAGCGCGCGAACCCTGCGTGGTCGTTCGAAGAGGCGCTTCCGGAGATGCGCGCCGATGACGACAGCGCGTTCGTCGTCGTGTCGTCGCCGTCCGAGCGTGCCATCTCGTTTCCCGTCGACGTCACGCTACCGGCGATCGACGGTGGCGCGCCGACCTCGGTGCGGCGATTCCTGCCGATCGGCATCGCGCATTACCAGACGCATCCCACGCTGGACACCACCGTCGACGTGACGGTCACCAACCGGGTCTGGGTGCTGGCGCGGATTCTGAATCCCGACGGCGCCATCGTCGACGAAAGCCTCGGTTATGACCCTGGGGCCGCGGAAGGCGACGACGGCGCGTTGCTGGAACTCCGGTCCGAGGTCGCCCTGGCCGCCGATGACCCGCGTGTCAACAGTCACAGCAACTGCTGGCTTGCCGCCGCCAACACGCTCGGGACCACCAACGCCAGTTGCTCGGCCTACGCGTCCGCGCTGCACCAGGGACTGCCGATCTACCACCATGACGGCGCGGTATCGAACATCGTCGACATCGGTCAGGTTGTCCTGTCCGAGGCCGGACCGTGGCGGACGATCGACTTGCTGGACGCGGATCGGGGTCAGGCCATCCTGCTCGACCGGTTAACCGCGTCAGCGGTGGATACCAACGCGCCGTGGCAGCGCGGGTTGGTCAATCCCAACAGCCGCCACCCCGCCGTGCTGCGCGCCATGCTCGGGCCGCCGCGCATCGAACAGCCGGTCACGCAGGGCACCAACGCGTTCGACATCGAGCCGACCGCCTTCGATGCCGTGATCGTCGAGATGACGAACGCGTTCTACGCATCCTTCGCCGACATGTTCGCGGATGAGTACCTCGCCGCTACCCTGCGCGCCTGCGCGCCGAGCAACGACGTCGCGACGACCGACTATCAGCGCGAATTCCTGTTGCGGCCGTTGGTGAACAAGGCAAGCTTTCGGGAGAACCTGCTTGCGATCATCGTCGCCGCCGAGTCGCTCAGCCCGGATGGCGCCGCCGTGCTTGCCCGCCGTCGCGCGTTCGTTCTCGTCTGCCGGGACGCCTACACCGGCGCCTGGTTCGTCAAACAGCGTCTCGATCTGGCCGACTGATTCCCGATCATGCTACCATGTCGTTGTGAAGACGCATCGGCAGATCGATGAGCGGGCCGGCATTATCCCCGGTTGTGACTCTGGGCGATGCAACACGCATGAGACACGGCGCGCGGGCGAATCTCTTGCTCCGTACGCTGTAAGATTCTGGCACGTTTGATGCTTTGGCGACCAAGAGAGAACATCAAGCGTCCCGCGGGGGGGTGCTGACAAGTTCGCGACGGAATACGCGATGGAAAGAGGGTGACGCGATGAACATGCGATGGGAACGTATCGGCGGCCCGTTGGGCGTGGGTTTGGGTTTGTTGGCGATTGCCCTCATGGTGGTCAGGGCTGGAGGTCCGGAAGGAGACGGGAAGGAGGGTGCGGCCATGTGTGCGCCAGGAAAGGGTTGCGGTATCGGCAGCGAAGCGGAATGGCAGGAGAAGTTGAGCCCCGAGCAATACCGGGTCTTACGGGAAAAGGGCACGGAGCGTGCGTTCTCGGGTAAGTACTACAAGCACAAGGCTGACGGCACGTACGTCTGCGCGGCCTGCGGTCAGGCTTTGTTCAGTTCGAAGACGAAGTTCGACTCGGGGACGGGTTGGCCGAGTTACTGGGCGCCGGTTGCCGAATCGAATGTCACGACGGCTGTCGATGACCGGCACGGCATGCAGCGCCATGAGGCGATCTGCTCCCGCTGCGGATCGCATCTCGGACACGTCTTCGAGGATGGTCCGAAACCGACCGGGCTGCGGTACTGCATCAACTCCGTCTGCCTCGACTTCAAGCCGGATGCGAAGGATGCCGGGAAGGCGGACGACACGACAACGACGACGATACCGGTGGACGATTCCGACTCCACCGCTCGTTAGACGCCTTCATCCGAAAAAGAGGGGTTGACGTTGGCCCATTTCCCCCCGTATTATTCACCGTTCTTTGGAAAAAGCACCCGTGGTGAAATTGGCATACACGCAAGGTTCAGGTCCTTGTGCCCGTTAAGGGCGTGGAGGTTCGACTCCTCTCGGGTGCACCAGGCTTTGCCGCCGTCGTCGCGTCGGAGACTCGCGGACGGCGATGGGCAGGCCATTGGGTGGGGGACGATGAGAGGCGATCCTGAGGTGAAGCTTGGGGATGCCTCTTTTTTTTCGGCGACAGGGATGGAGGTCACGTCACGATGAAGATTTACATGAACGGCAAGATGGTTCTCGAGCGCGATGCGAAGGTATCGGTGTTCGACCACGGTCTGCTGTATGGGGACGGTATTTTCGAAGGCATACGCAGTTACAACGGCCGTATCTTCGAGCTCGAAGCGCATGTGGCGCGGCTCTACGACTCCGCCAAGGCGATCGCCCTCGAGATTCCCATGACGCAGCCCGCCATGATGAAAGCCGTTGCCCGCACCTGTCGTGAGAACGACGCGATGGACGGCTACATCCGACTGATCGTCACGCGCGGTGTCGGAAGCCTCGGACTGAACCCGTTCGTCTGCAAGAAGCCGCAGGTTATCGTTATCGCCGCCAGTATCCAACTCTATGCGAAGGAGTTGTACGAAAACGGGTTGCGTCTGGTGACCGTCGGCACGACGCGCAACCTGACGGAGGCCGTCAACCCGCGTATCAAGAGTCTCAACTACCTCAACAACGTTCTGGCCAAGATCGAGGCGATCAACGCCGGTTGTGTCGAGGCGATCATGCTCAACGCGCACGGTGCGGTCTGTGAAGCCACGGGCGACAATATCTTCGCCATTCGCGGGCGCAAACTTGTCACTCCGCCCGTTGACGAAGGCATCCTCGAAGGCATTACCCGCGACGTCGTGATGCGTCTGGGCCGGGAAGAAGGGCTCGATGTGCAGGAGAAGCGTCTGAGCCGGTACGATCTGTATACGGCCGATGAGGTTTTCCTGACCGGAACGGCCGCCGAGGTCATCGGGGTCGCCGACATCGACAGCCGCAAGATTGGCGAGGGTCGGCCCGGGCCGGTGACCCGGCGTCTCATGCGGGTCTACCGCGATTACGCGGACAGTCACGGATATCCGATATAGAGGCGGCGATGATCTGCGATCTCTGCAAGCAGGATGTGGCGACGAGTGTGATGAAGCAGGTTGTTGACGGCGTCGTCAAGGAACTGCACATCTGCAAGGCCTGTGCGGCCAAGCACGGGCTGCAGTCGCCGCTGTCGATCACCGATTTCCTGTTTGGCGCGTCGGCGGCCGCCGCGGCGGCCGACAAGCCCAAACGGCAGAGCTGTCCGCGGTGCCACATGACCATCAGCGACTTCCAGAAGACCAACCGTCTGGGGTGCGGCGCCTGTTACGAGACCTTCGAGGCCGAGTTGGTTCCCATCATCGACGGCATGCACCGTGCGCAGCAGCATGTCGGGCGTCGCCCCGCCAGCGAGACGTTGCGTGCCGAGGTCGCCGCGGTACGCGCGCGGCTGACCGATGCCGTCCGCCGTCAGGCGTTCGAAGAGGCCGCCGGGTTGCGTGATCAGATCCTGACACTCGAAACCCGTCTCCCGGAGGGTGGCCATGGTCGTTGAGGAGTTTCTCTCCACCTCCCGGTCATGGCTGTTGACGCGCGAACAGAGCGGTGTCGTCATCAGCAGCCGGATCCGTCTGGCGCGCAATCTCGACGGGGCCGCGTTTCCCGGTTGGTGCGGCAAGCAGGAGTGCATGCGACTCTATGAACGGCTGCGCGACGTGCTTTGCCGGCTGCCGGGCATGAGCGCCCCGATGTGTCTAGGCATGGCCGACCTGTCGCCGATCGACAAGGAGATCCTGAAGGAGCGCTATCTGATCAGCCAGGAGCTTGCCGCCAAGGGTGCGGGCAGCGGCGTGGTCATCAGCGAACCGGAGCATGTCGCCGTGATGATCAACGAGGAGGATCACCTCCGGATGCAGGCGATGCGTCCCGGCCTGGATCTGCAGGCCGCATGGACCTCGCTGGCCGCGATCGACGAGGCGCTGGAGCGGCAGGTGGCGTTTGCCTTCTCGCCGCGGTTCGGCTATCTGACGGCATGTCCCAGCAACGTCGGCACCGGCCTGCGGGCCAGCGTCATGGTCCATCTGCCGGGGCTGCGCCTCATGAGCGAGGTGGAACCGGTCATCAAGGGTCTCACGCGCATCGGTCTGGCCGTGCGCGGCGCCTTCGGCGAAGGCACCGACGCTTACGGCAACATGTACCAGATCTCGAATCAGACGACGCTGGGGCGCGACGAGATGTCGATGATCGGGGCGCTGGAGGATGTCGTCGCCTTCCTCGTCATGCAGGAGCAACAGGCGCGCGCCCGCCTGCTCGAACAGCGGCGCATCCACGTGCTGGACCACTGCGCGCGCGCCGTCGGCATTTTGCGCTACGCCTGCATCCTGTCGTCGGGGGAAGCGATGGATATTCTCTCCGGGTTGCGGTTGGGTTCCGAATTGGGTATGATTCATGGCGTCTCGGTGGCGCATCTGAACGAGGTGATGCTGCTGAGTCAGCCCGGACACCTTCAGAAGCTGGCCGGTGCCGCGTTGGAACCGGATGCCCGCGACCACATGCGGGCGGAGTTGGTACGAGAGAAACTGAAGGGTGTATCCCTTGTGAAACAGGAATCGGCTGTGAAACAGGAATCTGCGAGGTCGGAAACATGAATGAGTTCAACAATTTCACGCCGCGGGCGCAGCGGGTCATCAAGCTGGCGCGCAAGGAAGCGGATAACTTCAATCACCCCTACGTCGGGACCGAGCATCTCCTGCTCGGCCTGATCGCGCTCGGGGAGGGTGTCGCGGTCAGCGTGCTCGAACGCCTTGACATCTCGCTGGAGGCGGTGCGCCTCGAAGTCGAGAAGGCGGTCGGGCAGGGGCCCGAGACGAAGCTGGTCGGCAACGTGCCGTTCACGCCGCGCTCGAAGAAGGTCCTGCAACTTGCCGTCGCCGAGGCCCAGGCCCTGAACCATGCCTATGTCGGCACGGAGCACATTCTGCTGGGTCTGTTGCGCGAGGGCGAGGGTGTCGCGGCGCAGGTGCTGCGCAACATGGAGGTCGACCTCGACACCGTGCGCGCCGAAGTGATGCGCGAACTCGATCCGAACTACGAGCCGGGCGAAGAAGAAGAAGAGGCCGTCGAAGCCGGTGTCGGCGCCCCGGCCGAACCCAAGCCCAAGGGCGCGAACAAGACCCCCGCGCTCAACACGTTCGGACGCGACTTGAGCGCCCTGGCGCGCGCCGGAACGCTCGACCCCATGATCGGACGCGCCGACGAACTCGAACGTGTGATCCAGATTCTCTGCCGCCGCAACAAGAACAACCCCGTGCTGCTCGGCGAAGCCGGCGTCGGCAAGACCGCCGTCGTCGAAGGTCTGGCGCAGGCCATCGCCGCCGGCGACGTGCCCGATGCCATGCGCAACAAGCGTGTCGTCACCCTCGACATGGCCCTCATGATCGCCGGCACGAAGTACCGCGGTCAGTTCGAGGAGCGCATCAAGGCCGTCATGGACGAGGTGCGCCGTTCGGGCGATGTCATCCTGTTCATGGACGAACTGCACACCATCGTCGGCGCCGGCTCCGCCGAAGGCGCCATGGATGCCTCCAACATAATCAAGCCGTCCCTGGCCCGCGGCGAGCTGCAATGCGTCGGCGCCACCACGCTGAACGAGTACCGCAAGTTCATCGAGAAGGATGCCGCGCTCGAACGCCGTTTTCAGCCGGTCAAAATCGAGGCGCCTTCGGTGGATCAGACCATCGAGATTCTCAAAGGGCTGCGTCAGCGGTACGCGCAGCACCACGGCGTGACGTATCCGGACGAATCGCTCGAAGCGGCGGCCCGGCTGTCGGACCGCTATCTGACCGGGCGGTTTCTGCCCGACAAGGCGATCGATACGATCGACGAAGCCGGTTCGCGCGTGCGGATCAAGGCCACGACGCGTCCGCCCGATCTGCGGGAGCGCGAAGCCGCCATCGAGGAGACCCGCGTGGCCAAGGAGAAGGCCATCCACGATCAGCGCTTCGAGGAGGCCGCCGAATTGCGCGACCGCGAGCGCAAGGAGCGCGAGGCGCTCGACGGCATCGTCAACGAGTGGCGCGCGGCCAACGCCAAGGTCGCCCTGGTCGTCACGCCCGATGACATCCGCGAAGTGGTCTCCAAATGGACCGGTGTCCCGTTGCGCCAGATGGCGGGCGAGGAACTCGAACGCCTCCTGGATATGGAACGTGTGCTCAACGCCCACGTGATCGGGCAGGCCGAGGCGGTCGGCACGATTTCGCGCGCCCTGCGCCGCTCGCGCGCCGACCTCAAGGACCCCAGCCGGCCGATCGGATCGTTTGTGTTTCTGGGCTCGACCGGCGTCGGCAAGACGCTGCTGGCCAAGGCGCTGGCGGAGTTCATGTTCGGCGACGCCGATGCGCTGATCCAGATCGACATGTCGGAGTACATGGAGAAGTTCACCGTCTCGCGCCTGATCGGATCGCCGCCGGGCTACGTCGGGCACGACGAAGGCGGCCAGCTTACGGAGAAGGTGCGGCGCCGCCCCTATTCGGTCGTGTTGTTCGACGAGATCGAGAAGGCGCATCCCGACGTCATGCACATGCTCCTGCAGATCCTGGAGGAAGGCAAACTGACCGACAGTCTCGGACGACATATCGATTTCCGCAACACGATCGTCATCCTCACCTCCAACCTCGGTCACGAGGCCGGCGGCCGCAAGGGCGGGCTGGGCTTCGGCGGCGCGACCGCGTCCGCCGAGTACGAACAGCTCAAGCAGCGCATGCTCGATGCCGCCAAACGGACATTCAAGCCCGAACTGCTGAACCGGTTCGACGATATCATCGTCTTCCGCGAACTCTCGCGCGGCGATGTCGCCATGATCCTCGACCTGGAAGTCGCCAAAGTGCGCGACCGCCTCGTGAGCCGCGGGTTGACGCTGAAGTTGCTGAAAGCCGCCAAGGATTTCCTGATCGACAAGGGGTTCAGCCCCGATCTCGGCGCGCGGCCCCTGCGCCGCGCCGTTTCGCGATACCTTGAAGATCCCCTGGCCGAACAGATTCTGCGCGGCGGGGTTTCCGGCGACGGGGTCATTCACGTGGCCGTATCCGGGGAGCAGCTCAAGTTCCGGCAACGGCAACTTGTGGGCGGCGAAACGACGGGAAATTAAGGACTTGAATTGTGTCCGGCATCGTGACACTATGCCGAACCTTTGTGGAGGAACTATGGCAGTTAAGATCAGAATGACGAGGACAGGCGGCGGCAACGATATCTCGTTCCGCGTCGTGGCGACCGATTGTCGGTCGCCGCGCGATGGCCGTTTTCTCGAGAACCTGGGCTGGTACGACCCCAAGCGGGCCGGCACGAACTTCGACATCAAGCTGGACCGCATCGCCTACTGGCAGTCGCAAGGCGCCCAGGCCAGCGATACGGTCAAGAGCCTCGTGCGGCGCGCGAAGCGCACGGCAGGCGCCGGCCCGGTTGCCGTGGCCGCCGTTGGTGCAGATGAGCCGTCCGCTCAGGATTGACGTTGTTACGGTTTTCCCCGGGATGCTGAAAGGCTTTCTCGAGGAGAGCATGTTGAAACGGGCGTGCCGCCTTGGGGCGGTGACGTTCCGGTTGGTGAACCCGCGCGATTTTACAACGGATCCGCACCGGACGACCGACGATCGGCCGTATGGGGGCGGGCCGGGCATGGTGATGAAGCCCGAGCCGTTGTTCGATGCCGTGGAGTCGCTGGACGGCGCCGATGCCAGGGTGATCCTGATGTCGCCGCAGGGCCGGCCCTTCAAACAGGCCGTGGCCCGCGAGCTGGCATCGGAATCGCATCTGATCTTTGTATGCGGTCACTATGAGGGTGTCGACGAGCGCGTCCGCGAGGCGCTGGTCACCGACGAGTTGTCGATCGGCGATTACGTCTTGACGAATGGCGCGCTGCCGGCGGCCGTGGTGATCGATGCCGTGGTGCGGCTGTTGCCCGGTGTGCTGGGTGGCGAAGGGGCGACCGAAGAGGAGTCCTTCAGCCAGGGGTTGCTGGAGTATCCCCAGTATACGCGCCCCGTCGAGTATCGAGGCATGCGGGTGCCCGACATTCTGATGTCGGGACATCACGCGGCCGTGGCCGCCTGGCGGCTGGAACAGTCGAAGTTGAGGACAGTGGCAAGAAGACCGGATCTTCTTGAGGATAGTGAAGGCAGTGCCCCGGACCGCCGCTGAGACCGGGCGTCGTAGCAGGCAGGAGTGCGATCATGGTTTCGAACCTTGTCGAGAAAATTGGCCGTGAGTGCATGCGCTCGGATATCCCGCCGTTTGCGGTGGGCGATACCGTCAAGGTGCACGTGAAAATCCGCGAAGGCGAGAAGGAACGCGTGCAGCTCTTTACGGGTGTCGTCATCGCCCGGGATGGCGGCGGCGGAACGGAGACGTTCACGGTGCGCCGTGTTTCGCATGGCGTCGGTGTCGAGCGTGTGTTCCCCGTGCATTCGCCGCACCTTGAAAAGATCGAGATCGAGCGCTCCGCCCATGTCCGTCGCGCGAAGCTGTACTATCAGCGGAAGCTCACGGGCAAAAAGGCGCGTCTGCGCGAGAAAATCACGGCCAAGAAGTAACCGATTGCTGACTTTCGAGCGCCAGCACTGGGCCTGCGGTCGCACGCGCGTCGCGGGCGTGGATGAGGCCGGGCGGGGACCGCTGGCGGGGCCGGTCGTGGCCGCCGCCGTGGTGTTCGACCCGGCCTTTGCCTTGCGCGAGAGCGAAGCGTCCCTGGCGGATCTCACGGATTCCAAGCAACTGACCGCCGCGCAGCGCGACAGCTACTTCGCGCTGCTGACCGGCGCGGGCCCGGAGCTGGTGGCCATCGGCGTCGGCCGCGCCGATGTCGCCGAGATCGACCGGCACAACATCCTCCGTGCCACCCACATGGCCATGTATCGGGCCGTCGAGGCGCTGCCGGCCCGTCCCGAGCATATCCTGGTGGACGGTTTGGCCGTGCACGGGCTGCCCGCGCCGACCACGCCCATCGTGCGGGGCGACGGCAAGAGCCTGTCCATCGCCGCGGCGAGTGTGATTGCCAAGGTGACCCGCGACCGGATCATGATCGCGCTCGATGCCGTCTACCCCGCGTACGGGTTCGCCGTGCACAAAGGGTACGGCACCGCCTTTCACATCCAGCGCCTGCTGGCCCATGGCCCCTGTCCTGAACACCGCCGCTCGTTCCGTCCCGTCGCCGACGCGGCCGGCATCCGTCGGCGCGCGGACGGCGCCGGCGCCGGCGACCGTGAGGCCCTGCTTTGATGTTCTGGCGCCGCAAACGACCCCGTGACAGCGGGGAGTGGGGCGAGGACGAGGCGGCCCGTTACCTCGCGGGGCTGGACTACCGGATCCTGGGCCGGCGCGTCCGGCCCGATGCCCGCGACGAACTGGACCTGGTCGCCCGCCACGGCCAGGTGCTGGTGTTTGTCGAAGTCAAGACGCGCAAGAGCGAAGCCTTCGGACGCCCCATCGAGGCCATCGACCGTCACAAGCGCGCCGTGCTTTCGCGCGCCGCGGTGCGGTACCTGAAGAAACTGCGCGACCCGGCGGTCCTGTTCCGCTTCGACGTCGTCGAAGTTGTCGGCCAGCCCGGCGATACCCCGCTCATCCGCCACATCGAAAACGCCTTCGCGCTCGATTCACGCTATCGTTTTCCGTGATCCCACTCAGGCGATTGTCCATCGGCACCCGTCGTGCCGCGGCGTCTCTTGGGGTTGTCGATCGCTTCGTCCTCGAAGCCAGTCCATTTGGTCTGCATCTGGTGCCGTGCATCGCAAGGCATTGAGAGTCAGGTTGTTATGATCACTCCGTTTCCGTCCGATGGGCACACCGAGTGAGTGCAGATCAGAGCGAACTCTGAGGTCAAGTGCCGCTCTCGTCCCCTCTCTTGTTGGTTGGGTGAGCGCCAACGGGGTAGATGATGGAGATGAGCGGGATTTGAGTCAAGATGGG
>CAYYJS010000041.1:0-29339 GCA_964472315.1 uncultured Victivallales bacterium | reverse complement strand
GTTCGCGTTGCGGCGAACACAACGCCAAATCATGATCCTGCAGTCGGCAGGTCAAGCGCCTCTTTTAGGCGCTTCCGGGTTTGTGGGGGGATTCTTCATTGAACGGAAAGCGGGGCCCTGCACAAACCGCCGAGGTCCAAGAGCCGACGAAGTGTGGCGACGAAGCGTAGACGACGAAGTGTGGGACGAAGTGTGGACGACGAAGTGTGCAGCCGTCGTCCGCACCCAGTGAGTGCAGATTAAGGCGAACGATTAGGGCGAACGATTAAGGGAGCATCTCGTTGTTTCCCTAATCTTTCGCCCTAATCATTTGCCCTAATCTCTCCAAACAGGCGAAGTGCATGACCTTCTGGTAGACTTTCGGTCTCTCATGGCCAAAGAGCTCTGCCATACCTGCTGCTCCTATCCATGCCACGTCACACTTCGTCGCTCTCTTCGTCCCACGCTTCGTCGTCTACGCTTCGTCGCGAGACCTTGTCGAGACTGCTCTCGGCCAGCCATCTCTCGACACACAAAGGTCTTTCATACCCGCTCTATACCCGATACCCGGCTTGTCAGCCCATCCCGATTACGCCGGACCAATACAATTCCCCCCCCCAGAAACACGGAAGCGCCAAGAAGATTCCAACATTCCGCTTCACTGTACCGGGCGGTTCGGGTATCTCTACAGCATGCGATCCGATCAGAGACCCTCGCACGCCTTCGCGCAAGTTCATGGCAGCCCCGGCGAACGGGCGCGTCTGGCGGGCGTCGTCGCGGCCATTTGGCCGATGCTGGCCGCCACGGCGCTGGCGGGCTATCTGATCCGTGCCGCCTTTCCCGTGCCGGCGATGTCGCGTGCGGCGGCGGGCGCGCTTATTCTCGGGCTCGCCGCGGTCTTCGTCATCGTCCTCCATGTCATGCGGCGGCGGCTCGGCGCCTTCGTCACGGGTGCGCGCGGCGAGGAATGGGTTGCGCACGAGCTGGCGTTTCTGCCGGCGGGGTTTCGCGTCTTCCATGGGATCGCGTCCGCGGGCCAGACCCTGATGCCGCGGGGTGGCGCCGACTACGATCACATCGTCGTCGGCCCGACGGGCGTCTTCGTGGTCGAGACCAAGAACTGGCGGGCGCCGGTGACGATCGAGGACGGGCGCATCCTGTATGACGGCGACGAGCCGACCCGGCCGCCGGTCGACCAGGTCAAACAGGCGGCGCATGCGTTGACGGCGGCGCTCGAACGCATTGCCGGCCGCCGCGTCACGGTCCACCCGGTGCTCTGCTTCGTGGGCGACGCCTTCCGGTTGCCGCCGCAAGGCGTCATGGGCGCGATCGTCTGCAACGCCCGCGATGCGGTGACCGTCCTCACCGGCGATTTCGAGACCCCGCTTGCCGATGCCGTCATCGCCGAACTCGCGACGGCGCTGAAGCAAAGCCTGAAAGGGTGACGTCGATGCATCATGCCATACCGCGTCAGGTGCTGATCGAGTTGCCGTCGGTGTTCGGTATCGACCTGAGCATCACGAACGAAGTGCTGCTGCTCTGGCTGGCGGCGGGACTGACCTTTGTCGTCGTGACATTGGCCTGCCGGCGCCCCGAGCCGGTTCCGCACGGCGGGTTCGCCAACTTCTTCGAGGCGATCATCGAGTTCCTGGAGCAGTCCGTCATCCGCGAAGGCATTGGCGAAGGCGGTCGCCGCTGGGCGCCCTTCCTGCTGACGCTGTTCTTCTTCATCCTCTTCTCCAACCTCTTCGGTGTCGTTCCCCTGCCGTCCCATGCGCAGGCGATGACGGCGAATATCAACGTGACCTGCGCACTGGCCGCGATCACATTCGTCATCACGATCGTGGTCAACGTGGCCTGCCACGGCCTGTTCGGGTTCCTCCGCAAGTTCGTGCCGTCCGGCATCCCCGGGTGGATCGTGCCGTTCGTCGTGCCCATCGAGGTCATCAGTTGGCTGGCGCGCCCGTTTTCGCTGGCGATTCGTCTGTTCGCCAACATGATGGCCGGACACGCGCTCGTGCTGGTCTTCCTCGGACTGGCGGGCTCGCTGGCCTGGTTCATTAAGCCGTTTCCGTTTGTCGGGGCGGTGGTCATGAGCGCCTTCGAGTTGTTCGTATCCTTCATCCAGGCCTTTATCTTTACATTGCTCTCGGGAATCTATATCAAGGACGCACTCGAATCGTCGCACTGAGGAGAACGTGGATGTTACCGGAAGGACTGGCATGGTTGGGCGCTGGACTGGCCATCGGCTTGGCGGCGCTGGGCACCGGCATCGGCATCGGCATGCTGTCAAGTCGCGCGGTTGAAGGCGTGGCGCGTCAGCCGGAAGCGGCCGGACAGATCCAGAAGCTGATGATTCTGGCCATTGCGTTTATCGAGGCGCTGTGCCTGTACGCGCTGCTGATCGCCATCATGCTGATCGGCAGAGGCAAGGATGCCGGGGCGGAGCACGGCCGGGACGCCACCGCGGGCGCCGCACCGAGTCTCGATATCGGCCAACAGTAGTGGGTCACGCATATGGGCGAGTTCGATGCAGGGCTGTTCGTGTGGTCGCTGCTGACCTTTGCCGCGCTCGTCGCGCTGCTGGCGCGCTTCGCCTTCCGGCCGCTGCAGAACGCCCTGAACAAGCGCGAACAGGTCATCCGCGCGTCGCTGGACGAAGCGCACGCCGCGCGCGATCAGGCGCGGGAGATTCTCAAGGCGAATCAGGATCAGCTCGACGCGGCCCGTACCGAGGCGCGGCGGATCGTTGACGAGGGCCAGCGGCTCGTCACGCAGATGAACCGGGAATCGCAGGCGCGCGCCAAGGATGAGGCCGACGCCCTCCTGACACGGGCCCGCGGGGAAATCGAGCGTGAGACCCAGCGCAGCCTCGGCGAGCTGAAGGATACGGTCGCCGGCCTCTCCGTGCGCATCGCGCGCCAGGTGATCCGCGAAGGACTCGACGAAAAGCGGCACGAGGAGTTGGCCGATTCGTTCATCGAGCGCCTGAAGAAGAACTATGCCGCCCGACAGCACACCTGATTTAGACCGCTATGCCGACGCGCTGATCGCTCTGAGCGAAGCGGCCGGGGTATCCGCCGAGGTGGAGGCGGACCTGCTGGAGTTGAGCGAGTTCCTGCGCGGCCAGGAAGCCCTGCGCGAATTCCTCGCGTCCGCCCATGTCGGCGAAGAAGGCAAGGATCGGGCGCTGTTCCAGGTGCTCGACCGCCGCGTGCATCCGCTGCTGACGCATTACGTCTTGATGCTGCGGAGCTTGGGACATCTGGGACATCTGCCGGCGATCGCCGAACGGTTCTTCAGCCGGCTTTCCGGCGCGCGCCGGCAGGCGACCGGCGAGATCGTGACGGCGGTCCCGCTCTCGCCCGAGAAACTCGCGGCCATCACACGCGAGGTCGGTCGGACGCTGGGCAAGGACGTCCGTCTGCAACCGCGCATCGCGTCGGGCATCGTCGGCGGGATCCTCGTCAAGGTCGGCGACGTCATCATCGACGGCACGCTCGAGGCGCAACTCGACGACATCCGCCGCCAGCTCTCGGGCTAGGCAGGGCGAGCGTGGAAGAAACATTTCGTCCACGCGTTGACTTCCATGCGCCTCCTTCTCTCGTCGCTGACGATGTCCGTGCCGTAGCGTGGCGCGCCCCCGGGCCACGCCCCCGCGGGTCGCGGCGGGCCTCACGACGCGTTTGTTCTCGTCAGTATAATCTCTTCGATCTCGATCGGGTCATGGCGCTTCGAAAATAGCGTGACAATCAGCGATGCGTCACCGTGCTGGAGTTCATACCGGACATCCTCCGCCCCGGATGCCTTGATCGTGACGCTCCAGTGTCGGTCGGCCATGGAATCCAGCGCCACACTCGCGGACTGGGTCGAATGCACGGGCACCACGAGCCTGCCGGCTTCGTTGGCGTAAGCGACGGTGTCGCGCTGTCCGTTGAGCAGGAACCCCGGGACCCTGATTTCGGAAGGGCTTCTCCGGATTCCGATCCGCGGACTGTCCTTGTCCACCCAAAGGGTTGCCGTGTAGCGATGCGGGTGCGTTGCCAATACGCGGACCGGCGTAAAGCGGCGCTGGAACGCCGCGGCGCGCTGCAGGTCTCTTCCGCTCCTGAACGAGGCGTTCCAATCCCCCGTATGAAAGATGACCAGATCCGGTCGCCGCTGCAGGACATACGCGGCATCGCCCAATTCGTGTCCGAGGTTCCCTTTCCCGAAGTCGTCCGGCGGATGGCGTGGCAGATAGTGATCGTTGAGTCCCAGCATGTCCACGGCCGGCAGTTCGGACCAATAGGGCAGACATCCCGCCGCGGACACCGCGATGAGCGGTTGTTGCTCGGAAAAAGCCCGCTTGAGAAGCAACCCCATCGCTTTTCCATCCCATTCCCATCGCTCGGAAATCGCCTCCCGGTTCGCCGGAAGCGTGAACTGAAGGATCGCAAACCAGGTACAGGCGACGATGGCGCCGGCGCTCAGGATTGCTTTGTGCTTCAGGGGCAATGGAAGCCGGAGGCGCCGTCGAACCCAATCCGCCCCTTCCGCCAGCGCGAAAGCGAATACCACGACAATCGGCGTAAAGTGACGATATGCCGGGAATATGTCGCCCCCGATAAAGACGACGTACGGCACCCACAGCGCGAGGATCGCCAACAACGGAATGCCCGCGCTTCGGCTATGCGGGGAACGGATCGCAGCCAGGATCGACAGAACGGCCAGCAGGGAGAAAGGGAAGAGCGCCCACAGGCCGCCCGCCACATAGTCGACGCCATGCATGAGGTGATGGCCGCTGGGAGCGATCTTCACCAGCGCGGTATTCGGAACGAACTCGCCGTAGTACGAGAGTCTGAAGAACAACTGACCGAAATAAGCCAGCGCGGGCAGGGACCCCAAGCGTGAAAGCTCCCCGAGGGAGAGGACGGACTTGCCGCGGCAATACCGACCGATGGAGATGGCGAGAAAGGCGGCGACGGAAAACAGCGGCCCATCGGGTCTGGTCAGGCAGAGCAGTGCCAATGCGGACGACAGCATCGCGAGCGTTCCGCCGCGGGGTGTTTCATCGTCCGTGACCTGTATCGTGAACGGGATCGAAAGCGCGATCAGGGCCGCGTAGAGCGGTTGCTCAAGCCCGCCGAGCGCCCACACCGCCACCGGCGCGGCCATGCAAAAGAAGAACGCGCCCGCCGCGACCGGAAGGCATGCCTGTCGCAGGCCCTTTCCGCGGGCATGCCAGCACAGGATCGTCATGACCACCGTGCCCATGCCGAGAAAGCCAAGCACGCGCGAAGCATCGATGGGATCGACCCCCACGCGGCCGAGGAAGGCGATGAAAAGTATCCAGAGCAGGTTCGAGTAACCTTCGACGGGTTGCCCGTCCGTCCAGGTGAGCCCCTTGCCGTCCAGGAGCCGGGCCACATAGCGAAGCGAGATGAGCGAATCGTCCGACAGGAAGGGGTAGTAGTGCATCGCGTGGGCGTACAGCGCCAACAAGGGGACGATCGCTAGAGCTGCACCCAGGAGAAGTCTCCGGTACGTGGGCATGTGATACCTTTCCTGCTCGGTCGCCGAATGCCTGTCCCGTCCGAACCGCGGTTGAAATGGTCGGATGATAGGCCGCGCCGGCCGCGGTTTCCAGTCGTATGTGTGGCGCGCCGCGCCGTCAACCGCAACGCGGCCGCGCGGCGCGGCACGCAGGGCAATCACGAGAATTGGGCGATCGCAACCGGCACTCGAAAGACTTGCGTATGCGGGGGCATCCGCGCCATAGTCCACGGCATGAAAGTCGCCACGTTCAATGTCAACTCCATCCGCAGCCGGATGGATACCGTCATCGGGTGGATGAAGGCGCACAAGCCGGATATCCTCTGTCTGCAGGAAACCAAGGTAGTCGATTGCGAATTCCCCTCGATGGCGTTCTCGGAGCTCGGCTACTACGTGATCTTCTGCGGCGAGAAGTCCTACAACGGCGTTGCCATCGCCACCCGGGCGAAGCCCGACACCGTCTCGTTCGGTCTGGGCGACGGCGGCGCAGGCTCCGATCCCGCGCGCCTGGCGTATGCCCGTATCGGGGATCTGCATATCGTGAACACGTATGTGCCCCAGGGGCGCGCGATCACGCATGCGATGTACCAGTACAAGCAGGCATGGCTCAGACGCCTCCGTACGTACTTCGACCGGCGTTTTTCGCCCGACGAGCCGGTGCTCTGGGCCGGCGACTTGAACGTCGCCCGCGAGGGGATCGACGTTCACAATGCCGCGGCCCAGGCCAACCATGTCTGCTTCCATCAGGATGTGCGCCGCGTCTTCGAGGAGACGCTGGCCTGGGGCTTCGTCGACCTCTGCCGCGAACGGCATCCCGGCGAGCGCATCTACACGTTCTACGACTACCGCACGGTCAACGCGGTCGATCGCAAGATGGGGTGGCGCATCGACTACCTGCTGGCGACGCCGCCGCTCGCGCGGCGCCTGAAGACCTGCGATGTCGATCTCGAACCGCGGCGGCAACTCAAGCCGTCGGACCACACGTTCCTCGTGGCCGAGTTCGCGCGCTGAAACCGACGAGCTCGTGGCGTTCCTCGTCCCCAGCTTCAATCGCATGCCGGAGACGCTCTCCCGCGGCGTGAGCGCGGGTTTTTCCCGGAGCGCCGGGATCGCATCGTAGCACGGTTTCAGCCGGTAGTTCGGGATGCGGGCGTTCAGGTGATGCACGTGATGGTATCCGATGTTGGGCGAGCAGGTAGGTGCGCCATCCGATCGTCCGCGCGAACAGCAGGACCACGGCGACGATGAGGAGATTGGTAAAAACAACGCGCATGCGCTCCTTGCGTTTGGACTTCCGCGCCGGCGGTCGGTCGCTCCGTTCCTCCGGCGGGCACGGTTCAGCTTGCGGGTAAAGTATAACACGGGAAGGCCGAATGTAACTGCCGGCTTAACGGGGGGGCGCCGCCTGGCAGGGGCGCCGCCTGGCATTGCATCCGGCGGCGGGGATTGGTATCCTGCCCCCCAATTGGTCGAAGGAGGGATCCATGGGTATGCGGGCATGGATGGTGTTGGTGGCGGTCCTTGCGGGTGCGGTGCGGCCCGCAACGGGAGAGGACCGCTTGCTGCCGCTCGGAAAATCGATGGCCGGGGGCGCCGCGCTGCCGCTGCCGTACGGGGTCGGCGTCACGCTGCACAAACAGGACCAGGATTACGCGCTGAAATCGCTTGCGATCGACCTGCCGGCGCTGGATGGGGCGCTGCTGCGGAACCTGTCGGTCGAGAACTCCACCGGCGAGGCGAACCTCAAGCTTGACGCGTGGTTGCTGCCGTTTCTGAATGTATTCGCCCTTATCGGCCGCATCGAAGGCGAAACGAAGGTGTCCGTTCCGCCGCTGATCGCGAATTTGACGATCGAGTATGAAGGCGTCGTCTATGGCGCCGGCATGACGGCCGCGGCCGGCGTCGGGCGCTGGTTCGCCGCCCTGACGGCGATCTGCACGGACACCTCGCTGGACATGAGCGACTCGACCGTCAGGGCCTGGGTGCTCAACCCGCGTGTCGGCGGGACCGTCGCGACGCGGCGGGGCTCGGAGGTGACGTGCTGGCTCGGCGCGATGTACCAGCGGGCGGATGAAGAGCACGAGGGCCGTATCGATGTTCCGGGCCTCGGGACGGTCGCGTACGATGTCGAGTTGGAGGCGGACGAACCGTGGAACATGACCGCCGGACTATCGACCGCGCTGTCGAAGCGGGTATCGCTCGAACTTGAGCTGGGCTTCCTGGGTCGCACCCAGGCGACGGGTTCGCTGGGATGGCGATTCTGAGGTCGGAAGGAGAATCGAGGGCACATGACGGAGTACGCCGATTCGGCCAAAACGATGCGGATCGATCTGCATCTTGACGAAGGAGAGGCGGACGATTCGACGCCTGTCGGTTCCCGCAAGGAAGGCGAACGCGGCGGGGCGACATCCTTCACGCAACAGGCGCGTCGGGATGCCTCGGACGTGCATGCGTCGGAATACGTGCGGCTGTTGCAGAGCATCTACGACGCCGTGCTGATCACCGATTGCCACGGCGGCATCGTCGACTACAATCATCGGGCGCTGGACTTCTTCCGCTATCGCGACGCCGAGCTGCGGACGATGAGTGTCACCAAGATCATCGCCGGTGTGGATGAACAGATCATGGCGTCGATCCGGCGGAACCTGATGGAACGGCGTTACACGCTGATCGAGGGCAACTGCGTGCGGCGCGATCAGTCGACGTTCCCTTCCGAGGTGGCGGTCAACCGGCTGGACTTTGACCCCGAGGGGCGGTTGTGCTTCTTCGTCCGCGATATCTCCGTACGCAAACGCGCGCAGGAGGCGCTCGAAGAAGCCATCTCGCGGCTCGAGGCGCACGACCGTGCGCGCTCGCAATTCGTATCCAACGTGTCGCACGAGTTACGCACGCCGCTGACCTCGATGATCTATGCCGTCAACAACATGCTGCGCGGCGTGGTCGGCACGCTCTCGGAGCGACAGCAGCATTATCTGGAGATGCTGCAGGGCGATTGCCAGCGCCTGCTCGGCACGGTCAACGACATCCTGGACTTGCGCAAGCTCGAGAGCCAGCAACTCACGCTGGCGCGCACCTGTGTGCCGTTCGGCCGGCTGGTCGAACGCAGCACGGAATCGTTGCGCGTGCAGGCCGAGCAGAAGAGCCTTTCACTGGTCATCGACGTGCGGAAGGGATGCTGGTTCGTCGACTGCGACACGCAGAAGATCGAACGGGTGTTGCTGAACGTCGTCGGCAATGCCATCAAGTTCACGCCGGGCGGGGGTGAGGTGCATGTCTCGCTCGCCGATGACCCGGAGCGCATCGGCCATGTGGTGCTGACCGTCGCCGACACGGGTATCGGGATCCCGCCCGAGGCGCTGCCTCGCGTGACCGAACGCTATTTCACCGTCGGGGATCAGCCGAGCGGTTCGGGTCTCGGTCTGGCGATCTCGCGGGAGATCGTCGAGTTGCATGACGGACATTTCGAGATCGTGAGCCCCGTGCCCGGAACGGAGGGCGGCGCGCAGGTGAGCATCTCGATGAGTCTGGCCGAAGCGCCGTCGGTATTGGTCGCGGATGACGACGAGTCGGTGGTCAAGTCCCTGTCGGCGCAGATTGGCGCGTGCGGTTTCCGTGTCGCGGCGGTCGGTTCCGGCGAGGAAGCCTATGCGGCCATCAAGGCCGACCCGCCCGATGCGATCGTGCTGGACCTGGTGTTGCCGGATATGGACGGCACGGAGCTGATCATGCGGCTCAAGACCGAAGGGCCGCTGGCGCGGATTCCGATCATCGTCATCACGGGCGCTCATATCAACCGTGCCAAGGCCGGGATTCTCCGGAATTTCGGCATCCCGGCGGTGCCGAAGCCCTGGGAGGCCGATGATCTGATCGAGAAGGTGGAGGGGGCGTTTTTCGGTCGAACCCCGTTTCTGGCGCGTTGACACCGGCCATTTTCGTTGACTTCCGCCCGGAATCCGCGTTCACTACCCACCACTTGGGCTCGTGGCGCCGGCCCTTCGAAAGGAGCACGATTCCGGATGACGAATGCCGCAAGACGCAAGATTCTGTTGATTGACGACGATACGAGCCTGTTGACGACGCTCAGCGATTTCCTATCGTTCGAGGGGTACGATGTGACCACGGCCGACAGCGGCGAAGAAGGGCTGGACTGCCTTCGGATGGTCACCCCGGATCTGATCATTCTCGACATGAGCATGCCCGGCATGGGTGGGGTCGGGTTTCTCAAGACGATCTCCGATGCGCGGGGTAAGCCGCAGCATCCGGTGTTGGTGTTGACGGCGCGCGCGAACATGGCCGAGTTTTTCGCGAATGTCGACGTCGACGGTTTTGTCGCCAAGCCGTGCGACCCGAACGACCTGCTGATGGAAGTCGCCCGCATCATTTTCCTGCGTAGCGGGGGCGATGCCGGGGCGCACGCGGAGATGCGCGCGTCACGGAAGCTCAAGGTCCTGCTGGGCGAGGATGAGATGGCGGTTCAGAGCCGGTTGGCGGGGGCGCTGACGCACGCCGGGTACCAGGTTGAAGCCGTGGGCCGCGGTCCCGAACTGATGGAGCTGGCCATCGTGTCGCGTCCCGAATTCGTGGTGATCAAGCAGATTCTGCCGGGCATGAATGGAGACAAGGTGGCCGAGATGCTCAAGCTGATGCCCAACACGCAGCACGTCGGCATCGTGCTCTACGACGACAGCGGCAGTTCGCTGCCGGTCGTCTCAACCTCCGGGCGCGGAATCCAGGCGACGGTTCGGAGCAGCGATTCCGAGGCGATCGTAGCGGCGGTGAACCGGATCGCGGGTGTCTAGACGAGGCTTTCCTCCGCATGCGTTGTCCCAAGTGCTCCCACGAGGAAGACAAGGTGCTCGACAGCCGTTCGGTGCGGAACGGCGATGCCACGCGCCGTCGCCGCGTGTGCATGCGCTGCGGGCACCGGTTCACGACGTATGAGGAAGTGCTGCGGCCCAAACTGCGCATCGTCAAGCGTGACGGGCGCCGCGAGGACCTTGACCGCGAGAAACTGATGGCCGGCATGGAGCGTGCCTGCGAGAAGCGCCCGATCAGCGCGGCGCAGATCGAGAATGTGGCCGATGCGATCATCGAGGAGCTTGAGAGCGAGTACGACCGCGAGGTGCCGGGACGCGTTGTCGGCAGGAAGGTGATGGATCACCTGGAGAGGCTCGACGAAGTGGCGTATGTGCGGTTTGCTTCCGTCTACCGTCGGTTCAAGACGGTCGACCAATTCCTGAGCGAAATTGAAGGGATGATCCACCGTAGTGATCTGGATACCACAAAACAGGGATGACGAGTGCGGTCAGGCGCTCGTGACGCATCTGGCCAAGACCATCGCCGGGAGCAGTCTGAGCGACTTTCTCGGCGACGATGCGCGCGCGCGGGAGGTCGCCACGGCCGTTGCGGCTTTCCTCGAATCGCGCGGCGGGCACGAGCAGGTTGTCGATTCGGGGTACCTGGTGATGCTGGCCTCGCAGGCGATGTCCGCGGTCGGCGAGGTGGCCGACGCGCGCCGGATGCTGGTTTTCGGCAGCGGGCTGGTGCGGCCGTCCGAGTGGGAGGTCACGGGCGGCGACGAGGTGTGGACGATCGACCTGCACCGCATCACGGTGGCTGATGGAGCGCCACTGGAGCTTGTGTTTTTCAACGCGCTGGGCATGGTGATCGAGTCCATCGCCGATGTCTGGGACACCACCTCCGGCCGCGGCGTGCTGGGGTTGCGGCATGTGTGCCTGACGGCGTTGTCCCTGCTCGGCGGGAAACGCCGCAAGGGCGCGGTGCAGTCGCTGGTCGAAGAGATCAAAGGCGTCTGCGGCGACCGGTTGGCGCGCGTCCGTCAACAGCGCCAGTGGGCCTCGTGCCCCGTGATCATGAACCTGGATATCGACACCTGATGGAAGCCCTCACACGCCGTCGATTTCTGCGCCTGGGCGCGGCCGGCGCGGCCGCCGGCCTGCTGGCGCGTCCCACACGCGCCGCCATCGCGGCGCCCGTGCCGATCGACGACCTGACGTTTCTGCCGGAGACGCTCACGGTGATCCGACGCGGCGACTGGCGGAGCGCCCGGCCGAAGCTCTGGATGCTGCGCGCGGCCGGGGCGTTCAAGCGCATGACGGTGCATCATCAGGGCGCGCGCGTCTGCACCGAATGCGCGGTCAACGCCGTGATGGCGGATGTCGATGCCATCTACGCCGGTCACTTCGGGCGGCGCTACGGCGACATCGGTTACCATTTCGTCGTGGACTTCGCGGGACGCGTCTGGGAGGGCCGGTCGTTGGCCTACGAGGGCGCGCATGTGGAGTCGCAGAACGTCGGGAACATCGGGATTTTGTTGTTGGGCAACTACGAGGAGCAGACGCCTTCGACGGAGGCGGTGCAGACGCTCGTGCGGTTGACGGGCGCGTTGCGCGGGCGTTTCGGCGTGCCGCCGCACGGTATCTACGGGCACCGCGACCTGGGCGCCAGCGTGTGTCCGGGGAAGCGGCTGTATCCATATGTCGCCGAACTGCGCACCGGTGCGTTGAGCGATGTGCCGCGCCTGGAGGGCGATGGAAGCCCGGGTACGGAAGACCAGGAAGGAAGCAGCGAAATATGATCGGCGAATCGGTATTGCGGGCGAACCTCGACGCCACACTGGAACGGGCCGTCTTTCCCGACGGGTGCGGCGCGGCGACGGGCAAGGTGCGTGACTGGTGCAAGCGGGGAAACCGGCGCATCATCGTGACGACGGATCGCATCTCGGCCTTCGACTGCGTCCTGGGGACCATTCCGTTCAAAGGGCAGGTGCTCAACCAACTCGCGGCGTACTGGTTCGAGCAGACGAAGGGCATCGCGCCGAACCACGTGATCGCGGTGCCCGACCCGAACATCATGGTCGTCAACGAATGCGAGCAACTCCCGTTGGAATTCGTCGTGCGCGGGTACATCACCGGTGTGACCAAGACGAGCGCGTGGACCAACTACCGCCAGGGCGTACGCAACTTCTGCGGCAACGTGTTGCCCGAGGGGTTGCGCAAGGACCAGAAATTCGACGCGCCGATTGTGACCCCGACCACCAAGCACGAGGCTCACGACCGTAACGTCTCGCGTCAGGAGGCGATCGCGGAAGGTCTGATCGACGGTGCGACGTTCGACGAGGCGGCGGACCTCTGTCTGCGGCTCTACCGGTTCGGCGTCGCGCATGCGGCCAAGCGCGGCCTGATCTTCGTCGACACCAAGTACGAGATCGGGCGTCTGCACGGTCGGTTGGTCGTTTCCGACGAAGTCAACACGCCCGATTCTTCGCGGTATTGGTTCGCGGACACGTACGCCGAACGTTTCGCGCGCGGCGAAGAGCAGCGCAAGCTGGACAAGGAATATGTGCGCACGTGGCTGGCCGAGCAGGGCTTCGTCGGCGACGGCCAGGCGCCGAAGCTGACGGACGAGGTGCGCGTCGAAGCGGCCCGCCGCTATATCCAGGCATACGAACTGATCACCGGCCGGGAGTTTGTCGTCGGCGCCGAGCCCGTCGGGGACCGCGTGCGCGGCGCGTTGGAGCGGCTGGTGAGCGGCGGTTGAGGCGGGCGTGCGGGATTCAGCCGAGAACGCGGCGGATGCGGGCCATGGCTTCGACCACGTTCTCGTGGCTGTTGAAGGCGCTGATGCGGATGTAGCCCTGGCCGCAGCTTCCGAACCCGCTGCCGGGGGTCGTCACGACGTGGGCCTCGTTCAGCAGCCGGTCGAAGAAATCCCAGGAATCGCCGTCCGTCCGCACCCAGATATAGGGGGCGTTGACGCCGCCGACGAGGGGATAGCCCAAGGCCAGCAGCCCGTCGCGGATGACCGCGGCATTCTTCAGATAGTAATCCGTCAACGCGCGTGACTGCGCGCGGCCCGCATCGCCATAGACCGCCTCGGCCGCGCGTTGCACGGGGTAGGAAACGCCGTTGAACTTCGTGCAGTGCCGCCGGTTCCACATGGCATGCAGCGACTGCAGGCCGCCGGCATCGTCGTACACGCGACAGGACTTCGGAACGACCGTGTAGGCGCAGCGGGTGCCGGTGAAGCCGGCCACCTTCGAGAGGCTGCGAAACTCGACGGCGACATCGCGCGCCCCTTCGATCTCGTAGATCGAATGCGGCAGCTTCGGGTCCCGGATGAAAGCCTCGTAGGCGGCGTCGAACAGGATCAGCGCCTTGTGTTCGGCGGCATAGCGGACCCAGCGCGCCAGTTGTTCGTGCGTGGCCGTGGCACCGGTGGGGTTGTTCGGGAAGCACAGGTAGATGAGATCGACCGGTGTCGCCGGCGGTTCCGGGAAGTAGTCGTTGTCGCGTGTGCAGTTCAGATACGTGAGTCCGGCGTAGCGGCCGTCGACGCAGTCGCCCGTTCGTCCGGCCATGACATTGGTGTCGACGTAGACCGGGTAGACGGGGTCCGGCACGGCGACGCGGATATCGGTGGCGAACAGCTCCTGGAAGTTGCCGGTATCGCATTTGGCGCCGTCGCTTACGAAGACCTCGTCGGCATCCACAGGCGCGCCGTGCGCGCGGAAATCGTGTTCGGCGATGGCTTCGCGGAGAAAGTCGTATCCCTGCTCCGGGCCGTAGCCGCGAAAGGTCGCGGCGTCGCCCATCTCGTCGGTCGCCTTGTGCATCGCCGTAATGCAGGCCGGGGGGAGGGGGAGCGTGACATCGCCGATCCCGAGCTTGATCACCGGGGCTGACGGATGCGCCTCCTGGTAGGCCTTGACGCGCCGGGCGATCTCGGAAAACAGGTAGGATGACTTGAGTTTTTTGTAATGGGCGTTGACGGCGATCATGGGGACTCCCTCGATTCGTTATCCTGAAAACGCGGCGTACACTAGTGAACGCCGGTCGAGCTGTCAATGGACGCGGCTGCGGGCGCGACAACGCCGGACGGATCGAGCGGGTCGAGGATCCAGCGCTTGTTGAACCAGAACCATTGCCCGGGATCCTCGCGGATGATGGCGTCGATCCGGTCGAAGGTCAGTTGCGTCATCCGCGCGATGTCGGCGTCTTTCGGCAGCGACGGATCCGGTTCGATGGGGCCGTACAGATCGAGGCGCTGGCGGCTCCAGCCCTCCCGCCGCATGACGGTGATGAAGATCGGCACGCCGGTTTGCCGGGCGAACATCCCGATGCCCGGGTAGGCGTTCGCCTCGCCGCCGAGGAAACGGACGCGCACGCCCGGCGATCGCGAGCGCAGGTCCGGCATGATGGCCAGCATCTTGCCCTGCTTCAACCGGCGGATGACCTCGCGCATCATGCCGCTGCCGCGTTCGATCAGGTCCACGCCCGGGACCTCGCGGAGTTGCTGCACGAAGCGGTTGACCAGCGGGTTCTTCAGGACGCCGGTGACGGTGAAAACCGGCAGACCGCCGAGCGGGGCGAGAAGGCCGCCGAGTTCCCAGTTGCCGATATGCGGGCAGGCGAGCACGGCGCCGCGCCCGGTGGCGGCATGGTCGATGAGGCCCTGTTGCCGCCCCATGTCCAAGTCGGGCGGCAACCGGTGCGTGGCGCCGCGGCTGGCACGGACGACCTCGACGATGCTCAGGACCATGTTGAGCCACGAGCGCCAGGCGATATCATGGACTTCGGCCGCCGTGTAGCGGCCGCCGAAGACGCCGCGGATGCGGCGTTCGGCTTCTCGGACACGGGGGCGGAGGATATGGAACAGGATCGCCGCATGGAACCAACCATAGACCAAGGCGAGGCGATAGGGCAGATGGCGAACGGTTCCGGCGACCATGCGGACGAGGATGTACTCGGCGATGTGCTTGGGTTGATATGGCATCGGGGGCCAGGCGCTTCCTATTTGAGCGGAGCGGCCACGACGACGCGAAACCCGATGGTATCGTAACGGGCGTCCGGGCGGTCGAAGCCGCGTGCGGCGATTTCGAGGCTGTCACGGTCGTCGAAATCCCAGGAGCCGCCGCGACGGGTGCGGTACTGCTTCTCCGCGTCGTACCAGTCCGCGGTCCATTCCCAGACGTTGCCGCCGAGGCCGTAGATGCCCCATTCGTTCATGCCGCTGTTCTGGACCGGACAGGATACCGGGTAGCCGTCGTTATAGCCGACAATACCGCGCCATTGGGAGAGTTCGGCGCGTGCGGTCGTATCCGAAAAATTGCCGTAACGCGGCGGCCACTCGTCGCCCCAGGGGTAGCGTCGCACGCCGCCGCAACTGGCGATGACTGTCCACTCCCGGTCCGTCGGCAGCCGGAAGACCATGTCCGACGGGATGCGGTTGGCGAACTGGGCCGAAAGCCACGCGCAATAGGCGTCGGCGTCGTTCCAACTCACATAAACCACCGGTTGATCGGGCGCGTTCATCGACAAACCCTCGTGGTCGCGGCTGTGGTGCGACGGAGCATGGCGCCGGTACTGGAGGTTGGTGACCTCGAACTTGCCGACCCACAACTTGAGCGACTCCACCCAGGCAAACGTCAATGTTTCGCCAAGTCCGATCGGCACGTTCAGGAAAGCGCCCTTTTCCGGCGGCGGCAGGTCCTCCGGAACCGTATCCGTGAACTCGGTCAGAGCCGGATCCGGCACATTCGTCGTCATGACCGCGGGGTTCGGCAGTTCCCGTTCGACGACGGGTATGCCCGCGGCGATCTCGGCATTGACCTGCGCCTCGGCCAGCATGACCGCGGTACGGCCGTGCGGATTGGCTTTGACGGCCAAATGGACGGGCGTGAAGCCGAGGTCGCTGACCGCCCGGATGTCGGCGCCGCGTTCCACCAGCAGCGCCACGATGTTTGTCATGGACTTGGCCGCGGCCCAATGCAGCGGTGTCAGACCGGCGCGAGCGCGGGCATCGACCGCGGCGCCGGCGTCCAGCAGGACGGCGGCCGCGGCGGCCGCGTCACGGCTGGCGGCCCAGTGCAGCGGCGTGAAATCGCCCGCGTTGCGGGCGTCGATGTCGGCGCCCCGAGCGAGCAGCATCCGGATCGCTTCCGGCTGATCGGTTGCCGCGGCGAGGTGCAGGGGCGTGATGCCGCCTTCGATACGGTCGTTGACCAGGGTACGGTCGGCCCGCCGCAGAATCTCGTCCAGGGTGACCATGTCGCGGGCGCGTACCGCCTGGTGCAGTTGTCCGGCGGCCGCGATGCCGGCGACAACGCTGCTCAGGATCGCCGCGCGCGTCAACAGGGCCGTAGCAAACAGGATATTCTTCATGAGTGCCCGTCAGTCTAAGCTCCGTCACACATTTGTCGAGCGCGGAAAAGGCTTGGTATTGCGTGCGGCGCGCCCGCAAGGCAGTATTCCCGGCATGAGTTACTCCGAACGGATGCTGGCCATGGCGGCGCGTGCCGGCGCGATGTTGGGACCGGATCTGCCGTGCGTGGCGGCGTTTATCCGCGGGCGGATGAATCCGGATGGCGGGTTCGCGGGACGCGATGGCGCCAGCGATATCTACTACACGGCATTCGCGTTGGATGTCCTGGCCGCGGCGGGCGCCGCGCCGCCGCGCGAGGCTGTCGCCGGCTACGTGTCGGGGATCGCGGTTACGGATGCGCTCGACCCCTTTCACATCGCCTGCCTGGCGCGGTGCTGGAAGCGGCTCGGGCTGATCGAGGCGGCGGCGCGCGACGGGCGGGGTGCCGCCGTCGTCGCGCGGCTTGAGCGGCACCGTGCGGTTGTGGGCGGGTACAATACCGTGACCGCGAGCGGGGCGCCGTCGGTGACCGGCACCTTTGTGACGCTGCTGGCGTATTCCGACCTGGACATGTCTCTGCCGGAAGGCGCCGCCGCCGTCGAGGCGCTCGACGTGCTGCGCGCCGGCGACGGCGCGTATGCGAACGAACGCGGGCTGGCGGCGGGCACGGTGCTGGCATCCGCCGGCGTGCTGATCATGCGGCACTGGCTCGGCCTGCCGGCGGACCCCGACGTGAGCGCCTGGCTGGCGCGGCAGCACCGGCCCGGCGGCGGCTTCCCGTCGTCGTCTGGCAGCCCGGCGGCCGACCTGCTGTCGACGGCGACGGCGTTGTACGCGTTGCGGCTGACGGGGGCTCCCATGCCGGCGGCTGTCGTGGAGGGCTGCACGGCGTTTGTCGACGGTCTGATGGAAGATGGCGGCGGGTTTGGCGGCCACTGGTTGGACGATACGCCCGATTGCGAGTATACGTACTATGCGCTGCTGGTCTACGGATGTCTGGCCGACGTGACGGGGAGGTGAACGGATGCCGGTTGCCGAATCGCGGAAACGGTTGCTGTATGAGTTTGCGCGGACGACGCTGGGCACGCTGCAGCGGCGACTGGAGGAGTCGTTCGACGCCGCGGCGGGTCATTGGAACGGGCGTCTGAGCGATAGCGCGCTGGCCACGGCCGTGGCCGTCTTCGCGCTTTCCGCGGTCGATCGCGCGGCACACGCCGACGCGATCGAGCGCGGGCTGGCCTGGCTGGCCGACCATGCGAATGCCGATGGCGGCTGGGGCGATTCGCCCGGCAGTCCGAGCAACATCAGCGCCACGCTGCTGTGCTGGTGCGCGTTCGCCTGGCGGTTGGACGGCGGCGCGGCGGCGGACCCGTATGCCGCCACGGTCGAAGGCGCCGAAGGCTGGATTGCCGCCTGCGCCGGCGGCACGTCTCCGGCGCACATCCGCGCCGCCGTGCTCCGTCGGTATGGTAACGACCGCACCTTCGCCACGCCGATCCTGACGATGTGCGCGCTGGCGGATCGGTTGGGCGACGAGGCGACGGCCTGGCCGATGGTCCCGCAACTGCCTTTCGAACTGGCCGCGCTGCCGCATGCCGTCTTTCGGTGGCTCCGCATGACCGTGGTCAGTTACGCCCTGCCGGCGCTGATCGCCGTCGGCCTCGTGAGGCATCGCAGACGGCCGTCGCGCAACCCGTTGGCGCGATGGCTGCGGGACATCCTCGCGTCGCGGCTTCTGCGCGTTGTGGAGCGCATGCAGCCGGTGAACGGCGGTTTCGAGGAGGCCGCGCCGCTGACGGCCTTTGTCGTGCTCAGCCTGGCCTCGGCGGGTTGCGCCGGGCATCCGGTCGTTCGGCGCGGCGTAGCCTTCCTCCGTGCGTCCATGCGACCCGCGGGATGCTGGCCCATCGATACGAACCTGGCGACCTGGGTGACGACGCTGGCCGTCAATACCCTGTCGGGCGCCGGGGAGCTGCCCTTGACGCAGGTGCGCCGGGCGGCGGTGCGCGCCTGGCTGTTGGCGCAGCAGCATACCGTCGCCCATCCCCTGACGTTCGGCGCCCCGGGTGGCTGGGCCTGGAGCGATTTGCCGGGCGCCATGCCGGATGCCGACGACACGGCGGGCGCCCTGCTGGCGCTCCACCGGCTCGGCGACCGCGGCGAAGCCGAGGGCGGCGCGGCGGCGCGGGGCATCCGCTGGTTGCTGGATGTGCAAAATGCCGATGGCGGCATTCCCACGTTTTCGAAGGGGTGGGGCAAACTGCCGTTCGACCGCAGCACGCCGGAAATCAGCGCGCACACCATCCAGGCGTTCGTCACGTGGCTCGATGCCGTGCCGGTCGGCCTGGCCAGGGAGATGGCGGTGGCGATCGAGCGTCTGTTGCAGTACCTGCGTTTTCAGCAGGCGCGCGCGGGGTTCTGGACGCCGCTCTGGTTCGGCAGCCAGACGGTGCCGTCGGAGGAGAATCGCGTGCATGGCACGGCGCGGGTGATCATGGCCCTGCGGGCCGTGGGCGGCCATGGGGCGGGCCGCGCCGCGGCGCCGATGCTCAAGCGCGCCATGGCGTGGCTCGCGGAGGCTCGGAACGAAGATGGCGGCTGGGGTGCCGAGAGGGGGGCGACCTCGACGATCGAGGACACGGGGCTGGCGCTGGCGGCGCTGGCCGGCGGCGGCTGCGACGAGGCCGTGTGGGCCGGTGTGCAGTGGCTCGTCACCGCCACCGGGCAGGGCCGCCGGACGCCGGCGTCGCCCATCGGCCTCTACTTCGCGCGTCTCTGGTACGATGAGGAACTCTATCCGCTGATCTTCGCGATCGCCGGACTCAAGGCCGCGGAGCGTGACCTCGGCGCCTGACGCGGCGGCCCGGCCGCTTCAGGCGAAGGACTTGCTCCTGTCGGCGTCGCCGGTGACGGCGACGCGCTTCTTCCGGTAGCGGGACTCCGCGATCAGCTTCTTCAGGTGGCGCTCGAACGTGCGGGCGTTGCGCACCATTCGTCGGTCGGGGTCTCGTTGCGTACAAAGCGACGGCCATGGTCCGAGCCCATGTTGCCGAGACCGACGACGCCGAGTCTGACGGTGCTCATAGGATAGGTGTCCTCTGTTCTGTGGGTGACGGTCGCATACTGGGGAATCGCTCCGACGGCTCAAACGTTTTCGACGCGGTTCGACAACATGAGGAAAATGACGCAGATGACGGCCAGAGACGGTCCTTCGATGGCGATCCAGTACCAGGGGAAGCCCGCGTGCAGGCCGGCGGCGGCGATCAGTGCCGCGAACGCGAAGCCGGTGAAGCAGAAGTAGCGGACGATGGCGGCGTAGCGGCGAACGTCACCCGCGCAGACCCAGAGGATGCCGCCGTACAGGGCGTACAGTGCCGAGACGCTGCGGATGAGGTAGCCGACAACCGGCTGCGCGGGAAACGCGCCGAGACCGAGGTGCGCGTGCGCCGCCGCCATGAACGATGTCGGCAACACGAGGCCGACCAAGGCGCTGATATGCGCCGCCGCCATGACCCTCAGCAACCCTACCAGCATACGTTCCGCCTTCATGCTTCCTCCCGTCCTTGTGTGGTATCCGTCGCGCCTGTTTGGTTAAAATGTGAAGCCAACCCGGTAGATGGCGAGTTCGGCGTGTCCCAGGCGTTCGGCGCCGGTCAGTTGGCCGTTGGCGACCGCGATAAGGCAGTCGAACAGGGCATCGGCCACCTGCGCCGGGGTCGCGCCGCCCTCGACGATCGCGCCGGCGTCGATATCCATGCTCTCCGACATGCGGCGGAAGGTGTCGGCATTGCCCGTGACTTTGATGACCGGCGCGACGGGACAGCCCGTCGGCGAACCCCGGCCGGTCGTGAACACGACGAGCTGGGCGCCGCCGGCCACCATGCCGGTGATCGATTCGATGTCCTGTCCCGGCGTATCCATGACGTGCAGCCCCTTGCCGGCGGGCGGTTCGGCGTAGTCGATGACGCTCTCGATCGGTGCGGTGCCGGCCTTGTGGATGCAGCCCAGCGACTTCTCCTCGATCGTCGTGATGCCGCCGGCGATGTTGCCCGGCGTCGGCTGCCCGCGGCGCAGATCCACGCCCATGGCGAGCGCTCTGGCCTCGGTCCGGCGAACGATGGCCAGGAGCTTTTCGGCAACCTCGCGCGACCGGGCGCGGCGCGCGAGAATATGCTCGGCGCCAATGAGTTCGGTGGTTTCCGACAGAATGGACGTTCCGCCCGCGGCGATGAGGCGGTCGGAGACGAGCCCGAGCACGGGGTTGGCGGCGATACCGGAGGTGGCATCCGAGCCGCCGCACTCCATGCCGAGGATGAGATCCGACAGGTCGCACGGTTCGCGGCGGGCCTGGGCGGCCGCGGCGGCGAGACGCGTGAGCTGACGTATGCCGAGCTCGACGGCGCGCGTGACGCCGCCCGCGTCCTGGATGCCGACGATGGCCGTGGGCTTGCCGGCGGCGGCGACGCGATCGGCCAATGCCGCGGCCTGCACGTTCTCGCAGCCGAGCGCGACAATGAGGGCGGCGGCGACATTGGGGTTCCGTCCGAGCCCGGCGAGCGTGCGCACGGTCTGGTCGAAATCCCCGCCGACCTGGCAGCAGCCGTGCTGATGCACGAGCGGTACCGCGCCGGGTACGGCGGCCGCGATGCGCGCCGCAACCGTTCCGGCGCAAACCGAGGTCGGGATGACGACGACATGATTGCGGATGCCGACGGCGCCGTGGGCTCGTCTGTAGGCGGAAATCTTCATGGGTCAGCGGGGCTCCGTCGCCGCATCGGTCAGATCGCCCCGGCCGCGCCGGCTGGCGACATTATGCACATGGACGTGGGCGCCGGTCGGGATCGGCGCCGTGGCGCATCCGATGGTTTCGCCGTACTTGCATACCGCGTCGCCGTGCGCGAGGTCGGCGATGGCGAACTTGTGCCCGAACGGAATGTGGTCGCGGACGGCCACGCGACGCGATCCCGTTGCGCCGGTGACGGTGACGTCATCGCCGGGCGACAGCGCTTCGAGGGCGGTGGCCACGTTGTCGCGGGTGTGCAGGACGCACGCGCGCTTGTCGGTATGGGGAGATCGGTTCATCCGGGAAACAGTGACCGGTTCTCGATGCGCGTGTCAAGCCGGCCGTTGTGGCGACGGGTGACGGCGACCGGGACGGTTCCGGATCGCCAGTCGGCCAGCGGCAGCAACGGCCACGTGCCGGGAGCGACGGGGGCGACGGAAGGCGTCGCGGCGCCCGGCCCGCCGCGCAGGCCGGCGAAGGCGAACGTGAACCCGAAGGCCGCCGCGCCGCGAGGGTACCAGACGAGGTTGTTGGCGAGCGAGGTTTCGACGAAGGCGTTGGCCTTTTCGGCGCCCGGGCCGTTGCCGAAGAGTTGCTGTTCCCAATAGCGTTCGGCCATCAGGCGCAGGTCGTCGCCCATGTAGGCGGCGACGCAGTCACGCCAGATGTTCATCGAGATCCAGACGCGTTCGGGGTCGAAACTGGAGTGGCTGCAACCGTAGGGGGTCATGGCGTGGGCCAGCGCCCCGTGCAGGTCCGTACGCAGCCGTTCGGGGATGAGTCCGGCGGGCAGATCGTCGATCATCATCAGATACAGGAGCCCGTTGGTCGTGTACAGACTGTAGCCGTCCCAGCCGGGCAGCGTCTTGTAGCGCAGCGGCTTCTTCGTCCACGAATCGAGCAGGCCGGTGGTGGTCTTATCGAGAGCGACGGGGTAGTGGTCGCCGAGCCACCCGGCCTGGAGCGTCCGTACGGCGCGCCGCACCGCGGCGGCGCAGCGGTGCGCGAGGGCGCGGTTGCCGGTGGCGTTCAGCATGCGCGCCGCGGCATGGAGCGCGGCAAGCCGTTTGATGCCGAGGTAGACGTTGTCGCGCCCGTACTGGACGGCCGGGTTGGCGTCATCGATCGTGTTGGCCGTGCCGCGGTCGGGGAACCCGTTACCCGAGCCGTCGGCCCACAGCAGGTATTCGGCGAGCTGGGCGCAGCAGTCGCCATGGGTCGCGAAGAGCGTTTCGCGGCCCCACCATTTCCCATGGGCGTAGAGCAGCAGGAGGAAGTTGGCGTTCTCCTCGACGGGCATGGCGTGGTGGTAGCTTTGCCCGTTGCAGGACCAGCCGGCGCCCATGTCGTGCTCCATGACCGCGCCGGGAAAGGGTGTCAGCGGGTTGCCGTGCTTGTCGTCGTCCGAGACGAAGGCGCGCCGGCGCTTCTCGCCCTCGAACGTGTTGGCGTGGTGCCGCCATTCGTCGAACAGGAATTCCAGCAACTCCGGCCAGCAAGCGAAGTAGAACAGAGCTTCGTTGTAGGTGACGTCGACCGTGGAGTTGAACCAACAGGAGCCTTCCCAGACGCTGAACCAGTCCTTTTGCGGCAACGGCGCTCCCGCGCGGTCGGTCATCGGGCCGTAGGCCCACAGGGTGCACATGAGGTAGCTCTGGAAGCCGAGGGCGGTCAGGTTCCGGGCTGCCGGTGCGTAGGCGCCTTCCTCGAACAGCGCATCGAACGCGCGGCTCCGGGCGAGGAGGCGCGCGCTGTCGCGCCGGACGAAACGCCGGACTGCTTCGAGATCGGGCCAGTAATGCGTGTACTTGAGCGGCAGCGGGTTGCCGAACCGTTCGAACAGCGCGTCGGCGCAGTGGCTGACGAGTGCGGCGCGAAACGTCTGGCGCCGACGGTGGCGGACATCGAACGAGGCGCGCAGGCCGTGGTCCGAGGGCGTCAACCCGCGGCTGAGCGGCATCAGGACATCCGCGGCCGTGCCGGTGAGCGGTGTCTTGCGCCGTGCATCGCGGTAGGTGCGGCGGTCGCCCCCTTCGCCCGTGGCGAAGACATCGCAGGCCTGCACCGGGTAACGGTAATGGATGCCGTCAGGCGCGGTGCGCCGTTCGGCGTCCGGGAGTATGAGTTCGATCGCGAGTTCGCCCGCGCGGGCGGCATCCTTGGGCGGGAATTCCCAGCGGGTCATGCCGATGGGGCGGACGACGGCTTCGAGCAGGTACGCGGGCACGAGGCTGGTCCGCTCGTCCCGCGGATAGAAGGGCGCGGTCAGCGTGAATTCGAGAGCGATGCCGAGTTCGAGACAGCGTCCCTCGAACCGGACCGCGGTCATCGATATCCGCTGATCGACGCAGAAGAAATCGGTGCCGCCGGGGCACAGCGGCAGCGTCCAGGCGGTGACGCCGTCCGTGATCGCGACGCGCAAGCCGGCATCCTCGCGTTGGCACATCAGGCCGAGCGCGCCATAGGCGATGCGGCGGCGGATGGGGTCGACGATGAGACTGTAACGACTGCCCAGACGACCGAGACACGTTGACATCAACGGCATGAGACTCCTCCGGTAGTGCGTGGGTATATACCATGCGGCGGGTGGCAAGGGGAGCGTAAACTGGCGCGAACGTTTGGCCCATGGCGCGGGATTGTGTTGAATCCGGCTAAGGCGATTGCGTAGGGTAGCGGCAGTTCAGGGAGTGAGCGTATGTACGAGATCGGACAGGCGGAGTTGCGCGCGGTCGAGCGGGTCTTGGCGCGGAAGCGTTTCTTCCGCTACGGTGGGCCGGAGACGAGTGCCTTCGAACGGGAATGGGCCGCCTTGATGGGCGTGCGGACGGCGTATGCCGTCACATCGGGAACGAGCGCGCTGATCGCGGGGCTGCAGGCGCTCGGGGTCGGGCCGGGCCAATCGGTGCTCGTGCCGGCGTACACCTTCATCTCGACGGCGCTGGCGGTGACCGCCGTGGGGGCGATTCCGATCTGTGTCGAAGTGGACGAACGGCTCACGATGGACCCGCGGGACGTCGAGCGCAAGCGGCGGCGCCACACCTCGTGTATCGTCCCCGTTCACATGCAGGGGATGCCGTGCGACATGCGGGCGCTCCAAGCCGTGGCCGGGGTGCACGGCCTGCGCATTCTCGAAGACTGCTGTCAGGCGGTGGGCGGTAGCTTCGGCGGACGCCGTCTCGGCGGCATCGGCGACGTCGGCGCCTACAGCTTCAACCAGTACAAGGTGCTTAGTTGCGGCGAGGGAGGGGCCGTGGTGACGTCCGATCCCCGTCTGGCCGAACGGCTTTACATGGCGCAGGATGGCAGTTGCAGCGTGTGGCCCGAAACGGGTGTCATGAGCGAAGCGTTCTTCTGTGGCGGCAATTTCCGCGGCAACGAGATATCCTCGGCGATTCTGCGGGTGCAGGCGCGGCGCCTCGATCGGATTCTCGGACGCCTGCGCGCCACGCGCACGCGGTTGCTGCGCGACCTGCGGCTGCCGGCGGATGCGCGGTTTGTGCCGAGCCATGACGAGGAGGGGAATTGCGGCGTCTGTTTTCTGATCCGCGCGGACACGGTCGAACGGGCGGTGGCGATCGAAGCGGCCCTCAAGCCGCACCTGGGGGCGCATCGGCCGATCCAGTCCGGCCGGCATGTCTACTCGGCGTGGGGTGTGATCAGGAGTCGCGTCGGCGGGCACCATCCGGACTGGGATTGTTTCCGGCATCCGCGCAACGCGGCGATCGAGACGGACTACGAGCGGCCGCTGCCGCGGACGGATGACTTTCTTGCCCGCACCGTGCTGTGCGGCACGCCGTACGGCCTGCGTCCCGCCGAGTTGAACCGACTCGTGCGTGGGATCAACGCGGCGCTGGCGTGACCGGCCCCTGATCGCCGCGGTCATCGTCGGCCTCTTCCCCGGGGAGTGCCTGGGCCTGTACGGGTACGGGGGGCAGTTCCTCCGGGATGTCCTCGCCCATCGCCCGCCGGATGGCATTGGCCAGATCGCGGCGCGAAATCGGCTTCATCAGGAATTGACCGATCCCCATCGCCTGTGCCTGCTCCGGCGAAAGCGACTCGCTGAACCCCGAACAGATGATGGCCGGCAGGTCGGGCCGCACCTCGCGCATGCGCATGATCATCTCGGCGCCCGTAAGCTCGGGCATGACCTGATCGGAGATGACCAGATCGAACTTCTCCGGGCTGTGCCGGAAAACCTCCAGCGCGCGAACGCTGTCCGACAGGACGATCGCGTCGTAGCCCAGCGAGGTGAGCATGTGCGTAGCCATGCGGGTGATCCCCTTCTCGTCGTCGACAAACAGAATCCGCTCCGTGCCGGCGGGTGGCGTCTGCGCCTCGGTGTCCAATTTCTCGTGGCGTTCCTCGATCAAGGGCAGGGCGACGTGGAATGTCGATCCCTCCCCGACCTTGGTATCGACCGTGACGGCGCCCCCGAGCGCGGCGACGATGCCGTTGACCACCGAGAGTCCCATGCCGGTGCCTTCCCCGGTGGGTTTGGTGGAGAAGAACGGATCGAAGATGTGTTTCAGCGTGGTCTCGTCGATGCCCGAACCGGTATCGCGTACCGACAGGCGCAGGTAGCGGCCCTTCTTGAGCTGCGGGAACTCGTGGCGATGACGCCAGGCCAGGGCGAAGTTCGAGAGACGGATCTCCAGCACGCCGCCGGTTTGCTTCATGGCGTACGCGGCATTCGTGCACAGATTCGTCAAAACCTGATGGACCTGCGTGGGATTGGCCGCGACCAGGTCCTCCTCGGTACGGACGATGTACTTGACGTCGATGCTGTCGGGCAGTGCCGCGCGCTGTTGTTTCGAGACCTCCTTCACGATCGGAATCAGGTGAATGCAGGTGGACGCGGATTCGGTCTGACGGCTGAACACGAGGATTTGGTGGACCAGTTCCTTGGCGCGCAGGGTGGCATGGCGGATCTCCCGCATGAAATCGTGGATCTTCTCGCCCTTCGGGCTCATCTCCATGCCGATCTCGGCATACCCGAGAATCGGCGAGAGGATGTTATTGAAATCGTGTGCGATGCCGCCGGCCATGGTTCCGATGGCCTCCATCTTCCGGGCCTGGCGGAGTTGCTTCTCCCGTTGATCGAGAAGGTCCTCGGTCTCGCGCTTGTCGGTGATGTCCTGGATCTGAACGAGGTAGCCGCGCGGGTTGAAATCGTGATCGTGGCCGAGATTGTTGACGAGGACATCGAAGAAGCCCATGCCTTTGCGGCTCGACACGAGCAGCCCTTTCTGGACGATGTCGCCGAAATCCACCGGCATTTCGCATCGGACCGTTTCGCCGCGTCGGATGCCGGCGCGCGAGGGCTCGGGCAGATAGGGGTTGTTCAGGAGCGGGAAGCGGGCGAACTCCTTGCTGTCGGGGGCGCCGAACATTCGGAGGCAGGCGGCATTGACGTTCAGCATATCCTGCTGGGCGTTGTAGGTGGCGACGCCGATGGGGGCCGTGGTAAAGAAATCCTTGAAGCGCTGTTCGCTCTCGCGCAGAGCCCGGTCGTTGCGCTTGCGCTCGGTCATATCCTCGACCGAGCACACGATCAGCGGGTCGCCCTGCAAGTCGATCCGCGCGGCTGTGATTTCGACGGGAATACGCTTTCCGGTGCGGGTGACGAAGCTGCTGTCGTAAGTCAAGCGTTCGCCCTGCATGACCCGCCGCACGAAGTTCTGGAGGTTGCGGGTGGCGAAGCTGTTGTTGCGCGCAAGCTGCTCCTTGTTGTCGAGGGACATCAGGTCGACGCCGACGTGGTCCGACGCCGCGCCCGGGGACTGCACCGTTTCGATATCCAGCAGTGAAAGGGTCAGCAGGCGGTCGCGCGGGTATTCCAGCGCCTGGCACGCCATGTCGCTGACTTCGAGAAAATGCTGAGGAATGTTGTTCGTGTCGACACTGTAAACCAGCACCACCTGGGGTGCCTGCGCGATCAGTTTCCGGTACCAGTCGGCCTTCTCAATGAGGGTCCGTTGGGCGACTTCGACGGCGTGCAACTGGTCCGTGGCTTCGCGCTTCTCCTCCCGCGCGGCGTGCAGCATGCGCTCCGTGCGACGGCGCACATACATGTGCCACGCCACGACCGCGGGGAACAAAACGAACGACACGATGATGGCCATCACATGGGAGACCACGGCCTGTTCCTCCGACACACCACCCACACTTTCGTGCCCGTCCGCACCGGCGGTTGGGCCCCCGAACGGCGACATGGTGCATGGTTTAGCTTCAAAGATCAACAGTGGAGTCGGAAAACCCGGCGCGATTTGCGCGGGCCGGGGGTTGACACGGCCGGCATGATTCGCGAAGATGCCAAACCGTGAAGACGAGAACGATAGTCGGCCTTGCCGTTGTTGTGTCGATCTGTGTCGGGAGGCCTTCCGCGGCATCGGAGGTCGACCAGGTGAAGAGCATCTACGACACCGAGGTCGCGAAAGTCGAAGTCCAGTATCGTCAGGACCTTCTGCGTCTGCCGCAGGATCACATTCGCGACCTGCGCGAGCTCGAACAGACGTGCCAGCGGGCAGGGGACCTGAAGGCGTTGCTCGCCGTGCAGCAGGAACGCATCCGGTTCACGCGCGACCCGCGCGTGGATTCGATCGTCGTGGCCGCCGCGCCTCCCCGTCTGGGCACGCTTCAGTCGCAGTACGTCAAGGCCTCGGGAGATCTGAAGGTCGCCCGGGATTCGCGTCTCAAGGATCTGGCCGAGAAATACGTCCGCCGGTTGGCTCAGCTTCAGCGCGAGTTGACGATTCAGGGCGCGATCGACGACGCGACGGCGGTGATGAATGAGATCGAGCGTATGAAGACAGTCGATGTGCTCAACCAATCGAGCGCTCCGTCGCCGTCCGGCGATGGCGCCGTCACGCAGGTCGGCGTCGAGACCCTGCGTCGCGTGCTCAAAGGCAGGATCGGGAAGTGGAACTCGATGACGCGCGAGATCGTCGTCGAGTACGACTTTGTGGATCCGGCGCAGGCGGAAGATTGGAAGGGCGGCGCGATCGACGGCGAGCAGACCGCGCTCGCATGCGCGAAGACCATCGCGTGGCTGCGGCCGCAGTTCGAGTCCGTTGTCGAAATCGACGTGGATGTCCAGTTCCGGGGCACGGGGCCGGGACATGCCCGGTTCATGATGGGCAACAGCCTGTTCGTGGATCTCGTCAACGACGAGGCGCCGCGTTGCGTCGTCTTTCAGACAAGCGAGCACAACCCCGTATTGAAGATAGAAGAGCGCCTGAAGACCGCGATAGGGAACCGCCTGAAGCTGCAGTTCGGCGGCGCCCAACCGACGCTGGCGCTTAATTTCGGAAGCCCCCAGCGACTGGCGCTTCAGACGGACATCCGGTTTCCGCTGTATCTGGGGGTTGGTCTGACGACCAGCGACTCCGCCTACGGCGAGGTCAAGGTCTCGGGCGTGCTCGCGCCGGCCTTCGTCCATTACGTCTCGGAGCAAGCCGGACGGTAGGCCCGGGATCGACTCAGGCGACGGGGCCTTTGATACCGACGGGGGTTCCGAGGATTTCGCGCAAGACGATGGCACGCCCGATCGAGGCGCCGGCGCCCAGTTCCCGCCGTATGCTCTGCCGCAGGGCCGATAGTTGTCGCTGTGAGGCTTGGTGGTGCGTCTCCTGCGGATCCCCGGCGTGAAGCGCGGTGGCTTTGCGGACCGCGGCGATAGGCGGGGGCGGCGGGGCGGGAATGGCTGCCGGACGGGCTGGTGCGGCGGCACGGTCCGGTTGCGCGTGGTGGGAAATCGGTGCTTGGCGCATTTGACGTATCGGCGATGTCCGCGGTTCCGGTTTCGCCGGGCGATGTGCCGGGGGCGGTGGCGCCGGGCGCGGGGCGGGTGCCGGGCGCGGGGCGGGCGCCGGGCGCGGGG
>CAYYJS010000040.1:0-29699 GCA_964472315.1 uncultured Victivallales bacterium | reverse complement strand
GCGGCGGGACGGCGATTGCCGGTTGATGAATGTCATTCCCGATTCCCGCACCATGGTCTCCGCCTCCCCGCCGTTGTTCCCGTCATCGTTCCCGCCGTCGCGCCATCGTCCGCATTGAGCAGCGGTTCTGCGGTTCATTCTCCTCTGTCTTTCCCATGCGCCCCGGCGGAGGACCGCCGGCTCCAGAAGACGGTCACAGATCGGTTTGCGTGGACGTGCGGAGATAAGGGGAATCGACAATTGCCGTTACTTGAAATACACCCCTTGCAAGCGCGCCCCGCACATAGTAGGATTCCTGATAGAAACATCAGGTGAATGCTGATGCATACAATCAGGAGCCACATGTATCCACGCTACAAACTGACAGGGCTTTGCATTTGCGCCGTCGGCGCCGCCCTGCTGATCGCCGCGACCGGGGGCATGAGCATCGGCCTTTCCGGATTCGCCATGCTGGCCGTCGGCGCCTTCGGTGGCGCCACCATCCTGGCCGGCGCCCTGTACCAGAGCATTCACCCCCGCCGTGTCGCCCGCCGCCGCCACCTCGACGTCCAGCATTGGGATACGTGAATCCTGCCCGCCACGGCACTCGCTTCAATGGCCCCCCTCGACTGCGTGGTTGCGCGGCAAGGGGCGCATCGTTAGGATCATGCGCGTGTATCCGTCCTTCCAGAAGTTCGTGAGGCTTGTGGCGGCGATGCTCCTTATCAGTGCGGCGCCCGCGACGGCCGGGGTTATCGCGCTCGAAATGCAGTTCAGCGCGTCGTACCAACCGGACCGCATCCTGCTGACCGCGTCGCTGAAGAACACCGGCGACGAATCCGCCCATGACATCCGCGTCGAAGGGCGCCTGGCCGGCCGGCGTATCGGCACCGCACCCTATGAGCAACTCGAACCCGGTCGGTCGTGCGATATCGATATCGACCTGGGGACGGCACCCTCCCCGAAGGGCGTCCATACCATCGTTGTCGCCGTGTACTACGCCGACGGCGGTGGAGCCGACTATTCGGACATCCGGTCGGTTCCCGTCATGACCGACCCGGCGGCCATGGAGTCCGAGCCGATCCTGTGCAAGCTGGATCCCGCGGACGATGATCCCACCGCGCTTGCGGCCGCGGTGCTCTCGCGTCACACGTCCAACATCGTCGTCGAAGTGACGTTTTTCGCACCCGCGGGACTGACGTTGACCCCCATGTCACAACGCGTCAGCCTCGGACCGAACGAGGAGACCGCGGTCTACGCGCGCTTCGACCCGCGCGCGGCGCTCGCCGGACAGCAACGCTTCGTCATCGCCGTCGCCGACACGGTCATCGACGGCCTGCACTACAGCACGCAGGGCATGCACCAGGTGATGGGCACAGCCCCCGTCGATTGGGCGCCGCCGCTCAGACGCGCGGCCATCGCCGCCGGCCTGGCGTTGGCGCTCATCTGGACCGGCGCGGCCGCCGTCGGGCATCGCCGCCGCACGCCGCTCATACCCGCACTCGAAACAGCCGCCGCGCATCGCGCGACAACCGCCATCGTGCTCGCGGCCTCGGTCGTGCTCCTGCTCTGGCACATTCCGCCATCGCTCCTTCTGACCGATACCGTCATCACCGGCGGGGATGTCCCCGCGCACAACTACCTGGCCCGGCATCTTGCCGACAGCCTGTTCGGGCATGGCCGCATCGTGAACTGGGCCGGCGGTTGGTGGTGCGGGTTTCCCATGTTCCAGTTCTACTTTCCCTTGCCCTACCTCCTGATGGCCATCATCGACCTCCTGATACCCTTCAACATCGCCTTCCGCATCGTCTACGTGTCGGGCATGCTGGCCCTGCCGTTCGCCGCGTGGGGCGCCGGACGCATCGCCCGACTGCCCCGTCCCGCGCCGGCGCTGCTGGCCCTCGCCGCCACCCTCGTACTCTACGATCCCTCGCACACGATGTGGGGCGTGAACCTGTACAGCACGCTGGCCGGCATGATCGCCAACAGCATCAGTTTCCCCATCCTGCTGCTGTTCGCCGCCTGCGCGGCACGGGACGCCGAATCCGGCACGTTCCGCGTGCGCACGGTCCTGCTGCTGGTCCTGCTGTACGCCTCGCATTTCTTCACGACGGTCATGGGCATCCTGCTCGCGGCGGCTATACCGCTATTGACGCCGCGCGGCCGTCGCCTCGCCGCGCTGCGCGTGCTCGCCGCCGAAGGCGCGCTCGGCACGGCCCTGATGGCCTGGTGGCTGATCCCGCTGCTGACCAAACGTCAGTACGCGATGGACTTCGGCGTCAACTGGGACGTCAGCCTGCTCGCGCAGATGCCACCGATCTTCTGGGCCGCCGCGCCGCTCGCGCTGTATGCGGCCGTCACCGGGATCGCGCGGCGGCGCATTTTCGTCAGCTTGCTCGCCCTCATGCTGGTCGCCGGCGTCGCGCTGTTCCACATCGGCTTCGCGCTGTCTCCCGTTTTCGTGAATATCCGTCTCTGGCCGTTCATCACATTCGCCCTGCTCGCCCTCGGCGCAACGGGACTTGCCCAGGCGGTGCGCCACGCGCCGGGGCAGCCCCTCGCCGTCATGGCGGTCGCCCTGGCGGGCCTCGCCTGCGCCATCCCCTACCCGAACGGCTTCCGCGGATGGGCCGAATGGAACTTCGGCGGCATGGAGAACAAGCCGAACTGGAACGTCTTCAGGGAGCTGGTGCTGCCGCTGGACGGCACCCCGGGGCGGCTCGCCAACGATTTGCACGATGCCAATGTCTCGCTGGGTTCGTCGCGCGCCTTCGAAGCCGTGCCGTTTCTGATCGACAAGCCCATTCTGGAAGGCGGACTCGTCAACTCGGCGGCGGGCTCGATGTTCTCCTATTACATTCAGGGCGAGACCTCGCGCAACAGCGCCGGGTTCCCCACGATCGTGCATCCCGCGGCGTTCTCGCCGGAGACCGGCATGCGGCATCTCCGGCTGTTCAACGTGAAGCATTTCATCGCCCGCTGGCAATCGACGAAGGACGCGTTCCGCGCGGCCTCCGACTGGCGGCTGGTACGGGCCTGCCGCGGGTGGGAGCTGTTCGAGGATACCGGACAGAACGGCGCCTACGTCACGGTCCTGCCGCGGATGCCGATGGCCGTCGCGACCAGGGACTGGAAGCAGGCCGGACTGGATTGGATCTACACCCCGCAGGCACTCGACCGGCACGTCGTCATCCTTCCGCCCGGAACGCGCTCGACGCGCTTCCCCGCGCCACTCGATGAACCCGCCTATGCCGGTTATCTCGCCGCCCGCCGCGCGGGCGGCGCCGATCCCGAGGCCGCGCGGTTTCCACCGGCGCGCCCCGATGCCATCGTAGCGGAGGAGGTTTCGGACCAACGCATCCGCTTCACAACCACCGCCGTGGGACGGCCACACTTGATCAAGATGACCTGGTATCCAAACTGGACGGTGACCGGCGCGCAGCGCGTCTTCAAGGTCACCCCCTGCTTCATGCTCGTGTTTCCGGAACAGGAGCAGGTCGAACTCGTCTACGGCACGACGACTTCGGATTTGCTGGGACAAGCCGTGACGGCTCTCGCGTTCCTTTTCATTGGCGGCAGCGTGTGGAAACGCCTGCATGCCCTTCCGCGACCCCGATCCCCATGAAACACGCACGGATGCTCAAGATGCTCGATGCCACGCTCGGCTCGGCCCTGTGCCGGCTGATCGGCGGGCTTGGTTTGTTCGGCATCCGCCGGATGCCTCCGACCGACGTGCGTCCGACCCCCGGCGTGCCGCTCCGCATCCTCGTGATCCGCCCCGGCGGAATGGGCGACCTGATCCTGCTCCTGCCCGCGCTCGGCGCCCTGCAACGCCGGCACCCGGACGCCGCGATCACCGTCGTCTGCGAAGCCCGCAATGCCGACGTATTCGCCCTGACGGACCTGCACGTCACGCCGGTGCTCTACGACCGCGCACCCCTCCGGGCCTACCGCGCTCTCAGATACGGCCATTTCGACATGGCTATCGACACCGAACAGTTCCATCACTTCTCGGCGATCCTTGCCCTTCTAACCGGCGCCCCGGTGCGCATCGGCTTCAACATCAACCCGCGCCGCAACCCGCTGTATACCCACCTGGTGCCCTACGCCGTCGATGGCCACGAAGCACGCCAATTCCTGCGCCTGTTCGCGCCGTTGGCGATCCAGGCTGCCGACATCCCGATGACCGGCGCGCTCCCGCACACGTCCTCGGTCCCCCCGGATATGCTCCCGTGGTCCGGGCCGGGCACGGAGGGGCCGCTCATCGTGATCCACCCGTCAACCGGCAGCCGATACAAGGACTGGGGCGTCGCGCCTTTCGCGGGACTCGTGGACGAACTCGTCCGGCGGCACCACGCGCGGTGCGTGATTCTGGGCTCCGCCCGCGACGCGTCCCTGTGCCGCGGACTGGTCGACGCCGTCCCCGCCCCCCATCGCGATCAGGTACGGTCGTTGGCCGGAACGCTCGACCTGACCGGTACGGCCGCCGTCATCAACGCCGCGAATCTCTTCATCGGCCTCGATTCCGGTCTTGCCCATATCGCGGCCGCCTGCGGCATCCCCGCCGTCGTCCTCTACGGCGCCACCGATCCCGCGAAATGGGCCGCGCCACCGTCCCACTGCCGCGTCGTGCGGCGGCAAGTCCCCTGCGCGCCGTGCGCCATCTTCGGTTACCACAAGCCCTGCGCCACGTTCGCCTGTATCCGTGGCATTTCGACCGATGACGTGCTCCACGCCGTCGATGCCATCCTGGCCTGACGCGGCGGCGAAACACCCCGGCGTTTCGTTATCCGCTCCCGTCGCCCGCTATCGTCACCGGATTCGACACTTGACGGAGTTCCGGCGAACCCTATAGACTGACCCCACTTTGTTAACGACGATTGACGAAACAGAGTGGGTTCTGCCCACTCTTTTGTCTCTAAGGGAAGAACGATGGTCAAGGAGGGCCGATCATGAACGCGGAATTGCAAGCCATCCTGAATTATATGGAGAAAGACCGCGGCATCGACCGTCGGATTCTGTTGGAAGCCGTCGAATCGGCGTTGCAGACCGCGGCACGACGCGGCATCGTCGGCGAAAAGGATCTGCGCATCGAAATCGACCGGCAGACCTACGAAATCAAGGCCTACGCCGAACGCGTTGTCGTCGCCGAAGTCAAAGATGAGAAAAACGAGATCGCCCTCGCGGATGCCCGGATCCGCAAACCGGACGCGAAACTCGGCGATTTCGTGGAGAAGGAGGTTACCCCGACAAACCTCGGACGCATCGCCGCGCAAACCGCGAAACAGGCCATCATGCAGAAGATCCGGCAGGCCGAGCGGGACATCGTCTTCGAGGAGTACAAGGACCGCGTCGGCGACATCGTCAGCGGCACCGTCCGTCAGTTCAACCGCAGCGACATCATCATCGATCTGGGTCGCGCCGAAGCGATTCTGCCCTCCCGCGAGCGCGTCCCCACCGAGGAATACCAGGTCGGCGACCGGATCCGCGCCTACGTCGTGAGCGTGCAGGACAACGCCTCCGGCCCCGGCATCACCCTTTCACGCAGTCATCCGAACTTCGTCCGGCGCCTGTTCGAACTCGAAGTCTCCGAGATCGCCGACAAAGTCGTCGAGGTCAAGGCCATCGCCCGCGAACCCGGCTACCGCACGAAGATCGCCGTGGTCTCCCGCGACGAGAAGGTCGACCCCGTCGGCGCCTGTGTCGGCATGCGCGGGATGCGCGTCAAGAACATCGTCCGCGAGCTGTCCGGCGAGAAGATCGACATCATCCGCTGGAGCGACGACGTGCGCACCTACGTCATCAACGCGCTGTCTCCGGCGAAACTGACCAAAGTCACGGTCTCGCCGGAGGCGGAGCGCGTCGTGCACGTGATCGCCGACTCCGACCAGCTTTCGCTGGCCATCGGCAAACGCGGCCAGAATGTCCGGCTTTCGGCGAAGCTCATCGGCTGGAAGATCGATATCCAGCGCGACGAAAGCGAAATGAGCTTCGAAGAGAAAGTGGAACGGGCCGTCGCCAACCTGGCTGCCCTCGAAGGCATCACGCGCGAACAGGCCGAACAACTCGTGCACGCGGGGTTCCTGACGATCGAGGGTATTCTGGCCGCCGAGCACGCCGATCTCGCGGAGATGACCGGACTGAGCCTGGAGGCTGCCCAGGCGATCCACAACGCCGCGGCCGCTTTGCACGGAGACGGCGACTAACCCATACACCCGGCGTGACCGCATACCGGCATACGCCCCTTGAGATCAGCAATAACGAGGCATCGAGTCGATGAGAATACACGAACTGGCTAAGGAACTGGACATCCCCAGCAAGGATCTGCTGGCGGTCATCCACGCGCGCGGCATCGAGGCCAAGAGCCACATGAGCACGCTCGACGACGAGACCGTGAAGCGTGTGCGCGATGCGCTCGCCACCGCCCCCGTCACCGGCGCCACGCCCAAGGCGACGCCTCCCGCCGTACCGGCCGCGGAGCGCCCGAGACCCGAGCGCGCGCCGCAACCGAAGCCCGAACCGACGGCGCAGCCGCAACCCGAACCCGCCGTCCCGGCGCCCGAACCCGTCGCCGCTCATCCGGTCGATGCGAAGATTCTCACGATCCGCGGCGGGATCATCGTCAAGGATCTCGCCGCACTCCTCCACGTCAAACCGAATATGCTCATCGGCGAGATGATGCGGATGAGCATGCTCGCGACGATCAACGAACGGCTCGATTTCAACGTCGCCGCCCGGCTGGCCGCTAAGTATGGGTATCAGGTCGAACACGAACGGCGCACGACCGAACATACGTCCCAGAAGGTCGAGATCGAGGAACCGTCCGAGGACCGTCCCGAGGACCTCCTCCCGCGCCCGCCGGTCGTGACCTTCCTCGGACACGTCGACCACGGCAAGACCTCGCTGCTCGACAATATCCGCAAGAGCGCCGTCGCCAAAGGCGAAAGCGGCGGCATTACGCAGCACATCGGCGCCTACACAATCGACCTCAACGGACAGTCGATCACGTTTCTGGATACGCCCGGCCATGCCGCGTTCACGGCCATGCGGGCGCGCGGCGCCAACCTCACGGATATCGCCGTGATCATCATCGCCGCGGATGACGGCATCATGCCGCAGACCCGCGAAGCCATCGCCCATGCACGCGCCGCCGGCGTCTCCATCATGGTCGCCATCAATAAGATCGACCTGCCCGGCGCCAACGTCGAACGCGTCATGATTCAGCTTCAGCACGAAAACCTCGCCCCCGAGGAATGGGGCGGCGAAACCATCTGCTGTCCCGTCAGCGCGGTAACCGGCGCCGGCGTCGATCACCTGCTCGAGATGATCCTCCTGCAAGCCGAGGTGCTCGAACTGCGAGCCAATCCGAACCGGCGCGCCTGCGGTTTCGTGATCGAGGCGCGCATGGAAGCGGGCATGGGGCCGACCGCGAACATGCTGGTGACCACCGGCTCCCTGAAAGTCGGCGACACCGTCCTCTGCGGCGCCCACTGGGGCCGCGTGCGCGCGTTGATCAACGACCACGGCGTGAAGGTCAACTCCGCCAAACCGTCGACCCCGATCAAGTGCCTCGGCCTTTCGGGCGTCCCCGAGGCCGGCGCGGAGTTCACCGTTATCGTGAACGACCGCAAGGCGCGCGACCGCGCGCAGTCGAAGGCTCAGGAAATCAAGGCCGCGCAACTGGCTACACCGGCGAAGAAGGCGTCGCTCGACGATCTCTTCACGCAGATGCAGGATCAGCAGGAACACGAGCTCAAACTCGTTCTCAAGGCGGACACCCAGGGCAGCATCGAGGCCATCACCCATGCGCTGAGCGAGATCAAGAGCGAGAAGATCGCCATCCGCATGGTGCACGCGGCCACCGGGAACATCACCTCCAACGACGTGATGCTCGCCAGCGCGTCAAACGCCGTGATCCTCGGGTTCCATGTCGGCAAGGAATCCGGCGTCGACAGCGTTGCGAAACATGAAGGCGTCGATATCCGTCTGCACCAGATCATCTACGAACTGCTCGATCAGGTGAAGCAGGCCATGATCGGCGCACTCGGCCCAAGCTTCCAGGAGACCGTGCGCGGCCGCGCCGAAATCCGCCAGATCTTCGACATCGGCAAGTCCGGCCGGGTCGCGGGATGCATGGTCGTGCAGGGCGTCATACTGGCCCGTCTGCGCGCACGCATCATCCGAGCGGGCCAGGTGCAGTACACCGGCGCCATCCAATCGCTGAAGCACTTCCAGGACAGTGTCGCCGAGGTCCGCGAAGCCCAGGAATGCGGCATCCGGCTCGACTACGACGGCATCGAGGTCGGCGACACCATCGAGTGCTTCCAGGTCGACGAGGTTCAGCAGACGCTGTAACGGGAGATGACCGACCGTCTCAAACGTGTTGACGCGCTGCTCCAGCGTGAGATTGCCGAAGCCCTGTATCACGTCATGACCGAAGGCCGGTTCGAGCACGCATCGGTCACCGTGACGCGGGTGGAGGCCACGCGCAACTTGCGCGAAGCGCGCGTGTGGGTATCGATCCGCGGCGACGAGGCCCGGCGTGAGGAAATGATGGATCTCATACGCCGCCACCGGCCCCGGATTCAGGAACTGATCAACCGCGATCTCGTCCTCAAATTCACCCCGCGCCTGACCTTTATTCTCGACCGGTCCATCGAGAAAGGCGCGCATATCCTCGATATCCTCCGCGAGGTGGAATCCCATCTGCCGCCGGAAGCCCCCGCCGACGGGACGCCGGACGGCACGCACGCGAACACGGACACCGGAGCGACCTGATGCCCGCCGTCATTGCCCGTTTTGGAGCGCCACCCCCGCCTCGCGACCCCGACCGATTCGACGGCGTCCTCGTGGTCGACAAGCCGTCCGGCCCGACGTCGCACGATGTTGTCGATCTCGTCCGGCGGCGGTTCCGCATCCCGAAGGTCGGCCACGGCGGAACCCTGGATCCCATGGCCACCGGTCTCCTGATCATCCTGCTGGGCAAGGGAACCAAACTATCCGATCGCTTCATGGGCACGGACAAGACCTACATCGGCGCCATGCGCCTCGGCATCGAGACCGATACCCAGGATGCCGACGGCGTCGTCACCCGCGAGGCGGATCCGTCCGCGGTCACGGAGGCCGCGCTGTCGGCCGGCATGGCGTCGAAGCTCGGCGACAGCTTCCAGATGCCCCCCATGGTCTCGGCCATCAAAATCAAGGGCGTCCCCCTGTACAAGCATGCCCGCAAAGGCATCACCGTCGATCGCGAACCCCGGTTGATCCACCTGTACGAGTTCCGACTGACGGCCTTTACGCCTCCGGTCGCGGAATTCACCGTGTCGTGCACCAAGGGCACCTACGTCCGCACCCTGTGCGCCGATATCGGCGCCGCGCTCGGCTGCGGCGCGCACCTGACGGCCCTGCGGCGCACGCGCTCCGGCGAACTCACGCTGGAACAGGCCACCACCGCCGCCGCCATCGCGGCGATGACCCCCGAACAACTGCTCCAACACGTGCGCCCCATCGCCTCGTTCGCATGAAACGCGCCACATCGATGTCCGAACTGCGCGCGGTCTCACGCCCGCTGGTGCTGGCCGCGGGGTTCTTCGACGGCGTCCACCGCGGACACCAGGAGGTCCTGCGGCGCGCACGCGAGGCGGCCCGCGAAGCGGACGGCGAGGCCTGGGTCCTGACGTTCGATACCCATCCGCTGAAGGTGCTCACCCCCGGATCCGCCCCCCTTCTGCTCACCTCGCCCGCACACAAAGTGCGTCTCATCGAAGCCTGCGACATCGACGGCTGCATTCTGCATCCGTTCGACGCCGATGTGGCCGCCCTGTCTCCCGAGGCCTTTGCCGGCATGCTGCTGCATGGTGCGCCCACGCTCAAAGTCATCGTCGTCGGCGAGAACTGGCGCTTCGGCGCCGGCGGCCGCGGCACACCCGATCTGCTGGCCGCGCTCGGCGCGCACGAGGGCCTGCGCGTGCTCGCCGTCCCCCCCGTGTTGCACGCCGCCGAACCGGTATCCAGCACGCGCGTGCGCCTCGCCGTCATAAAGGGCGAACTGGAGGATGCCGCGGCCATGCTCGGACGTCCGCCCAGCGTACTCGGCACCGTTGTCCATGGCCGCAAAATCGGCCGGCAACTCGGCTTCCCCAGCGCCAATCTCGATCCCCACAACGAGGCCCTTCCGCCACTCGGCGTCTACGCGGTTCTTGCACAAATCGACAACACCCTCGTCGACGGCGTGATGAACTTCGGCATCCGTCCCACGTTCCAGAACGTCGCGAACGCCACCGCCTCGCTGGAACTGCACCTGCTCGACTACCGCGGCGATCTCTACGGACGCGACATCGAAGCGTTCTTCATCGCCCGGCTGCGGGACGAATGGTACTTTTCCTCCGCCGACGAACTGCGGGACCAGATCCAACTCGACGTTCGACACGCGACCGCCGTGCTGCGGCACGGCAAAGCGGCAAAAAAACTCAAAGAATCCCTTTACACCCCTTCCCGCGCCGTATTATAGTCCGCCCGACAATTGAAAGTGAAGAAGAGCAGAAGGAAGAACACACGGTAATGAGCCAGATAGACAAAGACGCGGTCCGCCAGAAGTACCAGCGCCACGAAAAGGATACTGGATCTTCAGAAGTGCAGATTGCACTCCTGTCCAAGCGCATCGAACGCCTCACTGACCACATGAAGACGAACAAGAAGGACCACAGCTCCCGCTATGGTCTGATCAAGATGGTCAGTGCACGCCGCCGTTTGCTGGACTACCTCAAGGACAAGAACGACTCGGCCTACCAGGGGCTCATCAAAGAGCTCAGCTTGCGCCGCTAGTTCCGCGTTCCGACCCCCTGCCGTCGCCCACCAGCAGCTTCGCTACGCGGAAGCGGCGGCGATCCGCGGTCGGGGTCTGGTTTGACTCACTTACTAAAAGAGGGCACAACGAGATGAAGAACAGCAAGCGCATCGAAGTCACCATCGGCGACAAGACCCTGACACTCGAATCGGGCACACTCGCCAAACAGGCCGCCGGCGCCTGTACCGTTCGTCAAGGGGATACCGTCCTGTTTTCCGCCGTCACCTGCACGGATAAGCCGCGCGAGGGCATCGACTACTTCCCCCTTCAGGTGGAATACCGCGAGAAGTTTTACGCCGCGGGTCGTTTTCCCGGCGGTTTCTTCAAGCGCGAGTCTCGCCCGAGCGAGAAGGAAATCCTGACTTCGCGGCTCACCGACCGCCCGATTCGGCCCCTGTTCCCGCCCGAGTACCGCAACGACGTTCAGATCAACAACATGCTGCTTTCGGCCGACCGCATCAACGATTCGGACGTGCTCAGCATGGTCGCTTCCAGCGCCTCGCTGACCCTGTCGGAGATTCCTTTCCTCGGACCCATCGCCGGCGTGCGCGTCGCTCGCGTCGAAGGCAAGTTCGTCATCAACCCGACGCATGACCAGCAGGCCGATAGCGATATCGATCTGGTCTACGCCGGCACCCGCGACCTGCCCCTCATGATCGAGGGCAGCGCGCGCGAACTTTCGGAAACCGAACTCATCGACGCCATGCGCTTCGGCCACGAGGCCGTCGTCAAGCTGGTCGATGCGCAGCTCGCGCTGCGCCGCGCCCTCGGTCTGCCGGATAAACATGTCGCCGTCGCGACGCCGGACACGACCCTCCTCGATGCCGCCCGCGTCCTCGCCCGCAACGATCTGGGCGATGCGCTTCTGATTCCCGGCAAGATCGAACGGCAGAACAAGGTCCGTGCCGTCGGCGACAGCCTGAAGGCGAAGCTTCTGACCCGGTTCCCGGAGATGACCGACGAGCAGTTCCGCGCCATGTTCGACGCGCTGGAGATCGAAACCGTACGCACCAACGTACTCGATCGCGGCAAGCGCTGCGACGGCCGCGGCTACGATCAGATCCGCCCGCTCGACGCCGAGGTCTCGGTGCTGCCCCGTACCCATGGCTCCGCGCTCTTCAGCCGCGGCGAAACCCAGGCGCTGGGCACCGTCACGCTGGGCACGAAGTCCGACATCCAGAGCCTCGATGCCATCACCGGCGGTCAGGAGTCCAAGCGCTTCATGCTGCACTATAATTTCCCGCCCTACAGCGTAGGGGAATGCGGTCGCCTCGGATTCACCGGACGCCGCGAAATCGGACATGGTAACCTCGCGGAACGTGCGCTGCGCGAAGTCCTTCCGATGGACTTCCCGTACACGATACGCCTCGTGTCGGACATCATGGGCTCCAACGGTTCTTCATCGATGGCCAGCATCTGCGCGGGCACCCTCGCCCTGATGGATGCCGGCGTGCCCGTCCGTTCGCCGGTGGCCGGCATTTCCATCGGTCTTTTCACCGGCAAGAACAAGGACGTGCTCGTCACCGACATCATCGGTAGCGAAGACCACTGCGGCGATATGGACTTCAAAGTGGCGGGCACCCGCAAGGGTATTACGGCCTTCCAGGTCGACCTCAAGATCCCCGGGCTGAAGTGGGATCTCGTCACGGGCGCCTTCGATATGGCCCGTGTCGCGCGCGGCCGGATCCTCGACTTCATGGCGACCGTGCTGCCGGAACCGCGCGGCGAACTGTCCGCGCATGCGCCGCGTATCGAGCAGGTGCATATCGATCCCGAGAAGATCGGCGAACTGATCGGCCCGGGCGGCAAGAACATCCGCCGCATCACGGAAGTCTCGGGCGCGCAGATCGACATCGAGGAAGATGGCACCGTCAGCATTTTCGCCACCAATGGGGAAGCGATGGAAATCGCCAAGCGCGAGGTGCTGATGGTCAGCGCCGAGGCCGAGGTCGGCACGATCTACGAAGGACGCGTCACGGGCATCAAGGAGTTCGGCGCCTTTGTCGAAATCCTGCCCGGCAAGGACGGCCTCTGCCACATCAGCGAGCTCGCCGACTTCCGCATCAACCGCGTCGAGGATGTCTGCAAGGTCGGGGACACGATGTGGGTCAAGTGCATCGGTGTGGACGACCGCGGCCGCGTCAAGCTCAGCCGCCGCGAGGCGATGCAGGAGAAGGACCGCGAAGCACGCGAGTCTTGATCCGAACGGGCCGGGCGTGTAGCCTTCGGCCATGACCATCAGGCTGCGCCAACTGATCGCGCTGACGCGTTTGACCGTCGCTGAGACGGCGCGTCAGCCGATCTGTCTGCTTCTGACAGTCGTCTGTATCGCCGCGACCGTCGTCACCCCGCTGGTCTACGTCCATAACCTCGGCGAAGGCACGAAACTTGCCCGCGATGGGGGGCTGGCTTTCCATTTCATGATCGGCATGCTCGTGGCCGGCTATGCGGCATGCTCCGCGCTCGCCCGCGAGATTCGCGGCGGTACCGCGGCATCGGTGCTCGCGAAGCCGGTTTCGCGTGGCGCCTTCTTCCTCTCCAAGTACCTGGGTGTCGTTGTCGTCATCGGGCTCTTCTCGATCGCCGCATCGGTCGCCACACTTCTCGCGGCGCGCGTCGCGGCGGTCTTCGGCCTTACCGCCGGCGAACCGCGCAACCTCCATACCGCCGGCATCGCACTGGGCTGCCCCGCGGCCGCCTGCATCCTGGCCGCCTGGCTCAACTACGCGCGACGACGTTCGTTCCTGACGTCCGCCTACCTGCTCGTCCCCGCCGCCATGCTGGCCGCGCTTCCGCTTTCGGCATGCTTCGACGACACCGGCCGTTGGCGCCCCTTCGACTTTCGCGTCGATTGGCATATCGCCCCCGCCTCCGTGCTGGTCTTCCTCGCGCTATGCGTGCTGGCCGCGATCGCCGTCACGCTCTCGACCCGCCTCACAACCGTCCCGGTAATCGCCCTGACCGCCCTGGCTCTGGCTCTGGGACTGGTTTCCGACTACGTATTCGGCCGCCACGCCGCCGACCGCTGGCCGGCCCGCATGGCCTATATCGTGACGCCGAACTGGCAGCATTTCTGGATGGCCGACGCACTGGTCGACGGCGACGGGATTCCGTGGTCGTACGTCGGTGCGGTTTTCCAGTATGCCGTTCTCTACAGCGCGGCGATGCTGTGCATCGGCGCTCTGCTTTTTCGCCGCTCGGATGTTTCATAGGAGGCTTGCCCGTGCCCGTTGTCGAAGCGCGCCAGTTGACCAAGGTCTTCCGCGATTTCTGGTTCCGCCCCAAGGTGCGGGCCGTCAACGCCCTCGATCTGAGTATCGCGGAGGGCGAGGTGTTCGGTCTCCTCGGCCCCAACGGCTCGGGCAAGAGCACCACGATCAAGATGCTCCTCGGTCTGCTGCACCCCACCGCGGGCAGCATCTCCGTTCTCGGCCGCCCGCCGGGCGCCGTGGATGCGAAACGCCGCATCGGCTACCTGCCGGAGGACTCGTACCTCTATCGACACCTGACCGCCCGCGAAACCGTCGACTTGCACGGCCGGCTTTTCGCCATCCCGCGCGCGGAGCGCCGCCGCCGGACCGACGCGCTGCTCGCCCAGGTCGGACTGCTGAACGCCGCCGACCGCGCCGTGGGCGAGTTCTCCAAGGGCATGGCCCGGCGCGTGGGACTCGCCCAGGCTCTCGTCGGCGACCCGTCGTTCGTCATTCTCGACGAGCCCACGGCCGGTCTCGATCCGATCGGCACGCGCGAGGTCAAGGATCTGATCGTCGAACTCGCCGCGGCGGGCAAGACCGTCCTGCTCACCTCCCACCTGCTCGCCGACGTCGAGGACGTCTGCGACCGCATTATGATCCTGATGGACGGCGACGTGCTCGCGCAGGGCGACATCCGCGAGCTGCTCGAGCAGCGCCACGAGGTCCGGCTGACGCTCGACGGACTCCCGCCGCCCGAGCTTGACGCGTTGTGTGCCGACATCCGGGACCGCTATCGCCGCGTCGCCCGTGTCGACCATCCCAGCATCGGCCTCGAAGCCTTCTTTCTCAGTGTCGTCGAAAAGGCGCGGGGGGCCGTACCGCCCCCGCCAACAGGCGGGACGACACCATGAAAGCCGTCCTCGCAGTCGCGCGGCTGACCCTGCTATCCGCGATCCGTTCGCGCCTCTTCGCGACCCAGGTCCTCCTCGTGCTGGCATTCATGGTCGCCATGCCGCTGCTGCTCAAGGGCGACGGGACCCTGGCCGGCCAACTCCGCGTGCTGCTGACGTATGCCGTGGGACTGGCCTGGCTTTCGATGGCCATCGTGACCTTGTGGTTTGCGTGCGGGTCGATCGCGCGCGAAATCGAAGATCGCTCGCTGCGTCTCATCGCGGTCACACCCATTCGCGCCACGCATATCTGGCTCGGCAAATGGCTCGGCATCGCCGCCATGAACCTGGTCCTGGTCGCGCTGACAACCGCCCTGGTCGGGCTTATGCTCGCCGCCACGATCGGCCCCCGGCGCCATGCGACGCCACCCGCCGAGGCGGCCGCCGTCGAGGCGATTCTCGGGTCGCGGCGGGCGTTCGGCCCCGCCCTGCCCTCGCTCGCCCCGCGGATCGCCGCCCAAGTCGACGAATGGCTCAGGAAAGGCCTGCTACCCGATACCCCGGAGGCGCGGCGCGCCGCCGCGCAATCCGCCCGAAGCACGCTCATGGCCCGGCACGCGACCGTGACGCCGGGCGGCGGTATCGCGTGGACGTTCCCAATCGGACGCGTACTCGCCGGCGCCGCCGCCGCGAACCGCGATGTCCGCCTCCAATTCCACTATTCGTCATCACCTCTCGAACGGCGCACCGTACATGGCGCCTGGACATTCCAATGCGGCGACGCCGTCGTCGGATCGCTGCCCTCGGGCGCACTGTTCGACGGTCGCCATGTGCGGCCGCTGCCGGAACCGATCGTCACGGCGATCGCCGCCGGCCGGACGCCGCTGACCGTCAGCTTCACGAACGGCGCCCCGGATATCTCCATCGCCATGATGTTCGACGCGGCGCAACCGGTGGCCATTCTGGTTCGCGACGCCTCGTTCGCCGTCAATCTGCTGCGCGTGCAGGCGGTGGCTTTCGGCTTTATGTGCGGACTCGCCGCCCTCGGCCTTACGGCGGGCGTATTCTTCTCGTATGCCGTCGCCGCATTCGCGGGCGTCGCCGCGCTCCTGGCCGTCAGCATCGCCAACAGCGCACTCGCGCTCGAAACCGAGGCGCTCGGACTCGATGCGACCGGTCTGGCCGGGATGATCCAGCGGATGGGCGATCGCCTGCTGGACGCCGTGCGCGCGGTTTCGGCGCCCGCCTTCGCCGCCGCACCCCTGGAGTGCCTCACCGAAGGTACGGCCTTGCCCTGGGCGCTGACCGCACGCACCTGCGCCGTTCTGATCGTCTTCTATCCACTGCTGCTCGGCGCCCTGGGCAGCTTCATCCTCAGCCGGCGTCAACTGGCCGCATGAGCGCCACGCACCATATCCGCCATGGCCTGGCCTACCGCGTGACGGGGCAACTCCTGGCTGGTGGCGCCATCGTGAGCCTGCTCCTGGCGGGCGCACGGCACCCCGATCTCCTGCACGCACGCGCCGGACTGGGCCCCACGGCCCTGGCCTCGCTGGAACGTGCCACACCGCTGGTGGCGTTTTCCACCATCGCCCTGGGCGGATTCCGCGGCATCCTTGCCGATCTGCTGTGGCTGCGTTCCTCGGCGCTGCAGGACGACGGACGTTATTTTGAAATCGTTCAACTCGCCGACTGGATCGCCAAGCTGGAACCGCGCCTGACCGAGGTGTGGGCCTATCATGCCTGGAATATGGCCTTCAACGTCGGCGGCATGATGGCCGCGCCCGAGGATCGCTGGCGCTGGGTGCGCAACGGCTACGCGCTGTTGCGTGACGAGGGTATCCGGCACAACCCCGGCGACCCCATGATGTATTTCGAGATCGGCTGGTTGTTCCAGAGCAAAATCGGCGGACGCACCGATCCGACGGAAGCCTTCTATCGCCGCGTCTGGCGCGGGGAAATGGACGCCGCGCTCGGCCCCACCGCGGGCCTGATCGCACCGGCCCTGGCGGACCCGCGCCGCGCCGACGGGCTGCAACGCGCGTACCGGCTGCAACCGGGGCCGATCCGCGAGATCGAGTCGCGCTTCGGACCGCTCGATTGGCGCCTGCCCGAAACGCACGCCGTCTACTGGGCCTACCTCGGAACCAGGGTCGCGCGCGGCGGTCACCACCTCAAGTGCAACCGCATGATCTATCAGAGCCTCACGCAACTGTTCATGCGCGGACGCTTCCCGCACGGCGACACCGGGAACCTGGAGGCGGCCGAGCCTGACCTCCGGCTCGCCCCCGCCGTCGTGCAAGCCTACGAGGACACCCTGCGGGCGCATACCCCGTTCGGCACCCTGGCGTCCTATGCGGCCTTTCTCGAGAAGGCGATCCACATGCTGCACGCCGCCGGCCGGGAACCGTCGGCCCGCCAGTTGTTCAGCGTCCTCACGCAACGCTTTCCGGAAAAGACCGAAGGAAGGGGATTCGATGACTATATCCAGGGCCACGCACCGCTGTCGTAACCGATGGGCCTTTGCCCATCTCGCCGTTGGGTTCGTCACGGCCGCCCTTGCGGTTGCGGCCCCGGGATGCCGACGGAGTGTCCCGCCGCGGGAGACGACATGGATGACCATGGGCACGTTTGCCAGCCTGACCGTGGTCGCCACCGGCCATGCGTCCCTGGATGACCCCGCGGACACGGCGCGCCGCGTCTTCGATGCGCTCAACAGCGCCCTGAGCGCATACCTGCCGGACAGCGATATCGCGCGCCTGAACCGCGCCGGCACCAACACCGTGACGCTCGGTCCCGCTGCGCGCGCCGTGATCGAGGTCTGCCGCGAGTACCATGCCCTGTCGCACGGCGCCTTCGACCCGACCGTCATGCCGCTGGTCCGGCTTTGGGGATTCAGCGGCGCTCCGGCCCCGCGAAACCTTCCAACGCCTGATGCCATCGCCGATGCCCGCGCCCGCACCGGCCTGGCGCACCTCGAAGTCATCGGCACGGACGCCCGCTTCGATCGCGACGGCATGAGCATCGATCTCGGCGGGATCGCCAAGGGCTACGCCGTGGACCGCGTGTACGAGGAACTCCTGCGCGCGGCGGCGCCGCCGCCGATCCTGATCAACCTCGGCGGAAACATCCGCTGCCACGGGGCGCGCGGCAAACGCCACGCCTGGCGTATCGGTGTGCGCAACCCGTTCGACCACGAGGCCATTGTCGGCGTACTCGAACTGCCGGACGGCATGGCCACGGCCACATCCGGCAACTATGAACGCTTCGTCACGATCGACGGCAAACGCTACTCCCATATCATCGACCCGACCACGGGCTTCCCATCCACGGGCATGGCAGGCGTCACCGTTCTCAGCGTGACGGCCACGGAGGCCGATGCCCTCTCGACTTCGCTGTTCATCGCCGGCCCTGAAGCGGGCGCCCGCATGCTCGCCGACCGCCCCCGTTGCGGCGCGATCTTTATCCCCGACCGCCAACCGATCGAACTGTGGATCACCCCCGCCTTCGATCGCCGCTTCACCCCGGCCCCCGCGCTCGCCTCGCACCTCCACCCCATCCGGTAACCAGCCGGTTCCTTTTCGGACTGTTTCGCCCATGCCGGGACTGCTATGCTGCCTCGTATCGATACCGATCCCGGCAAGCCCGGAACGACGCACCGATGTCAAAAGGAGTGGATACAACATGGTGGCATACACGTTGACGTGGTATTGGGCGGCTTTGCTGGGAATTTCGGCGGGCCTGATCGGCAGCCTTACGGGCGTGGGCGGGGGCTTGGTGATCGTTCCGGTACTGGCGCTGTTGTTTGCGCTGCCACAGAAGATCGCACAGGGCACCTCGCTGGCGGTCATCGCGCCCATGGCGCTGATGGGCGCGCTCCGCTACGCCTGGCATGCCGATGTGCGTCTCGACTGGCGGCTCATCGCGGTGTTGACCGTAGCCGGCATCGTCGGCGCCAACATGGGCGCATCGCTGGCCATGGTGCTGCCGGCCGCGACGTTGCGCCGCTGTTTCGGCGTGGTCATGGCCATCGCCGGTCTCCGGATGGTGTTTTCGCGATAGGACGTACGACATGGATATCCCCGACGAGGTACGACAACAGCGCTATTCCCGGCAGGCACGCTTCCCCGCCATCGGCAGCGAGGGCCAGAGCAGGCTTGCCGCGGCCCGCGTCCTGCTGATCGGTTGCGGGGGCCTTGGTTCGATCCTGGCGGATATCCTCGTGCGCGCCGGCGTGGGTCGCCTCCATATCGTCGACCGCGACATCGTGGAATTGAGCAACCTCCAGCGCCAGGTGCTGTTCGACGAGCGCGACGTGGCCGACAACATGCCGAAGGCCGAGGCTGCCCGCCGCCGGCTTGCCGCCATCAACAGCCAGGTTCACATCACGGCGACCGTGACCGATGCGAACCCCGTGACGATCAGCGCGCTCGTCGCCGATACCGACCTGATCCTCGACGGTACCGACAACCTGGAGGCGCGCTATCTCATCAACGACGCCGCGGTCAAGCACGGTATCCCCTGGGTCTACGGCGCCGCGGCCGGCGCCGGCGGCATGACGACGCCCATCGTGCCCGGCCAGACGCCGTGCCTGACCTGCCTGAGCGCGATGGCGCCGCCGCCGGGCACGGTTCCTTCCTGCGACACCGCCGGCGTAATCGCCCCGATCCTGCACACGATCGCCGCGGCGCAAGCCACCGAGGCCATGCGCATCCTGACCGGCCGATTCGACCCCGCCGAGGCGCGCCTGCTGGTTGTGGACGCCTGGGCCGGCACCTACCGGAGCTACCGCACGGCGGGCGGCAGAACGCCCGACTGCCGCACCTGCGGCGCACGCGAATTCGCCTACCTCGACGCCGAACGGGGCACGTTCATGACCTCCGTCTGCGGGCGGAACGCCGTACAACTCGCGTGGAAACAACCTCTCACGCTCGACCTTCGCCGCATTGAGGAGTCCCTGCGACACGCGGGACGGGTCAGCGTCAACCGCTTCATGCTCAAGTTCACCGGCGAGGACGCCGTCATCACATTGTTCCCGGACGGACGCGCGATCGTCGAGGGCACGAACGACCCCGCCCGGGGCCGCGAGCTCTATGCGCGCTATATCGGTCACTGAGGAGTCGCCCGCCATGCCACCCGCCATCTATCTCGACAACGCCGCCACGTCGTTCCCGAAACCCGATGCCGTTCTCGCGGCCGTCGATGCCGCCCTGCGTCACCCCGGCAGTGCCGGCCGCGGCGTCCATGGAGGGGCGCTTCACGCCACTCAGGCCGTCGGCGACTACCGCGCCGGCATCGCCGCTTTTTTCGGCATCCGTGATCCGCGCCGGCTGGTTTTCACCGCCGGTGCCACGGATGCGCTGAACATGGCCATCAAGGGACTGCTGCGGCCGGGCGATCACGCGGTGACCACGGTACTCGAACACAACGCCGTACTGCGCCCGCTGTGCGGTCTGGAGCAGCGCGGCGTCATCGGACTGACGGTGGTTCCCGCATCGCGCGAGGGTTACGTTTCACCCACGGCTATCGCGGCGGCCCTGCGCCCGGAAACGCGCCTGGTCGTGCTGACACATGCCTCCAACGTGCTGGGCACGGTCCAACCGGTGCGTCAGGTGGCCCTGCTGTGCCAGGCGCGGGGCATCCCCTGTCTCGTCGATGCCGCGCAAACCGGCGGCGAACTCGACATCGACATCGACCACCTCGGCGCGGACCTCGTCGCCTTTGCCGGTCACAAGGCGCTGCTCGGCCCACCGGGCATCGGATGCCTGTACGTCCGCGACGGGCTCACGCCCGCGCCGTGGCGCGAGGGCGGCTCGGGTGCCGATTCGGCGGCGCCGCTGCAACCCGTGGCGATGCCCGAACATCTGGAAGCGGGCACGCCGAACCTGCCCGCGATCGCCGGACTCGCCGCCGGGATGCGGTATCTGAACGAGCACGGCATGCGACGCCTCTTCGACCACCGTATGGCACTCGTGCGCCGTCTCGTCGAGTCCCTCGCGGACGACGCGCGTTTCACGCTGTACGGCAGCCGCGACTGGGCACGCCGCGTGCCGGTGCAGTCGCTCGGCATCGACGGCATGGACGCCGCCGAAGTCGGCATCGTGCTCGACCACTCCTTCGGCATCGCCGTACGCACGGGCCTGCACTGCGCGGCACGCACGCACACCGCCATCGACACCCTATCCGGCGGCACGGTCCGCGTCAGTCCCGGTGTCTTCACTCAGGAAGGCGATATCGACCGCCTCATCGCCGCCCTCCGCGAAATTGCCGACGGCATCCACTGAGCCGCGCGCGCGGATGGCGTCACGGACACGACCAAGCCCCCTCGCGTTCCCGTCTTCCCATGCACGCAAGCAGGCCACCGGCGGTCACCTGCCTGGGCACACATCAACGGGGACGCCCCTCGTCCGGGGCAGCGGGGCTGGATGTGCTCACCAGCTTGACCGGAACGACATCCACGGCCTGTTTACCGTATCGCCCGGCCAACACCTCGAAGTCGATTTTCTGGCCGACCTGAAGATCGGTAACGTCACCAGCCTTGATCGCGGTCCGGTGCACAAAATAGCGTTCTCCGCCGCGTACGACTTCGATCGTCCCGCTGCCGTCGAGAGCATCATAGGCCACAACCACGCCTCGCATACGTAAACTCCTTGCCTGCCCGTCCATTTATGGCCGCCGGCGACGGGAAGGTCAAGGTTGAACCGGGTTAAGTAACTATTCGGCTTACGCCGCGGCCACGGTCTCATGCACCGGCACGTACGCACTCCCGCAAGAAGCGACCCATTGGCGCAGCGCCTTGCTGCATCGCCCGCAATAGTGCGGACACGCGGAATAGCGCGATGAGAAGCACAGCGGCGCCGATAGCCGCTGGCCCCTCGGCACAACCCCTTCGATGGGCGCGTTTGGACAGAACGACGCCACGGCGCCCGGACACCGCACGCGCGACTGCTCCACCATCGACAGCACATTGGCCAACTCGGTGTAGCTGAACGGCTTCGGCAGAAGCCCGATCACGGCGCCCGGCGATACGCCGCGCAGTCGCGCCTGCATATCGTCGCCGCCCGACATGAGCAGCACGCGCGGCGGCAGGGTCCCGAGTATCTCCACGACCTTTTCGGCCACTTCAAACCCGCTCATCCCCGGCATCTGTACATCGCTGATCACCAGGTCGATGGCACTCCCGCGCAACGCCGCCACCGCTTGCGTCGCATCCGTGAAGTCCGTCACGGCATGGTTCATCCGATGCAACAGCGCCTTTGCAACCCGTAACATCCCCCGATCGTCGTCAATCACCATGATATGCATAACTGCTTTTCTCCCTGTCTCGCCGACCGCCAGTTCCATTCTTACGCGAACCCCGTCATGAATAGCCGCCCGATGGCCCGCATCGCCGCCTCGGCATCGTGACCCACCGTCGTGATCAACACCTCCGCGCCGCACATGGCCTCCAACATAATGACGCTGACGAGACTCTTCCCGTTGGCCGTCGCCCCATTCCGGTGGACGGACACATCGCTGTCAAACCCGCCTGCCGTACGGACCAACATCGCCGCCGGGCGCAGGTGCAGCCCCGGACGCACGGGAACGACGAACGTACTCCGGCATGTTGTGTCTGTCGCTGTCATGTTCCGCGGATTCACTTTCGCGATTACCATGCCGGGAATCGCCCGGCCGCGCCATCGGGGGAATCCCGAATCCAACCGGAAAGAACTCTTAGCGCGAATTCGGGCTTGCGCAATCGTGCGCATGGCATAGCATGGCGTCGCGCTCGGGGTGGAATGCTGGGCTTCCCGTTGCGCCAGGGGAGGGTTAGCGACGATGGGACTGTGCCGTATAACACGGCGGGGATGGGGTCGACGCCTGACGGCAGCCGGCCTGGTCACCATCCACGCAGTTGCGTTGGCGGCGCTATATGCCCCACGGTGCATCGCCGAGTCCGTGCCGTCGGAACACGCGGTCAAGGCGGCCTACCTGTACAAGTTCCTCCTGTTCACGCAGTGGCCGGAGGCAACGGTGTCGGCCGATGCCCGCGACCCCATCACCATCGGCATTCTTGGCAAGGATGCGTTCGGAGACGCTTTTGCCGAAGTCGACCGAAGACCGGTGGGGCCCGGCAACCGCGTGCTTCATATCGTGCGTCTCGGCGGCTTCCGCGACGCGCACCCCGACCTCGCCAGGTGCCGGGTCCTGTTCATCTGTGCTTCCGAACGCCCCCATCTCGGCGCCATCCTGGCCGCAGTCCGTAAGGCCGCCGTCCTCACCGTCTCCGACACCGAGCGCTTTGTCGATGCCGGCGGCATGATCGGTCTGGTCATGAAAGGACGCCTGGTTCGCTGGGAAATCAACCGCCGGGCGGCGCACGACGCGGGCGTCACAATGAGTTCCCAACTGCTGCGAAGCGCCGTGCGTCTGGTGGACGCCGCACAGGCGCCCGACACGGGCGGCACCCCCCTTCAGTGGCATCGGCGCCCCACCGACCAACATCTTGCAGGAAACCGACCATGTTCCCACCACGAAATCTGACACTGCACCAGAAACTGCGCCTCGGCCTCATGACCGTGAGTACCGTGGCCGTGCTTCTGGCCTGCGCGACGTTCATCGTTTTCTCGCTGATCCTGTCGCGCCGCGCCGCCGTGCGGGACGGCACCTGCCTGGCACGCGTGATCGCCAACAACTGCCAGGCCGCCCTCGCGTTCGACGTCCCGGACGATGCCACAAAGATCCTCGGCGCCCTGCGCGACACGCCGGCGGTGACAAGCGCCGTGATCTACCGTCCCGGCGGCGAACGCTTCGCGGCCTATCCGCCGAACGCGGCCGCGGATACGCCGCCGCCACCGGATGACCGTCCCGGACACCGCTTCGCGCGACACGCGCTACTCATCTCGCTGCCCATTCTGCTGGATGACCGACCAGTCGGCGTGCTCCATATCGAGAACGACCTCCGCAACGTGCGCCAGGCCCTGCGCCAACAAGCCGCCGCCACCGGCCTGGCCCTGGCCCTGGCTCTCGGCGCGGCCTATCTTCTTTCGCGTCGACTCTCCCGCGTCATCGCCACCCCCATCGTCACCCTCACCGAGACGGCACGCTCCGTATCGGAAGACGCCGACTATGCCGTGCGGGCGCCGGACACCGGCAGCGACGACGAGGTCGGCATCCTGACACACGCCTTCAACCGGATGCTCGCCGTGATCGCCGAACGGGACGTCGCCGTGCGCGCGGAGGTCTCCATCCGTCGCCGCGCGGAAGAACTGCTGCGCGTTCTCAACGCCACCCTGGAACAGCGCGTCGCCGTGCGCACGCGCGACCTGGAACGCTCCAATCAGGACCTGCAACAGTTCGCCTTCTCCGCGTCGCACGATCTGCAGGAACCGTTGCGCAAGGTCATGGCGTTCGGATCGCTCCTGGAAGCGAAAGCGGGCGATACGCTCCGCGGCGAGAACCGGACTTATCTGGCAAGCATGCTCGCGGCCACGGCCCGGATGCAGCAGTTGATCAACGGCCTGCTGAGCTACTCCCGCGTGACGACGCGCGAGAGCGCCTTCGTCGCGGTCGATCTCGATACCGTCGTCGGTGGCGTGCTCTCGGACCTGGAAACGAACATCCGCGAAGCCGGCGCCACGATCGATGTCGCCCGTATGCCGACGATCACGGCCGATCCCACGCAAATGCGCCAACTCCTGCAAAATCTCCTCGGAAATGCCATCAAGTTCCGCCACGACGGCAACCACCCGCATGTCACGATCCACGCCGACGCCATCGCTTTGGACGGCGACGCCGCGCAGGCGCCGACGCACGTCCGGCTTACGGTCACCGACGACGGCATCGGCTTCGACGAGAAGTACGCCGAACGTATTTTCGGCGTTTTCCAGCGCCTCCACCTCCGGCACGAGTACAGCGGGTCCGGAATCGGTCTCGCCGTCTGCCGCCGGATCGTCGAACGGCACAACGGAACCATCGTCGCCAAGAGCACGCCAGGGGTGGGGTCGTCGTTTATCGTCACCCTCCCCGTCACGCAACCCGCGGAAATGAAGGAGATGCAACCATGACCGTCGATACCGTACACATTGTGATGGCCGAGGATGACCTCGAGGACCAACTGCTCGTCCGCGAAGCGTTCAAGGAATCCCGCGCCATCAACGGCATCACGTTCGTCAACGACGGCGAGGAACTGATGCAGTACCTGCGCCGGGAAGGCCCGTTCGCCGACGCGACGCCGCCGGACATCCTCCTGCTCGACCTGAACATGCCCCGCATGAACGGCTGGGAGGCGCTCCAGGAAATCAAGCGGGACGATCGACTCAAACACATCCCCGTCGTGATCCTGACCACGTCCGATGCGGACGAGCACATCCTGCGCTCGTATCGCATGGGCGCCAGTTCGTACATCCAGAAGCCGGTCACGTTCGAGAAGATGGTCCGCGTGATCGAAACGATCGGCCAGTACTGGCTCGGTGTCGTCAAACTCCCGCACGGACCCCGATGTTCAGGTTGACGTTGGGGGCGGTGTGGTGTGTAGTGTATCGGCATGGATTCGACAAGACGGTGCGGCAACGCGGAGAAGGCAAGGCGGGTGCGCCAGCGTCTGGCGGGGTGCGACAACCTTCTCGTCGTCATGCAGGACTACCCGGACCCTGACGCGCTGGCAGCGGGGGCGGGTTTGCGCGAGTTGGCGCGGCACCGGGGCGAGGTCGTCACGAGCATGGCCTGCGGGGGGTTTGTGGGGCGTGCCGAGAATCGGGCCTTGTGCCGGTATCTCGACATCAACGTGCTGCCCCTGTCGTCCGTCAACCTCAATGACTTCGATTGCGTGGCGATGGTGGACACGCAACCAGGCACCGGCAACAATGGGTTCCCGGAAGGGGTTCTGCCGGACATCGTCATCGACCATCACCCCGTACGCAATACGACCCGACGGGTGGAGGTGTATGACATTCGCGGACGGTATGGCGCGACATCGACGATCCTCTACGAATATTTGAGGTTGTCGAATGTGGCGCTATCGGTGCCGCTGGCGACGGCGCTGCTGTACGGCATTCGATCGGATACGAACGACCTGGGACGCGAGGCGATCCAGGCGGACATCGATGCGTTCCTGACGTTGTACCCGATCGCCAACAAACGGGTGTTGGGTCGCATCGGCATGTCACGCGTCCCGCGGGATTACTTCGAAGCCATGCATATGGCGCTGGAACGTGCGCGGTCCTACGGGGACTGCATCGTGGCGGACATCGGCGAAATCGGGAACCCCGATATGGTGGCCGAACTGTCGGACCTGCTGCTGCGGGATGAGGAAAGCACGTGGGCCATGTGCTGCGGCATCTACGACGGGCGTTTGCTGATGTCACTGCGAACGTCGGACGTCAAGGCCGACGCCGGCGCGGTGATGCGGCGCGTGGCGGGACGCTACGGGACCGGGGGCGGGCATAGCGCGATGGCCGGCGGCCAGATCCGCATCGCCGACGCGCCGGAACGGGATGCGGCCAGTGTCACACGCGCCGCGGTGGAGCGCTTGCTGCGTATCCTGAAAATGCCCCCGGGACGGGGGCGAAAGCTCATTCCGGGAGCGTAGCGGCACGGGTTTGCCGCCAGGCTTCGTAGGCGACGATCGCGACGGCGTTGGCGAGGTTGATGCTGCGCGCATGCGCGCCGGGCATCGGGATACGGAACAGATCGGCGGCGCAGGCCCGATGAATATCGAGCGGAAGGCCGGACGATTCGTTGCCGAAGACCAGGTGGTCCGACGGGCGGAACGCGCGGGCGTACAGGTCGCCCGTGCCGTGCGTGCTGGCCACGTGGAGCTGCGCGGGCGACTCGGCGGCGAGGAACGACGCCCAGTCGGCGTGGACGGTCAGGTCCAGATGCCGCCAGTAATCGAGACCCGCACGGCGCACCCACGTGTCGCCCAGCATGAAGCCCAGAGGACGGATCAGGTGCAGTCGGGCGCCGAGTCCCACGCACAGCCGACCGATGGCACCCGTGTTGTGCGGAATTTCGGGGTGGACGAGAACGATATTGAGCGGCATGGTGGGAGTCTGTCCCGTTGTGCGGTCGTTGGGAAGCGCAAAAGGGCGCTTGCTTCGGTGGCTTGCACAAGCGATGACGAAGGAGCGGAGGACGTATGATCATGAAGGTTCAAAAGCTGCGCGACAACGCCGTGGTGCCGCATTACGCGCATCCGGGAGACGCCGGGCTCGACTTGTTTGCGTGCGAGACGCACGTGCTTGCGCCCGGCGGGCGCGCGCTGGTCAAGACCGGCATCGCCATCGAACTGCCGGCCGGCACGGAGGGTCAGGTCCGCCCCCGCAGCGGGCTGGCGGCCAAACACGCCGTGACGGTGCTGAACGCGCCGGGGACGGTCGATGAAGGCTACCGCGGCGAGGTTGGCGTGATCCTGATCAACCATGGCCGCGAGCCATTCACCGTCGAACCGGGCATGAAGATCGCGCAGTTGGTCATCCAACCCGTTCTGCGCGTCGCCGTCGAGGAAGCCGTCGCACTCAGCGATACGACGCGGGGAGCCGGCGGTTTCGGATCGACCGGGACGCACGCGACCCCGGGCAAGTGACGCGCCACCGCCCTTGACCCTCCCCGCTTCTTTTCGCAGAATCCCGTCATGTCCATTCGGCCGACAGATGACGCATCGCACGGAATCGCTCCCGGTATCACCCAGCTTCTCGAGCATCGCCGCGACATCGTCGCCGGACGCCGCGTCGCACTCGTCACCCATGCCGCGACGCTCGATTCGAACGGACGGCAGACCGCCGACCTCCTCCATGCCTGCCCCGACGTCAGGCTCGTCTCCGTCATGGCGCCCGAGCACGGCTACTTCGGCGCCGCCGGCGCCGGCGAGCCCTGTCGCGACACGCGCCATCCCGCCTGGCGCGAGATCCCGATACATTCGCTGTACGGCGAGCAGCGCAAGCCCACACGCGCCATGCTGCGCGATTGCGACACCGTTGTCTTCGACCTGCAGGATCTCGGCTACCGGCACTACACGTATGTTTCCACGCTGCGTCTGGTCATGGAAGCCTGCGCCGAACAGGACAAACGCCTTGTCGTGTGCGACCGCCCCGTTCCGCTGCCGTCCGTCGTCGACGGCCCCATGCTCGATCCCCGCTTCGCGTCCTTCGTCGCCGCCATCCCCGCCCCCATGGTGTACGGCATGACACCCGCCGAGTCCGCGCTGTGGCTCCGCGACGCCCTCGAACTCGCACTCGAAATCGACGCCATCCCCATGTCCTGCCGTTCCCGCGTGCCGCTGAGCCGCGCGCACGGCATCCCGTACGCCGCGCCATCCCCGTCCATCGTTTCGCCCGAGTCCGCCATGACCTACCCGGCTCTCGTCTTCACCGAGGCCTTCCCGCACCTGCACCACGGTCAGCACACGGCCTGGCCATTCCAGGTGCTGGCACGCCGCGCGTTGGATGCCGAACGGCTGGCGGAACTTCTGGAGACCGAGAACCTTCCCGGCGTGCGCATCCATCCCCATTGGTATATGGCCGCGGTATCGCCCGCGCCGCGCCGGCCCGCGCCGCTGGCCGGCATCCGTCTTTGCGTCACCGATCCGGCGCGCTTCCATCCGGCGACAACCGCCGTAACCATCGTCGCCGCGCTGCAGCGACTGTACGGCACACGCGCCCTGTGGAAGGCGCCCGGCGCGCGTCCCGCGTTTTTCGACCTGCTTTTCGGGACCGATACGGTCCGACTGGCCCTCCAGCAAGGCGCATCCCCGGACGAAATCGCGGCCCCGTGGCGCCACGCCGCGGCCGCCTTCCGCCGCGCGCGCCGTCGCCACCTGTTGTACACCCCATGAGCCCGCGACCGCCCCGCAAAGCCGTTCTTCTGGCCGCCGGTCTGGGCACGCGCATGCGACCGCTCTCCTACGATACCCCGAAACCGATGATGCCGCTGTGGGGCCTCCCGCTCATCGAACATATCCTGCGCATGCTGGCCGACTGGGGCGTGGAAGATGCGCTGATCAACCTCCACCATGAGCCCTCGACGCTGCTCGACCACGTTAGCCGCCGGCGGCACACGCCGCCGCGCATCACGTTGTCCTACGAACCCCTCATCCTCGGCACCGGCGGCCCTTTGCGCCGCACGGCCTGGTTCCTCGATGCGAACCCGTTCTGGCTGATCAACACGGACGTAGCCGCCGATGTGCCCTGCCGCCCGTTTCTCGATGCCTTCGACGCGCGTACCTCTCTCGCCGTTCTCTGGGTCTCCCCGGAGCGCGGCCCGCGTACGGTCGGCATCGACCCCACGGGCCGCGTGACCACGTTTCATCACCCCGTCCCAGGCACCCCCGGCACCGTCACCTTCTGCGGTCTCCACCTGCTTTCGCCGCGTATCCTCGATTTTCTACCGCCCGAAGGGCCCGCCTCGATCGTGACCGCATACGAAGCCGCCATGCGGGCCGGCAGCCCGATCGATACCGTCGCGCCGTCGGCTGCCTTCTGGGACGATCTCGGGTCTCGCGAGCGCTATCTCGGCGCCCATGCCGAAGTCCGGCAACGCCATGCCGCGCACGCGCCGGGCGCCCGTCTCTATGCGCCGGATCATGTCTGGTCGCCGGCGCGTCTTGCGCGACACGGCGTGCATGTCACCGGTTTTGCCGCCGTCGCCCGCGACGCCGTCATCGAACCCGGCGCCCGACTGCACAATACCGTCGTCTGGCCCGGCGCGCGCATCCTGTCCGCGGCGACCGCCACGGATGCCGTCATCGGCTCGGGCGTCACCCTCGCCATTCCCGCCGGCGGTCCCGTTGTCCGCTTCGCCGCGTGCCCCCCC
>CAYYJS010000039.1:0-30258 GCA_964472315.1 uncultured Victivallales bacterium | reverse complement strand
ATTGACCTCATCCGCCAACTCGAGCAAGGCGGTTGCGTTTTCATCCGCCACGGCGCACGGCATGATTGGTATCAGAATCTGCGCACGGGTGCCTGTCAGCCAATTCCAAGACATCGGGAAATCAAGGACCATCTTGCCCGGCACATCATCCGGAAACTGGAAGACTAACCCAACCACACAATTCTGGCTGTCGTCGCTCCGCCCCTTAGCCAGATAGTGAACGTTCAAGAGCTGACGGCGAGACTCACAGTTCTGCTGATCCTTGCCATAGCCGTAACAGTTTAGCCGATTCCGGCCAGGCTCAGGAGGTAGTGGTCAGTGGATTGCGATACAGGAGGGGTTGTGCGGCGTCGGGGCCGTGGAGGAGCAGTGCTTGAAGGAACGCGAGGGGATCGCGCTGCCGGCGTTTGGCGGTGACGATGCAAGAGAGCTTCGTGCTGAAAGTTGCAGCGCCTGCATCGGAGCGGTTGCCGAAGCAGCTTTTGCGGAAGATGACCGGGAGTCTGAGGTTCTATTCGGCATGGTTGTTGGTGGGCGGCATGCCGTTGCCATCGAGGCGAGAGAAGGGACAATGTACCAGGGCATCTGCGCGACGAGCTTGCCAGACGCACCCGCCGTGTGAACAATGCCGGCGTCTCCGTTCGTCTCTCGCTACGTCCGCTTTTTCACCACAGACTCAACAGGAGGGCACAGCCGCGAACATCCCGTACGCTTGCGCCGCAGCGAAAATCCCTTGCCGCCGGCGCGTATCCGGCGTAGCCTCACGCGCATAAGGGGAAACATCATGCACGTAAGCACGTTACACACGCGGTCCGTTTTCCAAGGGTTCGGTCTGGCATCGGTACTGTGGGTCGGGTCCGTAGCGGCCCAGGATGCGGCCTTCCAGCAATGGCTGGAGGAAGATCAGGCCGCCTTCCAACAGTACCGCGAGGAAGTGACCCGGCAGTATCAGCAGTTCCAGAAGGAGGAACAGGAGGCGTTCACGGCTTTCGTCAAGGCAGCCGAGGCGGCCTGGGGCCGGCAGAACGTCTGGATGCCCGAACAGAAGGTCTGGGTCCAGTACACGGATGAACTCGACGAACGCAGCGCCGTGCAGTTCGAGGACGGCGTCGCCCATGCCGCCATCCTCGTCGAACCCGGCGTCGACGAACGGGAGGCGTCCGCCCTGCTGGAGGCGGCCGTCCAGCGCACCGTGCTGAGCGGCACGGAAGACCCGATTTCCATGATGCGGCGGTTGTTGCGCCAACCCCGGTCGTCCCGCGCAACGCCGCCCACCCCCACTCCCGCCCCCGCCTCGACGGCCCGCGCCGCCGCAACCCCCGCGGCTTCCACGTACGTCGTGCAAGCCGGCGATACCCTCTGGGGCGTGGCGAAACGGTTCGGCGTCTCGCGTTCGGCCATCGCCGCCGCCAGCGGGATCGATGCCGACGGGTGGCTCAAAGTCGGGCAGCGTTTGACCATCCCCGGCACGACCGCCGCCCCCGCATCCGCGCCGCTCGTCGCGACCACGCCCGCCTTCGTCGCGCCGCCCAGCCGCACGCCGCGCCGCATCGAAGCCTCGCCGCACCCCATCCTGGCGGGTCAGGTCAGAACCTCCGCCGGCGCCCCGGTCACCTCCGAGAACGCCGCGGTATTCGCACGCGAAACGGTGCAGCCGGGCGCGGTGACCGTGCGTCCAGTCACGGGCGCCGACGGCGTCCAGCGTCAGTCCATGGAAGTCTCCTTCAAGCTCGTGCCCGAACACCTGCGCGTACGGGCCGAACGCTTCCGCCCCTGCGTGCGTCGCTACGCGGACCAGTATGGACTCCACCCGCCGCTCGTGTTCGCCATCATCCACACGGAGTCCGCCTTCAATCCGCGTGCGCGTTCGCCGGTCCCGGCCTACGGCCTGATGCAGCTCGTGCCGCGCTCCGGCGCGCGGGATGCCTACCTGTTCGTGTTCAAGGAGGACAAGCTGGTGACGGGCGATTACCTGTACGAGCCCGAACGCAACGTGGAACTCGGCGCGGCTTTCCTTCACATCCTGGATGGCCGGTATTTCAAGCGCGTCGAGAACCCGACGAGCCGCATGTTCTGCGCGATCGCGGCCTACAATACCGGCGCCGGCAATGTCTGCCGGGCCTTTGACGCCGGCACCTCGCTCGGACGCGCCGCCGTCGCCATCAACGGGATGACCTCCACACAGGTCTACGACACGCTGATCGCCGACCTGCCGTACGAGGAAACGCGCAACTACGTCCGCAAAGTCCGCGAACGCATGCCGCTCTACAACGACTGGATGTAGCCGGTCAATCGAACGGGAACCGCGCGCAGAGCTCGGCCACCGCGGCGCGCGTGCGCGCGATCGCGACGTCATCCGTCGGGTTGCGGATGACGGTGACGATGCTCCGCGCGATCAGGTCCATCTCGCCCCGCCCCATGCCGCGACTCGTGACGCCCGGCGTGCCGATCCGGATGCCGGAGGTGACGAACGGGCTCTTCGTGTCGAACGGAATCGAGTTCTTGTTGACGATGATGCCGGCCCGGTCGAGCGCCTCCGCAGCCGCCTTGCCCGTCGTCCCGAGCCGCGCCATGTCGAGCAGCAGGAGATGGTTGTCGGTGCCGCCGGATACGATGCGGATGTCAGACGACCGGAAGACGTCCGCCATCGCCGCCGCGTTCTCCACCACCTGGCGCGCGTAGGTCCGGAACGACGGCTGCATGGCCTCGTGGAAACAGACGGCCTTCGCGGCAACCACGTGCATCAGCGGACCGCCCTGCAGCCCGGGGAACACGGTCTTGTCGATGTCGCCGGCGAACGCCTCGCGGCAGAGCACCATGCCGCTGCGCGGACCGCGCAGGGTCTTGTGCGTCGTGGACGTCACGTACTCCGCGTACGGTACCGGACTCGGGTGCACGCCGCCGGCGACCAGACCGGCGATATGCGCCATGTCCACCATCAGCCGCGCGCCGACACGGTCGGCAATCTCGCGGAAGCGGGGGAAGTCCAAGGTGCGCGAGTAGGCGCTGGCGCCGGCCACGATCAGTTTCGGCCGGTGCTCGCGCGCCAGCGCCTCCAGCGCGTCGTAGTCGATCCGTTCGTCCTCGCGCCGCACCCCGTAAGGCACGATCTTGAACAGGCGCCCCGAGAAGTTCACCGGGCTGCCATGGGTCAGGTGCCCGCCGTCGGCGAGGCTCATCGCCAGGATCGTGTCGCCCGGCTGCAGCATGGAAAAGTAGACGGCCATGTTGGCGGAGCTGCCGCAGTGCGGCTGGACGTTGGCATGGTCGGCCCCGAACAGGGCGCAGGCACGCGTCAAGGCCAGCCGTTCGGCCGCGTCCACGTAATCGCACCCGCTGTACCAGCGCTTGCCGGGATAGCCCTCGGCATACTTGTTCGTCATCACGGAGCCCTGCGCCTGTCGCACGGCCCGGCTCACCGTATTCTCCGAGGCGATGAGGTTCAGCGTGCGATTCTGACGCGTCACCTCCTGCACGACGGCTTCATACAACTCGCGGTCGACCGACAGAATCTCATCCACGTCATGCGCCTGACGCTCCGCGCGGGCAAGCTTGGAGAGACGACGCTCATGCCGCGCCTCGGCGCTGAAGGAACCGCCCAGCCAGGCATCGAGCACCGCCAGCGACTGGTCCAGGGGTATCAGATTCGCCCCCAGCACAAGCACGTTGGCATCGTTGTGGCTGCGGGCGAGGGATGCCATGCGCGGCGTCGTGCAGAGCGCCGCGCGGATGCCCGGCTGCTTGTTGGCGGCGATCGACATGCCAATCCCGGTCGTGCACACGAGCACGCCCTGCCCGGATGTCCCGGATACGACCGCGCGGGAGACCTCCTCGGCAAAGTCGGGATAGTCCACGGAACTCGCGTCCCGACACCCGAAATCGTCGACCCCGATCCCACGCGCCGCGAGGGCCGCCTTGATCGCTTCCTTGACCGCGAATCCTCCATGATCGGCGCCGAGTGCTATGTTCATTTCAGTCCTTCGGTGTTGGTCCGCGCGAGCTGCGCGTCCAGCCCCCAGAGAGCCGTCGCGATTTCGTCACGAACATGTCGGTATACATCCAACGACAATCCCACGGGATCGTCAATATCCTCGCCATCGGCGGAGGGATCGAATTCCTTCAAGAGAAAAACTTTGCCGGCCGATTCGGGAAACCGCTCGGTCACCAGCAGTCGATGGAATTCCGTCATTACCACAACGCGAAAAGCCGCGTCAACCAAATCGCGGGTCAACGCCCGGCTGCGGTGCGCGCGCAGGTCGATGCCGAGCTCGGCAAGCGCTTTGACGGCGTTCTTGCTCGCCGGGATGCCGTCGCCCGCCATGACGCCGGCCGATGCCGAAGTCCAGCCGGATTGCCGCCCGAAATGCGCGCGAAAGAGGTACTCGGCCATCGGACTGCGGCACTGATTGCCCGTGCATACAAAGAGAATCATCTTCGCCGGCATCCCATACCCTTCATGGTTGAACCGCCCCATCGAGCATCTCGCGCGTGACCGGTCCCGCCCGCAGGACGGTCAGCGTATCGCCGTCGACCTTCACCACGGTGCTCGCCGTCCCGCCCGGTACGCGCCCGGCGTCCACGACAAGTTCGACGGCATGCCCCAGCGCGGCCATCGCGTCGTCGGCCGTAAGCGCCGGCGGCTCGCCGCTCGCGTTCGCGCTCGTCACCCGCAACACCCCACCCACCCCGCGCAACACCGCCAGCGTCAGCGGGAAGTCCGGAATCCGGAACCCTTCCCACGCCCCCCGGCACCGCAACACAAGCGTCAGCGGCCCCGGCCAGAACCGGGCGGCCAGCCTGGCCGCCGCGGCACCCGCCTCGCCGCCGAATCGCTCGATCGTTGCCAGGCTGTCCGCCAACATCGCCACGGGTTTGCCGTGATCGCGCCGTTTGGCGGCGTATATGCGCGACAGGGCGTCCGGGCGCCCCGCATCCGCGGCCAGACCATACACGGTCTCGGTCGGCAGCACGACGAGCGCCCCCACGGAAAGCGCATCCACGACACGCCGCACCACGGTCGCTTCATCCGTGTCCGCCATATGGAGTCGTTCCGCGGTCATCCGGTCACTTGTCTTCGGGTTCCAAGCGCCCTCAACCCCAACAGAATCTCCGTCGCGCGTCGCAACGCCGGGTCCCCGCCCACACGCACCATCAGATCGCGATCGGCCTGCGCCTGCGCCGACATCGGCCGTCCGTCGAAGCGACGTGTCGGCAGCGTCGCCGACGCGACCGGTTCCCCCTCCCCCGCCACCGCGAGGTCGGGCGCCAGTCCGCTCGTCGGCGGCGTGCCGTTTCCTCCGGCGGGCACGACATAGCCGGTCGCCACCGTCGCCACCTCGCCGCCAGGCAACACCACAGGCTCGCGTACACGCCAGTCGCCACGCGTGGATGCCCCGAGTACCATGACGCCGGCCTGCCGCTTCAGAACGGCGACAAGCACTTCCGCCGCGCCGGCCGTGCCGCCATTCACGAGCACCATCACCGGCGCGCCGCCGCACGCGCCGCCGCCGGCCATGGCGACATAGTCGCGCCGAACGATGCCACCCGCGGCATAGACGGTGAAGAGCGGCGCGCCGGCCGCGGCAAACAGGCCGCCGATCCGCGCCGCATCCTCGAATCCGTCGCCCGCGGCGTCGCGGACATCGAGCACGATACCCGCACAGTTGGTGTCCGGCCTCGACTCGAACGCCGCCGCCACCGCCGCGTGGACGCCGGAGTCGATACCCGCCACGCGCAGGTAGACGATGCCGTCAGCCAGTCTCTCGATCACCGGCGGCGGGTTCGTTGTCGGACTCGATATGCCGATGGCGCCGTAAGGATCGACCGCCCGCACAACCGCCTCCAGCGCGCGCCGCTCAAGTCCTTCCGGCTCCGTCACCAACGCCCGCTCGCGCAGCGCCTCGAAAGCCTCGTCCAACCCGGCGCGGGCGGCGCCGGCGGACGCCAGAACGGCCGCGAGCAGGCAGGCGTGTGTCGCGCGTTTCTTCACATGTCACCCGGCGCCGAGTTCGCGCTGTACGGCCGCGTTGCCCTTGTGCACCTTGTCCTTCAGCGATTCCTTGTACACGGCAAACCGTCGCCGCAGACCGGCACGCCCGACCGCCAGAATCTGAACGGCGAAGAGGGCCGCATTCACCGGCCCCGCGCTGCCCAGCGTGACGGTGGCCACCGGAATGCCCGCCGGCATCTGGATGGTGGCCAGCAGCGAGTCGATGCCGTTGAGCGCGCCACCCTTTATCGGAATGCCGATCACGGGCAGCACCGTGTGCGCCGCCAGGACACCGCCCAGATGCGCGGCGCCGCCCGCCGCCGACAGGATGACCTTGAGGCCGCGCTTTTCGGCCGTCGCGGCATACTCGGCCGCCAACTCGGGCGTGCGGTGGGCCGAGATGACCCGCACCTCGAAACCGACACCGAACTCGGCCAGCGTTTCGGTCGCGGCCTTGACGATCGTCCAGTCCGAGTCGCTGCCCATCACAATCCCCACTTCCGGGGCCGTCTTGCGTTTCCGTGTTGCCATGCCTCACCTCCCAGTCGAACAAGCACACCGTCCGCGCGCAAAGGCTCTCGCCGCGATGTCGGTGCGGAAATGGGCGCCTTCGAACGCGATGCACCCCACCGCCGCGTAGGCGCGGTCGACCGCGGCGCGCAGATCGGCGCCCACCGCGGTGACACCCAGCACGCGGCCGCCGGCGGTGACGACGGCGCCGTTCTTCGTCGCGGTGCCCGCATGGAAGACCACCGCGCCTTCGCACGCGTTCGCCGCGTCGAGTCCGCGGATGGGGTTGCCCTTCGCGTATGCGCCGGGATAGCCTCCCGAGGCCATCACCACACATACGCACGCATCCTCACGCCACGTCACGAGTCCGTCGTGCAGCGTACCGTCGACGCAGGCCAGAAACGCCGGCAGGAGGTCGCCCGCCAGCCGGGGCAGCACCACCTGCGTCTCGGGGTCGCCGAACCGCACGTTGAACTCCAGCACCTTGGGACCGGCCGCGGTCATCATCAGCCCCGCATAGAGCACACCCTTGAACGTAATGCCGCGACGTTTGAGCTCGCCCAGCGTCCGGTCGAAGACCGTCGCGCGGATCACGGGCCACAGGTCGTCGGTAACCACCGGCGCGGGCGAATACGCGCCCATGCCGCCGGTATTCGGTCCGGCGTCGCCGTCGCCGACGCGCTTGTGATCCTGCGACGCCGCGAGCATCACGACATGTTCGCCATCCACGAGGGCGAGGATCGAGGCCTCTTCGCCGACCAGGCATTCTTCGACGAGGATGCGTCCGCCGGCGTCGCCGAACGCGCGGTCGATCATGGCTTCGCGAATGGCCGCCTCGGCTTCGGCCACCGTCGCGCAGACGGTCACGCCCTTGCCGGCCGCCAGCCCCTCGGCCTTGATGACGATCGGCGCGCCCTCGGCGCGCGCATAGGCGCAGGCGGCGTCGGCATCGGTGAACGTCGCCGAACGCGCCGTCGGCACACCGGCCGCCTCCATCACGTCCTTGGCGAACACCTTGCTGCCTTCCATCCGTGCCGCCGCCTTCGAGGGCCCGAAGACACGCAGGCCCTCAGCTTCGAGCCGGTCGGTCAACCCGGCGCAAAGCGGCGCTTCGGGTCCCACCACCGTCAGGTCCGGACGGTTCCGGCGAGCCCAGGCGACGAGGCCGTCGATATCCTCGGCGCCGATCGCCAGGTTCGTCGCCACCGTCGCGGTCCCCGCATTGCCGGGCGCGCAGTACACGTCCGGCGACACGCTGTCGCCCGCGATCTTCCATGCCAGCGCATGCTCGCGGCCGCCGCTTCCTACGATCAATACCTTCATCGCATTCGAATCCCCTGTTTCGCTGTCTTCGATGGGCCGCCAGTCTATACAATGACATCGTCCAGTCAATGAATGTCCGATAGTCCTTCTTGGATAGTGGACCTTCGACCGCTTCTTTCAGGGTCGGTTCTTCCCGTGCACGCGGGCAGCCTGGGCCCCGACTGGTCGGCCAACCTTCGAATTTCGCGCGTATTCGGGTAGTTCACAGGCAAGTCCTTTCGATCGGTGCGTTTCACATATTCCGGTTTCACGTTACCGCATGCACCGCCCGGAGGCCATGCCAAAACCGTTGTTGCATCGCTTGCGGGGCCATGCGTTGCGGTTTCGATCGTCGGGCGATGGATGCGTCTGATGGAAGGGGTCCACCGAAGGGCGATGAACGAATCGACACGCCCCCCTTGTCGACCCACAGGCCTTGCCCTATGATTAGGCCTCAGACGGCGAGGTCATGCGGGGACGGAGCGAGCATCGAGGGCATGAGGAACATGACGAAGCGACTAATCGGGCACCGTGAGGGGTCCACCGAAGGGCGATGAACGAATCGACACGCCCCCCTTGTCGACCCACAGGCCTTGCCCTATGATTAGGCCTCAGACGGCGAGGTCATGCGGGGACGGAGCGAGCATCGAGGGCATGAGGAACATGACGAAGCGACTAATCGGGCACCGTGGTTGGAGGGCGCTGGGTCCGGCCTGTCTCATGGCCGCGTGCATGCTGTCTCCATGTCCGGGCGCCCCGGCGCCGGATGCCGGGGCCGAGCAGTATTACAGCGGCAATGCGCTGTACAACCGCCGGCTTTACACCCTTGCCGTCCAGGAGTATCGGGCGTTCCTCGAGAAGAACCCGAACCATGCCAAGGCCGAGGATGCCCGCCTGGCCCTCGCCCTGAGTCTGTACTCGGCCGGCAAGTACACGGAAGCCGAACCGGCGCTCGGCACGGTCCTCCGCGTCGGGAAGGCCGGTGACGCAAATCAGTTGAAGTTGCTGCTGGCCCAGTGCCTGCAGGAGAACGGCAAGATCCCCGAGGCGCTCAAGGGTTATACGGAGGTGGCCGGCGCGGCCACGGGCACATTCCGCACCGACGCGCTCGTTGCCCTGACCGACCTGACGTTCCGCCAGAAACAATGGCAGGATACGGCCCGCTGGTCCGCCGCGTTGCTCGAAGCCGACCCCCGGAACGTCTGGATCGAGACCGCGCTGTACCAGGGCGCATACGCGCATTACCAGTTGAAGCAACCGGAAGACGCGGCGCGTCTGCTGGGCCGCATGCCCTCGCCGCCACGGGATGCCGCGCTGGCGGCCCAGGCAACGCTGCTTCTCGCGGAGATCCGGCGCGAAGCCGGCGGCCATGCCGAGGCCGCGGAACAGTACGCACGACTGCTCAAAACCGCCGACGAGGCCGCGGCCGCCGAACTGTGGTTCCGTTTGGGATACACGCAGTTCCAGAGCGGACAGTACGCGGAGGCGATCGACGCCTTCCGCAAGTCCATCGCACGCAAACCGCCCGAGGACATCGCGTCCGATGCGGCGCTGCTGCTGGGGCGCGCCCTTTTGGAGCGGAGCGACTTCCGGGGCGCGGCGGACACGCTTGCACCACTCGCGCAGAAACCGGGCCGCAACACGGCCGAAGCCGCATTGTGGTTGTCCCGTTGCAGCTCGCGGCAGGGCAAGTACGCCGAAGCCGTGACCCAGCTCGGACCGGCGGTGGCTCGATTCCGCGGCACCCCCACCTACGCGAGCCTGGTGTTCGACTACGCGGCGGCGCTGATGGCCGAGAGCAAGTTCAAGGATGCGTCGACGTGGTTGAGCGAGTACCTGAAACTCGGCGGCAACACGCCGTCCGACGACGCGCTGCGATTGCACGCGGTGAGCTTGCACCGCGCCGGCAGCCACGCCGAGAGCCTCCAGTCCGCGGACCGCTTTCTGGCCGCCAAGGGGACCAACCTGGCCGCGGAGGCGGAGGTCCGGTTCACACGCGCCGAGGATCTGTTCTTCCTGGAGCGCGCGGACGACGCGCTGAAGGATTACCGGGCATTTCTCGATGCGTGCCCCACGCACGCCAGCGTGCCGGCCGCCCGCTACCGCATCGTGACGCTCCTGCACCGCAAGGGCGCCTGCGAGGAAGCCTTGCGGGAGGCCGAACCGCTGCTGAAGGACCTGAAGCGGGATACGGCGTTTACGCAACTGGATTTCATGGCCGGCGACTGCCTGTTCAAACTCGAACGCTGGGAAGAGGCCATCGTACGGCTCGGCGCGTTTGTCGACGCGCACCGCGACGACCGGCAACGGCGCGAGCGCGGACAGACCGGCCCCGAACCCAACCTCGATACGGCACTGGTGGAACTCGGGCTAAGCCACCTGCGCCTCCAGCGCGCGGATCGGGCGGCGGGGCCTCTGGCGGAACTGGTTCAGCGCTGCGGCCAAAGCCCGCACCTGCCGATAGCCCTCGCCGAACTGGGCCGCCTGCAATACGAGGCAGGCGACCTCCGCTCCGCACGGCAGAACCTGGAGAAAGTGGTTTCGACTTTCCCCAATTCCCGGCCGCGCACGCAGGCGGAGTACGGCCTCGCCTGGACTGCCCAGGCCGAAGGCAAAACCGACGAGGCGGTCAAGCGCTTCCTGGACGTGACCCGCGCGAAAGATGCCGGCGAACTGGCGGCCGACGCGGGTCTCCAAGCCGGCCTGATGCTGCTGGGACAGGCGAAGTACGCCGAAGCGCGCGGGACGCTGCAAACCCTCCTGCAGGCCAACCCGAACCACCCGCGGCGCGACTTGGTCGTGTTCTCGCTGGCCGTGGCGCTGGCCCGGCAGAAGGTCTGGAATGAAGCGGCGACGCATCTGCGCGCATTGATCGATAGTCCATCCCTGCCGGGCGAACTGGCCGACCGCGCACTGTATGAATTGGCGTGGTGCGAAAAGGGGCTGGACCGCAAACCGGCCGCCGTGGCCTGCTATCGGCGCCTCCTCGACACCCACCCGGAAAGCGCGCTGGCCGAGAAGGCCCGCACCGAAATGACCGAGCTGACCTTCGATGCCAAAGAGTACGATTCGGTCATCGCCGAACTGCGCGCCTCGCTCGAGACGCTGAAGGACGACCGCGTGCGCGAGCAATCCCTGTACAGACTTGGAACGGCCTACTTCGGCAAGAACGACCTCGTCGGGTGCGCGACGACGTTCGAGGCGCTGGCGGCGGCCTATCCCAAATCCCCGCTGCGGGGTTCGGCTCTGTTCCAGGCGGGCGAATGCCGCATGCGGCTGAAGGAGACACCGGCGGCGCGCGACCATTTCCGCGCCGCCACCGGCGCCGACGATGCCAAGGTACGCGAGTCGGCGTACCTGCGCCTCGGCGAGACCGAGGGTCTGCTCGACCGGTGGCGCGAGTCCGGCGATGCCTACGGGGAACTCCTGCGCCTGTACCCGAACAGCAAATGGGCGAACCGGGCCCGGTTCGGGCTGGCCTGGGCGTTGGAGCGCCAGGGCGAGTACCGCCGGGCCTTGGCCGAGTATGCCAAACTCGTCGCGGCGGGCGGCAAGGACGAACTGAGCGCGAAGAGTCAGTTTCAGGTGGGCGAGTGTCTGTTCGCGCTCAAAGAGTACGACAAGGCCGTCTTGGAATTCGTGCGTATACCCGTCACGTACCGCCACGAAGACTGGTCGGCGAAGGCCACGCTGGAGATGGGGCGCGCGTTGGAAGCCAAGGGCGACCGGGATAAGGCGCTGGCCCAGTTCCGGGAGGTTTTGCAGAAGTACCCGAATCACGACGCGGCGGCCGTGGCGCGCGAGCGAATGGACGCCTTGCGCCGGGAATAGTGACGGGGGGCGGTTGGGGCGACCCATGGGCCCGGATTTCGGATCAGGTTCGAAGGTCAAGAGCGAGAGACGCGGGAGAACATCACGATGAGACAACGACGACAGGATTGGGTGCGCATCGCCGCGCTGGCGATGGTCTGCGGTATGGTGTTCTGCGCCAGCGCATGGGCGCAGGTGCAGGCGGGAGCGCAGGCGGCGCGGAAGGAGACGCTGTTTTCGCTGATCAAGAAGGGCGGCCCGGTCATGTACCCGCTGGGGCTGGCTTCGATCCTGGGCCTCGCCATCGCCGTGGAACGACTGATCTCCCTGCGCCGCGACCGCATCATCCCGAGCGGATTCGTGGACAATGTCCGCGCACGGTGGGAGGAGGACAAGACCGGCGCGACGGCGATCGCGTTCTGCGAACAGACCGGAGGACCGATGGGACGAATCTTCAAATCGGGCCTGATTAACCTGTCACGCGGCGAGGAGGCCGTGGAAAAAGCCATGGAGGACACGGGCTTCAACGAAATCGACAAGCTCAAGCGCAGCATCCGGGCGCTGTCGTACATCGCCTCGACTTCGCCGTTGCTCGGTCTTCTCGGCACCGTCTACGGGCTGATCGGCGCGTTCCAGGTGGCGGCGGCCGGCGGAATGGGTAAGGCCGACCTGCTGGCGAAGGGCATCTATGAGGCGCTGGTGACCACGGCCGCGGGCCTGACGATTGCCATCCCCGTTCTGGTGGCCTATCAGTTCCTGGGGCACCGGGTGGACGCGCTGGTCGACGAGATGGACGAGATGGGGCTGTCCTTCATGCACGCGTGCATCTACCGCAGCGACCGCAACCGACCGGACGCGGGGAGATAACCGGCATGCGCATGCGACGCGGACAGGAAGCCGAAGGCGATGTCATCAATATGACGCCGCTGATCGACATGATGTTCATCCTCATCATCTTCTTCACCGTCAGTTCGACCTTCCGAGAGGAGGAGCGCGATATCCAGGTCAACCTGCCGCAGGAGTCCCAGAGCCAGACCTTGTCGGCTTCCGACCGGGTGATCGTGGTCAACGTTCGGAAGAACGGCTCATATGTCGTACTCGACCGACAGGTTACGGTGGAGGAGATGCTCGGTATCGTGACCGAATCGGTCAAGGCGAACGCGGGCCAGAAGGTGCTGATCCGCGCCGATCAGGAAGCCCTGCACGGCTATGTGGCGCGCGCGGTGGCCGCCTGCAAGCACGCGGGTGTCAACGAAGCCAACATCGGTTACCAGGTGCCGCGATGACGCTTGCCGTTCGGTTGTGGCGCACGGCGAAGGCGCGGTGGCCGGTGTTGGCCGCCGTGGCCGGCTGCCTGTTCGCCTGCGCCCTGCTGGTCTGGAGCTACGCCTACCTGCGCCCGGACACCTGGCGCTACCATACCGACGAGACCGGACTGCGCCGACTGGCGCGCGACGGCCACCCGCGCTATGTACTATGGGACGATCCCGCGTCCGCGACGGGACCGGGTATCGAAACCGACGGGATCGCGCAACCCGCGCTGTCTCCGGACGGCGCCACGCTGGTCTACGCGCGCATGGCGGCCGGGGCGGAGCACAGCGACCTGTTCCGCTGCCGGTGGGATGGGCGCGGGTGGGGTGCGCCCGAGCCGCTGCGGGCGCTGAACAGCCCGTTCAACGAGGACGGACCTTGCTTCAGCGGAGACGGACAGTTCCTCTTCTTCAGTACGGACCGCCCGGGCGGACGGGGCGGGTTCGATATCTGGGTGGCCCGCTGGGATGGGGCCGAGTTCGCCTGGCCGCTCCCGCTGACCGTGGCGGTGAATTCCCGTTTTGACGAGATCGCACCCGCCTGTTCGCCTCGCGATCACCGCCTCTACTATGCCTCCAACCGTCCGCGGCGGGTCATGTCCCGCGACGAGGAGCGGCTCGCGGCCGAAGCGTTCCGTCAGCGGCCGGTCGGTCAGGACTTTGACCTGTTCTCGGCGCAGCGCATCCCGGCCGGCGTGACCAACAGCGAGGTCGAACGCGCCATGAGCATGCTGTATTCGCTGCGCGAGAGCGCGCTGGCCGTCACCAACACCATGGCGAGGCTTGGTGGCAGCGCCCTCAGCGAAGCAAGCGTGGACCGCGCCCTGGCCTGGCTGGCCCGTACGCAGGAGACCAACGGGACCTGGTCCATCGCCAAGTCCGGCGGCCAGGGCGGCCACGACGTGGCGGCCACGTCGTTCGCCTTGCTCGCCTTCCTCGGGCGCGGCGTGCGCCACGACACGCCGTCCGCCTACCAACCGGCCGTCGAACGCGGCCTGAAATGGCTGACCGCCACGCAGAACAAGGCCACCGGCGACCTGCGCGGTCCGCGCCCCGCCGGCAACGCGATGTACGACCATGCCGCCGGGGCGTTGGCGTTGAGCGAGGCTTACGGGCTGAGCAAGGACGATGACCTGTACTCCGCCGCGCAGTGGGCCGTCGACTTCCTGGTGGATGCGCAGAACCCGAACGATGGCGGCTGGCGTTATACACCGCGCGAGCCAGGCGATATGTCGGTATCGGGTTGGGTCATCCTCGCCCTTCGGAGCGCCGAGATGTCGGGCATCCATGTGCCGCGACGGACGATGGACAACGCACGCCAGTGGCTCGCTTCCGTCGGCAAGGGCGCCCAGGGGGGGATTTATGTGTACCAGCCCGCGCAGACATCGGCTTCCACCGCGATGCTCGCCACGGGCTACTTCTGCAGTCAATTGATGGGCCTTTCACCCAACACGCCGAAGGCGTTCGAAGCCGCCGACCACATGCGCAAGAATGGACTGGGACTCGCGGATGTCTATTACGCGTACTACGGCACATTGGCCGCCAACCAGAACCAGGGTACGCTGTGGCGCGAGTGGCGGCCCGCGATGCATGCCGCCTTCGCATCCGCCCAGGACCAGGATGGCAGTTGGTACATTCAGGACGCCCACGGACGCGCCGCCGGACGGGTGATTTGCACCGCCCTGATAACGCTGTGTCTCGAGGCGCACTACCGCTACACACCGCTCTACGGACTCGGTTACGAGCCGCCGGCGACCCGCGACCGGTTCGCGCGCCACAACGCGAACGACCTGCCGGAAGTGCCCGAGTTCCGCATGGGACGCCGGTTGACCGAAATCTGCAGCCCGGAGGACGACACCGATCCGACCGTTTCACCGCACGGCGATCTGCTGTACTTCGCGTCGTCGCGCTCAGGCGGTCTGGGCGGGATGGACCTCTATCGCGCCCGCGTGGCCACCGGTGAGCCGCAGACCGTGCACAACGTGGGCGCGCCCGTGAACGGGCCGGGCGACCAACGCGCCCCGGCATTGCGCATGAACGGTTTCAACTTGCTCTACCTGTCGACGGATTCCGCTTCGGCTCCCGCCTTGCGCAGTTCGGTCTCGCGCCAGGTCTTTCTCGAACGCGACTACAGCCGCCGCACGGATGCGCGCTGGTTTGTCGGCGCCTATCGCATGCGTTTGGCGGCCCTTGCCGCCGCCCTGTTGGCCATACTCTACCTCGGCATGCAGGCCGGCCGGCGGAGAGAAAGGGGGGACGCGGCGTGAAGCGTTCCGCGATTCTCGTTGGCATTCGCCGCTGGATACTGCCGTTGCTCGCCGTGCTGGCAGTCGCGGGGCTGATCGCTTCGATCGTCCGGAGCATGCAGCGCACGGTCTGGTGCAACTACGCCGACGGCGTATCCATTCGCCGACCCGCGGTCGCGTGCGACGTTCGCCTCTCGCTGTGGGACGAGCCACGCCGCGTCCGCGGCGACCTCGGCGCCGTCGGCGACGATCCCCAACCGGCGTTTTCCGCCGACGACACGCTGGTCGTGATCGCCCGCGGACGCCTCGGCGCAACCAATGCCGACCTGTTCGCGGCGTCATGGGACGGGACTGGCTGGACCGGATTGGTGGCGCTGGCCGGCGTCAATACGCCGTCGCACGAGATCAGCCCCGCGCTGAGCGCCGATGGTCGCCTGCTGCTGTTCGCCTCCGATCGCCCCGGCGGTCTCGGCGGCTTCGATCTGTGGGCGGTTCAGTGGGACGGAACGAACTGCACCGCCGCCACCAACCTGGGCGCCTCCGTCAACTCCGCCTATGATGAGCAGGGACCGACGCTGACGGCCGATGGCGCGCGGCTCTGGTTCTGTTCGAACCGCCCGCGGACCGGTGAGGCGGGATCGGACGCGGACAAACCGCGCGACTTCGATCTCTACACGGCGACCGCGATGGCTCCGGCGACCACCGGCGCGGCGTCGGCCATGGTTTTCGGTCCGGCCAACGCGGTCCAGGCGCTGAACTCCCCGGCCGACGATCAGGAGCCATCCGTGACGCCACGCGGGGACAGGGTGTACTTCGCCTCCAACCGCAAGGGCGGATCGGGCGGTTTCGATATCTACTCTTCGCGGATACTTGACGGCGAGGCCCTCGATGCGGAGAACGAGGGCACGGGCATCAACAGCCCGGCCGACGAAACCGCACCGGCCGTCCGGATGGAGGGGTTCGACCTGATGTTCGGATCGAACCGGGATGCCGACGGGACGGCGGCCGGTTCGGCGGCGTGGGCGGCGGCGGCGCGCGAAGTGATCGAGGGCGTGGACCTGACGCGCTGGCACATGTTCACCGCGCTGCTCAACCGCATCAAGTGGTGGATTGTCGTCCTGGCCGCCGCCATCGCGCTGCTGGTCTACCTGCTGCGACACTACCGCGACCTGACCAGCCTGTTCCACAAGTGCCTGATGCTGTCGGTCATCCTCCATGTGGTCGTGTTGCTCGTGGCGGCGATCTGGATCATCTCATCGGAGTTGGTCGGCGGTATGGAGCCGAAGACGATGGAGGTCACGCTCAGCGTAGACACCCTGGCACAGGAGAAACTGGCGCTGGAGATGCGCGAGACGGTGACGGAGTTGCCGCCGTCGGAGGTGTCGCTCGTGGTGGAGCAGACGCAGGACCCGGTGCCGATGCCGGAGTTCACGCCCCACGCCGTGCAGATGAACCTGCCGCCGATCGTAACCCGCACGCACGCGGAGTCGCTCGTGACGTTTGTCACGCCGTCTGCGCCGTCCGAAGGCGCCCGCGCGTTGCCCACGTTGAAGAGCCTCGAAATGGTGCCCGTGAGGGCGCTCACGCCGATCGAGGTGGAACTGGAAGCGCCGGAAGTTCAACCGCGGGAGGAAGTGGCCGAGGTCAAAGTCGAGGACCCGAAGATCGAGGACCTGACGGTGCGTGTGGAGGTAACCTTCACGCCGACCCCGGTCCCCAAGTCTTCGCCCGTGCGTCCGGTGGTTGCGCTTCAGGAGCTCGCGGTCAGAGCCACGGAAGCGTCTCCAGGACAGCTTCAGACGCGTGATACGGGCGGCAAGCAGGTGGTGGCTTCCGCCGGGATCGAAGCCAGGGGCCAGTTGCCGGAACTCAAGGGGGCGGGCGATGTCGCGGGACTACTGGTGAAGCACGCCGGCGCGGGGCGACAGGTGCGCATGAACGCACCGGAACAACTCGACCTTCCCGAGGCCCACGGTCAGGCCATCTCTCCGCAACTGCTGGCCAACCCCGGCCAGCTTTCGACCGAGATTGTCGAGGAACTCGGCGGCAGCGCGGCCACGCAGGGCGCGATCGGGCAGGCGCTGGACTGGTTCACCCGCCATCAGGAATCCGACGGACGCTGGGATATCGTGCGGCACGGCGGCAAGCAGGGGCACAACGTGGCCGCCACATCGCTGGCGCTGCTGTGCTACTATGGCTGGGGCGCCAAGCATAACGCGGATGGTCCCTATCGCGACGTCGTCCGCAAGGGGCTGGACTGGCTCCTGGCGCAGATGAAGGCCGGCGGCGATCTGCGCGGCCAGGGCGGCGACATGTACGACCAAGGCATGTCGGCGATCGCCTTGTGCGAAGCATACGGGGTGACGCGGGATCCGAAGCTGCTGGAGGTCGCGAGCAACGCCGTGGCTTTTGTGTGCGCGGCGCAATCGGCCGGCGGCGGTTGGCGCTACCGCCCCGGCGAGCAGGGCGACCTGTCCGTGTTCGGCTGGCAGTACATGGCCCTGCGCAGCGCCGAGTTGTCGGGCGTACCCGTCAGTACCGGCGTGCTGGCTAATGCGGACACCTGGCTCAAACGCGTGTCCGGCGGCCAGTCCGGCGGCATCTACGGTTACCAGAGCCCCTCGCCGGACCGGCCGGCAATGATCCCCACGGGCATGTTCTGCCGCCAGTTGGCGCATGTGCCGCCGGACGAGCCTCACATGACCGAAAGCGCGGACTACATGAAGGTACGCCCGGCGTTCGGTGACAAGGGCGTCGACGGCAGCCGTCTGAACTACTACTACATCTACTATGGCACCTTGGCGCTCTATCAGTACCAGGGACCCATTTGGGAGACATGGAACGAGCGCATGAAGGAAGTGCTCGTCGCGATTCAGCACAAGACCGGCCCCGAGGCCGGCAGTTGGTCGCCGTCGGGAGGCGGTCACGGCGGCGAAATGGGCCGGGCCGTGACAACCGCTTTCGCGACGCTCTCGCTCGAGGTGTACTACCGCATCCTCCCGATCTACGGCTTCCGGAACGACGCCGCGCCCGCACGCTGACGCCGCCGAATGGCCGTATGACCGAAGGGAGGGCATAGCGCGCCGGGCACGGAGGCGGCTCACCACCGGTTCGTCCGCCTGGCCGGGCGGTTCAGGGACAAGGACATCAATCTGCGCAGCGTGCGGACTCGCGCTAACGCGCGCCGGAGGCGGCCTGACGCGGCGGGCGGTTCGAAACGTGGTAGATGTGGTATTGCTCGCCGGCGATGACGGGGCCAGTGAAGGTCGCCACCGACACGGCATCGGCACCCTGTAACCGCGGCGGCGGACGGTCCAGAATCAGCACGAGGTCGTTGGTCTGTTCCGCGCGCAGACGCTCCACCGCGTCTCTCAGGGTTCCGCCATGCTTGTATTTGCGATCCCACACGACATAGGAGCCGAACTCGCCGCGGCCCACCTGGTAGATCCGGTCCATGGGCATATAGCCGACCACGGTGCTGACGGCCGGAGCGGGATCGCCGACAAAGGTCACCCCGGCGCCGTCGCCGTAACGGTCGCGCAACCATGCCGCTGCAGCTTTGCCTTGCGAGAACGGCGCCAGCCAGTCGTTCTTCACGGCCACACAGGTCCCGGCGACATGCACAGCCAGCAGTGGCCACAGCAACACGTCGCGATACCGGTGCCATCCGGCGAACGGAGCATCGACCCAACGCCACGGCAGCCGCCATCGCCGGTAGTCCCAGGTCATCCAGAGCAGGACCACAAAGTGCAGGAACAGGAACCCATGGTGCCGGTATGAACCCGGATACTTGACGTAGAAGAAGGTCAGCAACCCCAGCGATCCGGCCAAATAGGGCACGATCGGCCACGGCTGCGTCAGAAAGAAGACGCAACCGACCGCCAGAATGGTCAGTGCCCACGGAATCATCGATGCCGGAGGCACATCCGCGGCGATGCGATTGCTGTTCCAGAAGTCAGGCGCGTCCCGCGGCAGCGGAAGGTAGGCGTTGAAGACGCGGCGCGCGGTATCCCGCGCCCGCTCGATCTTCCAGCTCCAGGTCCAGTCTTGCGCGAACCCCGAGTCGGTCGGCGGCGCGGCCTGGCGGATCCCGGTGACCAGACCGCACGCGACGATCAGGAACCCGGCCACCACGCGCCCCAACGCGCGCTGCGCCTCGTGCCGGCGACCGGCGTACGCCACGGCATATTCGATCGCCAGTGCCGGCGCCAGCACCAGCACCAGCACGATCGAATGGATATTGCCGTGGCAGAGCGCGAAGAGCAGCGCCGCCTGCAGCGGGAACCATGCCCAGCGCCGACGGTGCAGCGCGGCGAAAAGAAAAAACAACAGGACGCTGATCGCATAGTTCCGCGAGATGACGGCCCATTCATAGGCGAAAAAGTAGCCGCCCGCCAGCAACAGGCGCGTGACGAGGTGGAAGGGCGCGAACCGCATCAGGACGAACACGGCCCCGGTTGCGAGAGCCGCATGCACCGCCTGCATGGCCGCGGGGTTCGCCGTGAACCGTGCCGGGACCCAAAGCAGCAGGTGCCACAGCCCCGGATGCCCTTCGTAGCGCATGTTGTGCAGTAGAGCCCACGGCGTGGCCGAATCCCGTGCCAACAGCCATGCCTGTATCTCGTCGCGCCACATCTCGTGACGCGTCATCATGACGCCGATGCCGACGGCGAAGAGCGCCGTGGCCGTGTACGCGACGAGGCGCGTCACCCATACCGGCATGCATCGCTCGCTCAACCGCTTCTCCACGTCACCTCGCTCCGCTCCACGATTGGACCGCCACGACCGGAGGCGGCACGGCCGGGTCCACTACTCCTTCGTCGGCGCCGCGGGCAATCGCGGTTCGAGATTCTCGTTCGGCCCGGTGACCCAGGACAGGTCGGACACTTCGATGTGCCGTGTGCCTTCTCCGCTGTAGCGGTTGTCATGGATGCTGATGTTCTCGGTGGTACCGCTGGTCACGCTGATGCCGCCGTACACGCCATCGCCACAGAACGCCACGGCGCTGCGCCCCGAACAGTACCGGATATCGTGATCGAACCGATAGACGCCCGCCGGAAAGAACACGACGCCGCCGCCTTGATCCGCAAGTGTCCGCTGCGCGGCCGCGAGCCGCTCGTCGGCGGCGCCGGGATAGTCGGCCATCGACACGACACGCGACCACGGCAGGGCGCGCACCCATGCCGGCACCGCCTCGGGCCGTGCCGCGTAATGCGCCGCTACGGGGTCGTCTACCGGCGACGCGCCACATGCGGCGGACACCATACCGACAAGGACAACCGAACACGCGAAACCAACGGACCTGTGCATGACACATCCACTCGCTCGAAGACTCCTGACTCGACCGCAGTTTAGAGCACGCCACACACGACCGCAAGACGGCGGCCGCGATTCCTTCGGCGCCCCGCGGCCCATCGCGCCACGATTCGGGTTTGACCATCGCCCCGCCGCTTGCCACCATACAAGTCGGTTTCGATAACGACGCAACGCGGGAGCATAGGTCCATGGCGACACCTCGGCTTCATGTGATTGGAGACAGCATCTCGATCCAGTACGGCCCCTACTTGGAACGGGCGCTGACGGGTATCTACCGGTATTCGCGAAAGAGCGGCGAAGCCGAAGCGCTCCTGAACCTCGATGTCCCACAGGGCGCCAACGGCGGCGACAGTTCGATGGTACGGGCGTTTCTCGAGGCTCTCGTCGCCACGCGGCATCGGCCACACGAAGACCTGCTGCTCGTCAACTGCGGACTTCACGATCTCAAAGGCAACCCGGCTACGGGCGAATTCCAGGTACCGATCGAACGCTATCGCGCGAACCTGCCGGCCATCGTCGCCCTGGGCCGGCGGCTCGCGGATGCCGTGGTCTGGGTCCGGACGACGCCGGTAGACGATGTGCTGCACGCCCGACGCGGATGCGGGTTCACCCGCATCCAAGCCGACGTCGACCTCTACAACGAAGCCGCCGATGCCATCATGGCCGCGGCTGGCGTGCCAGTAATCGATCTGGCCACGTTTACGTCGAGGCTGGCCGCGGACGGCCCCATCTTCATCGACGGAGTCCACTTCACCCCCGACGTCCAAAGGCAGCAGGCCGCCTACATCGCCGGATGGGTGGCCGCCCGGCTCGAAAGCCGGTGACGGGGCGCGGAACTCCAGGCCGCCGCGATCCGCGAGGGCCCCATCGGGCGGCATTCCGCCCGAAACCCAACCCTATCGCCCGGCCGCGGGGTCGGCCGCGCCGGCTTCTGGCGCGGGCGCTGGCGTCGGCACGGCTTCGGATTCGGCGGGTGGCACCGAGGTGGCGGCCGCGGCACCGGCCGACGCTTCAGCCGGCGTCAGCACCTCCACGGGCGCGACCGGCACGGGCGCCGACACGGCCGCTTCGGGTGCGGCGGCGGGCACGGGGACATCGAGAACCGGCGCTTCCGGCGTCGTCACACGGGTCCGCGCCCGCTTGATGGCGGTATCGAGCTGCTCGCGCTGGGTCTCCGCGTAACTCTGCCAGGAACTCTTCGGATGGTTCATGATGAAGTCCTCGTAGATCTGCTGCGCACCCGCCAGGTCGCCCGAGGCCTGCCGACACCGGGCCTTGCCGAAGATCGCCAGCGACGCGAGGTAGCTGTCCGGGTACTTCGCCGCGAAGGCTTCGAAGTCGGCCGCGGCCGCGGCGAGCGATGCGCTATCGCCGCGCGCTTCGACGCAATGGACCTTGCCCAGTTCAGCCGCCGGCGCCAACGGGTGGGTGCCGTATCCGGCGAGGAATTCCTCGTACTTGCCGAGCGCCACCTCGAAGTTGCCGCTATCGTAATGCGTCTTCGCGGCGGCCAGCAGTGCCAGCGGCGCGGAGGGCGTCTTGCCGTAATCGGCCACAATGGCTTCCAGGTCCATGGGGGACCGCGCCATGGCCAACTCCTGGGCGGCCCGTTCAATCCGCGCGGCGCGGCGCGAGCGCAGGATGTTGAAGCCTGTCACAAGAATGGCCACGGCCAGGACAGCCGTAACGAGCGGCTTCCCGTAATCGTTGATAAACCCCCTCAACGTTTCGAGTTCGGAATCGTGATGGTGCGGTGTCTCGGGCGTCTGGGGCATATCGCTCATGGATTCAGGCTCCTCGGATAGACAGTTGAATGAGGCACGTTTATGGCTGTCGCAACGGCGGAAAGCAAGGCTATTCTCGGCTGATTCCTCACCAGAGCGTATCGCACTCTGGTCCGGTGCGCATGTCTGCTGTCAGGAGCACCAGTAGCGGTCGACGGCCTCCTTGGCCAGGCGCACATAGTGACGGCCCCGCTCGAAATCGCCGAAAATCGTCCCGACTTCCCGTTGCGCAATCTCGAAGAGACATCCGCTTGCTGCCTCGCAGACTCCTTTGAAATACGTTCTGATGGCCTCGTCGTTGAGCGGTCCATCGCAGGTAACGAACTCGGCCCGGGGTTTGCTGTAGTAAACAACACGTTGCTGGTACGGGAAAACAAACTCGCCGAAGGTATCCGCCGAGACCGCCGTGGTTTCCTGCGACTCCAGGAAACCCCAGCACTCTGTTGTGCGCGTCACATTGTCGGTCGGCAGTTCGTCGGTGAAAGCGAAGGATTCCTGGGACAGGGGGCTCAGGCCATTCGTCGGCAGCAGTAGCCGCTCATGCTCGAGGAAATCGTAGTACCGCTCGTAGACCGAGGTCGCCATCTCCATGGCCTGATGCACGGCCTCCGGGCAGTCGAACATGGCTATGTAATAGGCTTCCATGCCCATCAGATGCACGAGCGGGTTGGTGATCCACCCCGGCAGGCTGCCCATGACCATACGCACCGGCAGGATATCCCCCAAGACATCTTCCAGAAACGCGCGCTGACGCGCGGTTCCCTCCCGGTCAACCCGGAACGACCCACCGCGCGGCTTTGGTCCGGTAGTACCGTTCCATACGTTCCTTTTGAACATCCCTATTTACAATTTCGCTGTAGCGTTCAGCCAAACGTCTTAAAACCTGTTTGTCCTTCTCAGTCATCTGCATTTCAATATCGCCTGGATTTGGTTGTTGGCTGCTTCACTTCTGAAACAGTTCGATCAGGATATCGAGGACATGGTCTCCTGCCGCCGGAGAAAGTCGCCCCAGTTTCTTTACCAATCGTGCTTTGTCCACGGTTCTCAACTGGTCCGGTACAACTTGCCCTTCGACGCCCTGAAACGTGCATGCCACACGTGTTGGGTACTCGCGTCCCTTCGTCGTCATAGGCGCGATGATGACCGTGCCGATATGACGGTTCATCTCATCCGGCGAAATCACCACGCAAGGACGCACCTTCTTGATCTCATGCCCGACCGTCGGATCCAGCGCCACGAGAAACACATCAAAGCGACTCACTTCCATTGCCATTCCTCTTTATCCCATCGCGTGGGAATGGGCACTGGGTCGAGTAACTTGTCGTCCCCTTGGCGGGCCATCGACTCGAACGCTGCGTCCCAGCCTGATCGGGGCCGGGAGGGCGCATGGATGAGGATCATGCAGTCCCGTACATCCATCTCCACTTCCTCGGCGAGGCCGCACTGTTCGATGAACGGCTTAGGTATCCGAACTCCACGCGAGTTCCCGATGGGTATTAATGTCGTTTTCATAAAGACAATGTAGGTACATTGTGATTACGCGTCAACATCCATCTCCCGATTGCCTCAACCAATAGCGTTATCGGTCATGCTGCGAGGATACACCGCCGGCCTTGAGGTGCAAGCGATCCCTTCACTCGTCGCACGATCGGCATCACTGTGCATCGGGCGTCACGACGGACACGGCCATGCGGTTGGTGTCGAGGATGCCGCCGGCGGCCTCGCGGACCTGCCGCGCGGTCACGGCACGCAGCCGTTCCGGCAGCGAGAAGGCATGGTCGTAGCCAAGACCGTACAGTTCGTCGAGCGCGCAGGTCATGGCCGTTTGTCCGTTGTTCTGAAGACTCATGTCGTGCTCGGCGATCAGTCGGCCGCGCGCGCGCGCCAGTTCTTCTTCGCGCAACCCGTCGGTGATCACGCGCGAGATCTCGCGGGCAAAGAGGGTCTCCACGTCGGCCACAACATCCGCACGGGTTCCCGCGTACAGGACGAACGCACCGGGGGCCAGCCCGAGTTGCTGATACGCGCCGACGTAATAGGCGAGCGCACCGTCGCCGCGCACGGCCTCGGCAAGGTCGGACGCCAGCCCGCTCAGGGCATCCTCCAGAATGCCGAGCGCATCGGCACGCGGATCGAATACGGTGACGCCCGGGAACCCGGCCAGCACGATCGCCTGCGCCCGCGGTTCCTCCACCGCGACACGCCGCGGCAGTTGGGGAACGGCAACCGCCTCCGCCACCGTCACGCGGCCCCGGGGCACCCCCCGGAAGTGATGGGCCGCCAGCGACGCGGCCGCATCCGCGTCGATGTCGCCGAACACGGCGATCACCAGATTGCCGGACATGAACAGCCGGCGGTAGTGGTCGCGAATGCGGCGGCGATCGAGCGTGCCGACGGTCGCTTCGGTTCCGAGCCGATCCCAGCGGTAGGGATGCCCCGGAAACAGCAGGTCGCGCAGGTTGGCCTGGGCGATGGCCATCGGCTGTTCCCGCTGCCGGCGGATGGCGGCGATCTGAAGCTCGCGCACCTTGTCGAGTTCCTCCTGGGCGAAGATGCTCTCGGCCAGACACTCCGCAATCAGCGCCATGATCCCGTCGATATCGGCGGACATGCAGCGGGCCTGGAGACCGAAACTGTTGTAGCCCGAAAATGCGCTCAACTGACCGCCGACGCGCTCGACCGCCAGGGCGATATCCCGCGCGTCGCGGTCCGCCGTTCCGCGGACGAGCAACTCCGCGGCCACGGCGGTGATCCCGACGGTGTCCTCGGTCTCCGCGAGCAACCCGCCGCGCAGCGCGACGCAGATGTCCACGAACGGCAACCGGCGGTCTTCGCGCACGATCACCGGAATATCGTTCTCGATCCGCGCGCGGACGGGCCGGGCGGTCACGCTCGCCGGCGCCCCCTCCCCGACCGCGGCGGCGGCCTCGACGCGCGGCGCCAGCACCACCAGCGTCCGGTTGGCTTCCGTCAGATACCGCGCGGCAACGCCGCGCAGCGCATCGGGCGTCACCCGACGAAGGCGTTCGAGGTAGACCTCGCCGAAACGGGGGTCGCCGGCAAAGAACAGGCCCGACGCGTAAGCCGAGGCCTGCCCCTTCATCGTCGCCAACTCCCCGAGTTCGACGGCCAGCACGCGCCGAATGGCCTTGTCGATCTCCGCATCCCGGAACCGGGTCTTCGCCAGGGACGCCAGCTCACCGAGGACGGCGTCGCACACCTCGGCTTCGCGCTCGGGCGCAAACGTCGCGGACACGCCGAAAAGCCCGGGCTCGCGCGGCGTATACGACCAAGCGTCGATCTCGTGCACGAGGCGCCGCTCCTCACGCAGTCCGCGCACCAGGATCGACGACCGCCCGTCCCCGGCGATCGCGGCCAGCACATCCAGCGCGGCGGCATCCGGGTGGTGCAACGGCACGGTATGGAAGGCATACACGAGGCGCGCGACCTCGTAGTCGCCCTCCCGCCGCTCCCGGCGCGGCTGGAACTGCTCCGGCTCCCGCGGCAGCGGGACCGGGGGCCGCGGGCGGCGCGCGAAACCCGCGAACGTGTCGGTGACGACCGTGCGCACCTCGCGCGTATCCACGTCGCCGACGATCGCAAGGATCATGTTGTCGGGCACATAATGCTGCTTGAAGAACGCCGCGAGATCGTCGCGGGTCACCTGCCGGAACAAGTCCTCGTGGCCGATCACCGGATGCCGGTAGGGGTGTTCGGCGAATGCCGTGCTCCACAGCAGCTTGTCGATCACGCGGTCGGGATCGTCACGCCCCATCGCGAATTCGCGCAGGATGACCTCGCGCTCCTGTTGCCATTCCGCGTCCGGAAAGGCGGCGTGCATGACGGAGTCGGCGATGGCGTCGAACCCCACGCGCCAGTGGCGCGACGGCAGGTCGGCATGGAAAACCACGCGGTCGAAGGTCGTGTAGGCATTGATGGAGCCGCCGGCGTCGTTGATCTCGCGCGTGATGGCGTTCGGCGCGCGGGTGGCGGTGCCGTTGAAGATCATGTGCTCGATCGCGTGCGACAGGCCGCAGCCGAGATACTCGTGTTCGTGGATCGATCCGGCGCCAACCCAGACCTGGACCGATACGACCGGCGCCGCGGTGTCGCGCTTGAGCAGACACACCATGCCGTTATCGAGCGTGAACTGCTCCAGCGGCGCATTCGCGCGCCGAAGGACCTCGATGGCCGTGCCGACCGCATCGCCGGCCGCGCGTGTGGCAACCGCCAGACCCAAGGCCAACGCCGCCACCGTGAGCGGCAGGCGCGGAAGACAACGTGCCTGACGCGTCATCGCTTCTCCTTGCCCCCGCCCCCCCGCTTCGCATTGCCGCCGTCGTCACTCCCCCGCTTCCGCGGCAGAAACGGCTTGGCGAACGCATCTTCGAAATCGAAACCACCGGCGAAATCCTCGCGCCGGTCTTTGTCCGTCTTCCCCAATTCGCCCGATTCGACGAGGTTGAAGACGATCTCGCCAATGTCGTCGGTCTTGCGGATGCCCCACGTGTTCAGCACTTTAAGCGTAATCGGCCCGAACTCGTTCAGCGCAAAGCGCCGGATCCCCTCCAGCAGCTCGCCGCCGGAAACGTGGCGCGCGGGTCCTTCGTCGGGCTTCTCCAGCATCTTCATCGTGAAGTCCAGCGCTTCGCGGATGAAGAAGTAGGCCTCGATGTCATACCGCTGATCGCGTTCGCGAATCCGCTTCACCGATTCCATGAAGGCCGCTTCACGCATGCGGGCCCAGCGCTTTCCGAATATCGGCCGCGACCGCCGTCATCTCATCCGAGCCGGCGTACTGCACGGTGCGCCAGTTCCATTTGTGACCATCGGTCTCGAATCGCGGAATGACGTGGAAATGGAGGTGCGGGACGACCTGCCCGGCGGAACGCCCGTTCGCCTGGGTCACATTCACGCCATCCGCCTTCAGCCCGGCCATCTCCGCGCCGGCGATCGCACGGACCACCGTGATCGCTTTTCGCAGCAATTCCGGCGGCGTATCCACGATCGACTCATGGTGGGCCTTCGGAATCACCAGTGTATGCCCCTTGATGATCGGACCGATATCGAGGAAGGCCAGCACATCGGCGTCTTCGTACACGCGGGTACACGGCAACTCGCCAGCCACGATCCTGCAGAAAATGCAATCATCGCTCACAGTTCCGACCTCCCTGAACATGCGCCCCGTCCGGGCCGACGACACGCCCGTATCGACACCCGATCGCGTGATGCGCGATACCCGGCATGCTACCGGAACCCCGCCGCCAAGATCAACCCCGCAATTCGGGAGCGCCGCGATTCTCGCGATGGCGATGATGGCGCCTGCAGGCGCGGGCGCCGCTTTGGCGTCGTACATGAGATCGAGCACCAGGCGGTTCTGGAGGTCATAGACTGTCGAATCGCAGTTCAGATGGTGGAGGCGACATTCCCCAACGCTCAGACAGCCTGCCCCTTCTCTCCCCTCAAAGCCGGAGGGTGTGACAACCGCGGCTTGATCTTGCGTGGGCAAACTGATTGAATGCGGGCATGTCCGTCGTTCACAAGAACCTGACCCGCACGCCTGCCGACGCGGCCGCGTGGTTTCTGCGTATCGACGACGGCAGCACCTATGGCCCCGTCGCTCTCGGCGAACTCGTCGCCTGGGCACGACAGGGCCGCATCGAGCCGGAGAACGAGGTCTCGCCCGATGGCGAAACCTGGGTTCCGGCCTGCAATGTCGACGCCTTCGCGATGGATTGGGAGGTGCTTCTGCCCGGTGGCGGACTCTACGGACCGGTGTGTCGCGAAACGATTCCCGAACTGATAACCAACGGAATCCTGAGTGAGGACATGACAGCACGAAAACGTAAAACCGGCGAGCAGCTCTCGCTCGGCGCGCTCGTGAGCGACCTGGCCGACGAGGGCCAGGCCGAGCTCGCCTTGGCGCCCGGCATCGGCACCGCGACGCCGCGGGCGGCGCAATCGCCCCCGCAACAACCCGTCTCGCCGGCCGCCGAGCCGGAAGACGAACGGCCCGAGGCGACAGCCTTGGATGCCGTCGAGGCGCCTCCGCCGGAGGCGGTATCCGAGGCCGATATCGACGACACCGCGGCGGTCGCGCTCGACACCCGCGAGCCCGCCAAGGCCCCGCGCAACGATCAGCCGCCCGCACCCGTCAAGCCGCCGCCTCCTCCGCCGCACACCACACTGCCCGGCGATGCCATCGCGCAGCGGCTTGAGATGCTCCAGCAGAGCGCGCGACAGGCACGCGCCCAGCTTTCGGATGCCCGCCGCGAACTCATGGCGCAGAAGGCCGAAACCACCGCCATGCAGGATCAACTCCGCAAGGTGGAGGAGGACGCCCGCGCCGCCGATAAGGCCCGCGAACAGAGCGAGCACGAGTCGCTGGAACAGCAGGAACGCGCCACGGCCGCCGAATCCGAGCTCGAGAACGCACGGGCCCAGCTTCGGCAACTGCAGGACCACTACGACCGTCTGCAGGTCGAGAGCCAGCAGCAGTTCGAATCGCTCGACAAGGTGCGCGCCGAACTCGTCCAACTCGAACAACGCAGCAAGCAGGAGGCCGCCGCGATCAATGACCGCCTCCAGGCCAAGACCGCCGTGCTCACCCGCGCCTTGCGGTGCATTCTCGCCGACCCCGAGGTCGAACGCGGCGCCGTGCCCTCGGAGCTCGACGCCGACCCGCATACCGCCGCCCGCATCGAGCAACTCTCCGACCATCTGGAGCAGACGCGGGCCGCGCTGAATGCGGAACGGGAACGTACCGCGACGCTCGAAAGCACGGTGAAACACCTGGAGCGCCGCCCCTGGCAAACCCTCGGGATCGTTCTCGCGATCGCCGCGGCCATCGGCCTGGCCGCCGGACTCGGTTATCTCCTCGGCAACCGCACCCCGGCGCGCCCCGGCGCGGTCGCCGCGCCGGCCGGGGAACACGCCGCGGATGCGGCCGCAGCCGCGGCGGGCGCGGGCACGGAAGACGCCGAGGATGCCGAGGACGCCGATGTCGCAACCGAACAGGTCGCCATGCCGCGCCCGCCCCCGCCGCGTATGCCGACGCCTCCCCCGCCGGCGGAGGACCTGTCGCCCGTCCCCGCCGGTGTCGATACGGAGCCGGTCGTCGCGGCGACTTCGGGCGCCGTGTGGCCGACGCTGAAGATCCCGCGGGCCCGCATCACGCCGGAGGCGAAAACCTGCACGATCGTGTTCGATTACGGGCTCTTTTCTTCAAGTACCGAGCTCAGCGCCCAGGCACAGCAGGACCTGGATATCCTCGCCCCACAACTCAAGCCGTGGCTGGACCGTTTCAGCGTCGTCGTCGAGGGCCATACCGATGCCATTCCCGTCGCCAGCGGCCAGGGCCGCTATTTCGACAATTTCGCCCTCGGTATGGCCCGCGCCGATGTCGTCGTCCGCCTGCTCCAGTCCCGCTACGGATTCCCCCTCAACAGCATCTTCCCGACCTCGGCCGGCGAGAGCGATCCGCCCTTCGCCAACGACTCCGACGAGTCCCGCCGCAAGAACCGCACGGTCGTGATCAAGCTCACGCCGCGGCGCTGAGTTGAGGGGGCACCATCCGGGCGTGATGACTTGCCCGACAGGGGCCGGACGGCAGGTTGTTGCTTTGCCTGACGGTACTGGGCCAGGGTCAGCGCGCGCTCGCGCAGGCGACGGTTAAGGGCGGAAATGACCTCCGGTACGCAAAGAACGCTCAACCCGAGTTCAATCGCGTGGGCGCAGACGGCCTCGACGGTATCGCTTCCCGGTTCCTCGACGAAGCGCTTGGCAAACGCCTTCATCATCTCGCTCCGTCAGGACCGCTGCGGCGAGACTGGCGCCCTTCGCGATGAGGCGAAGGCCCGGCTTCTTCCATGAGGGATTACCACCGGCAAGCGCGGAAACGGGCGACACCTCGGCGATAGGCCGACCATGCCGAATCACCACCAACGTTTCGCCGTGCTCGACGCGACTGAGCATCCCCGATGCGTGACTTC
>CAYYJS010000038.1:0-31771 GCA_964472315.1 uncultured Victivallales bacterium | reverse complement strand
GTATGCGACCACGCGGCCATGCGGTTCCCGCCTCTGTCGTTTGCGCCAGGCGCCCTGAGGCCGGGAACGCCGCAAGAGAAAGCGTGAACCATGGAGCATTTTCAGCATCGGATATCTTCCCGCGTTCGTTCGCAATACTCCCGATCTTCACACGCGTTCGCATACAACGTCTCAATGTCCTCCCCCTTCCCGATCCCGCGCGTGAACTCGATCGTCATGCTGCCCGCGAATCCATGCCGTTTCGCGATCGCGAAAGAGGCGTCGAACGGCTTCCGGTCGAGGGGCGCGGCCGGATCGGTCTCGGCGCCCCGCATCTGGACATGCAGATGCTGAACGCGCGAACCGAATGCAGCCAACCAGCGTGCCGTCCCGGCGGCATCCCCGGACACATGCACAATGATCCCGAAGCGGACCGGATCGAGGTCGGCGAAGAAGACTGCGACATCTTCCACCCGCTCCAGCACCGATCCCTGATGGCACTCGCAGAGCAGGCGGCAGGCAGGGGGCAGCGACTCCGCCCAGACCAGCAGATTCCGACGGTATTCGTCGCGCCTGGCCGCATCCCCGCCTAGATTGTATTTCACGGCGGAGGCCCTGAGTTTCACGATGGCATCGGCCGACTTCGCGCGAGCCTCCGCATCGCCGTCCGCAAACCCGGCGTAGGAGTTGTAGACCGCCACCGGGGCGGCGGCATCGACCAGACGCGCCTGCTCCGCCGCATCGGCCCGCAGGAAGTGGTTCTCCCACAACTCGATCCCGTCGAACCCGTCGGCCGCGAAGCGCGCCAACCAAGCGCTCACCTGGAACGAGGGCTCACGACGTCCCCAGCGGGTCCGCTCCAGGCAGACCGTGCCGATAAAAATAGCACCGGTGAAAGACATACTGTTTAGCACTCCGACCATTGGCCACAAGAATCAGCATGGCATACTACCAATTTGTCCATCCTGGGAAAGGTGAAATATCGCGCCCTCAATGCTTTTCGCCTTGGGATTGACGCCCGCCGGTCGCTTCGCTACGTTGCGTCAGTGGAAAGCAAGCCGCACCCCGGGTATCCATACAATTAGGAGTCACGCCATGAGCCGAGTATACAATTTCAGTGCCGGTCCCGCCGTTCTGCCCGTCGAGGTGCTCGAAGAAGCCCAGCGCGAGATGCTGGACTACAAGGGCTCGGGCGCATCCATCATGGAAAGCAGCCACCGGGACAAGGAATACATGGCCGTACACGCGGAGGCCATCGCCAACATCCGCGAGCTCATGGGCCTGTCGGACGACTACGCGGTGCTCTTCCTCCAGGGCGGCGCCAGCATGCAGTTCGCCATGGTGCCGATGAACCTGCTGACCGCCGGCGCCGTGGCCGACTATACGCATTCGGGCGAATGGGCCGGCAAGGCGTTGAAGGAAGCCCGGCTGATCGGCAAGGTCAACGTGGCGGCCGATTGCGGCAAGGAGATTCCGACGCGCGTGCCGCGCCTGGCGGAGTTGAAGCTCACGCCCGGCGCCGCCTACCTGCACATCACATCCAACGAAACCATCTCCGGCGCCCAGTGGAAGACCTTCCCGACGGGCGGCGCGCCGCTCGTCGCCGACATGTCGTCGGACATCCTCTCGCGGCCGTTCAAGGCGACCGACTTCGGGCTGATCTATGCCGGTCTGCAGAAGAATCTCGGACCCTCGGGGGCGGCGCTGGTCGTGCTCCGGAAGGACCTCGCCGAGCGCGCGCCGGCCAGTCTCCCGACGATGCTCAAGTACAAGACGCACATCGAGAACGATTCGATGTTCAACACGCCGCCGTGCTTCAGCATCTACATCCTGATGCTCATCACCCGCTGGATCAAGAAGCAGGGCCTGGACAGGCTCTATGCCCAGAATGTCGCCAAGGCGGCCAAGCTGTACGCGGCCATCGACGCCACCGACTTCTACCGGGGCACGGCCGTCCCGGAATTCCGGTCGGACATGAACGTCACCTGGCGGCTGCCGTCGGAGGAACTGGAGGCCAGGTTCGTCAAGGAGGCGACCGCCGCGGGCCTGAAGGGCCTCAAGGGCCACCGCTCCGTCGGCGGACTGCGCGCCAGCATCTACAACGCCTTCCCGCCCGCCGGCGTCGACGCCCTCGTCGCCTTCATGAAGGCGTTCGAGGCGAAGAACGGATGAAGTCCTCGGGACGCGACAGGGCGTAGTCGACGAGCGACGGGATCTGGCTGGCGGTGACGCCGCGCCAGAAGATTTTCCACATCCCGTCCCGGAAATAGCCGTCGGCCTGTTTCTCGTACCACTGGTTGATCGGATTCGTGGCCCAGGCCCTCCAGAAAACGGACGGGTGCCGGGCGGTCAGTTCGCGCCAGAGCTCGACCGCCAGGCCTTCGCCCCGCGCGCCTTCGTCAACCGCGAACTTGGACAGGTACATGCCGGCGTCGTGCCGTTCGAGCAGCGCCGCCCCGCGGTACTGATCCTCGATGTAGGCCTCGGCCACGTGGGACAGGAACGCGCGTCCGGCGAGGGACCGGCCGAAACTGCTTTCGAGCAGGGCCACGAGCCGCACGGTGTCGACCTGGGTCATGTCGTCGTACCGGGATATCCGCGCGCCCAGCCGAACGATGCACCCGGATCCCTTCACCGTAAACAGTTCCTCCAGCAGACGCAGCGGGGAGGCGACCGAGACATGCGCGCCCGGTACGCGTGCCAGCAACCGGCCGGCCAGCGCGGCAACGGGTTCGTCCTCCGCGGCGAGCGGCGCGCGGTCGGCGCGCGTCACGTAGTGATAGCTCAGTTCGTTGCCGGCGGCGTCATGCAGCGGCCCCTGCACCCGGATGATATGAACGCGCCGCGTGACGGCCGGCACCAGCGCGCGCAGGCAGTCCTCACGCTCGAGCTCCGCGCACACCAGCACGGCGCAACGGCCCCCGGCCCGACTCCGCGCGATGCAGGCGCCGATGTCCGCGGCCGCATCCGGCTGCCGCACGCGGGCGGCGGCAAGCCGTTCGACGTCGAACGGGTGGCTCTCCACGCAGAGCATGTCCAGCATGGCTTCGGCCTGGCCACCACTGAGCAGAATCACCGGGTCCAACCCGAGGCGGAGCAGAAACCCGATGTCGAACGCGAAAACCGACGCCACGTCCGCGAACCCGTCGCTATCGGGACACAGCACGGCGAAGCCGCCCTCGTGGGCGGCCTGGAAGCGTTCGATGTAGTACTCGTACTCCTCGCGCCGGCCGATGCTGTCGAGAAACAGCCGCAACGTCTTGTTCAGTAGAATGGGCACGCGGCCATCATGCCGCGCGCGGCGGCCGCGGTCAACGGGGACTTTCTGCTTGTGCGATGCCCCCGGTGCTGTGTAGGGTTCGCTCTTTTGGTTTGGCGTTCTCCATAAGGAAGCGAGTCTTGATCATGCGGGAGCTCGGCATAGGGCTGCTGGGGTTCGGCACCGTCGGCGCGGGTGTCGTCGAGGGGCTGCGTCGTAACGGCGATATGCTGGCCCGGCGTCTGGGCGTGCGCCCCGTGCTGCGGCGTATCGCGGACATCGATATCGTGTCGGACCGCGGAGTCGCCGTCGATCCGGCCCTTCTCACGACCGATGCGGGAGCCGTGGTACGCGATCCGGCGATCGACGTCGTGATCGAGCTGATCGGCGGCACCGGCATCGCCCGCACGCTCGTGACGGAAGCCCTGACCCTGGGCAAACCGGTCGTCACCGCCAACAAGAAGCTGCTCGCCGAATACGGCGAGGAGATCTTCGGCCTGGCCGCGCGGACCCGGACGGACATCTACTTCGGCGCCAGCGTCGGCGGCGGCATCCCCATCGTCCGCGCGTTGCGCGAAGGCCTGATCGCCAACCAGGTCGACGGCATCTGGGGCATTCTCAACGGCACCTGCAACTACATCCTCACCCGCATGGAGCGCGAGGGGCTGGCGTTCGACGCCGTGCTCGAACAGGCCCAGAAACTCGGCTACGCCGAAGCGGACCCGTCCCTCGACATCGACGGCTTCGATACCGCGCACAAGGCGGTGATCCTGGCGTCGCTCGCCTACGGCTATCCGATTCCGATGCGGGAAGTTTCGGTCGAGGGGATCCGGGGCATCAGCGATACCGATATGCGGAACGCGCTCGATCAGGGATACCGGATCAAGCTGCTGGCGGTGATCAAGCGTACGGAGGCCGGCATCGAACTGCGGGTGCATCCGACGCTGGTGCCGCTGAGCCACATGCTCGCTTCGGTCCACGGCGTCCACAACGCCGTCATGGTGCATTCCGATCTCGCGGACAATACGCTCTACTACGGACGCGGCGCGGGGCGCATGCCGACGGCCAGCACCGTCCTCGGCGACGTCGCGGACCTGGCACGCAACTTCGCCGTCAAAGCGCGGCACCGGGTGCCGGCCATCGCCCCGATCGGGGAGCAGATACGGATACGCCCGATCGCGGACATCGAGTCCCGCTACTATCTGCGATTCAGCGTGCGCGATCAGGCCGGCATGCTGGCCTGTATCACGAAGATCCTGGGGGATCACCGCATCAGCATCGCCTCCGTCCTGCAGAAGGATCAGGGCGCGGGCGACGAATACGTGCCGCTGGTCATCACCACGCATGCCGCGAACGAACGGGCCGTCACCACCGCCATCGCGCAAATCGATGCGCTGAATGCCGTGCGGGCCGGCACCGTACGCCTGCGCATCGAGGGCTGAGAACACCGGCGCGCGCGTCGGACCATGGACACTGTCAGGAGGAAATCATGAAAGTCTGCAAGTTTGGCGGCAGCTCGCTGGCCGATGCCGGCCAGATCCGCAAGGTCTGCAATCTCATCGCCGGCGACCCCGACCGTCGCATCGTCGTCGTCTCCGCGCCGGGCAAGCGCGACAAGCACGACACGAAGGTGACCGACCTGCTCATCGCCTGCGCCGAGGCGCGTCTGGCGCGCGGCGAGGCCGCGGCCGAACTCGCGCGCATCACCGAGCGCTTCACCGGCATCCAGCGCGAGTTGGGACTGCCCGATGGCGTCGCCACGCAGATCGCCGAATCGCTCGCCGCCACCGTCGGCGGCGACACGTCGCACCGCGCCCGTTACATCGACGCGGTCAAGGCCGCCGGCGAGGACAACTGCGCGAAGCTCGTGGCCGCCGAATTCCAACGGCGCGGTCTCGGCGCCGCCTACTGCAATCCGAAGGAAGCGGGGTTGCTGCTGAGCGACGAGTACGGCAAGGCCCAAATCCTGCCGGAGTCCTATACGCATCTGGCCGCCCTGCGCGAAGCCCGGGGAATCACGGTCTTCCCCGGGTTCTTCGGTTACACGCGCGACGGCGAAGTCGTCACGTTCTCGCGCGGCGGCTCGGATATCACGGGCTCGATCCTGGCCGCGGCCGTCAAGGCGGACCTGTACGAGAACTTCACGGATGTCGACTGCGTGTTCGCGGCCGACCCGCGGATCGTCGAAGACGCCGCGTCGATCCGGGAGCTGACCTACCGCGAGATGCGCGAACTGGCCTACGCCGGCTTCGGCGTGCTGCACGACGAGGCGATCATCCCCGCCGTCGAGGCGCGCATCCCGATCTGCATCCGCAACACGAACCGTCCCGATACGGGCGGCACCATGATCGTCGCCGAACACCGGGGCCCCGCCGCGCGGGTCGTCGGCATCGCCAGCAGCGACGGCTTCGCCACGGTCTACGTCAGCAAGTATCTGATGAACCGCGAGATCGGGTTCGGGCGCCGGCTGCTCCAGATTTTCGAGGAGGAAGGCATCTCGTACGAGCATACACCTTCCGGGATCGACAACATGTCGGTCATCGTCCGGGAAACGGATTTCCCCGCGGCGCGCGAACACGAGGTGCTGCAGCGCATCCGCGCGGAACTGAAGGTCAACGATGTGACCGTCGAGCGCGGGCTGGCGCTGGTCATGATCGTCGGCGAAGGCATGCGGTTCGCCGTCGGCATGGCGGCCCGCGCGACGTCGGCCTTCGCCAAGGCCGGCATCAGCATCGAGATGATGAACCAGGGCTCCTCGGAGATCAGCATGATGTTCGGCGTGAAGGCGGAACACCGGCGGCGCTCGGTCGTCGCGATCTACGATGCCTTCTTCCGGGAGTGAGAGGAGGTCGCCATGGCCAAACGGCACGTCGCCATCTATGACACCACGCTGCGCGACGGCGCGCAGGGCGAGGGCATCTCGTTTTCGGGCACGGGGAAGGTCAAGCTGGCCCGCATGCTGGACGCGTTCGGCATCGACTACATCGAGGGCGGCTTCCCGGGCTCCAACCCCAAGGACATGGATTTCTTTTTGGCCATGCGGGACGCGCCGCTCGCGCATGCGAAGGTCGTGGCCTTCGGCAGCACCCGGCGCAAGCATACCGCCGTCGCGGCCGATCCCTATGTCCGGAGCCTGCTGGAGGCGGCGACGCCGACGGTGACGATCTTCGGCAAGACCTGGCGGCTCCATGTCAAGGATGTGCTCCGGACCACCGAGAAGGAAAACCTGGCGATGATCGCCGATACGATCGGCTTTCTGAAGGACCGCGGCCGCGAGGTATTCTTCGACGCGGAGCATTTCTTCGACGGCTACAAGGCGGACCCCGACTTCGCTCTGCGCGTGCTCGATCGCGCCGTCCGCGCCGGGGTGGATGCCGTGGTGCTCTGCGACACCAACGGCGGCTGCATGCCGCACGAGGTCTTCGACATCACGCGCACGGTTGTCGCGGCCCTGCGCGTGCCGGTCGCCATCCATACGCACAACGACGGCGGCGTCGGCGTCGCGAACGCCATCGAAGCCGTCCGCGCGGGCGCCGGCCAGGTCCAGGGTACGATCAACGGCTACGGCGAGCGCTGCGGCAACGCCAACCTGTGCAGCATCCTGCCGAACCTGCAGCTCAAGTTCGACATCGCCTGCGGCCGCGGGATCGACCTGACGCGCCTGCGGGACCTGGCACTGTCGGTCGACGATCTCGTGAACCTGCGTCCGGATACCCGGGCGCCCTACATCGGAAACAGCGCCTTCGCGCACAAGGGCGGCCCGCACGTGAACGCCGTGCGGAAGAACCCGGTCACCTTCGAGCACATCGATCCGAAGCAGGTCGGCAACGAACGCCATGTGCTGATCTCGGAACTGTCCGGCGGCAGCAGCATCCTGCTCAAGGCCATCGAGCTGGGCGTCGGCGCCGGGACATCCAAGGAGGAAGCCCGCGAAATCCTGCACGTGCTGAAGGAACTGGAAAGCAAGGGCTATGCGTTCGAAGCGGCCGACGCCTCGTTCCGCATCCTGATCCAGAAGGCGTTGCGCGAACACAAACCGTTTTTCGAGCTGGAAGGCTTCCGCGTGGTGGTCGAGAAGCGCGGCCGGGAGAAGGGCTGCCTGTCGGAAGCGACGATCAAGGTCCGCGTCAAGGGCGAGGTCGAGCATACGGTCGCCGAGGGCGACGGCCCCGTGAACGCGCTCGATGGCGCGCTGCGCAAGGCGCTCACACGCTTCTATCCCGAAATCGCGAAGGTGCAATTGACCGACTTCCGCGTCCGGATCCTCGATCCGGAAGAGGCGACCGCCGCGAAGACGCGCGTCCTGATCGAGTCCACCGACGGCGTCGCGAGCTGGGGCACCGTGGGGGTCTCGGAGAATATCATCGAGGCCTCCTGGGAGGCCCTCGTCGACAGTGTGGAGTATAAGCTTTTCCAGCTTGAAGCCGAGGCGTGCGGGCAGACGCGCCAACGCGGGGCCGCGCGGCGGAAACCCGCCAAGAGGTCGGACACATGATGGAGAAACGATACGATCCGAAGGCGATCGAGGCCAAGTGGTACGCAACCTGGATCGCACGCGGGCTGTTCCACGGCGATGCCTCGCGCGGCGGCGAACCGTACTGCGTGATGATCCCGCCGCCCAACGTCACGGGCATCCTGCACATGGGTCACGCCCTGAACAACACCGTCCAGGACATCCTGGCGCGCTGGCGCCGCATGCAGGGGCGCAACGTAGTCTGGATGCCCGGCACCGATCACGCCGGCATCGCCACCCAGAATGTCGTCGAACGCGCGCTCAAAGCCGAGGGCAAGACCCGCGAGGACCTCGGCCGCAAGGCCTTTGTCGACCGCGTCTGGCAATGGCGCGAGCAGTATGGCAACACCATCGTCGGCCAGCTCAAGCGTCTCGGCGCCTCGTGCGACTGGGAACGCGAACGGTTTACCATGGACCAGGGCCTGAGCGATGCCGTCACCGACGTGTTCGTGAAACTCTACGACAAGGGTCTGATCTACCGCGGCAACTACATCATCAACTGGTGCCCGCGCTGTCATACGGCGCTCTCCGACGAGGAGAGCGAACACATCGATACGGCCGGCAAACTCTATTACCTGCGCTACCCCGTCGACGGCGGGACGCCCGGCGCGCATATCGTCGTGGCCACCACGCGCCCTGAAACGATGCTCGGCGACGTGGCCGTGGCCGTGAATCCCGGGGATGCGCGCTATGCCAATCTCGACCGCGGACAGGTCCGCCTGCCGATCCTGAACCGCCCGCTGACCGTCATCCGCGACGACTTCGTCGACCCGGCGTTCGGCACCGGCATCGTCAAGGTCACCCCCGCGCACGACCCGAACGATTTCGACATGGGCCGCCGCCATGGGCTCACCCCCATCAACGTGATGAACGGCAACGGCACCATGAACGAGGAAGCCGGCCCGTACGCCGGCATGGACCGCTTCGCCTGCCGCCGGCAAATACTGAAGGATCTGGAAGCCCAGGGCCTGATCGAGAAGATCGACGACCATCGCCACGCGGTCGGTCACTGCTACCGCTGCGATACGGTCGTCGAACCGCGTCTCTCGCCGCAGTGGTTCGTCCGCATGAAACCGCTCGCCGCGCCCGCCCTGCGGGCCGTGATCGATGGACGCATCGAGTTCATCCCGGGGCGCTGGACGAAGGTCTACCAGGAATGGATGGAGAACATCCGCGACTGGTGCATCTCGCGCCAGATCTGGTGGGGCCACCGCATCCCTGTCTTCACCTGCGCCGACTGCCGGCACGAATGGGCGGCCAAGGGGCGGCCCGAAGTCTGCCCCGCCTGCGGGCGCGCCGCGCTGACGCAGGACGAGGACGTGCTCGACACGTGGTTCTCGTCGTGGCTGTGGCCGTTCAGCACACTCGGCTGGCCGGCGGAGAACGAGGACCTGAAATTCTACTATCCGACGCATGACCTGGCCACGGCTTCCGAAATCATCTTCTTCTGGGTGGCGCGCATGATCATGGCCGGCATCGAGTTCATGGGCGATATCCCGTTCTCGAAGGTCTACATCCACGGCACCGTCCGCGACGAACAGGGCCGCAAGATGAGCAAGAGTCTGGGCAACTCCATCGATCCGCTCGACATCATCGACGAATACAGCGCCGATGCCCTGCGGTTCAGCCTGATGATGCTCACCGCCACCGGCCAGGATGTCTACGTCTCGACCGAAAAGTTCGAGCTCGGCCGCAACTTCGGCACGAAGATATGGAACGCCGCCCGCTACCTGCGGATGAACTCGGAAGGCTTCGATCCGCGCGCCTGCATCGGCACGCCGGAACTGCGTCCGGAACTGCTGTCGCACGACGACAGGTACCTGTTGGCGAAACTGGCGGATGCCGTCCGCGACTGCACCGGGAACCTCGAGAAGTTCCGGTTCAACGATGCGGCCCGCGTGCTCTACGAGTTCGTCTGGCACGAGTACTGCGATCGGTACGTCGAGTACGCGAAGGGCGCGCTCCACGGCGGCGACGCGGCGCGACGCGAGCAGGTTCTGCGCCTCATGCATCATGTTTTCGCCGCCGCCCTGCGCCTGCTGCATCCGACCATGCCGTTCGTCACCGAGGAACTGTGGCACGCGATGGGCTACGGCCTGGATACCGAATCGATCATGACCGCCCCCTGGCCGACGCCGTTCGACGCCGGGACGCTTGCCGCCTGGGGCGTCACCGCCGAAGTCGTGACCTACATCGCCGGCAAGCACGACCTGATCCGCGTCGGGCGTCTGTTGCGCGCGGACTACGGCATCCCGCCATCCGCCCCGCTCGCGTATCTGATCAAGCCGGGCGCCGGGACCGACGCGGCGATGCTCGCGGCCGATCGGGCCGACCTCATGGGCGCGTTGCACGCGGGCGAGTTGACGATCGATGCCGCGCTCGTGCCGCCGAAGGCGGCGCCGAGCGCCCTGAGCGCGATCGGTACGGTCTACATGCCGGTCACGGGCGTGATCGATGTCGAGGCCGAACGCCGGCGCCTCGGCGCCGAACTCGACAAGACGCGGGGCTTCCTCGCGGCCGCGAGCAAGAAACTGGAGAACGAGAACTTCGTCAGCCGCGCCCCGGCCGAGGTCGTCGCCGCCGCGCGGGCGAGCCGCGAAGCGCTGGCCGAGAAGGCGGAAAAACTCGCACACCTGCTGGACGCGTTGACCGCCTGACGGGAATCCACCATGCACCGGGAAACCGACGACATTCGCATCGCGCGGCTGAACCCGCTGATCCCGCCGGCCATCCTCATGGAGGAGTATCCGACGGGCGACGCGGCCTCGGAAACCGTCGCCTGCGCGCGCAAGGCGATCGACGACAGCCTGCGCGGCGCCGATGACCGGCTGGTGGTCGTGGTCGGTCCCTGCTCCATCCACGACGAGATCTCGGCGCTGGACTACGCGCGCCGCCTGCGCGACCAGGCGGACCGGTTTCGCGAGACGCTGATCCCCGTCATGCGCGTCTATTTCGAGAAACCGCGCACGAGCGTGGGTTGGAAGGGACTCGTCAACGACCCCGACATGGACGGCTCGTTCCACATCAACAAGGGTCTGCGGATCGGGCGGCGCCTGCTGGTCGCGCTGGCCGAACTCGGCGTGCCGGCGGGCTGCGAGTTTCTCGACACGATCATGCCGCAGTTCTTCGCCGACCTCGTAAGCTGGGGGGCGATCGGCGCACGGACGACCGAGAGCCAGGTGCACCGCGAGCTCGCGTCGGGCCTCTCGTGCCCGATCGGCTTCAAGAACGGCACCGATGGCAACATCCGGATCGCCGTCGATGCCATCGAGGCGGCGGCGCACCCGCACCATTTCCTCTCCGTCACGAAGCAGAGCGTCGCAGCCATCGTGGCCACCCGCGGCAACGACGCCTGTCACGTGATTCTGCGCGGCGGCCCGGAGGCCAATTACGGGGCGGCAAGCGTCGCGCGCGCCTCGGAGCAACTCGCGGCGAAAGGCATGCACCGGCGGCTGATGGTCGATTGCAGTCACGGCAACAGCGCCAAGGATGCCGCCCGGCAACCCCTCGTGGCCGCCGATGTCGCCGCACAGATCGCGGCGGGCTCGGACCGTATCTTCGGCGTCATGCTGGAAAGCCATCTGGTCGGCGGCCGCCAGGAAAGCGCACCGGGCCACCCGCTCGTCTACGGTCAGAGCGTCACCGACGCCTGCCTGTCGTGGGACGACACCGTCCCCGTCCTCAAGCGCCTCGCCGACGCCGTCGCCGCCCGCCGCGCCCGCTAACCCGACTTGGCGGATTCGGGGGGTATGGTACGACCAGTTGTACCAACCGCCCGGCTGAAGGCGTATCCGCGCGCCCGCGCTCAGCGAAACAGCGTATCGATGCCCATCGCCTGCTTGCGGGCGAACTTCGGCAGCAGGCGGTGCCGCCATGGCGACAGGAGCGGGTACAGCAGGCTGAGCAGTCGCAACGTCAGGACGCTATCGAGAAAGCGGCACCCGCGCTGGCGCCGCAGAAACAGCCGGCGCATCAACCCGCGGAAGAACATCGATGTGCTGCTGCAGGCTTTCCGCATGCTGGTCGCACAAGGGCAGTCGGTCGAGTTGGCCGTTGTCGGCGACGGACCCGACCTGGCGCGTCTGCGCGGGGCATACGGGGATGTTCCCGGCCTGACGTTCACCGGCTACCTGCACGGAGCCGCCCTGGCCGCCGCCGATGCCCCGTATCGCCGGCGCCTGACGCGCGACAACCCGGGAAGCGACACCATGCGTAACGACTTGCAGCAACGGCTGGCCTTCATCCACGAGATCGACAAGGTCAAACAGATCTATCGCCAGACGTATCTGCTGGACGGGAAGCGTTTCGAGAACGATGCCGAACATTCCTGGCATCTCGCCGTGATGGCCGTGACGCTGCGGGCGCTATGGGACGAGTTCGAGGCCCGCGAAACGCCGGAGGCCACGTTCGCCTGCGCCTTGGACCGCCTGCAGCCGCTCATGCACAACTACCTCACGCAGGGGCGCGCCTGGCGCGAGCACGGCGTGACCGCCGACCAGGTGCTGGCGAAAAACCGCGCCATCGCGAGCGGCTCGTTTATTCTCGGCGGCTACGCCGCGTCCCTGATCCACGAGGCCGTCGAACGCGGCTACCTCCTTCCGGCAAAAACCACCACACCAACCACCAAAGGCCATCACCGATGCACGCTTCGCCCGTGTTGCGGCTCTACGCGCTGGGCGGGCACGGCTTCGGCCTGGGCAAACCCGACATCGACGCCGCCCAATGGCCCGCCGCCGCCGCCGCCAGGTTGCGCCGACTCGACTTCCTGACCTGAACCGCGGCGGACGCGCCGCCGGCGCTTAGTGCGGATGCGCGTGCCGGAGGATGTGGGGGCATTCGAGACCGTGCGCCAGCATCAGCGGTTCATCGTCGAGGATATCCCGCGTGGGGCCGTCCGCCACGACTCTGCCGTCGTCCAGAACGACCACGCGCGTGCAGACCTGTACGACGAGTTCCAGGTCGTGCGTGGCGACGATCCGGGTGTGCTCGAACGACCGCAACAGTTCGATCAGCCGACGGCGCGCGCGCGGATCGAGGTTGGAGGAGGGTTCGTCCATGACCAGGATATCGGGCGACATCGCCAGCACGGCGGCGATGGCCACGGCCCGCTTCTCGCCCGCGGAGAGCCGATACGGCGGACGCTCGCGCACGTGCGTCATGCCGACGCGCCGCAAGGCCTCCGCCACGCGCTCCTCGACCTGCGCCGGAGGCAGTCCGGCGTTGAGCGGGCCGAAGGCGACGTCCTCGGCCACGGTCGGCATGAACAGTTGGTCGTCCGGATCCTGGAATACCATGCCGACCGCCCGGCGCGCCAGCGCGGCGGTCTCGCGCACGATACGCGTATCGCCGATGCGAACGTCGCCCCGCGTGGCCGTCAGGTAGCCGTTCAGATGCTGCAGGAGCGTCGATTTGCCGGCGCCGTTGGCGCCGACGAGGGCCACCGCTTCGCCGTGCGCAATGCGAAACGACACCCCGCGCAGGGCCGGCGTGCCGTCGGGGTACGTGAAGCACAGGGCGCGGACTTCGACCAGGTGGTGACTCATGACAACGCTCCCGCGAGCAGACGGCCCAGCGCGACCGGCAGGTTCCACAGACGCGCCGCGGCGAAGAAGGCCAGCGCGCCGCAGACGAAGGCGAGGTCCGACCAGCGCGGCCGCGACCGGTGCAGCACGCGCACCTGGCCGTCAAACCCGCGCGCCACCATGGCGCGGTACACCCGATCCGCCCGATCCATGGCACGCAGCAGCAGGCTGCCGATCAGCGCGCCATACACACGCGGCGGCAGCGGCCGGTCGCCGTCGGATCGCAGTCGGACCGCGCGCATCATCGTGCCCGCCTGTTCGGCGATGACAAACAGGTAGCGGTACAGGAACAGCAGTTGCACGACGAACACGCGGGGAACACCCAGTTGCTCCAGTCCCGCCCCGAGACGGTACATGCCGGTGCAGGCCACGAGCGCCAGCGCCGCGCCAACCGTCAGGACGAACCGCAGCATGATCGACGCGAACGAGATCCACCCGCCCGTGACGACGTACGGTCCGAGGGTGGCCATCGGTTCCCGGTCCATGAACGGATTGAAGATGGCGACGACCAGCGCGAACGGTGCGACCATAAGGATTCGCCAGGCGAGGCGGCGCGCCGGGATGCGGCCGAGCGCGATGAGCGCCACCGGGTACAGCAGGAACGGCGTGAGCGCGGAAACCGCATGGCGCGGAAACGACATCACAACGACCACGAACGCGAGCGTGACGAGGGCCTTCGCGCGCGCGTCGAGACGATGCGCGGGCGTGTCCATCCGCCCCCATTCGTCCATCCGTCCGAGTTCGAACCAGTCCATCGTCGGCACCGCTCCTCAGGTTATCCCCCGCCCCGCCCGCGTCCCGCCCGCCGGCCCGCGACGGCAGGCCCGGAGCCCGAACCCGACCAGGCAGACAACGGCCAGCGTCAGCAGTCCCCCGACGAGCCCCGCGACCGACGTGCCCACGTCCACGGCCGGCCACGCTTCGGCAACCGCCTCAACCGCGGACGCGGCGGCCGGCGCACCCGTCGTCCCGGACGCCGCGAATCCGTAATCCGGAAGGAACGCCGTGCGCTCCCGCAACGCGTCCGAACGCCGGTGCGCCGCGGTCATCGGCCCGCCCACGCCGTCCGCTCCCGCCACACGCTCGATGGCCCATTCCAGGCCATCCGGATGCGCCGACGCGAACCAGCTTGCCACGCCGCCGAGGATCGCGGCCGCGACCGCGAGACCGACCAGCACGCGCCGCCACGCGGGCGCCGCGCCGGACGCCGGCGCCGACTGGAGGACCTCCGGCCGCGCCGCGGCGACGAAGGCCACAACCGCCGCCGTGGCCAACCCCTCGACGACGCCGATGGCCGCGTGGATCGGCAGCATCATGAGTGCGAACGCCCCGAACGGCAGTTCGGACACGCCGGACAGCCGGGTTTGCAGGACGACGCCGAACGCGCCCAACTGCAGCGCCACGACGGCGGCCGCCAACGCCGCCGGCCAGGTCCGCCCCGTCAACCCTCCCGCGCCGGCCAGGGGGCGGTAGACCAGCGGATAGGCGACAAACGTCGGAAGGAATCCCATGTTGACCATGTTGCAGCCCAGCGCCAGCAAGCCGCCGTCCGCGAAGAAGAACGCCTGCACGGTCAGCACCGAGGCGATCGTCAGAAACGCCGCCTGGGGCCCGAGTAGAATGGCCAGCAGCAAGCCGCCGCCCAGGTGTCCGCTCGATCCGGTGCCCGGGATCGAGAAGTTGATCATCTGCGCGGCAAAGACGAACGCGCCCAGGACGCCCATCAGGGGAACCCGGTCGTCCCTCAAGGCCCGCTTCACGCCGCGCGCGCAGACGGCCATCAGACCGCCGGCGAACGCCAGCATCGTTCCGCCCACCGCCGGTGAAATCAGGGCATCCGCCATGTGCATCGAGGGCGCCTCCCGCTCGTGTGCCGCATCAGGGGTGATTCGTGTCGTAATATGTACCACCAAATCGTAACACGTCACAAGTCCAAACCACCCCGTTCGTGGCTCGCGCTTCAGCCGTGAACGCTATCCCCGGCCGCCGGGTTCGGCCGTCTGACGGGCGACGAGGCGGGCATAGAAGCCGCGCTGTTTGACGAGTTCGTCGTGCGTGCCGTATTCGCCGATCAGCCCGTCGCCGAGAACGCAGATGCGGTGGCAGCGTCGCGCCATGGAAACGCGTTGCGAGACGATGACCGCCGTCCGCCCCCGCAACACGCGCATCAGCGTGTCCTGAATCTTCTGCTCGGTCTCGGCATCCAGCGCGGACGTGCAATCGTCCAGCAGCAGGAGGTCGGGGTCGGCCAGCAGCGCGCGCGCCAGCGACAAGCGCTGGCGCTGCCCTCCGGAAAGCGTCGTCCCCCGTTCGCCCAGGATCGTCTCGTACCTGACGGGCAGCGCCATGATGAACTCGTGCAGCTCGGCGGCCTTCGCGGCGGCCATGATCTGGGACGGCTGCGCGTCCGGGAAGCCGTAGCAAATGTTCTCCCGCACGGTGCCGCTGAAGATCTGAGGCTCCTGCGGCACCAGCGCGACGCGGCTGCGCAACGAGTTCATGCGGATCTTCGCGAGCGGCACATCGTCGACCGCGATCTCGCCGCCTTGCGGCTCGTACATCCGGCTGAGCAGATACAGCAGCGTGGTCTTCCCGCTGCCGCTGGCGCCCATGACGCACAGCCATGTCCCGGCATGCACACGCATCAGGATGTCCTCCAGCACGACGGAGCTGGTCTCCGCGTACCGGAAATGCACGTGCTGCAGCGTGATGCCCTTCCGCAACGGCGCCGGGAAGTCGACCGCGTCGGGCGCATCCACGATCTCCACGGGCTCGTCCAGCACCCGGACGAGACGCTGCAGCGTGACGAGCAGCTTCGTGACGGTGATGCTGATCTGGCTGAGCGTCAGCACCGGGGCGAAGAGGTTCACGGCCGCGCCGTACGCGAACATCATCTGCCCGAAACTCATGTACCCGTCGAGTACGCGGTGCACGCCGTAGAGGAAGATGCCGCCGGTGCCCAGACTGCTGATGATCCCGGCGGAACGCCCCAGCCCGGCGCCGATTACCTGTTGGTCGATCGAATCGCGCAGCAGACACGCGGAGAGCCTGTGGAAGTTCAGCCGCTCGTGACCCTCGCGGTGATAGGCCTGGATCGCCCGGATCCCGTCGAGCTTCTGCGACACGAGACCGAACATGCAGGAATTCGTGTGCCGCAGCTCGCGGTTGATCTCGCGCAGCGTCGTGCGTGCCCGCAGGCGCAGGAACACGTACAGCGGCATCACCGCCAGCGCGATCGCCGCCATGCGCCACTCCACCGCCAGCAGAATCGCCAACCCCACGATGAGCATGACCACGTTGCTCGTCACATCGAGGATAGTGGAGATCATCTGGTCTTGAACCACGCCCACGTCCGACAGGATGCGCGCCAGCAGGCGGCCCGGCGAATGCGCCTTGTGGTAGGCCAGCGACAACCGCATCACCTTGTCGTGCATGTCCTCGCGCAGGCTGGCGGTGATGCGCTGGCCGACCCGCACCCGCGTGCGTTGCAGAAGCCGTGACAGCAGGTTGAGCGTCACAATGGTCCCGAAATACGCCAGGAACAGCAGGAAGAGACTGCGCCCGGCGCCCGGCGCCCGCAGGGTCTCGGTCGCGCCCGGCTCGAACCGCCGGCCGCTGCCCGCGCGTTCGGGCGCGTCGCCGGGCACGTGCCGATCGCGCGACATGGCCGGGGACGACGCGGCATGCGCGTCCGCGGCCGGCGCGGCATCCGCGGCCGGGCTGATCACGAGGATGCGATCGAGCACGATCCTGCCGTAGAACGCCATGAGATACGGGGCGCAGGCGCCGAGACTGAGCAGCGCCGCGCAGAACAGCACCGCCCAGCGGTGCGGCCACACGTAGAGCCGGAACGCGCGCAGGAGCAGCGCGGGGCTGCCGACCTCGCGGTCCAGACGGCGCGGCCGGGGCCGGAACGCCATGTTGCGGTGATGCGTCCTCACGGAACGATGCTCCCCTTCCCCATATGCTTGCGGTAGAGTTCGGCGTACGCCCCGTCCAACCGCATCAGGGCCTCGTGGTCGCCCTGTTCGGCGATCCGCCCATCCTCGATCAGCAGGATCGCGTCGGCATTCCGGATGGTGCTCAGGCGGTGCGCCACGATAAAAGCCGTGCGCCCCTTGAGCACGCGCTCCATGGCCGTCTGGATGGCGCGTTCGGACTCGCTGTCGAGCGCGCTGGTGGCCTCGTCCATGATGAGGATCGCGGGATCGGCGGCGACGGCGCGCGCGATGGTGAGCCGCTGTTTCTGGCCGACCGAGAGCTGCGCGCCCTCGCTGCCCACCAGCGTCCGGTAGCCGTCCGGCAACGTCAGGATGAAGTCGTGAATCTCCGCCACGCGCGCCGCCGCCTCGATGTCCGCCTGCGTCGCGGCGGCCCGTCCGTAGCGGATGTTCTCGGCGACCGTGGCCGTGAACAGCAGCGGGTCCTGGAGCACGATGCCGAACTGCCGGCGCAGCGAATCGAGCCGGATGTCGCGCACGTCGATGCCGTCCAGCTTCAGGCTGCCCTTGCCGACATCGTAGAACCGCAGCAGCAGCGACAGGATGGTCGACTTGCCGCAGCCGGTCGGCCCGATCAACGCCACGGTCCCGCCGGCCGGCACGCGCACATGGAAATCGCGGATCACGGGCTTCCCGGCTTCATACTGGAAGTGGACGTGGTCGAACTCGACCCGCCCCGTCAGCCGGCCGACGTCGAGGGCATCCGGACGGTCCCGGACTTCGGGCTGGTCGTCGAAGATCTCGAACAGCCGGTCGGACGCCACCCCGACATCCTGCACCTGCCGGGCGAGCTGCGAGAACCGCACGGCCGGCCCCAGCAACTGCATGGCGTAGGCCGTGAAGGCGACGACGTCGCCATACGTGCTCCGGCCGGCGAGCACCATGGCGCACCCGAGAAAGTAGATCGTCGCGCGCCCGCCTTCGGACAGCAGGTTGGTGTTCGACATGAACCGGATGTTCGCGTCGTCCATGCCGCGGACGAGGTCCAGACTCTCGTCGGACTGCCCCCGGAAGATGCCGTGCTCGCGCCATTCGGTGCCGTGCGTCTTGATGGCCAGCGTCGTGTTGAGACGGTTGCTGACGCCGGACGACAGGCGATCCATGGACGCGCGGTAACCCCGGTTGGCGCGCCGGATGTCCGCGATGTTCACGCGGAAGTTGATGACGAACACCACGATGATGCCGGCGATCAGCATGGCCATGCGCCAGTTGAGCGCGAAGACGACCGTGATGGCGAACGCGGAGCAGACGAGATCGGACACGATGCCGATGGTCTGGGCGGTCAGCATGTTCTGCACGGTGCCGCTGTCGCCCATCAGCCGGTTGACCAGCATGCCGACGCCGTTGCGGCCGAAGAACCGCATCGACAGGCTGAGCAGATGCCTGTACAGCCGGTCCCGCAGGTCGAAGACGAAATGCTGGCCGACGTAGGCGATGCCAAGCGTCTGCAGGTAGCCGCAGGCGGCGTTGACGACCGGCAAACCAAGCATCAGGAAGCCGAGTCCGAACAACAGCGCGCGGTCTCGCCCGATCACCACATGGTCGACGATGCCGCGCGTGACCAGCGGCGGCAGCATGGACAGCACGGACAACGCCATCGTGAGCGCCAGCAGGCCGAACAACCGCATCCGGTACGGCCCGAGAAGGGGCAGGATGTCGCGCAATCTGCCGTTCGCACGCATGGCGCCGGTCACAGCCCCAGCAGGAACGCCCACAGGCGGACCTTGCCGACGGCGATCTCGGCTTCGGCCGTCGTTCCCGGCGGCACTTCGCGGCCCTGCCCGTCGAAGTCGCAGTAGGCCGTCCGGTACGCGCGCTGCCCCTCGACCTGGATGACGTCGCGCAGGAACTCGATCTCGCCCGTGAACCGCGGGCGCCACGGACCGCGGTACGACGAAAGCCACGCGCGGTACGGCTGCCCGGTATGGACCTGCGTGGCGTACCGCTCGTCGACGCGCAGCTTCAGCACCCGCGTCTCGCCGCCGAACACTTCATAGAGCACCGTTTCCGGACGGACGAGCTCGCCGACCACGAATTCGTAACGGACGACCCGTCCGGCGATGGGCGATACGACCGACCGTTGCCGCACCCGCGCCTCGGCGCGCGCGACCGACTCCGCGCGGCTGTCGACCTCGTGCCGCAGCACATCCCGTTCGCGCTCGAAGCCCTCGGGGGTGCGGCTCTCCAGCGATGCCAGTTCGGTCCGCGCGATCTCATCCTGCAGGAGGACATCCTCCACGGCGGCGCCGGACGCCAACCCGCGCGACTGGAGTTCCCGCGCGCGCGCCAGCCGCGTCTGCACGTTCCGCACCCGCAGTCGCGCCAGGGCGATCTGATCGGCCAGCAGCGCCTGATCCTGCGCGATGCCGGTCTCCCGCCGCGCCAGCTCGGCCGCCGCCTTGCGCAACTGGCTGCGCGCCTCCGCCAGCGCGGCGGTCTGTTCGGCCGCATCGAGCTGCACGAGGACCTCGCCGGCCGCGACCGCGGCGCCGGTACCCACCCGGATCTCGGACACGACGCCGGCCGTCGCGGGCCGTACCTCGGCATACGTCTCGGTCGTGACATAGCCGCCCGCCGGCACCCGGCGCGTGACGCGGATCGACGAGCCGAGCACGCCGAGCGCGAGGCCGCCGACCAGCGCCAGGCCGGCCAGGCGCAGCCGCCGGCGCCGGCGCATCGCCTCGGGAACCGGGGCGGACTCGCCCGTCGTGGTGCGGTAGTCGCCCATGGTCAACCTTTCTGCTTCGGGTTGAGATAATCCTTGGCCAGCAACCGGATGCCGTCCGTCTCGTCGTCATACCGCTTGGTGCACAGGTTGCACTCGCTGCAGTTGCGCTCGTAGCAGTCGCGGTCGACACGCGACGGGTACATGCGGCGAAAGGCCTCGTAGCATTCGTCGGAACAGAACGTGTAACGCGCCTGGGTGGAGCCGAAGGCCACCTGCGCCAGATGGAACCCGTCCTTGTCCGGATCGCAGTCCTTGTTGCACCACCCGCATAGCAGCGACATCTGGTCCACGACCTGGCGGTGCCGCGCGTCGATCTCGTCCTTCGACCACCCGTACTCGATCCAGCTCACCACATCCTGATTCACGCGGGCGATGACCACCTCGTCGCGGATCACGAGCACCGATCCGGGTTTGACCACGTACACGCGATGCCCCTCGACGGGCTCCGCGCGGTTTTTCAGGTGCACGCGGACCGGCCCGGTGCGCGGCGACTCGTATTCGTTCCAGCCGCACTGGTCGCAGATCGAGGCGAACAGGTGCCGGATCAGGTGCCCGCCGCATTCGGGACACCGGCCCATCTGAAGCATGTGCAGCCGCTTCAGCGAGTCCTCGGCGGCGCTGACGACGGCTTTCTCGGCCTCGCGGTGCAGCCGCTTCTCCTTGCTGTGATCGTCATCCTCGAGGATCGAAATATCGCTTTCCATCATCTGGACCTGCTTTTCGTGAAGCAGGCCGACAGGCGGCGAATCGGTCGCCGCGTCGTCAACACGCACCTCGGGCTCGTGATCGAACCCGAAGATGCCTTTGAGTCGGTCCATGTTCATGGTCGTTTCTCCTCCTGCCGGCCGGCGGCATCCGCGATACCCAGCCCGGCGGCATGGACGCAGGCCGTCCGGGCTCTGAGCAGCGCCGTAACGATGTCATACTGCCGGCGTATGGCATCGGTCAAATCCTGCTGGGCGTCAAGCACCTGACGGCTGCCGCCTTCGCCGAGGCGGAAGCGCTCTTCCTCGGCGGCCAGCGCGGCCCGCGCGTCCTCGACGGCGGCGGTCGCCAGCTTCAGCCGCGTCTCGGCCGACCGGAACTCGGCGGCGGCGACGTCGCATTCCAGCGCGACCTGGCGCCCGACCTGGCGCCCGAGCTCGCGCAGCTCGGACAGGCGGGCCTTGGACGCCGCGATGCGGCCGGCCGCGGTACGGCCACCCAATGGGCACGACCAGACCACCGCGACTTCGGCCCCCGACTGCGTATCCGCAAGCCTGGCGCCGGTGCCGATCAGACGCGTCTCGTCTTCGCCCCGCCAGGTGTACGCCGCCCGCACGGAAAGATCCGAGAGGTCGGCATCCTCCGCCGCGCGCCACCGTGCGTGTTCGGCCGCCCATTGGGCGCCGACCTCGCGATACGCGCCGCGCCGCGCCGGAGCGTCCGCGGCCGGCCCGACGTCCGGCAGCGTCACGCCGGCGGCCCACGCGGGCAGATCGACCGCCGCGACGGGCACCGCCGCGGCCGCCTCCATGCCCACCAGCTCGCCGAGCTGCCGCCGGCGAATCTCGCGGAGCGAAAGGGCCGCGGCCTCCTCGTCCCGCCGCCGGGCCGCTTCCAGTCGCGGGGCATGCATCTGGTACGCGGGCAGCAGGCTCAGATCGAGCAGTTGACGCGCCTCGTCGAGCAGCCGCTCCGCACGTTCCGTGGCCGCCCGCGCGATGTCGTAGGCCGCCAGGGCCTGCTGCAACAGCAAGTAACGATCCTCCACGTCGCGACGCGTGTCCTGGCAGACGCGAAGCAGTCCGGCTTCGGCTTCCGCCAGTTCGGCTTCCGCCTGCGACACCGCCGCGCGCCATTGGGCGAACCCGCGATCGCGGCGCAACGGCACGGCAACCTGCACGCCGGCCTCGGTTTGGTACAGGCTCTCGTAGACATCCAGATCGGACAGCCGACGCTCGGCCGCACCGACGCCGACGTGGAAGCCGGGCCGGACGGGCATTTCGATGCCCGCATGCACGCCGGTGCTGTCGCTCGGGGGCGCCTCGCCACGCGTCACGCCCGGCACGGCACGGCCTTCCCGCGACCAACCGGCCACCGCCGCGGCGCGCGGGTCGAAGAATCCCTGCTGGGCGCCGACGCCGGCGGCGGCCCGCGCCACGCGATGGCGCGCCGCGGTCACCTGGGGACTGTCGGCCAGCGCGCCCTCGACCAGCGCCGCCATCACACCATCGGGATCCGTACCGGCGCCCGCCGATATCCGCCCCGCCACGACAACAAAAACGAGAAACCCGCACCGGGCGATATTCGCCAGTCGGTTCATCCGCACAACCCTCAAAAGCGCTTCCCTCCAGATGCTCCCGAGCCGAGGAAAGCGAAAGGGCAACGGTATCCCACCCGGGGTCCGAAAGCAACACGCAGTTCCGAACCGCCCCGCGCAAGGGGCGCTTCCGGGTTTGTGGGGGATTCTCCATTGAACGGGAAGCGAGGCCGTGCTCAAACCGCCGAGGTCGAAGAGCCGACAAAGTGTGGGATGAAACGTAGACGACGAAGTGTGCGACAAAGTTTGGGACGAAGCGTAGACGACGAAGCGTAGACGACGAAGTGTGCGACGAAGTGTGCGACGAAGTGTGCGACGAAGTGTGCAGCCGTCGTCCGCACCCAGTGAGTGCAGATTAAGGCGAACGATTAGGGCGAACGATTAAGGGAGCATCTCGTTGTTTCCCTAATCTTTCGCCCTAATCATTTGCCCTAATCTCTCCAAACAGGCGAAGTGCATGACCTTCTGGTAGACTTTCGGTCTCTCATGGCCAAAGAGCTCTGCCATACCTGCTGCTCCTATCCATGCCACGCCACACTTCGTCGCATTCTTCGTCCCACGCTTAGTCGTCTACGCTTCGTCGCAAGACCTTGTCGAGACTGCTCTCGGCCGGCCATCTCTCAACACAAAAAGAAAGCGTGGCCAGTCCCTGACGTCTTCCGCCAATCCCTCCGCAGGAGTTCCGTAACGCAACAGGCACCAAGGTTGGCGCCTACAGATTCTTCTGAGGAGACGTCTTGTCTCTCATACCCGCCCTTAACCATCTCGCTTACCCGCACTCTTAACCGCCACGCTTACTCGGCTACCCTTAACCGCCACGCTTACTCGGCTACCCTTAACCGGTCTTACTTACTCGATTCCATCCCCAGCCGCATTCGTCAACAGATAGTCGCCCATAACCCCGGAAGCGTCCTTCGGAACAAGGCCGTTGACAGGCGCGATTGCCCGAGCGTAATCTCCGACAGTGTGCGCGTTGCAGACGACGGCATGGCGGTTGTGGTCACGGGGTTGCGGAGACAGGGGGGCGGACAGGCGTTGTGATGGCGGGAAACATCAGGGCGAGGGGCGATACCGAAAAAGCGTCGCAATCAGGCGACGCAAGACGGCTGCGCGTCCGCATGCCACAGCACCCGCCCTGCGCAGCAAGGAATCGTCTTCCCCTGGGCCTCCGCCTGGAGCAGCACTTCGATCCACCCTCTTGGCCACCGCGGCTCCGCACTCAGCAACGCGGCGGCCCAACGCTCGCCTTGACGCATAGCAGGACTCCTGTTTTCCACGATATGCGTCAAAATATTGCGCGATACAAAAGCATTCCAACATATTTCTTGACGGTTTGCAGGCATGGAACCCCTGCTATTTTTGACGGATAATACGATGTTCGGCAACCAGAAACAAAGGAGGAAGCGCGATGAGAAGGTCAGTCAGAGTTGCAGTGGCGGCAGTGATTGTGATCGGTATCGCAAGGGGCAGTCTATTCGGACAGGAACCTGATACACAGGCGGGGCCGAATGCGACCGCAGCCGAGCTATGGCAGAAGATGCACGAAGCAGGCGTGATCACGGACGAGGAGTTCCGACATGCCGTCGAACACGGGTCTCTGCCAGCCGATGGGAATCGCGAGAAGCTGGGAGCCAACGCTCCGCGGACCGAACGGAAGCCCGCAGGGCAAAGGAACGAGCTTGTGCCAGCGGCGCGACGGGAACGAGCGCATGCGCGGCTAGAAGTATTCGCGACGCGCATGCGTGACAAGTACGCCGCCAAACGGGAGGCCGCGCGCGACCGCGCACGCGTCCTTGGGATCCCCGTCAGGCAGGACTTGCCGAGCGGGCATGTCGCCGAGTTGGACTATTTCGATGACCAAGGTTTCCCACAGGTCAACCATACGGAGAACGCCGTGTCGGCGGACACCATCTCGACAGACGAGGTTTGGCCAAGCGGCGGCTACGGATTCAGCCTCACCGGTAGTCCTGTCACTTTGGGGATATGGGATGGCGGCGCGGTTCGTGCTACGCACACCGAATTCAGATCGAGAATCACCCAGCAAGACGACGCGATGTCGGTATACGGAATTTCGAGCCACGCAACAGCCGTCGCGGGCACAATGGCTGCGGCCGGGTCGTACTATTCGCCGGCACGGGGAATGAGCTATGCGGCTTCTGTTCACGCATACGACTGGGACAACTACTTGTCGGAGTTGGCCTCTGCCGCGACCAATAGCGTACTGAAATCCAACCATTCCTACGGATGGATTCGTGGTTGGTATTGGAAGGAATCGGAATCGAAATGGTACTGGTACGGCAACCCCACGGTAAGCCAAGTCGAGGACCACCGCTTCGGGCTGTATGACGCAGAGGCACAGGATCGCGATGAGTTTGTCTATTCGTCCCTGTACTGCCTTCCGGTATGGTCAGCGGGCAATGATCGTTCGGATGTCCCCGCCTCACAGCCTGTTCTGCACAAAGTGTGGGTCGGCTACTGGGCAGATAGCACGACAATTCGGAATGCGGACGGCCACGACAATGGCTTCGACACCATTGCAAGCCGGAAGACAGCAAAGAATATCCTGACCATCGGCGCTGTTGAGGACATTGTCGGGGGGGTACACGCAACCCGGCGATGTTGTCATGTCTTCCTTCAGTTGCTTCGGGCCTACCGATGACGGACGCATCAAACCCGATATCGTGGCAAACGGGACCGGCCTGATTACGCCTGCGGGCGGTGGCGACTACTACTATTACTACCCCAGCGGCATCTCGGGAACCAGCTTCTCAGCACCCTCAGTCGCTGGTTCTCTCGGCCTCCTGCAACAATTGCACGAGCAATTGCATGGCACAAATCAGCCGCTCTTGGCTTCCACTTACAAGGGGTTGGTAATTCATACTGCCGATGAAGCAGGGAGTCATGACGGCCCGGACTACCGGTTCGGCTGGGGTCTGATGAACACTTTGTCGGCGGCGCGTCTCATGACCAACAACGCCGCGTACAACTCCAAACCGCACATTAAGGAAGTGATCCTGCCTGACGGGGATGAGGTTCTGTTTCATGTCGCGGCAGACTCATCTATGCCGTTGCGTGTCACCCTTTGCTGGACAGACCCGCCCGGACCGTTGCCGCCGCAATATCAACTCGATCCAACGAACCTTGTTCTGGTCAACGACCTGGACTTGCGTGTCATTGCCCCTAACGGGACCACCAACTATCCGTGGGTTCTGGACCCATCGAACCCGACGAATGCCGCTACCACGGGCGACAACACCCGCGACAACGTTGAGCAGGTGCATATCAAGAACACTACAACGGGACTCTATGCCGTCGTTGTCTCTCATAAAGGCGTTCTGACCAATGGTGTGCAGGATGCTTCCATCCTTCTTTCCGGCAACCTGCCGGAGGATATTGACATCACCTTCACCGAGATTGCACTAACATCAGGGGCTTCGCGTGTTGAATGGGTCGGTTCGGTGGGCAGTATCCACACCGTGATGTCGTCGACCAACCTCTTGGAAACCAACGGCTGGTCGGCCTTGTCGGACGACATCAGCATAATCCGCGAGTTCACGCAATGGACCGATGAAGGAAGCACCAACACTGCTGAGGCTTGCCGATTCTACCGAATCCAGGAAGTCAAATGAACACCACCGCTCTGAAGCTGATGCCGAGGGTTGGCGTTGCCGTCGTTCTGCTGGTTGCCCATTCGTCGCTACGGGTCTTTGGATCGCCGTCTATTTCTTGGTCTGGGGAACAGAATGTGGTCCTCGGACTCGGACCGAGCGACAATACCACCTTCTTCGATCTCAACGGCGATGGCATGGATGACTTCGGGTTCAGGAACTACAACGGAACCATGTCTCTTGTCCCCGTCCTTGGAAGCAGTGCGACGGCAACAACCCAGGGAGGGTACGACAGGTATCGCCCGATTTCTGCGGGGACGATGGTAAGTCAACTGCTCGATACGCCGTTGTTGTGGATGAATGATGAAGACTACCTCGTGTCGTACATGATGCATGACCCAACGGGCGAAGTAATCGGGATTGGCCCTTGGCTGGGTGTGGATCATGGACTACTGGGACTTTCGTTCGACATCGGAGGGCAAACGCATTACGGATGGATGCGCTTGACCGACGTTTCCGAGACCGAGTTTCTTGTCCATGACTGGGCGTACGAAACCCATCCGGGCTTTGGCATCATTGCCGGAGTTGTCCCTGAGCCGGGTACCATGGCCCTCTTCGTTTGTGGTCTAGGTGCTCTCGGCTGGTCCCAGTGGAGAAAACACCAGAGCCGAACCAAACCCTGAACCGTACCTCTGAAAGCCGCCGCAGACGGCGGCTTTCAGAGTCCGGTTAGGGCCATCGTTGGCCCACTTGACATAGGTGGAGAAGGGACAGGCCATCTGCGCGGGAGGAACGCGGCGGCTGACGAGTGTGGCGGGGAACGAGTCGGATTTTGAAGGCGGGAGCGCCCGGAACTGGCCAGATTCCTGCCATTTCCGGTGTCACCGGCCGTTGGTGCGGTACCGATGGTCTGGGACATACCCTTGAAGTGGCGAGGGGTGTGGAATTTTCCGAAATGGTTCCAGCTCGTGCTCGTAAGCTACCAATCATCAACGCATTACATCACCACATTCTGGGCGACCTTCATGCAGCATTCCGCCCTGATGGCCTGTCCCTTGACGCCCAGTCCCTTGACGCCCCGGAAACGGTCGCTTGACATCCCGTAGCCTGGTGGCTACATTACTTCCGATGACTGAACTTCGCAAAACCGAGGTGTTCGCCCGTTGGATGGACGGATTGCGCGACCTTCGCGCACGGGCGCGCATGCAGGTCCGAATCGAGCGCCTTGCATCGGGCCACACTGGTGATGCGAAATCCGTTGGCGAAGGTGTGAGTGAACTGCGAATCGACTACGGTCCCGGTTACCGGGTGTATTTCACGAAACGTGGGGCCACGGTCATGGTCCTGCTGGCCGGTGGCGATAAGCGAACGCAGGCCGCCGACATCAGAACGGCCATTCGCCTGGCGCGGAATTTACAGGAGTGATGACATGAGCAAGAAGACACTGACAACGCGGTATGACGTGGCCGAACACCTGCGCACGCCCGAGGAGATGGCGGCCTACCTGGAGGCGTCAATAGAAGAAGCGTGCGGAGATGCCGCCTTCGTCGCGAAGGCGCTTGGCGACATCGCCCGCGCCAAAGGCATGGCGCAGGTTGCCCGGGATGCCGGACTCTCCCGCGAGAGTCTCTACAAGGCCCTTTCGGGCGACCGAAGCCCCGCTTTCGACACCATCCTGAAGGTCGTTGATGCGCTGGGGTTGAGACTTCACGCCGCAACGGCCAAGGCATGATCCCGGCGGCCATCGGCGACAAAGGAGCGAAGGAACGACCGTGGCGAGAGAAGGGACAGGCCGTCTGCGCGCGAGGATCGCGGCGGTTGACGCGTGTGGCGGGGAAGAACGAGTCGGATTTTGAAAGGGGGAGTGCCCGGAAGCAGGGCCAACTTCCTGCCATTTCCGGTGTCACCGGCCGTTGGTGTGGGGTCGATGGCTGGGACATACCCTTGAAGTGGCGAGGGGCGTGGAATTTTCTGAAATAGTTCCCGCTCGTGCTCGTAAGCCAACAGAAAACCATCCAATAACTTGTTGCCGGAGAAGAGACCGAAAGTCCTCGTTGCCAAAGTGCACACACTGTGCTACGTTTGGATCATGAAGCCATACGACTGGGCCGATGAGAAGAACGAATGGCTGAGGCAGGAACGGGGCCACGCGTTTGAAGACATCGTCTTCCATCTGGCGCATGGAGGTCTGCTGGACACGATCCAGCATCCCAACCAACGTCAGTACCCGGGGCAGAGGATATTCATAGTCAACGTCGAAGGCTATGCCTGTCTTGTGCCATTTGTGGAGGACGACAAGACAATCTTCCTGAAGACGATCATTCCGAGCCGCAAGATGACACGACAGTACTTGGGAGGTGAATAGGATGAAACTCACACGAGAAGAAAAGAGCGTGCTCGATTCCGTCGAGCGCGGGGAGTGGAAGCGCATCCCCGACTTTCAGCGCGAAGCGGCGCGATACCGCGAGGCGGCACGCGCGACGTTGCGTAAGGACAAACGCGTGAACATCAGAATGGCGGAACGCGATCTCGTGCGCTTTCAGAAAACCGCCGTCCATGAGGGTCTGCCGTACCAGACGCTAATTTCCAGCATCTTGCACAAGTACATCAACGGTAGGTTGGTCGAGAAGGCAGGATGATGGCGGAACCACGGAGTCCATGCAACGCGGCACCCGCGCGCATGGGTGGAGAAGGGGGTGGAGAAGGGACAGGCCATCTGCGCGCGAGGTTCGCGGCGGTTGGCGCGTGTGGCGGAGAACGACTCAGCTCTTGAAAGTGAGAGGGAGAACGCTCGCCCGGCGGCTCTCGACTCTCCCTTCGGCCCGCCCTGAGTTCGTCGAAGCGGCTCGCCCTGAGCTCGTCGAAGCGGCCCGCCCTGAGCCAGTCGAAGTGGCTCCGTTCAACACGTTTTATCGGCCATGCCGCTCGGTCACGCTTGCACCCCAAGGCCGGCGGTGTATTTTCGCAGCACACCCGATAGAACGCTATTGGTTGTGCCAGAGAATACAAATGGCTTGCAGTGCTCGATATGACCGTCGTACACTACCAACATTATTGGTGATATCACCACTATGGTTGGCGATATAGACACTGCCATTGGCGGCGCATGTCATGAGGTGAACTGTGTTGGAACCCCTTCTCGGATCGGTGAATGCGGAACGATGTCTGCTATTCATTCTCGCCCGCGAGCGGGGGTATGCGAGCGAGATCGCCAAGTTCTTTGACACGGACCTGTACGGGATACAGAAGCAACTGGACAAGCTGGAGACCGGAGGGGTGCTTGCCAGTTACACGGCAGGCCGAACTCGGCTATATCGGTTCAGCCCAAGGTACGCCTTCCTGAAGGAACTGAGAGCCTTGCTGGGGAAGGCACTCGGATTTTATCCCCCTGAAGAGCAGGAGCGCTTGCGCGTCGTCCGCACGCGGCCCAGGAGGCGCAGGGGGAAGCCGTTGTGAAACCAGTCTCCAAGATGAGCCGTCTTGAACTCCGCCCTGATGGCCTGTCCCTTGACGCCCTTTGACGCCCCCCTTGACGCCCACTTGTCTTCGCGTCACGTCTTGGAAGTCTATTTCGCCGAGGTTTTTCGAGCGGCTACCTTTGGCGCCGGCGCCTTTTTCGTGGCTGCTTTCGTTGCGGTCGCCCCCCCTGCGGCGGACTTCTTCGTCGGCTTGCCTTTGCGGGTCATCGCCTTCGAGATACGCGCGTAGGCCCTGCGTGCCGGCTCCTCCGTAACCACCCGGATATTGTCGATCGTCCTCCCGATGGGACGCTTGCCTTCAGCGGAGGCGTTGCCGACCATGGCGCCCACCACCCCGCCCACGACCGCTCCCACGGGACCGGCGACCACGCCGCCGACCATGGCACCGGCAATGCCCCCCGCCGTCTGCTTGGAGACCTCGGGCAGGTTCCCCTCAGATGGCGCTCGTGCTCTGATTTTCGCCGCGGAGACCGATCCGGTTTGCGGCTCTCTTGGCGATACTCTTGGTTTTCCAGTCATACGCTTCTCCTCTGGTTTGGTTGTTACCGCACGTCTGATTCCATCGCTTGGGACGAGGATAGGCGGCGAACCGGTCCGGCGCCATGGGGTCTTACCCTACTTTCATGCGACACAGTCAAGCCGGCGTCTCGGGTGCGGAGAACACGGTGAACGAGAACGGCGACGAGAGCGGACCACGATTGGGAATCCCCACTCGTCCACCGTTCTCGTCGCCTGTCTGCGTGCGGCACGCACAGGCAGGCCGCTATCGTTCACCGATCCCCTCCCCGTTCGTGGTCGTTGTTGGCTGTTGGGTGTTGATCCATCGTGACACTTAAACCCATTCTTGAACGGCACCGTTCCACACAACGCTCATTCGCCGGACTCATCCACCGGGCACGTTTCGGAGAAACGTGCCTACTCCCAGTACGCCCGGATCTCCGAGACGGGCGTCCTCTCTCCTCCGTCACACACAACACTCATTCGCCGGGGGCGTCAAGGGCCACAGGGACAAAATTCCACATGAAGGTAGCCCAACCGGAAATTCCATCCCTCGCCACTTCAAGGCCATGTCCCCGGTCCACCAGTCCCGCACCGATGGCTGGGACATACCCTTGAGTGGCGAGGGGGCCGGATTTCCGGAAGATAACCAAAATGGTTCCCGCTCGTGCTCGTAAACCACCAATCATCAACGCATTACATCACCTCATTCTGGGCGACCTTCATGCAGAATTACGCCCTGATGGCCTGTCCCTTGACGCCACTGAGCTCGTCGAAGCGGCTCCGTTCAACACGCCTTATCGGCCATGCCGCTCATTCACGCTTGCACCTCAAGGCCGGCGGTGTATCCTCGCAGCACAACCGATAAGACGCTATTGGTTGGAACACGGAAAGGAACTGAAGAATGAAAACCGATGCGAAGTCAAAGGGGACCTGGATTCACCGATTTGCCATACGGCTGTTTACCCTCATTTTTGCGGTGCTGCTATTCTGGGTGCTTGGATTCTTTGTGGACGATATCCGGTCCATCCGTGGTCCCAACTATGCCACCATCGAGCAGAAGCACCTCGACAAGGACCTTGTGGCAAAACGGGTCGCTCTTGAAAACCAAGTTGCTGATCTCACCAGGCAGATTGAGAACCAGACAGAGAAACAGCGGGTCGTGGGGGACAGTTCCCGCAATCTGCAGCAGACGATCAACCAACTTATCGAACTTCAGAAACTCGGCATGCAGAAGGGCATCGCCTTTTCGGAAACCGAACAGGCGAACTTCACGAGCAGCCTGAAGCTCTTTCTGGACAACCAGAAGAAATACCAGGAGCTAAGCCAGACAGTATCGGACATGCTTGAACGGAAACAGGGGCTCGTCCGGGAGAAGGAACAGACCGAACAAGAAATTGAAAGGCAACGTCAGCCGGCCAGGGATGAGTTCAACAAACTCAGCGAGAAACACCGCATGAAACTCGCCTTCCTCCAACTGGCGATCCTATTGCCCCTTCTAATTGTCGCGGCGGGCGTTATCATCAAGAAACGTTCCAGCATCTACTTCCCACTGTTCCTCGCGTTCGGCGCAGCGACGTTGATCAAAGTCGCGCTTGTGGTTCACGAGTATTTCCCCAGTAAATACTTCAAGTACATCCTCATTGGCGGCCTGTTGATCGTGGTGGCCCGGCTGTTGATCCACTTCATCCGCACCATCGCGTTTCCAAAGGCACAATGGCTGGTCAAGCAATACCGGGAGGCATACGAGCGTTTTCTGTGCCCGGTGTGCGAATACCCCATCAGAATCGGTCCTCGACGTTTTCTGTTTTGGACTCGCCGG
>CAYYJS010000037.1:4820-32043 GCA_964472315.1 uncultured Victivallales bacterium | reverse complement strand
ACCCATCTTGACTCAAATCCCGCTCATCTCCATCATCTACCCCGTTGGCGCTCATTTCCGCCGGCAACGGCACCTCATCCTCAATCACCTGGCGGAATGCCCAAAACTGCTCATCCTCGCCGTAGGCGTCCACGAGGATGTCTTCCAGCAACGTCTCGATGTCGGAGTCGCGTTTCATGGCGTCAGTATCCGTAACGCTCTTGTTGATAGGCCAGCCATTTGGATGCGGCTTCGGCTGCGCAACTCTTTCGGACGGCAGCGACCAGCTTCTCCGGTGACGCCAACCTGAAGCTGGCAGACTCTCGGATGGCCGCGTGAATGACGTCTTCCACCGATCCGGCACTGGAAAACCGTTCCTTGAGTGCCGGCGATGTGATGGTCTTGCGATAATCGTCGTTGCCTTCCGGGCAGACCACAACGACCTTGGCTTCGGTTATCCCGAACTCCTTGCCGTGGACCATCTTGTCCGCCAGGAGACCGAGGCGCATGAGCTGGTAAAAGGGCTCGTAGAACAACTCTTCCATCGGAACCATGCCGTTGAATCTGGATCCTGGGCCGGCGTACAGATCCGAATACCGCCGTCGGCGCGTATCGCCGGACTTGCCTTCGCCGAGGTACTCGGTCCCGATGTACTCCTCAACGTACTTCCACTCGAACAAGTATGCCCGCCGCATGCCTGTGCCGGTGACGCCAACCATGAGCGCGTCAACACTGGTCGTGTTGGCGCCCCGTGTTCCCGGTCCGCCTTCCAGGCAGGTATCGCATCCAACCCACTCGAACTCGACGGGTGAGGACACAGCCGTCTCAGCGCAGCGGGGTGTGTAGGTCAAAGTCATCACTTGGCACACGTCGCCGTCGATTTCCCGCAGGATGGAGAGAAGGGCTTCGGGTGTACCCGCGAGAGGCAGGAGGAAGTTCACGCAGGCGATCTGCGAACTCGCCATGTTCCGGGTTGGGCCGTTGACGTTGGTGTCGTCGCCGCTCCGGGATGAGCGCCACCAGTGAATGCCCCTTGCGGCCAGGAACGCACCCGCCCCCGCAGACCCGCGCAGCAGCGGATACAGATTCTCCTCCTCATACCCAACAGCCAGAAGGTGTCCGTTCCGCCGCCCCTTGTCGTCGGCGGGGGACCGGCCTTCCGGGGAAACCGTGCCGGAAGAATCTCGGAATTCCTTCTGCTGACGTCTGGCTTGTGTTCCGAAATTCTTCATGGGGCCCATTGACGACCTATTGCTGCGCTTTCTTGAGCCATGCACGCCCCTTTGCAGTGAGCCGGTACTTCTGAAGGCGGCTTTGCGGCTTGTCCGGGATGGTCATCTCGATCAGGCCAGTCGTAAGCGCAGGAGTCAGGTATTTCTTTCGAAAGTTCACTCTGCCACGGAGGCGAAGCGCGGCCAGTAACTCACGGCCGGTCATCTCGCCATGTACCGCCAACAGCAAACGTCGGACCTCTTGTCCGACTTGATCTGTGACTTGATCCGTGACTTGATCCGTGACTTGTTCTGTCGGCCTCGCCGGAGCCTTGCCGGTCTTGCCGAACATGGCCTTGATCAGGTCGGAGGCCATGTCCACTTCCTTGTCCAGGCCGGGGATGAACAGCTCGAATGCCTTATGGGCTCGTTCGTTCTTCATCACGGGAGCCGGGTGCCCAAGAGACTGCCACTCCCGCTGCATCATGCGGAATCCGGTCCCGGCCTGTTCGCACATGGTGATCCGGCGCATGGCGGCGGCAATCGCCGGGTTGCGGACCTCCTTCTCGCCGGGCTCCAGGAGACGTGTGTCGTCGCCGAAAACATCGCCAGGATTCCAGAACTGAATACCGTCGCGGAAGAACTTGATCACTGCTTTGCGGGAGTGGTCGCCGTAGTCCTGATGGATCAGAAGGTTCATCGCCGCTTCGCGGAAGACGCGGAAGCCGGGCGGCGTGTCGCGCCGCTCCAGGGTTACCGGGTCTATGTCCCGGAACGGTTGTGGCATGAAGAACTTGTACTTGGCAAGCAACTGCTGCCAGGTCTGAACGATGTTCACTTCGGTGACAAAGCGGTCAATCCAGCGGGTTTCCGGCATCTCTTCGTCAGTGGCATAGGGCAAGAACTGGACATCCAGGACCGGCTTGGGAATGAGCTGACGTACGCCTACCAGGGAGCCGAAGAGCATGATCGCGGCGCGGGTCGGGAGAAGCTTCCTGCCGCTTCGGGCCAGATAACCCCACTCGTGGAGGAAATCCTCATTGGGCTGCTGAGGATCGAAGCCTTCATTGACCTGATGGAATCGGCTTCGGTACCAGGCCAGGCTGCTCTTGTCGAAAGCCTCTTTCAAGGAGACACGCTCGAACACCTGCCCATCCCAGCGGTCGGAGGCAGCGTCCCGGAGCATGCGCTCAATGTCCTGCATCTGAGCCTTGTAGTTGCCCCCGCCACGACGCAGGAAGGTCCGGCGGATGTCACCATCCAGGTAGAGGGGTTTGTGCTGGCGAGTCGCCTCCGGAACGCGGAAGACCAGAACGGTCTTGCCGGCGATTCGGATAAGCCTGGCTTCGACCGGGATATCGTGGTTCACCTTGTTGTCAGCATGGAGGGCGCTCAGGAAGTCGCTCTGGACCTTGTCCACGTTCGCAACGCCGGCAACCTCGTACCAGGCCTCGGCCTGCCGGACCCCGAACACCAGCCATCCGCCGTGCGTGTTGGAGAAGGCGGAAACCGTCTCATAGGCAGACTTCGGCACGTCCTGCTGAGCTTCCTTGAACTCAACATCCGTCCACTCATGCCCTTTGAGGCGTTTCAGTAGTTCTTGCCGATTCATCGTTCACTCTCTATGCATCCCGCTCCGTGTATACGCGCGGCCGGTCAATGCGCAGACAGAATATAGCCGAATGACGGCGAGACTTCAAACCATTGACGCAATGGTCAGCGCGTTACCCCCGACAGCCGGTTGTGTCCGTTCCTTTTCAGAATGTTGAGGAAGCAGTGCTCAAAGGGCAAGCCCTCCGCGGCACAGATGCCCTGCATGTCCTGGATCAGGCGTTCCTGCTCTGCGACCGGCATGCGCCAATAGCTCCCCCGTTTGTCTGCGAAGGCCGGCGCCAACTGCTGGCGAAGCTCGCGGTCAACGGCCCCCATCACCGGCAGCTTGAGAGGTTTGCCGATGATGTATGCCGCTCCAGCCTGTTTCGCCCACCGGACAAGAGGGATCAGGTCTTCGTCAAGCCCCTGTAGCACGGGACACGCCGGCACGTTGCGTGGGAATAGGGGGTCCACGCGGACAGCGACCCGAACGCCCTTTTCGACGAGACTCTCCACCGCCCGCATCCGGTCTGACACCGCCGGAGCGCCGGGTTCCACGTGACGTGCGGCGTCGTCACGGAAGAACGCGATACTGACCTGAACCTCCACCCCAAGGTCCCGGAGAAGAGCCGCGTATCGTTCGTCATCCAGCAGCACCCCCGGATTCTTCGTCAGAATGCCGAAGCTGGAGAACTGGGGCCTGTAGTCCATCAGCCGCTCCAACATGAAGAGCACATGACGGTGCTCGCGTTCCAAGTGCTCCTGCAGGATGTCGGTCGAGTTCGCCATGCTCAGATGGCGAGCGGGGATACCGAGATCCTTCATGCGATGAAGGCATGCCTCGAACTTTCGACGGAATCCCTCCTTGACCCTCCCGCCGTCCTTGAACTTCCCCCGGAGGTAGGATCGCCCGTAGCAGTATCTGCACATGTGACTGCAGAAGCTGTAGGGCATCATCCGGGCTTCCAGGTCCACGTCCTCCTTGGTTAACCAGACGATCTCTCCCCGCCGCAGGCCGGCGTAGATCATGGTGGCCACGGCGACTCGGAGGATGGGGTAACGCGTCAGAGCGTCCAATTGGATGGGTATGTCTTCCATGCGCAGGAATGTGATATTCGGGGCCGGCAGCTTCTTGCGCGGCACGGCCTTCACCGGGTTGGGGTACCGCGGATCGAGCGACACGAACTCGTGTATCCGGATCGCGAACTCGTACATGTCGTGCAGCGTCTCGCGCGCCCGGTTGTGGGTAGCCGGCGCCCAATCGCGCAGCGTCTTGGATTCGTCGAGGTAGCGGGCGATGGCAGCCGGCGTTATGTCTTCAAGGTACTGTGCCCGCAATACGATGTTCTCCGCCTTTCGCGACAAGGGGTCCGGCGTCCATCCGGAAGCCTTGCTGGACAGCTCGGGGATCAGCTCGCCAAACGCCATGCGCAGCATCGAGCGCCGGCTCACGAAGTGACGAGGGCTGATGTTGCTCAGGAGGTGGGCGATGTAGCTTCGGAGGAATTCACCGAGGGGCGTCTTCTTCGGCGCCTGGTGTTTCCCCGTGACCATCTCCCCTTCGATCCTTTTCAGTTCTGCGCGTGCCGCGCGCTCGTTGTCGGTCTCCAGGGAGTACCGATACCGCTTCCCGCCATAGAAGTAGTAGATGTGCCAGGTCCCGCCGCGCATGTAGATACAGGCCATGTCGAGCCTCCAGTCTGCCCCAAGAACAATGGGGCGCGTCTCATGTCACTGGGCTCAACATCAAGCCGGACAGCCAATCCGGACCGGGCAGGTGGTAAGGTGGGCCGATTCCGCGGCCGAACCGGGGGTGTGGAAGAAGACTTCCACAAAAGTTCCACAAAGCCCGTTTCGGCCAAAAAAGAAGCGGCTCAGGAGAAGTTGTAAGTGCTTCGTCCTGAGCCGCTTAAGATGGTAGCGGGGGTTGGATTTGAACCAACGACCTTCAGGTTATGAGCCTGACGAGCTACCGGGCTGCTCCACCCCGCAATCGAACACTGTCATCGTCCAAGGGTTTCCCCACGAACAAATGTGAGGTTACCGTGTCATGGGGGTGGATGCAATAGAAAAGTGTGAAATGGTGAAGGTGCGCGTTTGTGTCGGTGCGGCGCTTGCCAGTTGGTCCGAGGTCCGGTAGGATGCATATGGTTCGTTCCTCAGGGCATTCCGGCGGTTGGAGAAAGCGTAGACATGCGACGAGTGTTCACCATGACGTGGTTGCGGATCGGCTTGCTCATGGCCGCCGTGGTCCTGTCGGAAGGTTGCCGGCCGGGCGTGGGGCACCTCGACGACGAAGAGCGCGGCAGCCGGATGGTGCAGAAAGCATACGAGCGGTTTGACGCGGGCGACTACGATTCGGCCGTCATCCTGTTGAAAGAGGCGGTCGGCAAATACCCGACGTTTGCGCGGCCGCATCTGGATCTGGCGTTCCTGTTGCAGGATCGGCAGCGCGATTACGTGCGTGCCATCTATCACTTCAGCCGCTATCTCGAACTGCGGCCGCAGTCGGAGAAGCGGCGACTGGTCGAGGGCCGCATCCGGCAGTCGATGAGCGCGTACGGGGCGATGTGCAGGCCGGGGACGAACGGTGTGGCGCCGCGCATCGTGGAACTCGAACAGGAGTCCGAGACGCTGCAGCTCCAGATCGCGGACTTGACGAACCGGTTGGCATCCCTGCAGACGGAGTTGGATCGGGAGCGTCATCGGGCCGACGAGTCCGAGCGGCTGGCCCGCGAAGCGGCGCGCGCCGCGATCGAACGTATGCCGCCCGCGACGTCGGTGGTGGCGGAGGCGGTCGGCGAGACGGCGGGCAGCGGGGCGGGCGAGGGCGGGCGCACCGGGGTGGTGGCCGTCGCGCCGAGGGGCGACCCGGAGCCGGTCGTTCCGGCCGAACCGACGCGGCGGCCGGCGGGGTATCGGCAACCGGTCGCGCCGGCGCCCATGGCCGCCGGGCGGCCGTTCGTGCGCACCTACACGGTGCGGCCCGGCGATACGCTGTCGCGCATTGCGGACAAGGTGTACGGCGATGGGAGCGAGTGGCGGCGCATTCAGGAGGCGAACCGGGAGATTTTGAACGGCTCGGTCAATGTACGCATCGGGCAGGTGTTGGTAATTCCCATGCCGTAACGGTGCGGCTGGGCGCGATGGGAGGCGAGAATGGGCACGGACTTTTTCGATGACGATCTGGTCAAGGCGAATGCCGGGGCACGGGGCGGCGACGCCGGCGGGGAGGATGCCGCCGGACGCATGGCGCGGCAGCGCGAGCAGTTGACGACGCAGGTGGCGGATGCCGCCGAGGAGATCGAGCGGTTGCGCATGCGCCAGGAGGAACTGGAGCACGAAAAGAGCCGTCTGGCGGAGTTGAATCGCAAGCAGGAAGCGTATGAGAGCGGCAAGCGCGAGGTCATCGATCAACTTGCGCATGCGGTGGTTCTGATGGAGAAGGACGAGCTGCAGGCCAATCGCATGGTCGAGTTGCTGTCCGCGGCGCGTGCGCGCTTCAAGGATATGCTCGGGGAACTGCGCGCGATTCGCGAGGCGAAGTGGGCGGACGGCGATTTCGAGGAGGAACTCACGAAAGCGCTGGCGTTGGTCGAGAGCGCCCGCATCGAATATGGCCGGGCGATGGCCAGGATCGACGCGGAGAGCTGGCAGCGCACGGGAGACGGGCGTGCCCGGCTCGCCACGATCGAAAAGGGCCATCTGGGTGCGCTGGCCGAGCGTGGTTTCTGGTTCTGGGTGAAGATGGGCTTTGCGTTTTGTCTGCCGCTGATCCTGCTCCTGCTGGCGCTGTTCGCCGGCTATCTGGTCAGCATGGGGTGGTGATCCGGTCATGGCGAGCGAAGGACAGCATCGGTCGCGGATGTGGCTGATCGACCGCGAGGTTCGCCCGTTCACGCGGGTTCGCGATCGCTCCGCGTCGGAGTTGCATGGCGAAGAAGAGCGGCGGCGCGGGCGTAAGGCGCGCAGTGACGAAGTGGCAACCTGTCTGCTCCGCCGCGATTTGCCGGCGGCGGTGTCCGTCCGCCGCGAGGACCGCGCCGCACGCAACCGCCGGCGCGTGGTGATGGTCTTTCTGCTTATGGTCGGCTGGTGGGTCGCGGGTCGGCTGACCTTGTAACAGGCGCGACCGTCAGGCCGACGCCCTGCGCCGGGCGCGTGGCGCGGGTCGCCCGACGAACTCTACAGTTCCCGCACGAAGGAAACGAACGTGTTGTCGCGGCGTGCGAGGGGGGTCGTGACGGTCCGTTCCCCGACGGCGCCGCCGGCGCCGTCGCGAAAGACGATCGTGTAGCTCGTCAGGGCGGCGGGGCAGGGGACGCGTGCGACATGGAGCGTCAGGGGGAGGGTTTCCCATCGCCGCGTATCCGGCATTTCCGCGGCATAGAGGGCCAGGCGCAGCAATCCGCCGAGGACCGAGTTGTTCTCGGATACCGAATGGGCGATGGATTCCTTGACGACGATGCGGCCGACCGTCTTGGCGGCCTTGACGGCGGCCAGACGGGACTGCGTGGCCGCCAGAAGTCTGGCGGTGTGGCTCAAGAGGTAAGACCGGCCCAATACCCGTCCATCCACCACGATCTCCGCGTAGGCGGCCCGTCCCCGGGCGCCGCGCGCGGCCGTGTAGATGTCCTCCGGCGGGATGCGTCCGAAGCCGACGAAGCAGACGAGTTCGGCCTCGCCGGGCACATGGGGGGGCTGCTGGGCGGATACGGCCGCGCGCGGGGTGGCGTTCGTGGCCTCGTCCGGCTCCGTCGGTCGAAGCGCGCCGGTGGCCGGGTCCACCGCCAGCCTGTGCGCCAGGTCGTCGACCTTGGCGTACTCCAGTGCGGCGCTATCGTGGTTGCGGACCAGCTCGAAGGCGAGCGCGGCCACGTAGCGGCTGAAGGGGTCGTCCGGATAGCCGTTCAGATCGGCGAGCCGGTCGACGAGGATGCGCGCCTCCACGGCGGCATCGTCCCACAGAGCCAGGGCGAAGTAGTTCAGCGCGCAGTACGCATGCATCAGCGCCTGTTCATACGGCGCCCCGCGGAAGGCGAGGACGCGGTCGTTGATGACCATGCTCGACGCCTTGCGGCTTATGCTGATGTAGTCGAGTTCCTCGATGGTGGCCGAGGCCTCGTTGAAGGCGGCGCTGGAACCGGCGTAGTCGCCCGCCGCCTGATGCGCCATGCCACGTTCCATCAGGAGCAGCACCTGGTCGCGTTTCGGCGCCTGCGTGGCGTCGAGCGTGCGCCCGGCCTCCTCGAACCGACCCTCGTAGAACCGCGCCCGACCGGCGTTGATGCCGGTCGATGCACAGCCCAGAGTCGCGCAGAGCCCCAGGAGCGAGAGCCAACGGAAAGCGTTCACGGCCGCCGGCCTTACCAGCCGAACAACGGCTTGCTGGCGCGCCGCAGACGGTCGCGCTGTTTGCGCAGCACCACCAGGCCCGACTCGATATCGGTCAGCGTGATGGTGAGCTGATAGTAGACGTCCTGTTTCTTCGACACGCGCACCTGGCGTCCGGACTGGGAACCGATCTCGGAAAACGCGCCGGAGAGCATGTACCGGGCGCCGAGTTGACGTCCGATCCGGACCTTCGTCTCGTCGGTGCAATTGGCGAGTTGAAAGCCCTGTTCCTTGAGGACCGCGTCGCGCTGGGCGGCGTCCACAAACCGCATGCGTCCGGTGTCGAGCAGTTTGGTGACGACCGTATCGGACAGCGCTTCCATATCGTGATGGGACTTCGTCCGGTTCTGGATGCCCATCATCACGAGGATGGGGGCCTTCACGTCTTCCGGCGGGAAGGGATGTCCGAGGATGTCGGATGTGACCTGCTCGGCCATGTTGAGAAGGTCGTGCTGGTCGAAGCTGGCGGTCAGGATCGACGCTTCGGCGGGGTCTTTCTCGGAGACGGATTGCCGGAAAGCGGCGCATCCCGCGAGCACCGGGACGATGGCGATGGTCAGCAACAGTCGGTACCGTACAATGGTCATGGTTCTCCCTCCTTTGGCGCGTTTGTCGCGGATGCATCCGCAGTCTCATTCCGCCGTCATCATACGTCACTTCGCCCGGCGCATGCCAAACTTTTCTTGTTTCCCGGTGTCTTTCCTGTATCGTTCAAAAACACTTTCGGAAGGAACCGTGATGGAAGGCAGCTCGCTGAAAACAGCCTCGACCGGGCATATCGATGTGGCGTACGTGGCACGGTTGGCACGGATGCATTTGGCGCCTGACGAAGCCCGCCGGTTTCAAGCGCAGCTCGAACAGATCGTCGGTTACGTGAAGCAGATCGATGCCCTGGACGTCTCGGGAGTCGAACCCACCTCGCATGCCGTGGCGATCGCCAATGTGTTTCGTGCCGATGTGGCGCGTCCCGGACTGCCGCATGAGGTCGTGCTGGCCAATGCGCCGGCCGAAATCTCCGGCCAATTTCTCGTACCCAAGATCGTGGAATGACGTTCGACTTTACCACACTGACCGTTTCCGAAGCCGCCACACGGATCCGCGGCGGCGTCTGTTCGTCCGTGGACCTGACGCGGGCGCTGGTCGCGCGCATCGCGGCGGTGGACGACGCGGTCGGCGCCTACCTGGAGGTCGATGCCGCCTCGGCTCTGGCGCAGGCGGCCGCCGCCGACGCGCGGCGGGCGGCCGGCGAGCGGGGCGCGCTGCTCGGGGTGCCGATCGCGGTTAAGGATTTGCTGAACGTGGCGGGATGGCCCTGCACGTGTGCATCCCGCATTCTGGCGGGATACCGCGCGCCGTATGACGCGACGGCGATCGCGCGGCTGCGCGCGGCGGGCGCCGTGTTTGTCGGACGGACGAACATGGACGAATTCGCGATGGGGTCCTCCACCGAGAACTCCGCCTACCAGGTGACGCGCAATCCCCATGACCTGACGCGGGTGCCGGGCGGGTCGAGCGGCGGGTCGGCCGCGGCCGTCGCCGCCGGCGAAGCGGTGGCTGCGCTGGGCACCGATACGGGCGGCTCGATCCGGCAGCCGGCCGCGTTCTGCGGCTGCGTCGGGCTCAAGCCGACCTACGGGCGGGTGTCGCGGTATGGGCTGACGGCATTCGCCTCGTCGCTGGATCAGATCGGGCCGATGACCCGTACCGTGCGCGACGCGGCGGTGCTGCTGCGGGCGATGGCCGGGCATGATCCCATGGATTCGACGTCGGTCGATGTTCCGGTGCCCGACTACGAGGCCGCGCTGGGCGCCGACTTGCGGGGGATGACGCTGGGGCTGCCGCGCGAGTATTTCGTCGACGGCATGGATCCGCGGGTCGAGCGCGCCGTGCGGGCGGCGGTCGAAACCTGTCGCGGACTGGGCGCGGAGATCGTCGACGTCTCGCTGCCCCACACGCCTTACGCGATCGCCGTCTACTACATCATTGCCACGGCCGAAGCGTCGGCCAATCTGGCGCGTTTCGACGGCGTGCGATACGGGTTCCGGGCGAAGGACGGCGAAGACCCGATCGATATGTACGGCAAGACGCGGGCGCGCGGATTCGGCGACGAGGTGAAGCGCCGGATCATCCTGGGCACCTATGTGCTCAGCAGCGGCTACTATGACGCGTACTATCTCAAGGCGCAGAAGGCGCGGACGCTGATCCGCCGCGACTTCGAACAGGCGTTCGAGCGTTGCGACGCGCTGCTGACCCCCGTCACGCCCACGCCGGCCTTCGCCCTCGGCGAGAATACCGGCGACCCGCTCAAGATGTATCTCAGCGACATTTTTACGGCGACCACCAACCTGGCGGGCATCTGCGCGATGTCCGTTCCCTGCGCGGTGCCGTCGGGCGCGTTGCCGATCGGGCTGCAGATTCTCGGGCCGGCCTTCGGCGAACCGGCGGTGTTGCGTGTGGGGCATGCCTTCGAGACCGCGGTGCGCGCGGGCGGCGAACGCGGATGACGAGCCGGAAATGAAGTATCTGACAACCATAGGCCTTGAGGTGCACGTTCAGCTCCGGACGCGGAGCAAAATGTTCTGCGCGTGTCCCACGGGATCCGGCGGCGCGCCGAATACGCGGGTGTGTCCCGTGTGCCTCGGGTATCCGGGCGCGATGCCCGCGATGAACGGCGAGGCGGTCCGGTTGACCGTGCTGTCGGGACTGATGCTGGGCTGCGAGATCAGCCGCTACAGCAAGTTCGACCGCAAGAGTTACTTCTACCCGGACATGCCGAAGAACTACCAGATCTCGCAGTATGACAAGCCGCTTTGCCTGGGCGGGCAGGTCGCGATCGAGGTCGGCGGGCAGGCCCGGTCGATCGGCCTCACGCGCATCCATCTCGAGGAGGATGTGGGCAAAAACATGCATTTTGCCGGCGCCAGCGGCGTCGACTTCAATCGGGCGGGACATCCGCTCATGGAGATTGTCACCGAGCCCGCGATGACGTCGCCCGAGGAGGCCCATGCCTTCCTGCTGGCGTTGCGCCAGATCCTGCGGTACGCGGGCGTCAGCGACTGCAATCTCGAAGAGGGCAACATGCGCTGCGACGTGAACTGCAGCGTGCGTCCCGAGGGTCAGGTGGCACTGGGGACCAAGACCGAGTTAAAGAACCTGAACACGTTCAAAGGCGTTTTCAACGCGTTGCGCTACGAGATCCGGCGTCAGATCGAGGTGGTGACGGCGGGCGGGCGCGTGGTTCAGGAGACACGCCGGTGGGACCCGGATGCCGGCCGGACCCATGGCATGCGCAGCAAGGAAGATGCCCACGACTACCGTTATTTCCCGGAACCCGACCTGATGCCCGTGGTGCTGGATCCGGTCACCGTCGATGCCTGGCGGACGGGTTTGCCCGAGTTGCCGCGCGACAAACGGCGGCGCTTCGTCGACGATTACGGACTGCCGGAGTACGATGCCGGTGTGTTGGCCGCGGCGCGGGATATCGCCGATTTCTTCGAGGCGACGGTGCGTGACGGGGCGGTGGCCAAGACGGCCTCCAACTGGATCATGACCGAAGTCATGCGGGTGCTGGCCGAGCGCGAGACCGACATCGGCGCGCTGGCGCTGACGCCGGCCGCGCTGGCGGGCCTGATTGCGATGGTCGAGAGCAAGGCGATCAACGCGCCGACGGCGAAGGACGTGTTCGCGGTGCTGGTCGAGCGCGGCGGCGACGCCGCGACCATCGTCAGAGAAAAAGGATTGACGCAGGTGAGCGATACTGGTGCCATTGAGGCACTGGTCGATCAAGCGATGGCCGAGAACCCGAAATCGGTCGACGACTTCCGGGCCGGAAAAGCGGCCGCGGCCAAGTTTCTGATCGGGCAAGTGATGCGGTTGAGCCGCGGCAAGGCGAATCCGTCGCTCGTCAACGAGATCCTCCAGCGTAAACTGGGCTGAGAAGTCGTGTTCGCCGAGCGCGGGCATGCATGCGAGGAAAGAGTCGTCCGTGACGTCGAATGACGAATATGTGCTTGAGGTGATCCTGGAGAACGGCCTTGTGACGGCCGAGCAGGCCGAGCAGGCGCGGCTGCAGGTCGGCAAGCGCGAGGGGTCCGTGGTCGACATCCTCGTGGCCGACCGCGTCGTGTTGGAAGCGGACGTGCTCGGCATGCTGGCCGGCCTGTTCGGTATGGAGTTCATCTCGCTGCAGGGCATCGAAATCCCCGCCGACGTGCGCGATGCCGTTCCGGTGGAGGTGGCGCGCCGCTACAAGGTGGTGCCGGTCTACCGCACGGATGAGGCGTTGACGGTGGCGCTCAGCGACCCGCTGGACTTCGACACGCTCGATTCGCTGCGCTATCTGCTCAAGTGCCACGTCGAAGGCGCCGTGGCATCGCGCGAGGAAGTGCGCGTGGCGCTGGACCGGTATTACGCCGCCGAGGCGTCGGTCGAGTCGATGCTCAATCAGATCGCCGATGGCACGGTGGATGTCGAGCTGTCGGGGCGCCAGGCGGCGGTCGAGGCGGAAAGCGCCTCCGATTCCGACGCGCCCATCATCAAGCTTGTGAGTCTGATCATCCTCGAAGCGTATCGCAACCGCGCGTCGGATATTCACCTCGAGCCGCTCGAAAAGCGTTTCCGGGTGCGGTATCGCATCGACGGCGTGCTGCACGAGGTGGACAGTCCGCCGAAGCGGTTGCAGTCGCCGATCGTGAGCCGCGTCAAGATCATGGCGGGCATGAAGATCTCCGAGAAGCGCGTCCCGCAGGACGGTCGCATTCAGGTCAACATCCTCGGGCGCGAGCTCGACCTGCGCGTATCGACCATTCCGGCGAACCACGGCGAGAGCGTGGTCATGCGTATTCTCGACAAGCAGAACCTGGCCCTCGGGCTGCCCAAACTGGGTTTCTTTTCGGATGACCAGCAGACCTTCGAACGGCTGATCGGGCTGCCTGACGGCATCCTTCTGGTGACGGGGCCGACCGGTTCCGGCAAGACCACCACGCTGTACGCGTGTCTGAACCATGTCAACCGGCCCGACCGCAAGATCATTACCGTCGAAGATCCGGTCGAATACCAGCTCTCCGGCATCAACCAGGTGCAGGTGCACGAAGACATCGGCATGACGTTCGCGGCCGCGCTCCGGTCCATTCTGCGCCAGGCGCCGAACATCGTGATGATCGGCGAGATTCGCGACAAGGAGACCGCGCAGATTGCCACCGAGGCGTCGCTGACCGGTCACCTGGTGTTCAGCACGCTGCACACCAACGATGCGCCGAGCGCCGTGACCCGACTGCTCGACATCGGCGTGAAGCCGTTCCTCGTGGCGTCGTCCGTGCGCGCCGTGATGGCGCAGCGGCTCGTGCGCTGCATCTGCGAGCACTGCAAGGAAGAATACCGGCCGTCGGCCGACGATGTGGCGACGCTGGGGGCGGCGGCGGCGCCGCTGCTGGAGCAGGTGCTGTACCATGGACACGGATGCGGCCAGTGCGCGCTGACGGGGTATACCGGTCGGAAAGGCATCTTCGAGATTTTCCACATCAACGACGAAATCCAGCGCATGATTTTCGACAAGTTGCCCGCGTCGGATCTCCGGGTGCGTGCCCGCGAGAACGGCATGCGGACATTGCGGGAGGACGGCCTGCGCAAGGTGGCGGCCGGCATCACGACCGTGGAGGAAGTGATGCGCGTAACCATGGGAGATGAAGACTGATGGCTATCGGAACCCATGAAGTGGAGATGAACGAACTGTTGCAGTTGACGGTGGACGAAGGCGCCTCCGACCTGCACCTGTCGGTGGGGTTGCCGCCGATGATGCGCATCCACGGGGCGCTCCAGCCGCTGGATACGGCCGTGTTGACGCCCGAAGATACCGATCGCCTGATGAAGAGCATCACGTCCACCGATCATCAGCAGAAGGTGCGCGAGCAGGGCGGTACGGATTTCGGGTTCGGTTTCGGCGATGCGGCGCGTTTCCGCGTCAGCGTGTTCAGGACGAAGGGGCACATGGGCCTCGTGCTGCGTCAGATTCCGACCAAGCTGCTGTCGCTGGAGGATATCGGCCTGCCGGGCCAGATCAAGGACATGCTGTTCAAACCGCGCGGGCTGATCCTCGTCACGGGCCCGACCGGATCGGGCAAATCCACCACGCTGGCGAGTATGATCAACGTGATCAACGAGCAGCGGGACTGCCACATCATCACGATCGAGGACCCGATCGAGTACTACCACAAGCACAAGACGTCGATCGTCACGCAGCGCGAGGTGGGGGTGGATGTGCCCTCGTTCAAGGAAGCGCTCAAGCGCGCGTTGCGGCAGGACCCGGACGTCATTCTGGTGGGCGAAATGCGTGACCTGGAAACGATGGAGGCGGCCATTACCGCGGCTGAAACGGGGCATCTCGTGTTCGCCACGCTTCACACCACCGGCGCGGCCCCCACGGTCGACCGTATCGTCGACGCGTTTCCCACGGATCAGCAGGAACAGGTGCGGACACAGCTTTCCGTCGGTTTGGTCGCCGTGATCTCCCAGTTGTTGTTGGTGCGGGCCGACCGGCCGGGACGCGTGGCGGCGTTCGAGATCATGATCTCGACATCGTCCATCCGATCGCTGATCCGCGACAACAAGACCTATCGCATCACGTCCGATATTCAGACCGGGGCCAAGTACGGGATGATGACGTTGGACGCCTACCTGATGTCGCTGTACCAGGCGGGGCAGATCCGGTACGAGGATCTGATCACGAAGGCGCAGGATCCCGAATCGATCGTGCAGAAGCTGCAGGGCGGAGACCGCAAATGAGCGGCGGACGTTACAGCGGCCCGATTCTCGACCTGCTCGTCGAGCAGGGCTATATGACGACGGAGCAGTCCCAGGACATTCTCAACGAATTCGCCGAGTCCGGGAAGCCGGTGCGCAACATCGTGATCGATCAGGGCATCGTCAGCGAGGACCAGCTCCTGCAGGTGATGGCCGATTACATGAGCACGCATGTGATCAACCTGCCCGCGACCGACATTCCGCCGGATACGATCCACCGCGTGCCCGCCAGCGTGGCGCGCATGTACAGCGTCGTGCCGGTGACTATGACCCCGAATTCGGTGGAATTGGCCATATCCGACATTATCGATCCGCAGGTCATGGACGAGCTGATGTTCGTGCTGACGTGCGATGTTGCGTTCGTCTTCGCGCGGGAGGAGGATGTCCGGTCGTACATCAACCAGTTCTACGGAGACGACAGCGCGGCCGTTTCGGAGATGCTGTCCGCCCTCGAATCGGACTTCGAGAGCGTCGGCGACGAGCTCGGGCTGAGCGATGCGACCGACGAACATGGCATCGAAGAGGCCGCCGGTTCGACGCCGGTCATCCGGTTCGTCAACCTGGTGCTCTACCAGGCGGTGAACGCGCGCGCATCCGACATCCATTTCGAGCCGTTCGAGAAGGAGTTCCGCATCCGCTACCGTGTGGACGGCGCCCTGTACGAGATGGCGCCGCCGCCCAAGCGCCTGGCGCTGCCGATCATCTCCCGCATCAAGGTCATGTCCGGGCTGAACATCGCCGAGCGCCGGCTGCCGCAGGATGGCCGTATCCAGTTGGTCATCGGCGGGCATCCGATCGATCTGCGCGTCTCCACGCTCCCGACGCAGTTTGGCGAGAGCGTGGTGCTGCGGGTGCTTGACCAGAGCACGGTTTCGCTCGAAATCGAGAGCCTGGGCATGCCGGAAGACGTCCGAAACGCCTTCCTGCACGACATCCTCAAGCCCAACGGCATCATCATCGTCACCGGACCGACGGGATCGGGCAAGACCACCACCCTGTATTCCGGCTTGCGCCGCATCAACACGATCGAACGGAAGCTGCTCACGGCCGAGGAACCGGTTGAATACGACATCGACGGCATCATGCAGGTTCCCGTCAGCGAGCACGTCGGCAATACGTTCGCGACGATCCTGCGCGCGTTCCTGCGCCAGGATCCCGACGTCATGATGATCGGCGAAATCCGCGATATCGAAACCGCCCGGATCGCGGTGCAGGCGTCGTTGACCGGGCATCTCGTGTTCAGCACGCTGCACACGAACGACGCCGCCGGGGCCGTGACGCGACTGATCGACATGGGCGTCGAGCCGTTTCTGATCTCCTCGACGCTGGAAGCCGTGATCGGGCAGCGCCTCGTGCGGCGCATCTGCGAGAACTGCAAGACCGCGTATACGCCGGATGACGAAATCCTCGCGACGCTCGGCCTGACGCGCGGAGATGTCGGCGACCGTTCGTTCTATTACGGCGCGGGCTGCTCGTTCTGCAACGACACCGGCTATCGCGGGCGGCGCGGCATCTACGAGTACATGTCCATCACCAACCCCATCAAACACCTCATCAACGAGCGCAAGCCGACGCTCGTGATCCGCGAGAAGGCGATCGAGATGGGGATGCGGCCGATGCGGGCGGACGGCCTGCGCAATGTCCTCGACGGTAACACGACCGTCGATGAAGTGGTCAAGTACACGTAACCGCTCATGACCGCACAACCCGGCAATCGCGCGCATTGGGGAACTTATCGCCGGCTGCTCGGCTACGTGACGCCTTACCGGTGGCGTCTTGCCGTCGGTTTCGCCTGCGGCATTCTGTTCGGCGGATCGACCGTCGGCGCCCTCTCGGCCGTGCCCAAACTGCTGGATCGGTTCTTCAACCTCGACACCCCGATGACCTGGCAGGCGGTCGGGGCGATTTCGGTGCTGTTGCTGGTGCTGGTCGCCGTCCGTGGCGTGGGCGAGTACTTCAGCGCGACCCTGATCCAATGGGTCGGCAACCGTGTGGTCATGGACATGCGCGTGAGCGCGTTCCGGCATCTCCAGGATCTGTCCGTCGCGTATTACGACAGCAGCAAGACCGGCGAGATGATCTCGCGCACCGTCAACGACGCGACCCTGCTGGAGCGGGCTGTGTCGACGGTCGTCACCGATATGGCGCGGCAGCCGATCCTGCTCGTGGGGGCGGTCGGCTACGTATTCTACCTGAACTGGCGCCTGGCGCTTGTCAGTATGGTGCTGTTTCCGCTCTGTCTGGTGCCCATCTCGCTGTTCGGCCGGCGGGTGCGCAAGGCCGGGCGGGAGGGCCAGCAACGGCTGGCGGACATCGTGTCAATCATGCAGGAGGCGATCGGCGGGGTGCGGATCGTCAAGGCCTTCGGCATGGAGTCGCGGGAGGAGGAACGATTCACGGCCCAGTGCGCGGCGTTCTTCCGACGCGTGATGCGGGTCGTGCGCGCGAAGGCGCTGATCGAGCCGATCATCTTCGTCATCACGGCGCTGGGACTCGTGATGACGCTGGGTTACGCGCGTCACTCCGGGATGTCGCTCAACGAATTCCTCGGGTTCGGGTTGGCGCTGGTCGTGCTGTACGACCCCGTGAAGCGGCTGAGCAAGGTGCACCTCGCGATCGAACATAGTTGCGCCGCGGCCGACCGGCTGTTCGAGATTCTGGACACGCCGTGTCTCGTCGCCGACCGGCCGGGCGCCATGCGCCTGACGCCGCCGGTGCGCGAGGTCCGGTTCGACCGGGTGTCGTTCGCATACGCCGAAACGCCGATACTCGTCGATATCGATCTGACCGTGACGGCGGGCGAGATGATCGCGCTGGTCGGCGGATCGGGCGCCGGCAAGACCACTCTGGTCAACCTACTGCCGCGTTTCTTCGATGTCACGGGCGGCCGGTTGCTCGTCAACGGCGTCGACGTGCGCGACCTGACGGTCCAGTCGCTGCGGCGCGAAATCGGGGTGGTGACCCAGGAGACGTTCCTCTTTAACGAGACTGTGGCTTGGAACATCGCCTACGGCAAGCCGGAGGCCTCGCGCGAGGAGATCGAAACGGCGGCGCGGCGGGCGCACGCGCACGCGTTCATCCTTCAGATGGACGCGGGATACGAAACGATGGTCGGCGAGCGCGGCGTACGGCTCTCGGGCGGGCAGCGGCAGCGGCTGGCCATCGCGCGGGCGATCTTGCGCAACCCGCCGATTCTGGTGCTCGACGAGGCTACCAGCGCGTTGGACACGGAATCCGAACGTCTCGTGCAGGAAGCGCTGGACGAGGTCATGAAGGGGCGCACCGTATTCGCCATCGCCCATCGGTTGTCGACGATCGTCAGGGCCAACCGGATCGTCGTGCTCGACAAGGGACGGATCGCCGAAATCGGTTCGCACGAGGCGCTGCTGGCCGCGGGCGGGATTTACCGGCGGCTCTATGAGCTGCAATTCAAGATGGCCGGGCGCGGGGTCGAGAGCGCGGCAAGGTAGGGAGGCGCGATGAAGACATACCGCAAGGAGCTCATCGCCGTGACCGGCGGCAAACTCGACTTCGGCCCCTGGGAACGGGTGTTTTACGGCGAGTTCGACGGCGGCCGCCGCAAACGGGTGTTGGTCAAGATTATCGGCGAATGAACACGTCCGATTTCGACTATGAATTGCCCGTGGAGCTGATCGCGCAGGAACCCGCCCCGCGGCGGACCGATGCACGCATGCTGGTCGTGCACCGCGCGGGGGGCGCGCTGGAGCACCGCACGGTGGCGGCGTTGCCCGCGTATCTGCGCGCGGGCGACCTGCTGGTGGTTAACAATACGCGCGTTATCCCCGCGCGTCTCCACGGATACAAGGACGCGTCCGGCGGCCGCATCGAGTTGCTCCTGCTGGAGCCCACGGGGGACACCACATGGCTGGCGTTGTGCCGCGCCGCGCGGCGTCCGAAGCCCGGCGCCACGCTGACGCTGGCGCGGGGTCGTCTGACGGGCCGCGTGGTGGCGCTGGGCGAGGGGGGGCGCCTCGAACTGGCGCTGACCGGGGATGGGCCCGTGACGGACATTCTCGAGCGCGAGGGCGAGATGCCGCTGCCGCCGTACATCAAACGCGACCCCGGCGATGCGCGCGAGCGCGCCGACCGCGACCGCTATCAGACCGTCTATGCGTCACAACCGGGTGCCGTGGCCGCGCCGACGGCGGGGCTGCATTTCACGCCGGACTTGCTGGCCGCGCTCGCGGTGCGCGGGGTGCGCAAGGTCGAGCTCACGCTGCATGTCGGCATCGGCACGTTTCGCCCGGTGGCGGTCGACCGTGTCGCCGAACACCGGATGGATGAGGAGCGCTATGTCATCGGCGAAGACGCGGCCGCGGCCATACGCGCCACACAGGCGTCCGGCGGGCGGATCGTCGCGGTCGGCAGTACGACCGTGCGGACGCTCGAAACCGTGGCCGCCGCGCACGGCGAGGTTCGCGCCTGCGCCGGTCGCAGCGCGCTGTTCATCTATCCGCCCTACCGGTTCCGCGTGGTCGATGCGATGTTCACGAACTTTCACCTGCCGAAATCGACGCTGCTCATGATGGTCAGCGCGTTGGCGGGGCGCGACCTGGTGCTCTCGGCCTACCGGGCCGCGATCGCGGAGCGCTACCGCTTCTACAGCTATGGGGACGGCATGCTGATCCTGTGACGCGTTGGATTCTGGACAACCACGGTGACTCGGCTTGTCGTGACGCGGCGATTCGGCTACTGTGCCCCGCATGCGGATCGTCGGCGTGCAGTATGCGGTGGCGTGGGAGGACCGGGAGGCGAACTTCGCCGCGGTCCGGCGGTTGCTCGATACGGTGACCGTGCAACCGGGCGATCTCGTCGTCCTGCCGGAGATGTTCAGCACCGGGTTCACGATGAACCTCGATCGCGCCTGCGAGGGTGCGGAGTCGACGGCGGAGGCCTTCCTGCGCGCCGTTGCCGTCGAGCGACAGGCGTATGTGGTCGGGGGCGTCGCGCAATGGCGGCCCGACGGCACGGGCGCCAACCAGGCCGCGGTTTACGGCCCGGATGGCGTGCTGTGTTGTCGCTACACGAAGTTGCACCCGTTCCGTCACGGCGGCGAGCACGAGCGCTATCCCGGGGGGGACGGCGTGCGCGTGTTCCAGTGGCATCGGTGGACCGCCGCGCCGTTCGTCTGCTATGACCTGCGCTTCCCGGAGGCGTTCCGCCGGGCCCTCCGCCAGGGCGCGGAACTCTATATCGTCATCGCCAACTTTCCGCGGGCGCGGCTGGATCATTGGACTGCGCTGCTGCGGGCGCGCGCCATCGAGAACCAGAGCTACGTCGTCGGCGTCAACCGCGTCGGGCGCGATCCGCACCAGGAGTATCCGGGACATTCGATGGTCGTCGCGCCGGACGGCCGGGTGGTGGCCGATGCCGGCGACGCGATTGGCGTCATCGGCGCGGAGATCGATTACGATGCGCTGCTCGGGTACCGGCAGCGGTATCGGTTCCTGGACGACATCCGGAGCGATCTTCAATGAAACGAGTCGTGCTCAGGCCGGGGAAAGAGGCGCCGCTGAAGCGGCGGGCGCCGTTCGTGTTTTCGGGCGCCGTGGCCGAGGTCGGCGCGGATGTGGAGGATGGCGACGCCGTCGGCGTGTGCGCGTCGGACGGGCGGGTGTTGGCGGTCGGGCATTATCAGGCGCATGGGTCGATCCGTGTGCGGGTCCTCGCGTTCGAGGCGCGCGAGATCGATGACGCGTTCTGGCGCGAGGCGGTGACGACGGCGTGGCGTTTGCGCGAGCGGCTGGGTCTGACGGCGTCGGCCGCGACGAACGCCTTCCGCCTCGTGCATGCCGAGGGCGACGGTCTGCCGGGGTTGATCGTGGACTGGTACGACGGGCATCTCGTGGTGGAGCCGCATTCGGCGGGCATGGCGCGCGCCATGCCCGCGATCGCCGGGGCGCTGCGCGACCTGCCCGGCGCCGGTGTGCGGTCGGTCTTCGTCAAGGGGCGCGAGGTGTCGGCCGGCGATGGGCCCGACGGGTGTGACATCGTGGAGCACGGCTTGCGCTTCGGCGTGAACTGGCGGCTTGGACAGAAGACGGGGTTCTTCCTGGATCAGCGCGAGAACCGGCGGCTGCTGATGGACTTCGCGGCGGGGCGGCGGGTCCTGAATCTGTTCAGCTACTCGGGTGCGTTTTCCGTGTATGCGCTGCGCGGCGGCGCGACGCATGTGACGTCCGTCGACAGTTCGCATCCCGCCGTGGCGTGGGCCGGCGAGAATGTGGCGCGCAACGGGTTCGACGTCCCGGCGCACACGGGCGTTGCCGGAGACGTGTTCGACTTCCTGCGCGCCAGCGACGAACGCTGGCCCGTGATCGTCCTCGACCCGCCCGCGTTCGCCAAGCATATGTCGGCGCGGCACGAGGCGATCCAGGCCTACCGGCGCGTCAATGCCGGCGCGCTGGCCCATCTCGAACCCGGCGGCATCCTGTTCACCTTCTCGTGTTCGCAGGTCGTCACGCCGGACCTCTTCCGCGGCGCCGTGGTGGCGGCCGCGATCGACATCGGCCGTCCCGTGCGGATCCTGCACCAGCTTCATCAGCCGCCGGACCATCCGATCTCGGTGTACCACCCCGAGAGCGAGTACCTGAAAGGCTACGTCCTTCAGCTCCAGGGGTAGGCGTGGGCCGTGCGGAGCAGGGCAAGGTAGTTGCCGATGACGCGCGGCGACACGTCGGTCTCGTACGGGCCGGTCGTGGGGGCGAGTATGAACCGCTTGCCGCGGCACCGGTCGAGCAGGTCGGTGACGGCGGCGCGGAGTTCCGGTTCCTTCATGGACCGCAGGTCGTCGTACCGGATGTTGCCGATCAACGTGAGGCGGTCGCGCACGACGGCGAAGGCCTCCTCCAGCGTGCAATCGCCGACGGGTGGCGCCTCGATCGTGTGCAACGCGTCCGGCGCCATGGTCAGGAAGTCCGGCAGGACCTCGCGGATATGGCCGCGGTGGTGCTGGATCGCCTTCTTGCCGGCCTCGTGGATCCGGGCGATCGATTCCGTCGCGTACGGGACGATCCAACGCTGGAAGGTCTGCCGCGACACCAGCGGAGGCGCGGCGAGGTCGCTGCCGGCGAGGACGTAGACATCGGCGAGGTCGTGGCGCAGGCAGTAGTCGTAGACGATGCGCAGTTGCCGATGAAGACGGTCGAGGATGTCGAGCACGACGTCGTTCGTGGAGCGCGACCCCGACCAGCGGGCGTACGCTTCCGGATTGGCGTTGCGGTGGAGGTGGGCGATCGGTTCCCCCAGGTCGAGCATCATCGCGCCGAGATGCGCGGGGAAGGCGTCCTTCTCGTGGCGGTAGCGCGGCATGAGGCCGTCCAGCGCGGTCTCGATGACGTGGGGATCGAGTTCGATGGGAAATTCGGCGTAGCGCCGCAGATCCTCGTCCGAATCGAGAAGCCGTTTGATCGCGCGCTCGCCGGGCCGCCGGCGTTCCTCGCTGTAGAGCGCGACGCCGCGGTACTCCACGTACTGCCGCGCGATACGCCAGCCGCCTTCTTCGAGTTCGAGCGTGCGGCGGTGCACCTCGGGCGTATGCACCGGGACGGGTAGGACACGGCGGTTGAGGGTGATGGCGGAGGTCTTCGCGGCCTCGACAACCGGGGCGTAGTGCGGATGCGCGGCCACATCGACGCAGTCGCCGACGCGGTCGTACGGAAACAGCAGCCAGACCGGCACGCGATCGGTCGGTTGGCCTTCGAGCGCGGCGAAGAGGCGTTCGCGTGGCGTCATGGTCGGACCCCCGCTCGCGCTAGCGCTCCGGGAGCAGGGATGCCGGCGCAGCCGCCTGCACCGTGATGGCGATGCCGCCGCGTGGATTGAAGCGGCCGGTGACGATGAGCTTGCGCGGGGCGATGGCGGCAACCAGGTCGTCCAGGATGCGATTGACCACCGCTTCGTGGAAGGCGCCGTGGTTGCGGAACGCGAAGAGGTAGATCTTGAGCGACTTGCTTTCCACGCACCGCCGGTTGGCGACGTAGCGGATCGAGATGCGGCCGAAGTCGGGTTGCCCCGTGATCGGGCACAGGGCGGTGAACTCGGGACAGTCGAACTCGATCCAGTAATCGCGGTCCGGGTGCTGATTGGGAAAGGCCTCCAGTACGGCGCGGTCGGGCGAATCGGGATACGCGACCCGGGGTCCGCCCAGAAGCGTCAGTCCCTCGGAGGTGGCTGGTGTCGGTTGGTCTTTCATACGCGTCTCACTTCTCCGTCATGGTCCACACGCCATCCCAGGGGACCGGCCGTGTCGTCATCCGTTCGATGCGGCGCACGTAGGCGTCGGCGACCGCGTCGTTCGTCCGCAGGGCGGTGAACGCGGCGAGCGCGGCCTCGACCTCGCCGCGATAATAGGCGGCCAGCGCGGATTCGAACGCGCGGAGCCGGTCCGTCGCGGCCGCGTAGGCGTCGGGCAGGAAGGGTTCGTACACGCGGACCGGCTCGCGGCGGCCGACGACGCGTACGGTCGCGACTTCGCGCGCGGGGAACGCGCCGGCCAGGGCCTCCCGCGTGGCCTGCGAGATCAGGATAAACGTGCCGAACTGCTTGTTGATGCCTTCGAGGCGCGAGGCGAGGTTGCCGGCATCGCCGAGGAACGTGTAGTCGAAGCGTTGGTTGGAGCCCATGTTGCCTACCACGACCATCCCCGTGTTGAGGCCGATGCGGGCATGCAGCTCGCGGCCGTAGCGCGCGGCCAGGTCGGGCCGCATGGCGCCGAGCGTCTGGAGGCAGCGCAGCGCCGCGCGGACGGCGCGCACCGGATGGTCGGCCTGCGACAGGGGCGCGTTCCAGAAGGCGATGATCGCGTCGCCCTCGTACTTGTCGATCGTGCCGCCTTCATCGAGGATGATGTCGGTCATCGCGGTCAGATACTCGTTCAGCAGGGCGGTCAATCGGGTGGGGGTCAGACCTTCCGAGATGCCGGTGAAGCCCTGGACGTCCGAGAAGTAGATCGACAGTTGTTTCTCTTCGCCGCCGAGCGCGAGTTGGCCGGGGTTTCGCACCAGCGCCTCGATGACGGCCGGGCTCAGGTACTGCCGGAAGGCGCCCTTGATGAAGCGTTTCTGTCGGCCTTCGAGGGCGAAGTTGACGGCGACCGCGCCGACGGAGGCCAGCAGGCCGGCTACGGCCATGGGCGCCACGGGCAGCCAGACCGCCATCCGGTATGCCAGGATGCCCGGCGCCATGGGCAGCAGCGTGAAGACGACGACGCTCAGGCCGGACTGCCAGGCGTGACGGCACGCGCGGCCGGCGATGCCCGCCAGCAGGCCGGTCAGCAGGATGGCCAGCGCCGTCGCCGCGAACGGCGGATCGCGCAGGGCATCGCCCTCCAAAATCGTGTCGAGCAGCGTGGCCTGCAGCTCGACTCCGGGGTAGCCGGCGCCGACGGGCGACGGTTTCAGATCCTTCAACCCCGGCGCGGTGAGGCCGAAGAACACGAAGCAGTCGCGTAGTTCCTCGGGATCGATCGACGGCTTTCCGCCTTCCATCAGGCGGAGTTCGGACTCCATGATCGCGGCGGCGTTGTACCAGCGGTGCGTCTGCGACTTTCCGCGGAAGTGCAGCGTGATGTCGCCGTTGGGACGCATGCGGATGCGATGGGCGCCGACCGTACGCGCGACGGGGTCGAGCGGGGCGCGGGCGGCGGCGCACAGGGCCGCGACGCCGAGCGTCGGCACGATGCGTCCATCGAAGACCTGGTAGGCCGGGAGGCGCCGGAACACGGCGTCGCGGTCCGGTTCGGCGGTCACCGAGCCGAGGATGGTTGCCTGGGAGGCGACCGGAAGGATCGGGAAGGAGGCGCGGGACATGGTGTTCGGGAGGCTGTGCGCGGGTGCGTAGAGCGGTCCGGGCGGCAGGTCGGCGGGCCAGTTGGTAGCCAATCCCTGGCGCGTCGAGAGCGGCAGCCCGGTGACGAACGGAACGCCCGCGGCGATCGCTTCGCCGAAGATGGCGTCGTCCCTGGGGTCGGCCGCGTCGCTGGCCTCGGTGTAGAGCATGTCGAAGATGACGGCGCGGGCGCCGGCGCGTTTACAGAAGGCGAGAATCGGCGCGTAGACCTGGCGCGGCCACTTCCAGCGGATATCGAAATGCTCTTCGGCCCAGTCCAGACTGGATTGGTCCACGGCGACGATCCGGATGCGGTCGGTCGCGGCGGACGGGCGCGCGAGCAGGTTCGCGCGCCAGTCATAGAGCAGGAACTCGACGCGATCGAGCCAGCCTGGCGCGTGGCAGGCCGACGCGATCGCGGCGGCGGCCAGACCGAGCAGAGCGCCGTGCCAGAGCAGCCGTTTCATCGGATTCCGGTCATGGCGGCGCCGTACCGGGCGTCACGCGCGGGATGGGTCGCGATGGCCGGCGCGTCCTTGACGAGCGAGGCGAGTTCCCGCAGGCGGTCGCCGGCGCTGGGGTGCGTCTTGCCGAAGCCGCCGGAGCCGTGGGCCATCAATTTGTCCATCTGCTCGAGCATCACACGCAACCCGTGCGGGCTGTAGCCGACGCGCCGGAGGATGGCGACGGCCGAAGCATCGGCCTCGTACTCCTGCGTCCGCGAATAGCCGTTGACGACGAGTTTGTCCGTGATATCCGTGATGGACCCTTCCATCGCGGACGTCAGTTGGGCGACCTCGGCGCTGCCGAGGGTCTTGGCGCTTTCGACAAAGGCCGTCTGGGCGGCGCCGGTCCAGCGACTGGTCTTGATGGCGCGCAACCCGTGGCTGTGCTGGACATGGGCGACCTCATGCGCCAGCACCGCGGCGACGGCATCCTCGTTCGGGCAACAGCGCAGCAGGCCGCGCGAGATGAGAATGAACCCGCCCGGAGCGGCGAACGCATTGATCTCGTCCGTATCCATCACCGCGAAGTGGTATCCGTTGAAGGTCTCCGGCTTGTCCGAAGCCATGGCCAGGGCGGCGCCGAGCACATTGAGGTAGCCGGACGCGGCGGCGCTGTCGAAGGGACGGTTGGCCTGCAGCAGCGTCGCGGTGACGGCGCGCCCGAGGTAGTACTCCTGCTCGGGCGTGATGTTCTCGAACGCCTTGGCGAACGCGGCGGTGGTCTTGGTGATGGCCTCCGCCTGCCGGGCGTCGATCGTGCCCGTGGCGACAGCCACGCTGGTGACGGCCTTGGTCGCCTTCTCGAACGTCGCGCAGCCGACGATGGCGAGCACCCCGAGCGCCGCGAGCATCCTGATTGCGTTTCTCATTTCGCACCCCCTTCCGCCGGAGCGACGCCGCCGTCGGCCAGGAACCGCTGGACCTCATCGGGCGATACGCGGATCTTCTCCATCCGATCGACCGTCGCGTAATCGGCCTCCTTGTTGCGGGCCTTGAACTCCGCTTCGACCTGCGGGTTGAATCCCTTGCCGGCGAGGGCCTGTTCTTCCGACGAGACGCCGGTATCGATATCCGTGCCCGTGGCCTTGAGCGCCAGCTTCTTCTCGGTCAGCGCCGAGCTACTGATCCAGCCCTCCTTGCCGGTGGCCGGGTGGCGGACCCGGACCCAGCTCTCCCGTGCCTCGAGCACTTCGACGCGCTCCGTGTAGGGCAGGGTGGTGACGACCTGGCTGAAGTAGCCGGGGGCGGTGCGAAGCTGGGCCTCGCGGTTCTGGACGGACATGAGCTTCGCGGCGGCCTGCGCGTTGAACGCGAGACACGACACGAACACCAGCAGCGGTAGACGCATGATCTTCCTCTCCCTTCGCATAATGGTTGCGACGGGGCAGATTCTAGGGGGATAGCGGGCTTGAGCAAACAAAATCCGTTCGCTACAGTAGGTGTGGAGGTATGGCATGCGGGGCATCCTGATCACCGGTATCGTGCTGGCGGCGGTTCTCGCGATGGGCGGGGGGTGCATCGGGTTGCGTCCGCCATCCGGCAGGCGCGCCGAATCGGTCGCGTTGTTGACGACGGGTTACTGCAAGTGCGGCGCGTGCTGCGGATGGAAGCGCAACTGGCTGCTTCGCCCTGTGTACGCCTATGGTCCGGACCGGGGGAAGCCCAAACAGGTGGGCATCACGGCGTCGGGGACCCGCGCGCGCAAGGGCACGATCGCTGCCGACACCACGATCTTCCCGTTTGGGACCATTCTCTACATCGAAGGCTACGGCTACGGACGGGTAGAAGACCGTGGCGGCGCCATCAAGGGCAACCATATCGACCTCTACTTCAACTCGCATCGTCAGGCCACCGAATGGGGGTGCCAGAACAAGATCGTGAGGGTCTGGCGGG
>CAYYJS010000037.1:0-4720 GCA_964472315.1 uncultured Victivallales bacterium | reverse complement strand
CTGGCGGGGGGTTCAATTCGACGACGATGCCGTCATTATAGCGGTAGTTATGACGGTAGCATTGTTAATTCGGCATTTACTTTGGCATCGTTTTGGGTCCGTGTTGCGAACATCGGCGGAAGGTGTTACGGTCCGCGATGTTCGATTTGGCGAGCGTCGAAAGGAGTGGCGGTGAGGGCCGGTTGCGGGATCATGGGGGTGGGGGCGCTGTGGATCGTGGGTACCGCATGCGGGCTGGCGCTGATCGTGCCGTTGTCCGTCATTCTGGGCATGGCCGCCTGTGTCCTGGGCGTGGGGGCGCTGCTGCGGTCGGCCGGGCGACGGGCGACGGTGGCGGCTCTGGGCGGGGTGTTTCTGGTGGCGATGGCCAATGCCGCGCTGCACGCGCAACGCCGCGATCGCGCCTTGGCGCGGCTGGCGGCCTTGCCGGTGGAATGTCTGGCGTCGTGCACGGTGGCCGGCGTCGTACCCGAGTCGCCCGAGGCGACCACCACGCGGCGGGGTGCGGCGTGCGTGCGATTCGAACTCCGTCGCGCCACGGTGCGGACCGGGGATGGCGAACTGGCCGTGCCGCTGCCGATCCGGGTCACGCTGTTCGGCGCGCGCGGCGACGTTCCGTGCGCCGGCGAACGCTGGGCGCTGCGCGGACGTCTCGCGGTGGCGCCGGACGGCGCGCGTGGCGGCGTCGCGGGCGCCGGGCGCGCCGGGGCGCCGCATCTGACGGCGCGGCGGGACGATGCGCGGCGGTTGTCGGGCGGCGGCGTCCTCACCGCAACGCTCGCGCGCGCCCGCGAAGGCATGGCTGCCTTGTTGTCGGCGGGCATCGCCGATGCCCCGCTCGTCACGGACCTGGTGCGTGCGATGGTGTTGGGGTACCGTGCCGATGTACCCGCCGCCGTGAGCGAGGATTTCCGGCGTACGGGAACGATGCACGTGTTTGCCATATCCGGGCTGCATGTCGGGATTCTGTGCTCTTTCGTCCTGGTCGCCCTGGGGGCCTCCCGGTGTTCGCGCGTCTACTGGGCGGTCGGCCTTGCGCCGATGGCCTTTCTGTACGCGGTCCTCACGGGAGGACGACCGAGCGCCATGCGCGCGTGCTGGATGGCGGTCGCCTACTTCTCCGCGCCGCTGTTGCGCCGCCGTCCCGATGTCGGCGCGGCGCTGGCGCTCGCGGCCCTGCTGATCCTGGCCCGCAACCCGTTCGACCTGATCGACGTGGGGTTCATCCTGTCGTTCGTCGTCGTCGCGGGGATTGTGCTGCTGTACCCGGTGCTGGAGCGTCCGATGCGCCGGTGGTGGACGCACGATCCGATGTTGCCGATAAGCACGGCGGCGACGTGGCGGCACGGACTGGCGCGCTACGTCGGCGGCCTGGTCTGTATTTCGGTCGCCGCATGGCTGACCTCGACGCCCCTGACGGCCTTCTACTTCGGGCGCATCGCGCCGGTCGCGCTGCTGGCGAATCTGTTCGTCGTGCCGCTCTCCTTCCTCGTTCTCCTCGCGAGTGCGCTCTCGGTGGTGGCGGGGTCATGCTGGGCGGCTTTGGGCGAGGTGTTCAACCACGCCAACCTGGCCGTTGTAACGCTTCAAGTCGGACTGATGCACGGGTTCGGCATGTGGCGTTTCGCGAGTGTCGAAGTGCCCCCGCCGTCGCCGGGTGTCGTCGTGGCGTGCTACATCGCGCTGGTCGTGTTTGGCATGTCGGCGCGGGGGCGGTTGGCGAACGCCGAGGAAGGGCGGTAGGCGGCGTAGGGCCGTCCCGGTGGTGCTGGCGCGGGGCATTGTTCGCTCAGGGCCGCCTATGGCGACGTCGGCAGGCGGGCGAGGGCGGCGGCGATCTCCGGGGCTGCCGGCATAAGGACGCGCGCGCGGACATAGGCCTCTCGGGCGGCGGACGGGTCTCCGGCGGCTTCGAGCGCCTGGCCGAGATAGAAGTGCGCGGAGGCGTCGTCTGGCCGCAACTGCGTTGCGCGCGTGTAGGCGTGGACGGCGCCGGCGGGGTCGCCGCCCCGCAGGCGGGCCGCGCCGAGGTTGTGCCAGGCCGGGGCGAAATCGGGGGCGAGGGCGAGGGCGCGATGGAAGCGGTCGGCGGCTTCCGCGACGCGCCCGAGGGCCAGCGCCGCATTGCCCTGGCCGGTGACGGCATGCACGTTGTCGGGCTCGTGCGTCAGCGACGCGGTATAGGCGGCGTGTGCGGCGTCGAAGGCGCCCAGCGCGAAGCGGGACTGACCGATGCCGCGCCAGATGCGGCCGGGACGCAGGAAGCTTGCGTAACGCGCGTCCGCGACGAGGGCGCGCTCGAAGGCGGCGATGGCTGCGTCATGCCGGCCGGCATCTGCCAGGGCGAAACCGAGGCAGGCGTGCGCTTCGCGCCCGTACGGTGTGATCGCGACGCTCTTGCCGAACAGCGTGACCTCGTCGCCCCAATCGCGGTTGCGAACCGCGGTACGGAGGCCGCAACAAGCGATGGCGACGGCAACGGCGGCTACCGTCGCGCGCCGTGCGAGGGGGTGGGCGGCGGCGTGTCCGACGGTTTCGGCGGCGGCCGCGGCGGCGAGCGCGAATCCCAGCGACGGGATATAGAGAAAATGTTCCGAGCGCGCGTAGATGATCGGTATCAGGTTCGACACCGGGAGCAGCGTCACCAGGAACCACAGGATGCCCAGCCCCGCGGCCGGGGCGCGGCGCGGCAGGAGGATGCCGCCGCCGGCGAGTGCCACGGCCAGCAGGGCCGAGAGCCAGGCGCCATGGTCGAGCGCGGTGTGTGCGATCGGAACCGCGTCGCTCGTGGTCAACCGCGCCGGCCACAGCAGGATGCCGACGTAGGAACGCAGGACATTGAGCATGGTCCAGAACAACGCCGACGGCGGCGACACCGGCGGGGCCGCGAGGCCCAGCGGTCCGACGACCGCACGCCGCAGGACCAGATAGGCGACGCCGAGCGCGACGGTGACGGTCAGCGCGGGCGCCAGGCGGCGTGCCGTCGTCTTCAGACCGCCGCGCGTGGAGGCGATGCCGTGCAGCGCGAGCAGGATCGGAAGCACGATGGCGGTCTCCTTGGCGAAGAGGGCCAGTGCGAAACAGAGCCCCCCGCCGGCCGTGCGTCGGAGACCGGCCGGCGCCGGGGTGGCGCGCGGCGGATCCGTGAACAGCAGGAACGCCGCCAGCAGGAAGCCCAGGCAGATCACATCCAGGCGGTTGGTGACGTAGGCGACCGACGCCGCGTGGATCGGGTGCACGGCGAACAGCAGGGCGCCGGCGAGCGCGGCGGGTCGGCGCAGGTAGCGATCGAACAGCACGAACGCGAGCAGACTGTTGACCAGGTGCCAGAGCAGGTTGGTCAGGTGATAACCGGCCGCATTAAGCGCCCATATGGCGTGATCGAGCGAAAACGACAGGATCATCAGCGGCCGGTAGTAGATTTCCTGATCCACGCCGCCCTTGAGCGCATAGAGTCCGCGCACGAACACCAGCGGTGCCTGCATCGGCGCGTCGACGATCCCCATGCCGCCGAGAATGAACAACCGATCCTGCCAGACAAACCCGTTGCCGAGGGTGTTGACGTAGCAAAGCGCGGCGGCGAGTCCCGTGAACAGCAGGCACCGGTGCCGCGAAAGGTGTGCCCACGCGGACGTCGCCGTCATGGCGTTGGTTGCCGGTCGGGGTGGGGGACGCGCGAGGCGAGGACGCGATCGGTCAGCGCGCGTGGGAGAAAGCGTCCGATCCAGGCGCCGAGGCAGGCCGGGATGGTGACGAGGTAGCGGCGGCGAGGGTGCCGGGATTCGAGGGCGTGTCGGATCTTCGCGGCCACCGCTTCGGGGGGGCGTGTGATGAGGTTGGGGCGCTTGACCTGACGGCGGCGGCGCGCCGTTTCGCTCGCGTAGGCCTCGCCGTAACGGGCCGTGCCGGCCTCCATGGTGCGGGCCAGCGTCTCGGCGGCGTTGCGTCGGAAGGCGGAGACGATGGGGCCCGGCTCGATCAGGCTGACCGCGATCCCCGTGCCGCGCAGCTCGATACGGAGGGCATCCGAAAGCGCTTCCATGGCGAACTTCGACGCGCAGTAGGCGCCCACCATGGGCGATGCGATCAGTCCGAGGATCGAGCTGACGTTCACGATGCGTCCCGCGCCCTGTTGACGGAAGGTCGGAATCAGCGCCGCGGCGAGTTGATGCGCGCCGAACACATTCACCTCGAACTGGTGGACGAGGTCCGCGCGCGAGATGTCCTCCAACGCGCCCGGTTGCGCGAACCCGGCGTTGTTGACAAGGGCGCCGAGGCGTCCGTCGGACAACGCCAGCGCCTGCCGCGCGGCGGCGGCGACGGATGCCGTGTCGGCCATATCGGCCCGGATCGGCGAGAAGCCATCCGCGCGCAGCGCTTCCAGGTCCGCTTCGCGCCGGGCCGTGGGAAGAACCAGCCATCCGGCCGCGCGCAGGACGCGCGCCGAAGCGGCGCCGATACCGGACGAGCATCCGGTAATCAGAACGGACTTCGATGGCACGGGCGGCATACGCATGGAGGGAACTTAGGCGTCCCCCCGGCCGGATTCAACCATAAAGGGGCGAACTGGGTATCCCCTTTACGCCAGCGGATCCGGACCTCATGGCATGTCGCCGTCCGCCGCACGACGGAAATCGGTAGCCAGCGCCTGCCAGTCAGCGAACGGAACGGGTTGCTGCGGGGGTGGGCGGGATATTTCCGCCCCGGCCTCAACGCGACA
>CAYYJS010000036.1:0-32773 GCA_964472315.1 uncultured Victivallales bacterium | reverse complement strand
CGCCCGAAACAAAGTACGCGGCTTAAGTCCATATTATTATGGGAAGGTTAGTAACTGATAGTTGTCAAAGCATTCTACCGTATTGGACACAAGGAAATCCTGCCATTCCTCAGAGAGACCGCCAAACCACAAATTAGAGCCTATATCTCTCAACGCCTTTTCCGCCGCCTCAAATTCATTATTACATGGTATCGGCTCAGTCATTTTAGATCCAATAATTTTGTTTCTCACATGTTTGCGTGCAGGTTCCATGCTCAGTAGATCCAAGATCCGTCTTCGCGCCAACGTTTCTTCTGTCCGAACACCAAACCAAGAACTAGCGCCCGATGCCTGGTGATCGTCCATGAATCCATGTTCCGTATGTCGTCGTGCAGTTGAATCTTGCCAAACGTGTCTTCCTTGACCGCACGCCAGGTGGACTGGATGCTGATGGCCGAGGCAAACTCCTCTTTTCCGATCAAATCCCTGTACGCCAGCAATGCTGCTTCGTGCATGGGGACCCATTCGCCCCTGGCAGGAAACACCACGATTTGGGCATAGTCGGGAATGGTCCCAACTGTCGTAATGCCGAAGCCGACCAACCCTACAGTGACAGCGATTCCGATCAGAACGATCTGCAGTTTCTTTACGACACCCGCGCCAGCATTCATATTCAACACACCTTTGGGTTCCGATTGCGTCATTCGCCTGACAAATTCTTTTTGCGCCTCTTCATACTCGGGCACCTTGCCGAAGATTGTAAGTGGTCGGTTCCCGGTCATGGGGAAAACCAATTTGAACGGGCCTGCCCAATCACCCGGCGGAAGGGAGGCCCGACACCCTCCCTCTCGTTCCTCCGTAAACACGTGCCAGCAATCCTGGTCCTGAAACATCTCATGCGCTGCATACGGGTACTTGCGTGCGACCTTCCAGAAGCCGAGGGCGCCATACTTCCGCATGAAGAGGTGCCACGCGACGATGAGTGCTAGAATTGTGAGTATCCATGGCATCGTTCAGTCCCTTCTTCGTGGCCCAACGTCCGCGATCACCGGACCGCTGGCGCGAAAGATGTCAGCGCAACGAAGCGGAGCCAGCATCCGGCGTGACGGCGGGTAGGTGTTCGGTGCATCGCCCTGTTAGCTATTCTTTTTGTTGGATTTTGGACATTTAACCCGTCCCTGAGAATTGAGAATGAATTCCATCTTGCGCTTGAGATCCATTGCTCCGAATGCGTCATTCACAGTCTTGTGGCAAACAACCTCGTTGCTTTCAACACGTCGGCCACCTTGGGAGAGTGGCAGCAGATGGTCAATGCTGGCTTCGGCAGCCGGTAACAATTGGCCGCAGAAAAAGCACTTGCCACCCTGAAGAAAGAGCATCTTCTCAAGTTTCGTGAGCCCAGATGCCTTTGCCGCATTCTGCCGGGGCAATTTATCCGGAGCCTTGGATTCATCGAAAGGTGCTGTCTCCGACGCTTTTAGCGCTTTCAGCAGTCCCTTTCTTGCAAGGCGAGCTTGCCTAATAATTTCTCTTTGAGTCGGGGTGAAATTGCAGTTCGACATCTTGCCAGGAAATACATTGCCGGTGCTCGCTCCGTTTCGGAGCCGGTCGGCGAACTCACGCACAGCATCGTCCGTTACAGCGAAGCTCATATTGTTTGCATCCTATTATCCGTCAAAACAGCAGGGGTTCCAGACCTGCAAACCGTCAAGAAACGTGGTGAAGTGCCGTGAAATCGCATGGCATGTCGAGGCGACCGTTGGCACGGCGCGAGCTTATAGGATATGTCAACGTGTTGCTCCAGGCGGAGGCCCAGGAGAAGACGATTCCTTACTGCGTAGGGCGGATGCTGTGGCATGCGGGCGCGCAGCCGTCTTGCGTCGCCTGATTGCAACGCTTTTTCGGTATCGTCCCTCGACCTGATATTGCCCGCTTTCACAGCGCCTGTCCGCCCCCTGTCTCCGCAACCCCGTGACCCCATCCACCATGCCGTCGTTTGCAACGCGCATGCTGTCGGAGATTACGCTCGGGCAATCGCGGCTGTCAACGGCGTAAAGAGCTTGCATTACGCGGGGTGGTCCGTTAGCTTGCCTTTCTCATTCCCCCGCTCGGGTGGTGAAATGGCAGACACGCCAGCTTGAGGGGCTGGTGGGCGGTATAGCCCGTGGAGGTTCGAGTCCTCTCCCGAGCACCAGCCTTCGTCGTTCCGGTCTCGCCCCGCATGCCGCCGTGGCACGCACGGCTCAGTCGCCCGCACCGCCCTGTCGTGCGATACCGAAGTCGATACGCATGTCGCCGCCGTCGGCAACCCGCACGTCGACCGTACCCAGTCGCTGAAAGGCCGCAATGCCGTGTTTGAGCGCCTCGGTGTCGATCCGCGGGACCGGCTTGCCGCCCGCGAACCCCGTGTATAACGTGAAGAGCGTGTACCCGGCGACGGCGCCGCGGACGAGTCCCCCGGTGCGCGCGCAGTCCATCCACAGGGAAACCGGCGCGCCCGCGGAAAGTCCGTTCGCCCAGACCGGCGCCGCACCCGGCGCCGCACCGAGGCGGCGTTGCAGCGCTTCGAGACTGCTGCACGCGATCAACCAGCCGTCCCGTACGGCGTAAGCCGCACGCTCCTCGCGCGGCAGCTTGCCATACAAGGTGTCCGTCGCCGGCGTCAGCACCTGCAGCCCGTCGGCGGCGCCGACGGGCACCGCCACCAGACCGAGCTTCCACCGCGCGTTGATGGTGTCCAGGATCGGCAGCACCGCCGTGCGGGCCTCCGCCTGCTCCGGCAGTCGCACGCCGCACCAGAGCGCCGGCACGCGCATGTTCATGAGCCGCCCGCCATTCTGGTCGCCGGAAACCGCGAAGAAGAGGCCGGTATCGGCCGGCAGCCCGGCGGTGGCCGGCGCCAGGCAGTCGGTTACGACCGCCAATTCAGGCACACGCCGCCGGGCCTCGGCCAATGCGCCCAGCGATCCCACAATCACGGCATCCGGCATATCTCCCAACAAGGCGGGCAGCGCGGCGAGCTGCCCCCCGTGCGGCGGGGCCGCCGGCCGAAAGTCCGGCGCCTCGGCGTAAACCGACCCGACCACGCCCGCCGCGTCCAAACGATCCAGCACGACACGGACCGGACTCGCCGCGCCGGCGTCGGCCGCGCCGCGCGGCAGCCAGATGCCGCGGTCGGGCGCCGCGGACTCATCCGGGGCCAGCCGCTCCGCCAGTGGCGAAACCGGCGTCGAGGCCCAGTCGAGCCGCGTCACGACTTGCGCGATCGCCGTGACGTCTTCCGAAAGCACGCCGACGACAACCCCCTCGAAGCCCGCCAGCGTCAGCGTGTAACGCGGACCGATTTCGGGGCAGGGCCGCCGCCACAGGCGATGCTTCTTCCAGAGCGTAACCGGCGTGAATTCGTGGAGCGCCGCGTCCAGGAAACCCCAGCGCAGGAGCTGCGTGTGTCCGCCCGCCCACGCCGCCAGCACCACCGCCGGGCGCCCGTAGACACCCAGGGCCGGCACATACGCCGCCAGCAACGGACGCCGGCCCAGCATGCGCATCACCCGGTCCACCTCGGCCTCCTGGACCTCGGCGAGCACATCCTCCGGCACGCGGCCGCCGGCGACGATCACGGCCTCCGCCAGGGGGCCGCGGAGCAACTCGCGCCAGCGTCCGGCCAGGTCATCGTGGCGCGTGACGGCTTCGGCGGAGGCCGGGATCGCCCGAACCAGACGTTCGAAGCGATACGGGAAATGGAACGTCCAGAAAACGGCCCCGGCGACCGCCGCCGCCAGCAGGCTCCAGAACAGGATACGGTTAACGATCGCGCTCCGCATACTTTCGGCCTTAACGCCCGTCGATCACCGAACCGATCAGCGTCTTCACATCCGCGATGGATTTCGCGATGAGGAACTGTTCCAGTTCATCGATGACCCGGATCGCGGCCAACGGGTCGGTGAAGTTGATGGTGCCCACCGCCACGGCCGTCGCGCCGGCGATCATGAACTCGGCGGCATCGCGGCCGCAGACGATCCCGCCCATGCCAATGACCGGTATCGTGACGGCCCGCGCCGCTTCCCACACCTGCTTGATCGCCACGGGCTTGATCCCGGGGCCCGACAACCCGCCCACCCGGTTCGCCAGCACAGGGCGCCGCGTATCCACATCGATCACCATCGCCGGCAAGGTGTTGATCAGCGATACCGCGTCGGCCCCCTCGGCTTCGGCGACACGCGCGAAAGCGGCGATATCGGGCACGTTGGGCGACAGCTTCGGGATCAGCGGCAGTCGGGTCCGCGCCCGCGCTTCGCGGATCACGCGCGCGGCCATGCGCGGGTCCGTGCCGAACGCGATGCCGCCCTCCTTGATGTTCGGGCACGAGATGTTGAGTTCGAGCCCGGCAATCCCCTCGACGCCGTCGAAGAACGCGGCCACATCCCCGTATTCCGCGATGGTCTTGCCCCAGATGTTGACGATCACCGGCACGTCATACTGCCGCAGGAACGGCAGGTACGTTTCGACAAAGCCGCGCGCGCCGGGGCCCTGGAGGCCGATGGCGTTCACCAGTCCGCCAGGCACCTCGACCATCCGCGGCGTCGCATTCCCGTCGCAAGGCTCCATCCGGATTCCCTTGACCACCAGCGCGCCGAGACGGTTGAGGTCGACGTACGGCGCGTACTCGGGACCGTAGCCAAACGTTCCCGAGGCCACCATGACGGGGTTCTTCAGCCGGATGCCGGCGATTTCGACAGCCATGCCGGGGCGCGTCGCACTCATATCCGCCATCCCGTCATCGGTCCCATACCACCTCGCGCGCTTCGAAAATCGGCCCGTCCTTGCAGACACGCTTCCACCCCTCGGACCCGTCCGGCCGCCGGATGCGCTGCACGCAGGCCAGGCAGGCGCCCACTCCGCAGCCCATGTGCTTGTCCAGGGACAGCCAGGCCGCATGCCCCGCGGCGATCGCGCGGTCGCCGACGGCCTTCAACAGGCCGTCGGGTCCGCACGCGTAGAGCTGCGCCGTCCCCGGCGCCGCGTGCCCGGCCAGCCAGGCGTCCAGCGGCAGCGTCACGAGACCGCGTTGCCCGAGCGAGCCGTCTTCCGTCGTCACCCGCACGTCCCACCCCATCGCCCGGAACTCGTCGGCGCAGAGGATATCCACGGCGGTCCGCCCGCCGATGAACACGACGCCGGTCGCATGCAGGCGCGAGGCCAGCAGGCACAGGGGGGCCACGCCATAGCCGCCCGCCACGAGGCCGATGGCGGCGTCGGCCGCCGGCGACGGAAACCCGTTGCCGAGAGGACCGACCAGACTGACGGCGTCGCCTTCGCGGACAGCCGCCAGCGCGCGCGTGCCGCCGCCGACCTGCTTGTAGAGCACGCCCAGCGTCTCGCCGTCGGCGCGGTAGATGCTGAACGGACGCCGCAGCACGGCCTGCTCGAAGCGGGGCACGCGCAGGTGGACGAACTGTCCCGGCACGACGTGCGGCACAATACCCGGCGCGCGAAACAGGAGCAGGTTATACCCGCCGACTGCTTCGCGGTGCACCGTGACGGTTGCCTGTTCGACGCTCATCGCGACGTTCGCGAACGGATGCTCACGAGCAACCCATCGAGTTGCCGCAGTTGTAACACCGGTAGCACGCGCCGTTGCGCACGGTAATCGCGCCACAGACATCGCACGCCGGCGCGTCGTCCTGGAAATGCCCGAACTGCTCGTCGACCCGCGGTTCGCCGATCGCGGCGACCTTCGGGGCCGCGACCGGAGCGGGCGCCGCGACAGGCGCCGCGACGACGACGGGGGCCGCCGGGGTGGCGACCGGGGCCGCCGGCGACGCCGAGGCGATCCGGCCGCCGGGGAACGTGATGTCCAACCAGCGAAAGATGTAGTCGACCAGGGACTTCGCGATCGGGATGTCCGCGTTCTTGGTGAACCCGCTCGGTTCGAACCGGCTGTGCGCGAACTTCTGGCACAGCTCGCGGACCGGCACGCCGTACTGCAGGCACAGCGAGATGGCCGTGCCGAAGGCGTCCATCGTGCCGCCGACCGTGCTGCCTTCCTTCGCCATGGTGATGAACAACTCGCCGGGCGCGCCGTCTTCATACATGCCGACCGTCAGGTAGCCCTCATGCCCGGCGACTTCGAACTTGTGGGTAAGCGAGTGGCGCGTCGCCGGCATGCGTCGCCGGAACGGCGTCCGCCGCGCCTCGTTGACGCGGGCCTCGGCCTCCTCGTGCGTGATGCCGACCTTCACGGGCTCCGGAGCCGCCGTCTTCGGCGCGCCGCCGGGCTCGCGCGAGGTGCTCAGCGGCTGCGTGCGCTTGGAACCGTCGCGGTAGATCGCCACGGCCTTGAGCCCCAGCTTCCAGCCGTCCGTGTAGACCTGCATGACCTCGTTGGGCGTCGCGTCGTGCGGCAGGTTCACGGTTTTGCTGATGGCGCCCGACAGAAACGGCTGCACGGCCGCCATCATCCGCAGATGCGCCTTGTAGTGAATGCTGCGCGTGCCGTTCACGGGCCTGAAGGCGCAATCGAAGACAGGCAGATGCTCGGGCTTGAGTTCCGGCGCGCCTTCGATCGTATCCTTCTCGTCCACGTGCTTGATCATCGCATCGATCCGGTCGTCGCCGTATCCGAGGCGCGCCAGCGCGGGACGCAGCGTCCGGTTGACGATCTTCATCATGCCGCCGCCGGCAAGCTGTTTGTACTTCACCAGCGCGATATCGGGCTCCACCCCGGTCGTATCGCAATCCATCATGAAGCCGATCGTGCCGGTGGGCGCCAGGACCGTAACCTGCGCGTTCCGGAAGCCGACGCGCGTCGCGCCGGCGACGACCTGGTCCCACGCCTGCCGCGCCGCCCGTTTGATATCGGGCGGGCAGACGGCGCCGTCGATGCCGTCGACCGCGTCACGGTGCATGCGCATGACCTCGGCCATGCAGTCCCGGTTCGGAACGAACCCTTCGAACGGCCCCTTCACCCGCGCCAGTTCCTGACTCGTCAGGTAGGCGCAACCGGTCATCAACGCGGTCACCGACCCGGCGAACGCGCGCCCTTCGTCGCTGTCGTACGGATAGCCGAGGCGCATGATCAGGGCGCCGAGGTTGGCATAGCCGAGACCCAGCGGACGGAAGCGGTGCGAATTGGCGGCGATCTCGGGCGTCGGGTAACTGGCGTTGTCCACCAGGATTTCCTGCGCCGTGACGAACACGCGCACGGCATGCCGGAACGCCTCGACATCGAACGTGCCGGTCTCTTCCACAAAGCGCATCAGGTTGATCGACGCCAGGTTGCACGCGCTGTTATCCAGGAACATGTATTCCGAACAGGGGTTGCTGGCGTTGATCGGCCCGGTCGCCTTGCAGGTGTGCCACCGGTTGATGGTGGAGTCGTACTGCAGGCCGGGGTCGCCGCAGACGTGGGCGGCGTCGGCAATCTGCCGCATCAGGTCGCGCGCCTTGTGCGTGCCGACGGGTGTCCGTGTCGTTACGGCAAAGGTCTGCCACGCGCCGTCGCTCTCAACCGCCCGCATGAAGTCGTCGGTCACGCGCACGGAGGTATTGGCGTTCTGGAACATCACCGAATCGTAAGCCTCGCCGCCGAACGAGCCGTCGTAGCCCTGTTCGATGAGCGCCCAGGCCTTCTTCTCCTCGCGGGCCTTGCAGTTGATGAAGTCGACGATGTCGGGATGGGTCATCTTCAGGCTCTGCATCTTCGCCGCGCGACGCGTCTTGCCGCCGGACTTGATGGCCCCGGCCACCTGGTCGAACACGCGCATGAAGCTCAACGGCCCGGAGGGCGAACCACCCCCGGACAGCTTCTCGCGGCTGCTGCGCAGCGTGCTCAGGTCCGTCCCGGTGCCCGATCCGTACTTGAACAGCATCGCCTCCGAAGCCGCCAGGTGCATGATGCCTTCCATGGTGTCTTCGACCGCCTGGATGAAGCAGGCCGATGCCTGCGGGCGCTTGTACGAATCCGACTGGGCCGTCACCGCCTGCGCGGCCTCGTCCCAGGCGTAGCAGCACCGGTTGCTCGACGCGTGCCCGTAGATGTCATACAGGCCCACGTTGAACCAGACCGGGCTGTTGAACGAGCCGTACTGGTTCAGACAGAGGAAGGTCAACTCCTGATAGAAACTCTCGGCATCCTCGGGCGAGGCGAAGTAGCCGTCGCTGAGACCCCAGTCGGCGATGGTCCGGGTGACCCGATGGACCAACTGGCGGACCGAGTGTTCGCGTTCGTCGGTGCCGGCGGTGCCGTAGAAATACTTCGAGGCGACGACGTTGGTGGCCAGCATCGACCAGGCTTTCGGCACTTCGACACCGTCCTGGACGAAAACCGCCGCGCCCTTCCCGTCGGTGATCGCCGCCCTCCGGCGCTCCCACTCCACCTCGTCGAACGGACTCACGCCCGGCTTGCTGAACCGGCACGCAAACTTCATCCCCTTGCCCGCCGCCTTGCGCGCCACATCCCCGCCGCGCCGGGCGGACCGGCCGCGCGTGGACGCGCGCGGCTTCGCATCGGCCGTCGTCGGGCCGATTTCCACGGAATTTCGTACGTCTAGCATCCTAAGCCACTCCCGCTGAACCCATTATACGATAGAAACACAAGATATGCTACCCCTTGCCTTCAAACGCGACTATGCCTACTACCTGTAGGGGGCTCAAGGAAAAATGAAACCTTAATTTCGTCGACGGCAAAAACCCCGAAAAATGCCCCTCGCGCCAACCGTTTGCGGCTTCGAACCCCGGTCCCGGGACGCCAGATGTCGCCCGGATGCTCCCCGCGGCCGACTTCTTCGCCTACCGCCGCGGGCCCATGCGCCGCCGACCCTTCCGTTCCCGCGCCACGGTCTTTCGCCCACCCCCAGCCCCGGTCTCGCGATCCGCCCTGCGCGCATCCCCCGGCCCGGTCTCGCGCACCGGCTTGCGCCCATCCCCCGGCCCGGTCTTGCGATCCGGCCTGCGTGCGTCCCCCGGCCCGGTCTTGCGATCCGGCCTGCGCCCATCCCCCATCCCGGTCTTGCGATCCGGCCTGCGTGCGTCCCCCGTCCCGGTCTTGCGCACCGGCCTGTGCCGGGGCGCCGGCGCCGTCCCGTCGCCCGCGCGGCGATGCCCGTCCCCGTCCGCGCCCTTCCGCTCTTCCCGCCGGCTCTGGTACTGGATCACGAGGGGAGCGCCCTCGAGCCCGAACTGCTCGCGCAGGGACCGGATCAGGTAGTCGGTGTACTGAACGCGCACGGCCTCGGGGTTGTTCACAAAAAGACGAATGCGCAACGGGTCCACGCCGACCTGCGCGCCGTAGTAGATCTTCAACGCTTTGCCGCGGAACGACGGCGGACGGATCTTCGCGTAGGCCTTGCCGATGGCCCGGTTGAGCACGCCGGTCGGCAGGTCGATGCGGATTTGCGCCGCCACGTGGTCGATCGTGTCGATCGTGCGCCGGATGTTAAACCCGGTCTCGGCCGACGCGAACACGATCGGGCAGTACCCCATGAACGGCATCGTCGCCTGAATGGCCGGTCCGTATTTGCGCTGCGTCACCTCGTCCATCGCCAGGTCCCATTTATTGACCAGCAGCAGACAGCCCTTCCGGTGTTCCTGGATCAACGCCGCGATCTTCTTGTCCTGCGCCGTCGGGCCCCGCACGGCATCGAGCACGAGCACCACCACGTTCGCCCCGCGGATGCTCTGTTCGGCCCGGAAGAGGCTGAACTTCTCGACGGCGGTCGACACCTTCCCGGCACGGCGCATGCCGGCGGTATCGACGAGCACGTAGTGCCGCGCCTGACTGCCGCTGCCGACCATGAACGGGATGTCGATGCTGTCGCGCGTGGTGCCGGGCACGTCGGATACGATAACCCGCTCGTTCCGCAGCAGCCGGTTGATGTACGAACTCTTGCCGACATTGGGCCGTCCGACGACCGCGACGCGCAGCGGCTCGGTCACCGACCGGTCGACGGTCGCGGGCAGCATCGCCAGCACGGCGTCGGTGAGATCGCCGATACCGCGGTTGTGCAACGCCGAGACCGGGAACACGGGAAATCCCAGACCGGCGAAGGCGTGCGCGTCGTCGTCGCGCTCATGCGTGTCGGCCTTGTTGGCCGCCACCACGATACGGCACCCGCTGCCGCGCAGCAGGCCGGCCACATCCTCGTCCAACGGATGCGGCCCCGCCGCGAGATCGACCACCAGGATCGCGACCCCGGCATCGCCAAGGGCGGCATCGACCTGCTGCCGGATACCGGCCTCGATGCGGTCGCGCGCCTGGGAACCGTCCGCGTTGCAGACGCCGCCGGTATCGATCAGTTCAAGGCGTTCGTCATTCCACAGCACATCGCGCATCAACCGATCGCGCGTGACGCCGGGCTCGGCATGGACGATGGCCAGCCGTCGCCCCGCCAGACGGTTGAACAGGGCCGACTTGCCGACATTGGGGCGGCCGACGATGGCCACCACCCGATTGCGCGCCTTGGGATGGTCTGTTGTCATGGCGCGACAGTGTGCCACACCCGGCGCCATAAGGAAAGCCTGCACGGAGAACCCGCTTCGTTCTTGCAGCCGACGGGGGTTCCCTCTAGGATGCCGCCTTCCCGGTTTCCGGGAAGACGATACCGAAACGCAACCCTGGAGACATGACGATGGCCGGTATTTTCAAGGCATACGATATTCGCGGAATCTACGGCAAGACGCTGGACGAACAGATGGCGCACCGGATCGGACGGGCCTTCGCGACGCTGCTGAACTGCCGCAAGGTGGTCGTCGGTCGCGATATGCGGCCGCATTCGCGGCCGCTTTTCGACGCCCTCGCCCGGGGCCTCACGATGCAGGGCGCCGACGTGATCGATCTCGGGCTGTGTTCCACGCCCATGTCCTACTTCGGCAACGGCACGCTCGGCGCCGATGCGGGCATCATGATCACCGCCTCGCACAATCCCGGCGAGTGGAACGGCTTCAAGCTGTCGCGCGCCAATGCCGTCCCGATCAGCGGCGCCACCGGTATCGCCGACATCGAGCGGATCGTCGCCGACGGCAGCTTCGCCCCGCCCGCGCCAACGCCCGGCACGGTGCGCACGCACGACATCGTCGATGCCTACATCGCCGCCATCCGCAAGCACGCCGACTTCGCGCGCCCCGTGCGCATCGCCGCCGATATGGCCAATGCCATGGGCGTCTACGAGGTCAACGTGCTCCGCGGCATCCTGGACGTCGATCCGCTGTTCGACGTGCTGGACGGCACGTTCCCGAACCATGAGGCGAATCCCCTCGACCACGAAACGCTCGATGCGCTGCGCGACCATGTGCGCCACGGCAAGTACGACTTCGGCATCGCCTTCGACGGCGACGCCGATCGCGTCGGCTTCGTCGACGAGCGCGGCGCGATCGTGCCCATGGATATCATCACCGCCCTGATCGCCGAAGATCTGCTCGGCCACGAAAAGGGCGTGATCTTCTACGATCTGCGCAGCAGTTGGGCGGTCAAGGAGGTCATCCTGGCCAACGGCGGCACACCCATGATGAGCCGCGTCGGGCACGCCTTCATCAAGCAGCAGATGCGCGAGCACAACGCCATTTTCGCGGGCGAACTCTCGGGGCACTACTACTTCCGCGACAATTTCTTCACCGAAAGCTCCAGCCTCGCCGCCATCTGCGTGGCCAACATCGTCAGCCGCTCGGACAAGCCGCTTTCCGAACTGATCCGCCCGATCCAGCGTTACCACGCCAGCGGCGAGATCAACTCGACGGTCGCCGATGCCGGCGCCGTGCTGGACCGGATGCGCGCCACGTACGGACCAAAGGGGCGTCTCTATGAACTGGACGGGGTCAGCGTCGAGTTCGACGACTGGTGGTTCAACGTCCGCATGTCCAACACCGAGCCTCTCGTGCGACTGAACCTGGAAGCCAAGACCGCCGCGCGCATGACCGCGAAGCGCGACGAACTGCTCGCCAGGATCCGGGGTTAACGCGCCATGCTAAACCGTCCCGTCTTCGAGGAAGCGCTCAGCCGGTTCACGTCCGTCTTCGGCGCCCGGCCCACGGCCGCGGCCTATGCCCCCGGCCGCGTCGAAGTTCTCGGCAACCACACCGACTATAACGAGGGCTTTGTCCTCTCGGCGGCGATCGACGCCGGGATCTTCTTCCTGGCGGCGCCGTCGGGTTGCGACGACTGCCGTGTCGTGGCCGGCGACCTGATGCGGCAGGCGCCCTTCACGGTCGCCAACCCCGCCCCGCATGGCGACACCGTTTGGGCCAACTACGTGAAGGGCGTGTTCGCCGGTCTGCGCGACCGTTCCGGCCTGACGACCGGGTTCAACGGGCTTTTCCTCGGGAACGTCCCGCTCGGATCCGGTCTCTCCAGTTCGGCGGCGCTGGAAATGTCCACCGGACTCGCCCTCGGCGCGCTCTACGGCCTCGATGTGCCGAAACTCGAACTCGCCCGCATCGGCCAGGCGGCCGAACACAATTACGCCGGCGTGAAGTGCGGCCTGCTCGATCAGGTGTCGAGCCTCTTCGGCCGACGGGGGTCGCTCGTCATGACCGACTTCCGTTCGCTGGACGTCTCCACCGTGCCTCTGGGCGAGGACGCCTGTTTCATCGTCTGCAACACGAACGCCAAACATGCCCTGGTCGACGGCGTCTACAACGAACGCCGCGCCAAGTGCGAAGCCGCCACCGCCCACTTCGCGAAGGTACTCGACCACCCGGTCACCGCCCTGCGCGACGTCACATGGGCCGAATGGGAAGCGCACCAGGGCGGCATGGACCCCCTGGCGGCACGGCGTTCGGCGCACCCGATCGGCGAGGACGAACGCGTCGTGAACGGCCGCGCACTTCTGCGGACCGGCGATCTGGCCGCATTCGGCGCCCTGATGTTCGACTCCCACGCCAGTTCGATCCATTACTTCGAGAACTCCTGCGCCGAGCTCGATTTCGTCGTCGACCTCTGCAAGCGCATCCCGGGCGTCCTCGGCGCCCGCCTGTCCGGCGGGGGGTTCGGCGGCAGCGTCGTGGCGCTGGTACACCCGCGCGACGCGGAAACAGTCGGACATGCCCTGGCCGGGCCTTACGCGCGCCGGTTCGGGCATCCCTGCGGCATCCGGGTCATCACCCCGTCCGACGGCGCCGCGACAATCCAACCGGATTTCATTTGAGCCCGCGACGCCGAACCGGCATGATTAGAGAAACGCGGGAACGCACAGGAGGGAGAATATGGGTTCAACGGCCATGCCGTTCGTCTGGTTCGGGTTCTTCTGCCTGGCCGTCTTTCTGACGCTGCGACTGCTGGCGGGCCGCGCGCCGGTCTTCGCCCGCCTCTCCCTCGGTCTCCATCCGCTCTCCGTCATGGTGGGTGCCAACCTGTTCCTCGCGTCGCCGCTGGCCGCGCTGCATGCGGACGCCATCAACTGGGTGCGCGTCGTACTACTGTTCCTGTCCGTCTATATCGGCCTGCGCGTGCTCGATTTCTGGATCTTCGAAGTCATGGTGCCGCGCCGACGCGACGTGCCGGTGCCGCTCGTGCTGCGCGATATCGTGCGGTGGGTGCTCACGCTCGTGGCCCTGCTCCTGATCGTCCGGGCCATCTTCCCGCAGGTCAACCTGAACGTCCTGGCCGTCTCGTCGATCGTCGTCGGCTACATCCTCGGCAACGCCAGCCAGGACACGCTCGGCAACCTGATCTCGGGTCTGGCCATGAATACCGAAAGCCCCTTCACCATCGGCGACTGGGTGGAAGTCGGCGGCCACACGGGCCGCGTCGTGGACATGAGCTGGCGCGCCACCTGCCTGCGTACGAAGATGGACGATCACGTCATCATACCCAATTCCACCATCTCCCGCGACGCCATCGTCAACTACTCGCGTCCCACCGGCATCCACGGCTGCTACCTCAACGTTGGCGTGAATTACGGCGTGCCGCCGAACAAGGTGCGCCGCGTCCTTTTCGATGTGCTGAAAAGCGTGCCGGACGTGCTCGCAACTCCCGAGCCGGATGTCCGTCTGATCGCCTATAGCGACTTCGCGATCGACTACCGGATGACGTTCCACATCCGCGACTTCGGCGAGATCAATCAGATCCAGAGCAAAGTCATGTACCAGGTCTGGTACCACTTCAAGCGCGAGGACATCGTCATCCCGTTCCCGATCCGCGATGTCAACGTGCGTCAGGTTACGGCGGACGAGGAGGCGCGGCAACGGCAACGCGACACCGACGCGCGGCTCGCGCTGCTCAACGCGGTGGATTTCTTCGCCCCCCTGTCGGCGACGGAAAGAGAACAGCTCGCCGGGGCGCTGGTCGAGCGTGTGTTCGCGGCCGGCGAGCAGCTCGTCCGCCAGGGCGAGGACGGCCAGACGTTCTACATCGTCATGACCGGACGAGTCCGCGTCAGCGTGGACGCGGACGGCCACACCACGACCCTCGCCACGCTCCAGGCCGGCGATTTCTTCGGCGAAATGAGCATGCTGACCGGCGCCAAGCGCAGCGCCACCGTCACCGCCGCGGACGACACCACCGTGTTGATCCTGTCACATACGGCCCTGGGCGCCATTCTGGCCACGCACGAGAAACTCGCCGCCGCCCTGGCCGCCGTGCTGGCGCGACGCCAGCAGGAACAGACCGACGCCACCCATACCGCCGACAAGAAACCGTCCGCCGTTTCGGAAACGGTGTTGCTTTCGAGAATCCGGCGGTTCTTCCGTCTGGACTGTAACGCAAGGGAGACCCCGCGATGACGATGCGCCCGCTGACGATCCTGCTGTACCTGCTCGCGACGGCAGGCCTTTCCGCCACATCCGTCCGGGGGGCGGACCTGCTGTTCCGGCTGGAGTCCCTGCGCACAGGCACGACGTTCGGCCCGTTCGCCTTTCAAAATGGCGCGCTCGTGCGCACCGATACCGGCACGTTCCAACTGCAGGTCCGCCAGGGCCGGACGTTCAACCTCGTTTCGACGGCCAACCCGGCCGCGATTTTCGGCGTTTACGAACTCACCCTCGGCCGGATGATCGAGGTCGGCGACGGCGTCTTCACGATCGTCGGCATCGCGGAAACGGCCGGCGGCGCGGCCGCCACCACCAGGGCGCCCGTCCCGGCCTCGATTCCTGTCTGGAAGGGCCTCTTTTTCGGCGCCGACGTCGACCTCTTCAACCGCACGCTGTACGACTGGGAGATCGACGGCATCGGCTCGGGTACGGAGGAAACCGTCGACCGCAGCGCGCTCGCCCTCGTCTTCGGACACCGCTGCTTCGGCGCGCGCGCCGGCGTGGTCACGGGCGCCGAATGGGATCATACGCTCGCCGGCAACGAGGATTTCGCGGACGCGACGCTGGGGGACGGACGCGGTTGGTTCATCTCGCTGGCCACGCGCATTCCGGTCTTTGAGGACGGCGCATGGACGGCGCATCTGACGGGCGAGGTCGGCTACCGCCAGGAAGACTATGCCCTCGATTACTCGGCGGTCGGAATCTCGGGTGTCACAACCACATTCTCGACCAACGTCGCGGAGGGCGTGACGAATATCCAACCCGTGTCGGTCACCACGAACTTCCAGTTCACAACCTTCAGCCGCGATGCCTCGCTGACCGAGACCTCCATCCGTGTCGGCATCGACCTGACCTATGCCCGGAAGGATTGGTCGGTCTATGCCGGCGTCAGTGTCTACCCATTCATCGAAACCGACCTCGACGCCGGCATCCGCATCGCCGGCGAGACGTTCGATATCGAGTTCGAGCGTACGCACCCGGTCGTTGTCTCGGGCGGCGCCAGCGTCACCGTACTGGGTCTGAAGTGGTATCTGGAAGCCGGAGTCGGCAGCGCCTCCAGCCTCCGCGTCGGTCTCCTGAAAGAACTGTAGCCCGGGTGGCTCCGCCTCACCCCGCATGGTAGTCCTGCAGCGCCCTCACATCGGCATCGCCCGCGAGCCGGGCGGCAATGCCTTCCACGGTCGCCAGCGCGGCCGTGATGGTTGTGATGTACGGGATCTTGTGCCGGATGGCCGTCTTCCGGATGTATGAGTCGTCGGTCAGACTCATCTTCCCGGATGGGGTGTTGATGACAAGCTGGATCTTGCCGTCGCGCATCGCATCGTCGATGTTGGGGCGGCCTTCGTGCACTTTGAGAATCGCCTCGCAGGCCACGCCGTGCTCCGCCAGGAACATCCGCGTGCCGCGCGAAGCCAGGATCGAGAACCCGAGTTCCGACAACCGACGCGCGGCCTTGACGACGGACTTGTCGCGATCCCGTTCGCAGATGGACATCAGGACGGTCCCCGCGAGCGGCAGCGGCGACTTCGTCGCGTCCTGCGCCTTGTAGAAGGCCATTCCGTAGGACGAGGCCAGACCCAGCACCTCGCCCGTCGAACGCATCTCCGGCCCCAGCACCGGGTCCACTTCGGGGTAGAAATAGAACGGGAAGACCGCCTCTTTGACGCCGTAGTGCCGCAGGGGCTTGTGCTTGAGCCCGAGTTCCTTCAGGGATCGTCCCATCATGACCTCCGTCGCGCTGCGCGCCATGGACAGACCGCAGACCTTCGATACCAGCGGCACCGTGCGCGACGCGCGCGGGTTGGCCTCGAGCACGTAGACGATGTCCTCGCAGATCGCGTACTGGATATTCATCAGTCCGACGGTCTTCAGTTCCACGGCAATGCGCATTGTGTAGTCGCGAATGGTGTCGATGTGCTTCTTCGGTATGCTGACCGGAGGAATCACGCAGGCGGAATCGCCCGAATGGATGCCGGCCTCTTCGATGTGTTCCATCACGGCCGGCACGAACGCGTCGCGCCCATCGGTGATCGCATCGGCCTCGGCCTCGATGGCATGCGAGAGGAAACGGTCGATGAGAATGGGCCGGTCCGGGCTGATATCGACGGCCGCAATCATGTAGTCGCGCAGCGTGCCCGCGTCATGGACGACTTCCATGCCGCGTCCGCCGAGCACGAAGGACGGCCGCACCATCACCGGATAGCCGATGCGCCCGGCGATCGCCAGCGCCTCCTCGACCGTGGTTGCCATGCCGCTCTCCGCCATCGGGATGCCAAGCTTCTCCATCATCCGACGGAAAAGGTCGCGGTCTTCGGCCAGATCGATCGTGTCGGGCGACGTGCCCAGAATCCGCACCCCGGAGTCGGCCAGCTCGCGCGCAATGTTGAGCGGCGTCTGCCCGCCGAACTGGCAGATCACGCCCATCGGCTTCTCTTTCCGGTAGATCTGCAGCACGTCTTCGACGGTCAACGGCTCGAAGTATAGTTTGTCGGATGTGTCATAGTCGGTCGAGACCGTCTCCGGGTTGCAGTTGACCATGATCGTCTCGTAACCCATGTCGCGCAGGGCCATCGCGGCATGCACGCAGCAGTAGTCGAACTCGATACCCTGTCCGATGCGGTTGGGCCCGCCGCCAAGGATCATCACCTTCCGCGGGTTGTCGGTAACCGTCGTCACATCCGGCGCGCAGTACGTCGAGTAGTAGTAGGCGGCGTTCTTCACGCCGCTGACGGTGACCGGATGCCACCCCTGCACGAGTCCGATGGCCGTCCGTCGCTCGCGGATCGCCTTCTCCGGGATCCCCAGAAGCCGGCTCAGGTAACGGTCGGCAAAACCATCTTTCTTCGCCTGCGTCAGAAGGTCGTCGGGGGGCAGGTCGCCCTTGTGCCGCAGCAACCGCTCCTCAAGCGCGACCAGTTCCTTCATCTGCTCCACGAACCAGGCCTTGATGTGCGTCTTCGCCACCAACTCGGACACGGACGCGCCCTTGCGAAGCGCTTCGTACATGACGAACTGCCGTTCGCTCGTCGGTTGCTTCAACATCGCCATCAACTCTTCGAGCGACCGCCGGTTGTAGTCCCGGGCGAACCCGAGACCGTATCGCCCGTCTTCGCGCGACCGGATGGCTTTCTGGAACGCTTCCTTGTACGTCTTGCCGAGGCTCATCACCTCGCCGACGGCCCGCATCTGCGTGCCCAGTTTGTCTTCGAGCTGTTTGAACTTCTCGAACGCCCAGCGGGCGAACTTGACCACGACGTAGTCGCCCGACGGCACGTATTTGTCCAGCGTGCCGTCGCGCCAATACGGGATCTCGTCCAGGGTCATGCCGCCGGCCAGCAGCGAGGACACCATCGCGATCGGCAGACCCGTGGCCTTCGAGGCCAGCGCCGACGACCGTGACGTACGGGGGTTGATTTCGATGACGATCACGCGGTCGGTCACCGGGTCGTGCGCAAACTGCACGTTGGTTCCGCCGATAACTTCGATCGCCTCGACGATCGCGTACGAGTAGTCCTGCAGCCGCTTCTGCAGCGCAGGGGCGATGGTCAGCATGGGCGCCGTACAGAAGCTGTCGCCGGTATGCACGCCCATCGCATCGACGTTTTCGATAAAACACACGGTGATCATCCGGTTCTTCGCGTCGCGGATGACTTCCAGTTCCAGCTCCTCCCACCCCAGCACGGATTCCTCGACGAGGATCTGATGCACCATGCTGGCGTCGAGCCCCCGTTGCGCCAGCGCGCGGAACTCTTCCATGTTGTAGGCGAACCCGCCGCCGGTGCCGCCCATCGTGTACGCCGGCCGCACCACGACGGGCAAGCCCACCCGTATGGCCGCCGCTTCCGCTTCTTCGAGGGTGTTCGCGATCTCGCTGCGCGCCATCTCGATGCCGAGGCTGTTCATGGTGTCCTTGAACGCCTGCCGGTCTTCGCCGCGTTTGATGGCATCCACCTGCACGCCGATCACGCGCACCTTGTACTTGTCGAGAATGCCCCGCTCCGCCAGCTCCGAGGACAAGTTCAGTCCCGATTGGCCGCCCAGGTTCGGCAGCAACGCGTCGGGCCGCTCGACGGCGATGATCCGCTCCAGATTTTCCACCGTCAGGGCCTCGATGTAGGTGCGATCGGCCATCCCGGGATCGGTCATGATCGTCGCCGGGTTGGAGTTGACCAGCACGACCGTATACCCGAGCGACCGCAAGGCCTTGCACGCCTGCGTGCCCGAATAGTCGAATTCACAGGCCTGTCCGATTACGATGGGCCCCGAACCAATAATCAGCACCTTCTCGATGTCGCGCAGCTTTGGCATTCGTTTCGCTCCCTTTCCGTCAGTTTCGCGCCCCAGGGCGCCGCTCACATCCGTCCCGCCGCCGGTTCCGTTTCCGCCGGCGGAGACCGGTCCCCGCCCGTCGCCATTCCCGGACCCCGAGGTTCCCGTTCCCGCCCAAACTCGAACCGGACAGCCGGCTCACGTCACGTACAGGTTCTTTCCCGCGAAGCAGGGGTCGCTCGTCGCATTGACCCCCAGCAGCCGCAACCCGGCTTCGTCGCCCGGCGGCGGCATGTGCGTCAGGTGCATCTCGCACCCCTTCAACTCGGTCAGCTTTTCCATCGCCATCGCCGCGGCCGTATTGCCCGTGGCGCTCACGCTCAGGGCGATCAGCGTTTCTTCGAGGTCGAGACTCAACTGGCGGGTCTTGAGAATGTCGCGCTTGAGCCGCGCGATCGACGCCAGCGTGCCTTCGGTGAGAATGTCCAGTTCCTTCGGAATGCGCGCCAGCGCCTTCACGGCGTTCAGCACCAGGCTGGAGGACGCGTGCATCACCGTCGAGTTGCTCCCCGTAACGATCGTGCCGTCCGCGAGACACAGCGCGGCGCCGCAAAAGACACCCTCATTGCCCTTGCCGCGCAGCTTCGCCGTCTCGGCCGCGCGCCGCGCCGCGGGCACCACCAGGCGTTGCTCGGGGGCGCCGCCGACCTCTTCCATCAGCAGCGTCACGCGTTCGAGCGACTCGGGCGACGCGAACCCGAGCGCATGTTCGCAGGCATAGCGGAAATAGCGCCGGATAACCTCCTGCTTCGCCGCCTCGCGCACCACCGCATCGTCCACGATCGCGAAGCCCGCCCGGTTGACACCCATCTGGGTGGGCGAGCGGTACGGCGACGCCGCCCCGGTCACCCGCTCCAGAATGCGGCGCAGGACGGGGAATATCTCGATGTCGCGGTTGTAGTTGATCGCCCGCTCGCCAACGGCCTCCAGATGGAACGGATCGACCATGTTCACGTCGCCCAGATCGGCGGTGGCGGCCTCGTAGGCGATGTTGACGGGATGCTTCAGCGGCAGGTTCCAGATCGGGAACGTCTCGAACTTCGCGTAGCCGGCCTTCCGGCCCCGCAGGTGGTCATGATAGACCTGCGAGAGACAGGTCGCCATCTTCCCGCTGCCGGGGCCGGGCGCCGTGACCACCACCACCGGACGCTCGACGTCGACGTAGGGATTCGCACCGTAGCCGCGCTCGCTGGCGATCGTGTCCACGTCCGTCGGGTAGCCCTTGGTCGCCCGGTGCGTATAGACGCGAATGCCACGCCGCTCCAGCCGGTTCTTGAACTGCACGGCCGCCGGCTGCTCTTCGAATCGCGTGATCACCACCGCCGCCACGCGCAGTTCCCATTCGGCGAATTCGTCCAGCAGGCGCAAGGCATCCACGTCGTAGGTGATGCCAAAATCCGCCCGCAACTTCTTGCGCTCGATGTCGCCGGCATAGATGCACATCACGATGTCGGTCACGTCGCGCATGCCGTGCAGCAACCGGATCTTCGCCTGAGGATCGAAACCGGGCAGGACACGCGCCGCGTGATGGTCCGAGATCAGCTTGCCGCCAAACTCCAGGTAGAGACGATCGCCATAGGCTTTCGCCCGCTCCAGAATGTACGCGCGTTGCTCTTCCAGATACCGCGCGCTGTCGAAACCGACCACCCGCTTCACCTGCTCTGTCATCTCGCCTCCCTCACTCGCGTCACCGGCGGCATCGCATGATGCTATGTCAGACCGCGTATGCCGTAAACGCCATTAGACTGCATACAGATTACCCATTTGACATGGGTGATTTGCATGCCTATAAATCGCATATGGAGTGCCAATAGCAATGGACACGGCCAATACCGGAAATCCCCTCTGGTTGATTCCGCCCAGCACGGAGACCGAACCGGGCCGCGTGGAACGCGCCTTGGGCGAACGTATCAAGGAACTGAACTGTCTGTATGCCATCGGTCGGTTGGCGGAACGACACCCGGGTTCGCTCGACGGGTTTCTCACCGATGCCGTGGCGCTGCTGCCGCCGGCGTGGCAGTTCCCCGAACTCGCGACGGCGCGCATCCGCTTCCGCGGCACACGCTACGAGACCGCCGGTTTCCGCGAAACGCCATGGCGCCAATCCGCGCCCGTCCGCGTCCAGAGCGAGGTCGCCGGCGACGTCACCGTCGTCTACACGCAGGTGTGCGACACCGCCCACGAAGGCCCGTTTCTGCGGGAGGAGCGCGCCCTGCTCGACGCCGTGGCGGAACGGATCGGCATGGTGGCCGCGCGTCTCGATATGGAACAGCAGCTCCAGGCCACCAACCGACAACTCATGGTCGAGCGGAAGGCGCTCGAAGAATCGAACACGGCGCTGCGCGGCGTCCTGGCGCGCATCGAGGACGAGAAGCGCGAGAATTTCCGCAACATCCAGTCCAACGTCGAACGCATCCTCATGCCGATCGTCCACGCCCTGCTGCTGCATGTTCCGAAGGCGCAACGCAAATACGTGGAACTGCTCCGCGACAACCTCGACGACATCACCTCGCCCTTCGTCAAGCACTTGTCGCGACACCATGCCACGCTGACCCCGACCGAGATCCGCATCTGCGAAATGATCCGCCGCGGGATGCCCAGCAAGGACATCGCCCGCATCCGCGGCGTCTCCGCCGCCACCATCAGCCGTCACCGCGAGCACATCCGCCGCAAACTCGGCGTCACCAACAACGCCGTCAATCTCACCACTTTTCTCCAGTCGAACGAAACGTGATGCCCCACGGAGGAGCCTGGAAAGGGCATTTGGTCCACGAGGGAGCAAGCGATTGGCGGGAAGAGGCGCAACCCCCCGGCACGGCGACCCGCGCGGTTCGGCAGTTACCCGCCGAACAGGTCGAGCTGCGCCACGGCGTCGCCGACCCGCTTGCGGCGATGCGTCGCGATCTTCGGCTGTCCGGTCTCGGCAAACTCGCCTTCTTCCAGGTTGACCAGGATTTCCTTCGCGCGATCGACCACCGCCGGCGGCATCCCGGCCAGCCGCGCCACCTGGATGCCGTAGCTCTTGTCGGCGCCGCCCGGGACGATCTTGCGCAGAAAGACCACGCGGTCGTCCCGTTCGCGGACCAGCACGTTGTAGTTCTTCACGCCGTCCATCGTCCGGGCCAGATCGGTCAGCTCATGGTAGTGCGTGGCGAAGAGCGTCTTGGCCTTCACCCGCGGATCGTTGTGCAGGAACTCGGCCACGGCCCACGCGATACTGATGCCATCGAACGTGCTCGTCCCGCGCCCGATCTCGTCCAACACGATCAGGCTGCGCGGCGTGGCGTTGTTCAGGATGTTGGCCGTCTCCTGCATTTCCACCATGAACGTGCTGCGGCCGCGGGCGAGGTCATCGCTGGCGCCGACACGCGTGAACACCTGGTCGACGATGCCGATGGTCGCCTCCGCGGCCGGCACGAAGGAGCCCATCTGCGCCATCACCACCACCATCGCCACCTGCCGGATGTAGGTCGACTTGCCGGCCATGTTGGGGCCGGTGATGATCATGAGCTGGTTCGCCCCCGTATCCAGCGCGACATCGTTCGGCACGAAACGCTCCGCATCGGGCATCTGCTCGACGATCGGATGCCGCCCCTCGCGAATCGTCAGCTCGCACCCGTCGGTCATTGTCGGCCGCACGTACCGCAGCGCCAGCGCCCGATCGGCCAGCGCGGCGAGCACGTCGAGCTCCGCCAGCGCCTCCGCCGAGGACTGGATGGCCTCGGTCTCGCGCACCACGGCTTCGCGCAGCTCCAGGAACAGCTCGTACTCCAGCGCCACCGCCTTGTCGTGCGCGCCGAGGATGCGCGTCTCGTATTCCTTGAGCGCCGGCGTGACGAACCGCTCGCCGTTCACGATCGTCTGCTTGCGCACATAGTCCTCGGGCACGTTCGTCAACTGCGATTTGGATACTTCGATATAGTAGCCGAACACCCGGTTGTGCCGCACCTTCAGATTCCGGATTCCGGTGCGTTCCTGCTCGGCCACCTGGTACTCGGCCAGCCACTGGCGGCCCTGCGTGGCCGCCTGACGCAAGTCGTCCAAGCCCGGTCGATACCCGTCCCGGATCAGGCCGCCCTCCTTGACGCCGATCGGCAACTCCTCGGCGAGGGCCTGCCGCAGCAGGTCCGCCAACGCCGGCAGCGGGCGTATCCGACCGGCCAGCGCCGCCAGGCGCGCGGCGGCATGGCCCTCGACGAGCGCACGCACATCCGGCAAAGCGCCCAGCGACACGGCCACCGCCTGCAGGTCGCGCGCGTTCCCGCCGCCCGCGCCGATGCGGGCGATCAAGCGCGCCAGGTCCCGCACGCGCGCCAGCGCCTCCGCCAGCGCGTGCAGCAACGCCCGCTCGCCCGCCAGCGCCGCCACGGCATCGTGCCGCTCCACGATGGCCGCCCGGTTCGCCAGCGGCCGCAGCAACCAGTCGCGCAGCAGGCGGGCGCCCATGGCCGTGCGGGTCGCATCCAGCACCTTGAGCAGCGTCGGCGCGCCGGACCGTCCGGGTGTCGGCGCCAGGTCCAGGTTCGCGCAGGTGGATTCGTCAAGCATCAGGTAATCGGCCTGGCTCCGCTTGCGGAACGACCGCACGTGCGCGACGTCGCACCGCAGGTCCTGCTTCACGTAGCTCAACACGCCGCCGGCCGCGGCGACGATCGCCGGGCAATCTTCGCACCCGAACCCTTGCATCGAATGCACCGCGAAGTGCCGCGTCAGGCAGTCGTACGCGGCGTCGTAGGCGAACGTCCAGTCCTCGCCGCGGCTGATATGCGACAGGCCGGCCTCGCGCAGGATACGCGTCAATTCCGGGTCCTCCGCCTGCCCCTCGGGCACGACGCACTCGCTCGGCAGATAGCGCCGCAGGTTGTCGCGCAACGCCTCGACGCTCGTCATCGCTTCGCCCCAGAAAACCCCCGTCGAAAGCTCGATCAACGCCATCCCGTATCCCGGGCCGACCCGGCACACGCCGGCCAGAAAGTTGCTCTGCCGCGCTTCGAGGATGTTCTCCTCCAGGATCGTGCCGGGTGTCACCACGCGCGTCACTTCGCGCCGGACGATGCCTTTCGCCGTCGCCGGGTCTTCGACCTGTTCGCAGATGGCCACCTTCAGGCCGGCGCGCATGAGTTTGGCCAGATAGACGTTCACGGCGTGATGGGGCACGCCGCACATGGGCATGTCGTTGCGTCGGGTGAGCGCGACGTCCAGCACGGGCGCCGCCCGCTTGGCATCGTCGAAGAACATCTCGTAGAAGTCGCCCAATCGGAAGAAGAGGATGACATCCGACGGCAGTCCAGCCTTGATGCGCCGGTACTGCTGCATCATCGGCGTGAGTTTGTCAGCCATGGCCGCTCACCCCCGCGGCTTGACGTCGTCCACAAGTCGCATGAACCGGCGTCCATACTCCGCGTAGTTGACGGCGACGCCCGCGTCCCGGAGTTTCCCGCACGCGACATCGAACGCGGCGTCGGGCATGTCGTGAATCATGGCGCCGTCGATCTTGCGCGCTTCGATGGCCGACCAGCCGAGCGCCTTCGTGGCTTCGATCTGCGTCTCGATACCGTCGCCCGCCTCGTCCGCAAAGCCCGTGTAGTACATCGTCGGCCCGTCTCCCGGTTCCGGCTTCGCGCGCCGAACGTCTACTTGCAGCCCATGGCCCGCAGATTGCGGTAACTCGTCGCCAGGCAATCGAAGGGATCGGCCCCGTAGCTGTTGTCCTGTTCGACCATCGCATACTGGACGCCGCTCGCCTCGGCGGCGGCCAGTATGCCGTCCCAGTTCAGGTTCCCCTCGCCGATGGGCGCAAACCGCGTTTCGCGGTCGGCCGTGATCACCATGTCCTTCAGGTGGAGAATGGGTTGCCGGCCGGGATACTTGCGGATCCACTGGGCCGGGTCGCCGCCACCAGCCGTGATCCAGTACGTGTCGATTTCGGCCTTCACGACATTCGCCGGCGCATCCTCGTACAAGGCGGCCAACCACGTGCGTCGGCCATGCTTGACCAGCTCGTGGTTGTGGTTGTGATAGGAAAAATCCATCCCCGCCGCCGCCAATTTCGCCGCCACCGGCGTCACTTCGTCGATAAACTTCTTCAGGCCGTCTTCGCTGAAGTAACTCTTCGGCAGCCCGCCGATCGCGGGATGCGGACAATCCCACATGGCATGTTCTTCGATAACGGTATCGAGTTCGGTCAGGCATTGGCTGAAATCGATGTGCGTGGAAACCGCCTTCAGACCGGAATCGACCACGATCCTGGCGACGTCCCGCGCATCCTTGGGCCAGCAGCCGGAAAGCTGCACCGTCGTGTACCCGATATCCCGAATCCGCTTCAGCGTCGCGGCCATCTCGGGGATCGTCTTCATATGCTCGCGCACCGTGTACGTCTGAACCCCAAGCACCGGCTTAGCCATATCACGACTCCTTGAAACGACAGACCATGAATGAGCGACGGATGATACCACGCAGCATCCACCCGGCAACATCTTTATGCCGGGATGGCAGCAGTTCTCATTTTGGCATGTGGCGCACCGGGAGCGCGGGCGTCCCGCCCGCTCTGGGTGCGAAAACCGAAGGGAAAGCGGGCGGGACGCCCGCGCTCCGGCAATCATCGTCTCCCGCCACATGTCAAAATGAGAACTGCTGCGGACTGGGCCTTCCGGGCGCATCTCACAGTCGGTCACTTCTGACTGGCGACCGGTTGAGAGCAGTTGGATTACCTGTTTGGAGAGATTAGGGCAAATGATTAGGGCGAAAGATTAGGGAAACAACGAGATTCTCCCTTAATCGTTCGCCCTAATCGTTCGCCTTAATCTGCACTCACTGGGTGCGGACGACGAGTTGCGCGACAATATCTATAACCAACTGTTAACGTATTATGGAACATTTGGCCAACCTCGGCGCAGTTGAACTGCCGGATATAGGGTCAGTTCTGGAGCCTGGATGGCGATGAGGCGTTCGTGGCTCTGGCGACGCTCCACCGCAACGGCCACAGGCATCGGCTCTTTCCTCACGACCAGCAGATGACGGGCGTGGCTGCGCCACCCGAAGACTCGGCAGGATGGGACGCCGGACTTCAGGTCCGGTGGCGATAGGTGATACGGCCCTTCGTCAGGTCGTACGGGGATATCTCGAGCGTCACCATGTCCCCGGTCGTGATCCGGATGAAGTGCTTCCGCATCTTGCCCGAGATGTGCGCGAGCACTTCATGGCCGTTCTCGAGCTTCACGCGATACATCGTCGCCGGCAACACTTTGAGGACGGTGCCGTTTACCTCGATGGAATCGTCTTTCGGCATAGTACCTTTCTGACAAACAGCCCCAAAAGATACACGGTTGACCCTGTATGATCAAGTATTCGTTTAAGAAACTTGACCGCGCCGCGGCGGCGCGCAACGATTCGGCATGCCGCATTCAGAAAGGCCTTCACCATGACGTGGTTGACCGATACCCCCGCGGGCGCCGTGCTCACGGTCCGCGTGACGCCGCGATCGTCGAAGACCGCGGTCGCCGGCGCACGCGACGACTGTCTGCTCATCCGCCTCCAGGCGCCGCCGGTCGACGGCAAGGCCAACAAGGTGCTGCTGGCGTTCCTGGCCGACGCGTTGGACGTGCCGAAATCCAGCGTGCGGCTTGTCGGCGGCGACAAGTCCCGCGTCAAACGCATCCTCGTCGTCGGCCGCGCCGCCGCGGAGATCGCCCCGCGCCTGGCGTGAGACAATTGCCCCGAGGGGAATTACGCTGTTGACTCCCCATCCGTTTCGCCTATTATGCCCCCCTTCTGCACGCGCGGAGGCCGGAATGGGGCGTCGCTTGGCATGCCAGGCCGCACCCCGTTCAAGGAACGCGCACGGCGATGCCAACCGACCAGACCGCGGCATCGTCCGATGTGGAAACATTCGGGGCGTAGCGCAGCCTGGTAGCGCGTTTGGTTCGGGACCAAAAGGTCGAGGGTTCAAATCCCTCCGCCCCGACCATCACTGTTCCCCGCCGGAGTCCCGGCTTCAGCCGGAAACTTCCCCGCGGCCTTCAGGGAGTATCGGCGGGGGGCTGCATGTCCGCCAGGATGGCGTCGCTCAGGCGCTGCGAGATCCACGCATGCTCCCGGCGCCCGCGGAGCAACCGCACGCGATCCGCCGCTTCTTCAAACCGTCCGGCGCGACAGTAGAGATCGGCCAGGAAGGCATGGTTGTACGAGTTCCAGTAGTCCCATTCGACATAGGCCGCCCAATGGTCGATCGCGGCGCCAATGTCACGTTCCGCGATCAGGTTCGCCTTGACCAGCAGCAAGGCGCTGTTGAACGCGTTCTCGGCCAGTCCGCGGTCGCACCAGCGCTCGGATTCGGCCAGCGTCGCGGCCCGGTCGCCCGCGCCGTCGCGCGCATGCCAGTACCGTTCGGCCATCAGGATCGCCAGATTGAAGTTCGATGGGTACCGGCGGTAGGCCTTTTCAGCGACTTCCCGCTGATGCTCGAGCGATACGGGCGTTCCGCCGTATTTCAGGTGCAGATAGTCGATCTGTGCGGCGGCGACGACGCCGGCCCGCCACGCCCCGACCGTCCCGCCCGCGATCAGGACCAGCCCCGCGGCGACCCGCAGACATCGATTCGCTGACCCCGCGTTCACCGCCCCGCCTCATCCCCGTTGCCGCCATCGCCCGCGCCGCCATCGCCCGCGCCGCCAAGGGCGGGTACCAGCCAGCGCTGCTTCATCTTCGCGAGGATGTCGTTCATTCGCGCCAGCGCTTCAGCGCTGACGTCGGCGGACGCCCGCAGCCGTTTCGCCGCCCCGCGCGCCCGCCGGTCGTCGTCGGCGCCTCCGGCCGTCGATTCGGCGACGGAAGCGCGCGCCGTCTTCGCCGCGCACTGCACGGCGACGCTCGCCTCGATGGCCTCCTCGAACATCCCCAGCGCACGCGCCATGTCTCGTCGCCGATCGCGCAGCTCATCCTCGGCGGCCTCGATGGTTTTCCGGTCATTGGACCGCAATGCCGCCAGGTACGCGGTCTCGGCATCGGTTCGCGCGGCACCGGCATTCTCGACCGCCTTCGTCGCGATCGTCTCGAGCACCGCGGCCCACGCCGCGTTGCTGACGACGCCCCCGACGAGCGCGTCCGCGTCGTTCGGCAGGGCCGCCGTGGCCGACACCCCCGCCAGCATCAGACAGACAAGCAGCCCCGCCCACACGGTCGTTCGATGCGCGCCATGGCCGTGGCGGTCAATACCAGCGACGAGGGACATCGATGACATCTCCCGGCTCGATCAACGGGTCCACGTCTTTGCCGTCCGCGATGGCGCCGGCATCGTATAGCGTGAACTCCTTCGTCCGTTCCTTCATCACCTTGATCTTCCGCCGCTGGGCGAAGGGCGTGAACCCGCCCGCCTCGCTGACCGCCTGCATCAGCGTCATCTTGCGGGTGAACGAGTATTTGCCGGGCTTGCGCACCTCGCCGAGCACGAAGTAGTCCTCTTCCTCCGCCGTGATGATCACATTGATCTGGCGGTACACCTGGCGATCGACGTACATCTGCTCCACGAGCCGTTCGGCGTCGGCTGTCGACAGCCCGGCGATCTTGACGGAGCCGATGTGCGTGAACGTGACCTCGCCGGCATCGTCGATCTGGTCGGTGAATTCCTCGGCCTCGGGGATGCCGCGCAGCCGGATCAGCACCTTGCTGCCGCGATGCAGCAGGCGCCCGGCTTCGTCCGGTACGGCCGCAACGACAAGGTTGGTGCCCGCCGCGTCCGGAACGGCCGTAACGATAAGGTTGGTGCCCGCCGCGTCCGCGACGGATGGAACCGACGACGTCGGCGCCGGTTCACCCGGCGGCACGACGGCGACGAACTCGACCGTGGAGGTCGCACCCGTCGCGACGCCCGCCGTGGACTCGTCCACGGCAGCGGACGGCACAACACCCGCCGGAGCGGTCTCGGCGGGCACGGGCAAGGCGATCCGGATGGCATCGGTCATCGGCTGGTAAGCGACCATCCGGTGCTCGTCGATGCCCGGTCGTGACGATGCGCAACCGCCGGCGACCAGTAGCGCGAGACCTGCCGCGATCCGCGCGAGACGCCCGACCCGGGACGTCGGAACTGGCCACGTGTGCCTCATGATGCACGCTTCCGAGAATTCGTGTATTCGGACTGATAGTAATACTGGTGGTAGTAATAGTACGACTGCTCCCGCGAGATGTTGATGTTGTTCAGGACCACGCCCAGCACCTTCGCGCCCATGTTGTCCAACATCCCTTTCGCCCGCATGGAAACGGCCTTCGGATACTTCCGGTGCTGGATCAGCAGCATGACCCCGTCGACCTCGCGCGCCAACACCGAGGCATCGCTGACCCCGATGATCGGCGGCGCATCGAAAAGGACCATGTCGTAGCGCGACTTCAGGTCCGCCACCAGCGACCGCATGCGCTGGGTGTCCAACAGCCCGTGGACGCCCGAATCGAGCTTGCCACTCGGGAGGAAATCGAGGTTGGGAATCGCATTCGGCACGATGACGGAGTCCAGCGTCATCTCCCCGATCAGAACGTTGGCCAGCCCCACCTTGTTCGAAACCTTGAACATGCGGTGCTGCCGCGGGCGGTGCAGATCGGAGTCGATGACGATGACGCGATCGCCCAGTTGCGCGCACACGCAGGCGAGGTTGAACAACGTCAGGGACTTGCCCTCGCCCATGCTGCCGCTGGTGAAGCACAGCGACTTGCCACCCTTGAACTTTTCGGCAAACTGGATGTTGGTCCGCAGAATACGGTACGACTCGGCGTGCGCCGGGTTCGCGCCTTCCTCGATCAGCGGCCGCACCTTCTGCGGAATCACGCCGAGAACCGGCAGCGCCATGGCCGATTCGATATCCTCGATGGACTTGACCGACGTGTCGAGGTATTCGACGAAGTAGGCCAGTCCGATGCCGACCCCGAGACCGACGATGATGCTCAGCGCCACGTTCAGGGGGAAGTTGGGGCTGACGTGATCGTTCTCGGCGGAAGGCTTGGCCTCCTCGATCAGTTCGACCGTCGTATGGGGGATCCGCAGTTCGATATCCTCCTGCAGGTAGCGCAGTTCGAGCGCATCGCGGATCTTTCGGGCGTGGTCAAGCGCGGCCATGGCTTCGTTGAAGATGTTGTAGGCGCCGGCATCCATCTCGCGGACCGAGATCTTCTTTTCGGCGAGTTCATCCTCGATGATCTTGAGTTTGGCCTTGGCGGCATCGTACTCGGCCATGACGCCCATCCGCAGACCGCCGAGCGCGTCGCCGATCTTCTGGTCAAGCTGCTCGATCACGGACTTCACGCGCACCACGTTCGGGTGGTTCTCGCCGTAGGCATTGAGCAACTGGCTCAGGTTCACCTCGGATTCCCGCTTCTGCGCGACGAGGCTGGACAGGATCGGGTCCTTCAACAGGTACGGCGCGGCCTCAAGCATCTTCTCGGCGGACAGGGACGCCACGAGCTTGTGACGGGACTCTTTGTCGGCCAGTTCATGACTCATCTGGATGCGAAGCTCCTCAAGGTGCATCAGGGTCATCCGGTCGAGCGACATGCGCGAGGCCGACCCGGGGTCAACCACGTTGATCGCGTATTTCTGGCGGATGGCCTCGGCCTCCTTTTGCAGTTCGCTGACCCGCTTCTCCTGCTCCTGCCAGGAGTCGTGCAGCGCCCGCAACGCGCCTTCCTTGACGCGCCGGCTGCGCCCCGAGGTGTTGCTCTCATAGACGCTGGCCACCATGTTCGCCGCCGCGGCGGCCTCGAAGCGGGCGCTGTCCTTCGGCTCGGACAGGAAGATCTGGATCTCGATCAGATTCGTGTCGCGGTACTGCTGGACTTTCATCCGCCGCGAGAGAATCTTGTAGGCCTGGTCCAGTTGCAGCGCGGGCGGCAACTGCTCCATCTGATAGGCCTTCGCGAACTTCTTGTCCAAGTCCCGACGCCGGACGACTTCCTCGATGATCGGGCGCGACTGGATGATCTCGAACTGCGTCCGCATAAAGAGCGGGTCGTACTGCATCAACTCGGGGGAGAACACCTTGACATCCGGCGTCTCTTTCTGGACACGGATGACCGCCGATGCGGAGTAAACCTTGGGCATCGCGTAAGTGACCGCGATCCCGGTCACCACCACGAGCAGGGAGACGGCGATGACGATTTCCTTGCGGGAACTGATCACCCGCCAGTAGTCGAGGAAATGCAGCGTTTCTCGGTTATCGGTCATGCCAATCAGCCATCCGGCGCCCCAGTCAAGGACAACGAACGGCCATCACCCGCGCGGGCGATGGCCGTCAGGCGTCGAGACCGGCTCTCTTTAGAATTTGACCCCGAGGGCGACGCGCGACGTGTTCTTCGTGTACGACTGGCCCACGTCGGAGTCCACATCCTCGAAGCGCTGGCCGACCAACACCGTCATGTTGTCCGCCACATCGTAACTGAGCGCCGCATCGATGACCGTCGTGATTTCGTCGCCGCTGCGCTGCTTCACGAAGTCTCCGGGAACCGTCCCGCCCGGTGTCTGGTCCTCATCGTACGAAGACAAACGGTACGTCGCACCCCCATGGAGTTTCAGTTTGCCCGTGATGTCGCACGCGACCTGCGCCCGGATATCCGTGTATTCCTGCGAAGCGAACGGGAACACATCGGAATCGCGCAGGCCATGCAGCACTTCGCCCGAAATACGCGTCCGTCCACCGGTCGTGCTCAGCGAGGCCTTGGCATACGGCATGCCTTCGACACCCAAGCCGGCATCGTCATAATCGCGGGTCTGCCAACCCGCCGCCAGCGCCGCGACAGCGGTCTCGGAAATCAGATACTCGAGACCGCCGGCCACAATCGTGGTGCTGAAGTCGCGGGACAGGCGATCGAACGTCTCGTACCCATACTCGCTGTACTGCAGGATGCCCATCAGACGCATCGTCGCGGTCATCTGATGGCGCGCCGTCGCCACGACACCCAACTCGTCCTCGTCGGCGAAGTCGGCCACAACCTGCTCGTCGTATCGCTTGATCCGGTGCGTCCCCGCCACATCCAGGTTCGAGGCTTCCAGCACGTCATAGTTCACGCCAACGGTCGCGCGGTTCAGGAAATAACTCTGGTCGCCACGAATGGTGATGCCGCCTTCCTCGACGGACGGGTCGTCCGTGAAGTCATACTTCTCGTCCAAGCGCAGGCGCAACCGATCGCTGGCGTTGTGCTGCAGAAGCATGCCCAGGTCGTGCATCCATTCGGTATCGTTCTGAAAGTCGCTGGGGTCGGAGCGATACCGAAAGCGCGGGACATAGTAGAAGTCCATCCAGGTACGGGCGCCGTGATGGACGATGTCAACGCGCGGGTTGACGTAGGTGTCGATATTGCTTTCCTTGTTCGCTTCGAGCGAGTCACGGTTATCCGTGCTTTCGACCACCACCTCGGCCGAGAACACCACAGGGCGGACGGCGGACGGCGCCTGCGATTCGTCCTGCGCCTGAACGACTTGCGACAGCATCGCCGATACGCCAACGGCGAGCACAACACCAGACACGAACCTGATCATCCTGTTCTCCCTTTGCCAACCAAGTCAGCCGGTGCCGGCCCAGTCTCGCGGAGACCACGCCTCCCCGGCGGTACACACCCGAGTCGAATATCGTGGTATCATGGCCCGTCACCGGCCGAACCGTCAACGAAAAAAGGCCCGTCGGGGCATCCCTGGGCGCATTTGCGATTCGGTGCATCCCTGATCGGGTCGCCTTGACGGGCTTGC
>CAYYJS010000035.1:0-33397 GCA_964472315.1 uncultured Victivallales bacterium | reverse complement strand
AGTTCACAAGTTCAGGCCCATGCTGGGCACACGAGCGCGGGCGTCCCGCCCGCTTCCCGATGCGGCCGAGACGGCCGCGCTCCCAGGGACGATGTAGCGGTTCCACGGGCCGCCGACTGTGCCGGGGAACTCCAGGACTTCCGTCCGAGTCCACTCCGGCGGGTTCAGCCAGTTTTCCCGGAGTTCGTTCAACTCCTTGGCGGCGGCGGCAATCGCCGCGTCGCGTTCGGCGTGGGTCTCCGGGAAAGGGAACGTCTCAAAGCAGGTGGTCGGCGTGTAGCGGAAGCCGCTTTCCCTTTCGCGCAACTGGGTTCCCTGGGCAAGTGCCCACACTTCGTGAAAGCGGGAGTGAACCACACCGAAGAAGTAGTCGTCGGAGCGGGCGAAGACGATCAACTGATGGTCAGGAAGCATCGGCGGAGCAAGCCACATGAAGGACCGGTGTTTCGCCGTTGTTGGCGTCACAAGGAATCGGGGCAACGTGGCAATGGCATTTCGCATCTCAGGGCGCATCCGTTGCGGACGCCACCAGTTTTCCTTGAGCCACTTGTCGCGGTTCTGGTCTCGTTTGGGTTTCACCCTCTCTTCGATAAGTCGGTATGGCCTTTCGTAGACAACGAAGGTTTCAAGGGGAAGATCGGCGGAGTCAATGAGCCAACGAGGAATGCGGGTCTTCAGAAGGTCCTCGGAGTTGGCGACGGGGCGAACAACGTCACTGTTGGCGCGGAAAGTGGGGTTTCCCGCAGTGGCAAGGAGTTCAACGGCCTCGCGCTCAGGAATGTCGAACGGTCCGCCCTTGCAGTTGCCAAGAAATGAGAGTCCGCGATTCCTCGGAATGGGGCACGCCGTCACGGTATCGGCGGCGGCGGTCAAGTTGGCGTTGATCGTAGGGACCGGCTTGCCGTCAAGCGTTCGTGTCTTCTCTTCGCCATCGTCAAAGGCAACCATGCTGACGTGAACGGTAGCGCCGTCCAGAATCCAAGGGCGGTCGCTTTCGGCCCAGAAAATGCCGCCGCTATCTTTGATGCGTTTCAAAACCTCGCGGTTCGCGCCGCCGCGTATTCCCTGGGTGGCGAGTAGACCGGCCCGTTTGCACTTGCCGGCGGCGATGTGGGCGCGGGCCTTCTCAAACCAGTAGCAGCAAAGATCGGACTGGCCGGGGATGCGGTCGGCGTACAGCGCGCGGAGCTGGTCAACGTAGGCGTCGCCCAGTTCGCGGCGCATGAGTTTGTCGCCAAGGAAAGGCGGGTTGCCGATGATGAAGTCAACCTTCGGCCAATCGGGTTCCTCGCCTGGGAGCGCGGCCGTCTCGGCCGCATTGTGAGACGATGCGGGCGGGACGCCCGCGCTCCCAGGCGTTTTCTTTCCCGTGGTCAACAGGCGTTCAACGATTGCCTTCGTCTCCGCCCATTCCCGGCGTAGCGGCGCCATGACCACGGCGTCAACCACGAGTTCAATGTCTGCCCGGCTGGTGAAGTGCGCCCCGAGTTGCGCGCGGGTGTTGGGGTCAAGGCCGCGCTCAAACAGGGTGCCGAAGATGGAAGGGTCAACGGCGCTCCAATCGAGGGACGCGGCGGCGGCGATGCGCTTCACGTCGTCGGCGGTGAGGTCAAGGACGGTGCGGTCATCGAATAGGTTGCCGTTGAAATGGCGGATCGGTTCAAGGCCGAAGTCGCCGCCGGTCGCCATGGTATCGAAGAGTTGCCCGAGTATCTTGCCGAAGCGGGCGGGGTCGCCGGCCGCTTGCGTCACGATTCGGCTGAAGACCATATCGGGCAAGAGTCGGGTGTCTTCGGCAAAGAGGCAGAAGACCAGGCGGTCAAGGAAGTGGGCGACGGCGGCCGGGTCAAGGCCGCGCCCACGCATGGCGGCGGCGATTTCGGCGAAGTGCCGGGCGGCATCCTGGGTGACGGCGGCACTCGTGCGGCCGGGGCGTAGGGCTTCGGGATCGTGAAAGACCGCCCGCATGATTTCGACATTGCGGGGTTCGGCAAGGGCTTCAAGGGGTATGTCGTAGGTGGCTTCAACCGTGCCGGTGAAGTTCGTATGAATGACGATTCGGTCAAGGTCGCAAACCAGAAGCAGGGGCGGGTTTTCCAAGGCGCTCCGATAGCGTAGTAGTTGGTCGTAGGCGTCGGTCAAGTCCTTGTGCTTGCCTTTGTACTCCCAGCCCCAGAAGGCACGCTTCTACACGTCCGCGAAGCCTTGTGCCGCTTGCCCTGAGCTTGTCGAAGGGCCGTGTTTGGCCGCGCCCTTCTCGAAGCAAAAGTTCTCGCCAGTGGGATCGGCCGTCACGGGGTCGGGATGCTCGAAGACGCGGCAAAGGTCAATAAAGTGGGTTTGTGCGGCGGACCGTTCTTTCAGTGCCACCTTGCGCCACTTCGCTATGAACTCTTGTATCGTCATGGCGGCGGACTCCTACGGTTTGACTTTCATGCCCGCCTTGACGGCAAGGGTTTTCTGCCGGGCGTCGAAGGTGTAGAAATCCTTTACCCCGAGTGCGGCGGCGGCGGCGACGTGCAAAACATCCGAAGCGCGCGTCCCGAGTTTCCCCGTGTGGGCGGCGCTGAGGGCTTCCGCTTCGGCGTAGACCTCTGCCCACGCAACGGGGGTTTCGACCAGCGCGCCGGTCTTCGCGTCCGCTTCGATGGCGGCAATTACGGCCTCGCATTCGTGCGCCGTGAGTTCCTTGCGGAAGAGCGCAAGCCGTATCGCGTTGCGGGCCTCGTGGCGCAAGAACGGGGTGAAGGCCAGCGGACCGGCGAGTTTGGCGGCAAGTTCCTGGGCCGGGGCGCTGTTGGCGTCCCGGCCATAGAGCGAGACAAGAAAGCTGGTGTCGGCGTAGACTACCATCGGCTTTGCTCCCGTTCTTCCAACACGATGTTCGTGAAGTGGGTTTGCTTGTCCCCGAAGATCGCCTTCGCGCGGGCCGCGAAGTCCGGCATCTTGAACTTGGCCGGGGTCTGGGCGCGCGGGGGGCAGATTCGGGCAACGGGCCGGGTCCGGTTCAAGACCGTGACTTCCTCGCCTTCGGCGACCCATGCCAGCACGGTGCTGAAGTCGTGACGTACCTGTCTGATGGTGGCTGTCTTCATGTGGCACAGTATGTGACACCTCGCCTGGAGAAGTCAAGCGGGGGTTTCGGGTGGAGCCAGTTGTCGGATTTGAACCGACGACCTAGTGATTACAAATCACTTGCTCTGCCAACTGAGCTAAACTGGCTGCGGTATGCGGCCCGAATTATGCTTGCGCACCCGTCGTTGTCAATGGGAGATTCCCCCCATGGAAGTGGGTTTGAGTCTCGGCAGCAACCTGGGCGACCGCCTCGCGAACCTGCGCGCGGCGCGGGACGCGATCGCGGCCCTGGACGGCGTGCGCCTGACCGCCGCATCTCCGGTCTACGAAACCGAACCGGTCGGCGTACGCCCCCGATACCGCGAGCTGGCTTACTTGAACGCGGTGATCGTCGTCGTCGCGGACCAGCCCATCGATGCGCTTTCCGAGCGTCTCCACGCGATCGAGGACGGGCTCGGTCGCGTCCGCGGGAGCGACCGCTACGCCCCGCGGACGATCGACATCGATGTGCTCTACGCCGATGCCGTGCGTGTCGCGCGCGACGACCTCACCCTCCCCCACCCGCGCTGGGCCGCGCGACGCTTTGTCGTCCAACCGCTCGCCGACGTCCGGCCCGCGCTGGTCCTGCCGGGCGAGCGCCGGTGCGTCGCCGACCTTCTGGCCGCGCTGCCGGCGGCGCCCGCGGTCCGCCCCCATACCGGCTCCGACTGGTAGTTTCTCCTTGCACGCGCGGCACGCCACGCTAACGTGAACGCATGAAAACGTGGACCGCACGCAAGATAACGGCGCTCAAAGGCACGACCCGGATCGTGTGCCTGACGGCGTATGACCATCCGACGGCCCGTCTGGTCGACGAGGCCGGCGTTCACCTCGTCCTGGTGGGCGATTCGCTGGCAACGGCCGTGCTGGGTTACGAGACGACACTGCCCGTGACGATGGACGAGATGCTGCACCACACGCGCGCCGTTACACGCGGCGTCAAATCCGCCCTGGTCGTGGCGGACATGCCGTTCATGTCCTACCAGGTGTCGGACGAACAGGCACTCCTCAACGCCGGCCGCTTCATCAAGGAAGGCAACGCGGAAGCGGTCAAGGTGGAAGGCGGCGTTATGCGCGCCGGGCTGGTGGCGAAGCTCGTGTCCAACGGCATTCCCGTGCTCGGGCACATCGGGCTGACGCCGCAGAGCATCCATCAACTCGGCGGGTATCGCGTGCAGGGCCGCCTCCCCGACGAGGCCCAGACGCTGATGGACGATGCGCGGAGCCTCGCCGGCGCGGGCGCTTTCGCCATCGTCCTCGAATGCCTGCCGGCCGCGTTGGCCGCGGCCATCACAGCCGCCATTGGCGTGCCCACGATCGGCATCGGCGCCGGTCCCGACTGTGACGGACAGATTCTCGTGACGCCGGATCTGCTCGGCCTCGACGCGTCCGTCTCCCCGCGTTTCGTCAAGCGCTACGCCGATCTCGCGGGCACCATCCGGAATGCCCTCGCCGCCTATCGCGACGATGTCCAGAGCGGCGCGTTCCCGGCGTCCGAGCACTGCTATTGACCCCCCGATTCATCGGGGAATCCCCTACTAAAAAATCAGCAACCGCCCGAATTGCGCGGCCACGCCCGTTGGTATATTGTCGTCATGTGCTGGGGGGAGAGGGGATGCAGGGGCGCCGCCCCCCAGGAGACCGCACGGGGGACGTCTTTTGGAGGGGGTTCTTCACGGTGACTCAACACCACAAACAGCTTGCCGCCGCGGTCGTTTCCATGACCGGGATGGTCATGCTGATCGCCGGCGTCTTCGCAAGCCTCGTCGACGTCGAAACCTTCCGGCCCTTCGGCGCCAGCCTGATCGGCGCCCTGCTCGTCTTCACCGGTCTGGTCATGAACGAACTCTCCAGCCGGCGAATCCGCGGCGCTGGACACCGCTGATCCCTCTTTCTCCGCCACGCGCCACCGCCCGTATCGACCGGCACGCCATGGGCGAGCTGTATGACACGCCGGCATTCGATATGCCGAATGTTATCGCTTGCGCGGCATGGGTACGCGTGCTATTGTCAGGATGTGTTCGATTGCGTTTGCTGAAAGGGCATGCAAGCCGGGGGAGTGGATGACGATGGAAGCCGACGTCAGAAAACGGGCGCTCGTCTTTGACGACGAGGCCGACATCCGACAGTTGTTTAAGCTCCTGCTGGAGATGCGCGGCTACGAGGTGGAAACGTTCGCCGACGCGACGCCGTTTTGCGCGGTCTGCCAGGGATCGTGCCCTCTGGGCGCCCATGAACGTTGCGCCGATCTCGTCATCTCGGATATTCGCATGCCGCGCTACAGCGGCATCGACCTCGTCACCCGCATGCTCGACCGCGGGTGTCACATTCCGAAGATCGCCCTGATGTCGGGCTACTGGACGGAGACGACGCGCAAGGACGCCGCGCGGCTCGGCTGTCACACCTTCGCCAAGCCGATGCGCGTGGAGGAGATATTCGCCTGGCTGGATGCCGTCGAACGGGATAAACGTCCGCCGCACCTGACGGACCGTCTCTGTCTCGCCGCGCCGACGGACTAGACGTGGGCGTCGATCTTGGCCGCCAACTGCGCCTTGGGCACGGCGCCGACCATTTGCTCGCGCACGACGCCGGCCTTCATGATGAGCAGCGTGGGAATGGAGCGAATGCCGAAACTCCCGGCAAGCGCCTGGTTCTTGTCGACGTCGACCTTGACCACCTTGAGCTTGCCCGCATACGTGGCCGCGAGATCGTCAAGGACCGGGGCGAGCGCCCGACACGGGCCGCACCACTCCGCCCAGAAATCGACGAGCACGGGAAGCTTGGAGGTCATGACTTCGCTCTGCCAGTTGTCGCCTTCGATATGAACGATAGCCGCCACGGACATAGCATTCTCCTTCCGGCTTGAGGCGGCGCTCCCGCCGCGTTAACACACTCCCTGCACCGTCGATCACCGTACGAGCTTACCCGGCCACGGCAGATCCATTTCCCGTAACCCGTACGAAAGCTGGGTCAGACTGAAATCGGGCCCGCAGGCCTGCGCGGCCAACATGTAGATGATGGTCAGACTGACAATCACCGACACGATCGCGAACGTGATGAATGTCCAATGCGCCGAATCGACGGCTCGCGCGGCGCCGCCGGGCATGCCGACGCTTGCCGCCATGGGGACGCCGTCGGCATCCTGGCCGCCTTCGCCCGGACGCCGGGCGACACTGACACTCTTGACGGCGCGCCGCTGCATGGGGCGTTTGACCTTGATGGTCTTCTTCTGCGTGAGCGCGGCATCGGAATCGTCGTCGGATGCCTCCTCGGGCGCATCGATCTCGGCCGTCTTGCCCATCGGGGCGCCGGACGCATCGGGACGCGTCACCTTGACCGTTCCAGCCTCCGCCGGGCGTTTGAGGCGAATGGTTTTCGGCGAACCGCCCGCGCGGTCTTCGGAGCCGAGCGCCGCCTCCAGCGAAATGCGGGATGTCTGGCGTTTGGGGTCGCCCTGCTCGGCCCCGCCGGGCGCGCCAAGCACACCGGACTTCGCAGCCGGGGCTTCCGCCGACGCCGGGTCCGCGGCGTCGACCGAGATGGGCTTGATGCGAATGGTCTTGGGCGCCATCGCGGCGACTTCCGGCTTCTCGCCGCCCGCCTGTGCCCCTTCGAGCGGGATGCGGGAAGTCTTGCGCTTGCCGGGCGGCGGTGGCACGGCGACGGGAGCTTTGGGCATCGACGCGGCCGGCGTCGGCGCGGCGGGACCGATCGGCTTGATGGCGACCGGTACGACGGCGCCGGCTGGCGAAAGCGGAATCTTGGGTCGGAGACGGACCGTTCCGGGCACGGCCGGTCGCGGCGCCCCGATGGGCATGGGACGAGGCGAAGAGGCGGCGGACGACGCCACGGGCGCGGCAGGCGCCACCGGCACGGGAACGGCGGGCGGCGCAGGGCTCACAGGCGCGGCAGGCGTCATCACAGGCGTCACGGGCGCGGCAGGCGCAACAGCGGCTACGGGGGCCTCGGGTGTGGCAACGGGCGCCTCGGGGACCGACGGAACGCCAAACGCGGGCGTCACGGTTTGCGGGGTCTTGAGGATGCCCTTCTTGCGAAGGTCCAGCTTGGGCGGAAGCGCAAGGCCGTTCGTTTCAGGGTTCTCTGCCATAGTCATCGCTCCATTCCACGATTCATTTACTATACCGGGCCGGCTTCGCCGCCGTCAACCCAGAAGGGCGACACACGCTACACGGCCATGATCTCCGCTTCCTTCGATTTCAACGACGCATCGATCTTGGCGGCATACGCATCGGTCAGCTTCTGGATCTCGTCAAAAGCGCCATCCCGCTCGTCTTCGGTGACCTTTCCGTTCTTCTGGAGCGCCTTGGTCTGCTCATTGGCCTCGCGCCGGACACTACGCACGGCAACGCGCCCCTCTTCGGCCGTACGCCGCGCCACCTTGACCATCTCCTTGCGACGGTCCTCGCTGAGCTCGGGAATCGGCACGCGGATGACACGCCCGTCGTTGATCGGCGTGACGCCGATGTTGGCGCCCAGAATGGCCTTCTCGATATTCGGCAGACTGCTCGGGTCATAGGGCTGGATCACGACCAACCGCGGTCCCGGCGTCGAGATGTTGGCCAACTCGCGCAGACGGGTCATCGTCCCGTAATAGGCGACTTCGATGTTCTCCACGAGCGCCGGCGAGGCCTTGCCGGTGCGAATGCCGGAGAACTGTTCATGCAGAAACCCGATGGATTTCTCCATCTTCTCTTCGGTATCGAGCAGGACTTCATCAACGGTTTCCATAGCGCGTCTCCTGGTGTCACTTGCCGACCAGCGTCCCCACTTCCCGGCCCATGATCACGTCGAGCATGTCGGCCGGCTTGAAGAAGTTGAACACGACGATCGGGATGTTGTTCTCCATGCAGAGGGAAAATGCGGCGGCGTCCATGACCTTAAGCGAACGCGTGAGAGCCTCGGAGTATGTCAGCCGGGTATACCGCGACGCGGACGGGTCCTTCATGGGATCGGCGGAATAGACACCGTCCACCTTCGTGGCCTTGAGCAGCGCGTCGGCGCCGATTTCGCTGGCGCGCAACGCGGCGGCCGTATCGGTGCTGAAGTACGGGTTGCCGGTCCCGGCGCCGAAAATCACCACGCGGCCCTTATCCAGATGCCGGAGCGCGCGCCGCAGGATGAACGGCTCGGCGACTTGGCGCATCTCGATGGCGCTTTGCACGCGCGTCTGCATGCCGATCTTCTCGAGCGCGCTCTGCATGGCCAGCGCATTGATCACGGTCGCCAGCATGCCCATGTAGTCGCCCGCGCTACGGTTGATCCCGCGCGCCTGACCGCTCATGCCGCGGAAGATGTTGCCGCCGCCGATGACCATCGCCACCTGCACGCCGAGTTCGACCACCTGTTTCACGCGGTCCGCCACGTTGCCCACGACGACGGGGTCGATGCCGAGTCCGATATCGCGGTTCTGAAGGGCCTCGCCGCTGAGTTTGATCAGCACGCGCCTGTATTTGGGACCTGGTAACGTTTCTGCCATCGATGGCTCCTCTGGTGGGCGGGTGTCGGGACAACCGAAGCGCGGTGAGAACATACGCCGAAACCGCCCGCGCCGTAAATACCGAAATCCGGCGCTTGCGCGAAGGCGGGCGATGCCGCTACTCTCACCGTCCATGAGCTGGTTTGTCCTGCACATCCGCCCCCGCACCGAGAAGAAGCTGGCCGAGTATTGCCATGTCCACGCGCTCGAGCACTACCTGCCGTTGCGCCGGGAGACAAAGATCTATCAACGCCGCCGCGTGACGGTCGAGAAGCCGCTGTTCCCCGGTTACTTTTTCGTCGCGTTCACGCCGGACCAGCGCGCCCTCGTCCTCATGGCGCATTACATCGTCAACATCCTCACCCCCCCCGACGAGACCACCCTCGTGCACGAACTCGATCAGATACGCCTGGCGCTGGATATCGACCCGTCGCTCGGCGCGTCGGCCGCCATCCAGAAGGGACGCCGCGTGCGGATCACGGCTGGCCCGTTCATGGGAGTCGAAGGCACCGTCGACACCCTGCACGGCCCCGCGAAGGTGCGCCTCAACGTGGAGATGATCGGCCAGGCCGTCGCCGTCGACGTCGAGCGTGCGTTCGTCGAACCGATCGACGACTAGCCGTCGGCTGTCGGAGAGCGAGGCGTGTGGGTGCGGCCGGGCGAACGCTTGCCAAGGGCGGGCGAGACGAATAGAGTGTGCGCATGATTCCAAGGATGTTCGCCCTTCTGCCGACCATTGTGCTGTTGCTGACAGGCACGCCGTCGCGTGCGGCCGCGCCCCGGGCGCAGGACCAGTTCGACGCCACGTTCCGCCTGCTGGAACAGGCCGACGCCGCCCGCGGCGAGGGCCGAACCGACGATGCGCGCCGCCTGTATGGCGCGGCGATCGCCGCCTATCAGGAACTGGCCGCGAAGCACCCCGACACGCAGACGGAACTGGTTCTCTTCCGCATCGGCTACTGCCGGAACCAGATCATGGGACTGCTGGCGGCGCCGGCGACGGCCGCCGTGACCGGCGCCACAAACGCGGTCGACACGCCCGCTCCGGCGCCACGCGATCCCCCCGGGAAAGCCGCGGTTCTGCCCGTAGCCCCATCCGTTGCCGAAGGCATTGCGCTCTGTCGTACGGGGCAGTTCGAGCGGGCGCGCACCATCCTGTCACGCCACCTGACGGATGCGCCCGACGATCCGGTCGGGCTGCTGGCGATGGGCACCGCCTGCCTCGGCCTCGGCGACAACATCCAGGCCATCGCCATGCTGAAACGCGCGGTCGAGATGGCGCCGGCCATGGGCGAAGCGCATTACAACCTGGCCCAGCTTCTCGTCCGCGCCACCGCGCCGGACATCGAAGCCGCGCGACACCACTATCGCGAGAGCATCCGGTTGGGCGGCATGCGCGACGACGATCTCGAAGCCGTCCTGGCCATCGATTGAGCAACCCCTTGATTCCGTCCGCCGGCCGTACTAGAGTCTCGGCGCTTGTGTTGGTTGGCCCGTCATTGAAGGAGACTGCCGCATGAAGAAGGTACTGATCCCCACCAAGTTGGATGCGATCGCCGCCGAACTGCTCCGCGCGCATGGCGCTTACGAGGTGGTCCAGGACGACAAGACGCCCCTTGACGCTCTGGCCAGGGTCCACCCTGACGCGTATGCGCTGATCGTCCGCAGCGAAAAGGTCAACGCCGCCACGATCGATGCCTTCGCCCATCTGCGCGTCATCATCCGCGCCGGCGCCGGCTACGACACCATCGACACCCGTCACGCCCGCGCGCGCCGCATCGACGTCATGAATACGCCCGGCGCGAATTCCAACGCGGTCGCCGAGGAGGTCATCGCCTTGATGCTCGCCGACGCGCGCCATATTATCGCCGCGGATGCCTCGACCCGCGCCGGTGGCTGGGAGAAGAAAGCGTTCATGGGCCACGAACTCGCCGGCAAGACCGTCGGGATCGTCGGACTCGGGAACATCGGCCAGCTCGTCGCCAAGCGCCTGTCCGGGTTTGACGTCAACTTGATCGGCTTCGATCCTGTCATCTCCTCGGAACGCGCGGAGGCCCTCGGCGTCCGGGTCACCAACGACCTCGCCACGCTGTTCGCCGAAGCCGACTACATCTCGCTGCACATTCCCGAAAACGAAGGCACGCGCGGTCTCGTCGGCCGCGACCTGCTTGGCGTCGTGAAGCCCGGCACGACCATCGTCAACTGCGCGCGCGCGGGCATTATCGACGAAGCCGCCCTGCGCGCCGCCAAGGCCGCCCGGAAGCTGCGCTTTCTCAACGATGTCTACCCGAAGGATGCGGAAGGCCCCAAGACCGTGGCGGATATCGCGGACATCATGCTGCCCCACCTCGGCGCCAGCACGTTCGAAGCCAATGCCAATGCCGCGCGCCGCGCCGCGGAGCAGTTGATCGACTTCGACGACAAGGGCATCACGAGCTTCATCGTCAATCGCGACATTCCGGAAGGGCTCAATGAGGCATATTGCGAGCTCGCCAACACCCTGGCCCGCATGTGCCGCTGCCTGACCCGCCGAATCCGCACGCCGAAACTGATCGAAACCAGTTTCTACGGCGCCCTCGCCCCCTATGCCGATTGGCTGCTGACGCCGGTCGTGGCGGGCATCTGCGACGATTTCGACCGGTCGCTCGACCATGTCGCCGCGCGCCAGTTCCTGAACGAGATGGGCATCGAGTACATCAACCGCGAGACGAGCGCCGAGAAGGGCTACGGCGGTTCCATCACCGTCGACCTCACCTCGACCAGCGACGCCGTCAACGAGCGGCACGTGAGCGTTCGCGGCACCATCGCCGAGGGCATTCAGATGATCTCGCGCATCAACGAATTCGACCGGCTGTACTTCGAACCGACCGGCTGCCTGGCCATGTTCCTGTATGACGACCGGCCCGGCGTGCTCGGCACGATCGGCAGCCGTCTGGCGCATGCCGGCATCAATATCGAGGATGTCCGCAATCCGCACGACTCGAAGACCAACCGCTCGCTGGCCATCATGAAGGTCAACGACGAGGTTCCGGAGGCCCTGATCGGCGCGATCAGCACGGAGATCCAGGCCGTCGCCGCGTTTTCCATGAAACTGTAGCGCGCTTTGCATTGCACGCCGGTGTGCGACCCGGCATAGTGGCGCCCATGCGGAAGTTCGACAAGAGAGGCGGGGCGGCGCTGTTGACGCTGGCGCTGGCGGTCGCATCGGCGACGGCGGGGGTACAGGTCACGCCGCTGCCGGTGTTCGGCGAGGGGACGGCCTCGGGCGCGTCCGCGTGGCGATCGCCCGACGGCACGCACGGCGCGGTCCGACGCGCCATGGTTGCCGGTCGGCCCGGCGTATCCCTCCCCTGCAAGCTCGCCACCGCCGACGACCGGGTCTTCTGGGATGCCGCCGTCACGCTGAACCTGTCGAGCTTCACCGGTGTGGGCTTCCGGTTGCGTGTGCATAACGCCGATGCCGTGCGCCGCGTATCGCTCTACTTCCGAAGCGGCTCCGGTTGGTATGGCGCCTGGGTCACGCCCGCCGGAACCAATTGGATGGATATCGCACTCGATCGCGGCGCCTTTTCGGTCGAGGACCAGCCGACCGGATGGAACTCCATCGACCGCGTCCGGATCGCCGCCTGGCGCGGCAGCGGCCGCGATACGGTGCTGGATGTCGCGGACCTGCACGGCATCCGGCACGATATCGTCGTGGTCCGCAACGCGCGCCTCGCTAACGAAGGCGGCAACGCGGCGTGGAACGTGAATCACTATTGCACGTTGACCACCGACTGGCTGGCGCGGATGGGCATCGCCGCCGGCATGGTGGACGACACCGACATCGTCACCGGCCTGCCGCCGACATGCCGCGTGGCGATTCTGCCGCACAACTCAGGCTTTAGCGACGCCGACGTGCCGGCCATGCGAGCGTTCGTCGCGCGCGGCGGCGTGTTCATTCTGTCCTACGTCCTGCCCGATGCCCTGGAGCCGCTGCTCGGCATTCGCGAGAAAGGCTGGCGTGCCGCCTCCACGCCGGGCGAGTTCGCCGCCATTCACTTTCCGGGCCGCGCGGCGGAAGGCTTCCCGAACGCGATCCGGCAGGATTCCTGGAACGTGATCGTTCCGGAACCGGTCTCGGCGACCGTCCTGGGCACCTGGCGGGATGCCGCGGGCCGCGACACGGAGATCCCCGCCGTGACCGTCAACACCAACGGCGCCTACATCGGCCACGTTCTGACCAATATGGACCAGGAACAGAAAGGCATCCTGCTGGCGGCGCTCATCGCGCGACTGCGCCCCGACATGCGCGCCGAACTGGCCGGCGCCATCGTCACCCACGCGGAGCACCTGCTCCATGCGCGGAATTGGCCCGATGCCCGCGCATTCCTGCAGTCGGAAGCGCGGCGCACGGGACGGATGCAAGTCGGCGATTCGAACGTCGCCGCCATCGAGGCTTACCGCGCGCAAACCCAGGCGTTGCTGAAAGACGCGCCATTCGCGGATCTCCTGGCGCGGGCGCAGGTGACGCGTCGCATGCTGTGCGATGCGTATCTGGCGCTGTTGTCGAGCGAGGGACGCGACAACGAGTTCCGCGGTCTGTGGTGTCACTCCGCCGAGGGCGTGCCGCCCGCGGACTGGCATGCGGTGGCGCGGATCGCCCGCCGCAACGGATTCACCGCGATCCTCGCCAACGCCTTGTGGGCCGGGAAGGCGTTCTATCCCAGTTCCGTGTTGCCGGTGGCTCCGGAAGTCGCGACACGCGGCGATCTCCTCGGCGCCTGCGTGGCCGCCTGTCACGCCAACGGGCTCCAGATGCACGCGTGGAAGGTGTGCTGGAACCTGCGTGGCGCGCCGGAACCGTGGGTCGCGGAACTGCGCAAGGCGGGACGTCTGCAGTCCCCCCTCACGAACGGAGATGCCCCATGGCTTTGCCCGTCGCATCCCGACAATCTGGCGCTCGAGCGCGATTCGCTGCTGGAGGTGGCGGACCGCTATCCGGTCGACGGCATCCATCTCGACTATATTCGCTACCCGGATTCCAACGCCTGCTTCTGCGACGGTTGCCGCACACGTTTCGCGGCCACGCGGGGCAAACCCATCGCCGAAAAGGACTGGCCGGCCTGCGTCCGGCAGGGCCGGCCGCTGCGAGACGCCTTCCTCGACTGGCGGCGCGAGCAGATCACGCGACTCGTCCGCGCGGTCCGCACGGAACTCAGGGCACGGCATCCGAACGTGAAGCTTTCGGCGGCCGTTTTCGCGGGCTACCCCGAATGCCGGGAAACGCTCGGCCAGGATTGGCACGCCTGGATGCGCGAAGGCCTGTTGGATTTCGTGTGTCCGATGAATTACACCGCGGACGATCGCGCGTTCGAGAGCCAGGCGCGGCGCAATCTGGCGCTGCCCGCGCACGGCGTCGCCCTCTATTCCGGCATCGGAGCCTCCGCGCCAGGATTGCCGCCCGAGCAGGTCGCCCGACAGATCGACCTGCTGCGCTCCCTCGGCGCGAATGGCTTCGTTCTCTTCGAACTCGATGCCGACACCCTCGCCCGTCACCTTCCGGCCCTCGGCCGCGGCGTCACCCGCGTCCGGTAGGGCGAACGTTCCGCGCGCGCCGTCACGGGCGTCACGCGATGGAGACCGTGCGTGGCGTCACGGGATCAGACGTTCGCGAAAGGCCATGGCGACCAGGCCGAGGAGGAAGAGCCCGAGCACGAGGATGAGCGAGGCCTGCTCGCGCGCCGTCAGCGTCACGGCGCCGGCGACGCCCCGCCAGGTGTTCACGATGCCTCGCCGCAACCCCGTCCACCACCACTGCATGAGGCGTCGCATCGCCTACGCCACCGCGATGTTCACGAGCTTTCCGGGCACCACGATCACCTTGCGGACCGTCTTGCCGGCCGTCCACTTGCGCACGTTTTCGTCAGCCAGGGCGGCCCGCTCGATCGCGCCGGCGTCCGTATCGGCCGCCACCGTCAGGCGCGCGCGCAGCTTGCCGTTCACCTGCACCGGAATCAGCAGTTCCTCTTCCCGCGCGACGGACGCATCGGCTTCGGGCCAGCCCGCGCCGAAAATGCTATCCGTGTATCCCATGCGCCGCCAGAGTTCCTCGGCGAAGTGCGGGACAATCGGACTCAGCACGCGGATGACGGTCTCGAGCACTTCGCGCAGGACAACCGGATCCACGGTTTCCGTGACCGCGCGGAGCTGATTCAGCAATTCGTTGCAGCGCGCGATGGCCGTATTGAACTGGAAACCGCCCTCGATGGCTTCAGTCACGCGCTGGATACACTGATGCGCCTTGCGCCGCAGCGCGCGGCTGTCGCCGTTCAGGTCGCCCGGGACCGCGGCGCCGCGCGGCGCCAGGTGCTCCAGGTTCGCGACCGCCATATCCCAGAGCCGGTTCAGCATGCGCCAGGCGCCATTGATTCCGGCCTCGCTCCAGACCTGCATCCGATCCGGCGGCGCATCGGACAGCATGTACAGCCGCACCGTATCGGCGCCGTAGTTGGCGAACATCTCATCGGGGTCGACCACGTTGAACTTCGACTTGCTGATCTTGGTCATCTCCGACTTCACCGGCACGCCGCACAACGTGCAGCGCCCGTCGAGGATCTCATCCCCCTGGCGCCGGCCGTCAACCTGTTCTTCCTTCAACCACTTGTGCGTCTCGCAGTAATGGGCGGTCTTGCACACCATGCCCTGGCAGAACAACCGTTTGAACGGCTCCTCGAAATCGATCAGGCCCAGATCCTTGAGCACCATGGTAAAGAAGCGGGCGTAAATCAGGTGCATCGTGGCGTGCTCGATGCCGCCGATGTACTGATCGACCGGCATCCAGGCCTTGATCGCCGCGGGATCGAACGGGCGCTCGGCGTTGGCCGGGTCGCAGTAGCGCAGGAAATACCAGCTCGAATCCACGAACGTATCCATCGTATCGGTTTCGCGCCGCGCCGGCTTGCCGCAGACGGGACAGGCGCAATGCACGAACGACGCGCTGGTCTCGAGGGGGTTGCCGCCCTCCTCGCGGAAACGCACGTCGGTCGGCAGCCTGACCGGCAGGTCGGCCTCGGGCACCGGCACCACGCCGCAGGCATCGCAATAGACGATCGGGATCGGCGCGCCCCAGTAGCGCTGACGGCTCAGCAGCCAATCGCGCAACCGGTAGTTCACGGTGCCTTCGCCGTGGCCCTTTTCGCCGAGCCAGGCGATGATGTCCGCCATCGCTTCGCGGTTGTCGCGGCCGGTGAACGGCCCACAACCGGTCATCGTGCCGGGGTCGGTATAGGCGGCCGTCATCGCGTCCGCGTGCAAGGCGCGATCGGACGGCTGGATGACCACCTTGATCGGAATGCCGTACTTGCGCGCGAACTCGAAATCGCGCTGGTCGTGCGCCGGGACGGCCATGACCGCACCGGTGCCGTAGGTCATCAGCGCGAAGTTCGCCACCCACAGCGGCACGCGATCGCCGTTCACGGGATTGATCGCGTGGAAGCCGGTCCAGACGCCGACCTTCTCGCGTTCGGCGCGTTCGCGCTCGCTCGTCCCCTGCTTGCGCATATCGCGCACGGCGGCCATGACGCGCGCCTCGTGCACGGTGCCGGCCACGAGCTTCTCGATCAGGGGGTGCTCGGGCGCCAGGCTCATGAACGTCACGCCGAAAAGGGTGTCCGGACGCGTTGTAAAAACCGGCAGCGGGTCGCCGGTCTCCGCGACCGCGAAGTCGACCCTGGCACCCTCGGAACGCCCGATCCACTCCGCCTGCATCGCCAGCACGGAGTCGGGCCACTGCCCGCGCAGGCGTTCGTGCCCGTCGAGCAGACGCTGCGCATAGCGGCTCATGGTGAAGAACCACTGGGACATGTCGCGCTGGACGACTTCGGTGCCGCAGCGCTCGCAGGATCCGTCATGCACCTGCTCGTTGGCCAGCACGGTGCGGCAGGAATCGCACCAGTTCACCGGCGCGGATTTCTTGACGACCAGGCCGCGTTTGTAGAACTGCAGGAAGAACCACTGCGTCCAGCGGTAGTAGTCGACATGGCTGGTCGCGACCTCGCGCCGCCAGTCGTACCCCCAACCGGCGCGCGTCATCTGGTCGGTCATGCGGGCGATGTTGGATTCGGTGAACGCGTGCGGGTGCACGCCGGTCTTCATGGCGGCGTTTTCGGCCGGCAGGCCGAAACTGTCCCATCCCATCGGCGAGAGCACATTGTAACCGCGCAGTTGCTTGTAGCGGACAACGACATCGCCGATGGTATAGTTGATCACATGGCCCATGTGCAGCACGCCCGAGGGGTACGGGTACATGCTCAGGACATAGCACTTCTCCCGGGCGGGGTCGGCGTCGGCCTGGAACAGCTTGCGCTCGCGCCAATAGGCCTGCCACTTGGGTTCGATCTCGTGGAACGGGTATTTTTCCTTCATGCGCTACAACTCCGAGGCCGGCACGACGAGGCCGTTGTCCTTCCACCGGCCCTGGACCACCGTGCCGTCGGCGGCGGTATAGGTTCCAAAGCCGGTCATCCTGTCGTCACGCCACTCGCCCTCGTATCGGTCGCCCGAATCGAAAATGTACGTGCCGCGGCCCTCGACAAGCCGACCGCGGCGCCACGTGCCCTCGATCCTGCCTCCGTTGGCGAACGTATAGACGCCGGCGCCGTGCGGCGCGCCGGCGCGCCACTCGCCGGAATACCCATCGCCGCCCGGCAGCGTCTGCGTGCCCTTGCCGTGCCGCCGGCCGGCCTTCCAATCGCCCGTATAGGTCTCGCCATCGGGGTACGTCAGGGTGCCCTTCTCATGGATACCGCCCTTGAACCAGAGTCCGTCGTAAATCGTGCCGTCTTCGAACGTGACGGTCTGCTTCACCGGCTTCGAGAACTCGGGCAGGCGGGGCGCGGCCGGCGGTGCCCCGACCGGGGCGCCCTCGACCGTGGCGACCGTGGCGACATCGCCGGTGGCGGATGCCGCCGCGGTGCGCTGACCGCGCAGGGCGATGAGCGCCTCGAACCGTTCGCGTCCCTCTTTGCTCTGGATCCAGTAGAACGGCGTGGCCCCGTTGGACGCTTTGATAAAGATGTCGGCGCCACCGAGGATCAACACGCTCATGGTTTCGTACGCTTCCTTGCGCACGGCCCAGTGCAGCGCCGCGACCCCATCCGCGGCCTGCGCGTTGACATCGGCGCCATGGTCGAGCAGCAGCTTGGCCACCAGCGCGGCGTTGCCGATGGCGGCCCAATGCAGGGGGGTATTCCCCTTCTCCGATCGCGCATCCACCGTCGCGCCGGCATCGATCAGGGCGGCCGCCACGCGGTGGGCGTTCTTGCGCGCGGCCCAATGCAGGGGGGTCGTCCCGTTGTCGGCGCGACTGTCGAGGTGCGCGCCCTTTTCGATCAACAGACGCGCCACTTCGGGCAGATCGTAGGCGGCAACCCAGTGCAGCGGGGTCGAATCGCCCTTCTCCCGCGCGTTGACGTTGAGCGCGGGATCGGCCGCGATCAGCCGCTGCGCCGCGGCCACATCGCCCGCGCGGATGGCGTCATGGATGGGTGCCGCGCCGCCGCCGGCCGCCGCCAGAAGGGCAACGGCCGTCAGCAACGGGAAAATCCATGGCATGCGCGGGTTCATCGTTTTCCGAAAGGCGGAATCATAGATACCAGGCGGGGCCAATGCAACCACGGAGTCGTTACCGTGAACCAGCCATTCCCCCTTGTCTGCCGTTTCGGTTGTGTTAGTGTTTGCGCGCCGATGAACACCCGATTGCCCATACTGCCGATCCTGCTGCTCGCCGTCGCGGCGTGCCGGCGCGAGACGCCGGCGCCGGCGGTTGCCGACGCGTCTCGGCCGCGCATCGTCTCGCTCGCGCCAAGCCTGACCGAACTCGTGGCGGCCGTCGGCGGCGTCACCTGTCTCGTCGGCCGGACCACGGCCTGCGACTATCCCCCGGAGGCCGTGCGTCTGGTGCCTCCGGTCGGCGGCTTCGGCGTCCCCGCCATGGAATCGCTGGTGGCGGCGAACCCCACACTGGTCATCGACGTCGACCTCGAGGATGAGGCTTTGATCGGCCGGTTCGGCGAGTTAGGCATCCGCTACCGGCGCGTGCCCTGCGACCGGATCGCGGACATCCCGGCGGCCATCCGCACGGTCGGCGAACTGACCGGCGGCGCCGCACGCGCGGAGGCCATGGCCTCGGAGTTGGAGCGGGCCATCGAGAACTTCCGGCAACGGGCCGCGGCCGCGGCCTCCCGTCCACGCGTGTACATCGAGATCTGGCACGACCCGATCATGACCGCGGGGGGCCGGGCCTATCTGACGGACCTGATTGCGCTGGCGGGAGGAACCAGCATCGCCGCGGACATCGACCGGGACTACTTCCAGGCTTCGCCGGAATGGGTTGTCCAACGCGACCCCGAGGTCATCGTTTGCGCCTACATGTCGCTCGAAGGCAGCATGACCGAGGCCCTCCGCCGCCGTCCCGGCTGGTCCTCGGTCACCGCTGTCCGCCGGGGGCTCGTATTCGACGGACTCGACAACAACGTCATCCTCCGTCCCGGGCCGCGCGTCCGCGCCGGCATCGAGATCCTGCAGGCCTGCATCGCCAAGGCACGGGAGCGCTGAGCATGGCCTCGTCCACCTCGATTAGCGCGCCTCGACAGCCCGTCGCGACGGTCCCGCGGCCGCGACACGCCTCGCGATGGGTCTGGTTGCTGGCGCCGCTCGCGACCCTGGCCGTACTCGCCTTCTGCGCCCTGCTCGGCCCGTCGGGCATCGGCCTGCCGGATTTCCGGAGCCCGATCGGACGGGCGATCCTCGACATGCGACTCAGCCGTGTCGCCTGCGGATTCCTTGTCGGCGCCGCGTTGGCCGGCGCCGGTGTCATCCTGCAAGCCGTCCTGCGAAACCCCCTGGCCGAACCGTACGTTCTCGGCGTCAGCGGCGGCTCGGGCCTTGGCGCGGCCATCGCCATCCTGGTCGGCGCGGGAGCCCTCGGCGAACTCGCGCTGCCGGTGTTCGCCTTCGCGGGCGGCGTGTTGACACTCCTGCTCGTCTACGGTCTGGCGCGAACGAACGGCACAACCAGCATCTATGGGCTCATCCTCAGTGGCGTCATCGTCAGCGCCATCTGTTCCAGTTTCCTGATGTTCCTCGTGGCCACATCCCCCGTGGAGGGCCTGCACAGCATCGTCTGGTGGATGCTCGGCAGCCTGCAGCCGACATCCACGCGTCTGATCGCGATGACCGCGGTTCTGCTTACGGCGGCATTTGTCGTCGGCTGGTTCCTGACGCAGGCGATGAATGCCCTGTCGCTGGGCCACGAGAACGCGCACCACGTCGGCGTGCGCCTCGGCCTCGTGGTCCCGGCCGCCCTGGGCACCGCCACGTTCATGACCGCCATCGCCGTAAGCATGGCCGGCATCATCGGTTTCGTCGGCCTGATCGTCCCGCACGTGAGCCGCCGCCTGTTCGGCGCCGACCACCGTCGCCTGCTGCCCATGTCCGCGCTGTTCGGAGGCGCCTTCCTGGCCGTGTGCGATGCGCTGGCGCGCGTCGTGCTGGCGCCGGTCGAAATCCCCGTCGGCGTCATGACGGCCCTCTTTGGCGGCCCTTTCTTCCTGTTGATCCTGCGGCGGAAGCACCATCAGGGGTGGCTGTCATGACCCCGGCGATCATCCTGGATCGCGTCACCGCGGGCTACCGTCACCGGACGATTTTGCGCGACCTGACCTGCCGCCTGGAAGAAGGGACGATCACGGCGGTCATCGGCCCCAACGGCGCCGGCAAGACCACGCTCATGCGCGTCGTCACCGGCCTGGTCCGCCCCGAGTCCGGCGGCGTCACGCTGTTCGGCCGTCCCGTGGCGCGGCTCACGCCCGGCGAACGCGCCGCGCTCGTCGGCGTCGTCCCGCAGAGCGTGGAAGTCCCGGTCGCCTTCACGGTGGCGGAAATCGTCATGCTCGGCCGCACCCGTCTCCTCCGCCAATGGCGCGGCCCCACGCCGGATGACGACCGGGCCATCGAGCGCGCCATGGTCTATGCCGACGCGACGGACCTGCGCGACCGGCCCTTCAGCGAGCTCAGCGGCGGCGAACGACAGCGCGTGATCATCGCCATGGTGCTCGCCCAGCAGCCGCGTCTGATTCTCATGGACGAAGCCACCAGCCATCTCGACATCAATCACCGCATCGAGATCATGCAGATCGTGGAGCGCATGAACCGCGAACAGGGCACCACGGTCCTGCTGATCAGCCATGACCTGACGCTGGCCGCGGAGTTCAGCGAACGGATGATCGTTCTCGACGGAGGCGCCATCGTCGCCGACGGCGCGCCGCGCGATGTCTTGACCCGCGAGTTGCTCAGTCGCGTCTACCAGTGCGACGTCTGCGTGCAGGCAAACCCGTCGGGGCATGGCGTGACGGTCACACCCGCCCCGCGACTCGTGACACAGCACACCGGTCGCGGTCTCCACGTGCACGTCATCGCCGGCGGCGGTGCCGGCGAAGAAATCCTCCGGCGGCTGACGCTGGCCGAATACCGCGTCACGGCGGGAGTGCTCAACGGCGGGGACAGCGATGCTTTGACCGCGCAGGCGCTCGATATCGAAACCGTCCTCGAAAAGCCGTTCTCCCCGGTCGCGCCGCCGAGCTTCGCGCGCGCCGCCGATTTGAGCCGGACCGCGGACGTCGTGGTCGTCAGCGGCACCCCGTTCGGCGACGGCAACCGCGTGAACCTGGATCTCGCCGCCGCCGCGTTGAACCGGGGCGCGGCGGTGATGGTCCAATCGCGCATCGAACAGCGCGACTACACCGCGCATGGCGCGGCGACCGCGCAGGTCGCCGCGATGCTCACGGCCGGCGCCATGACGTTCGATACGATCACGGACCTGTTCCGCATGCTGCCCGGCGCGCTGCCGCCCGGACCGTCGCTCAAGGGGCGTCTTCCCTGCCGCCTCGGCACCACCTCGTACATCGTTCCCGCCGGCATCCTGCCCAATGTCCGCGCGCTGGCGCCGCGCGTTGACGACATCGAACTGGTCCTCTTCGAATCCGACGCGGTCTCGAACCTGCCACCGCCGGACGTGGTTCTCGCCCTGGCGGAACTCGCCGCGGGCCACGCCTTGAGCTATACCGTGCACCTGCCGATGGATCTTCGCCTGGGCGCATCCGACGAACGCCAGCGCCGCGCCGCGGTCGACGCCGGCATCCGCCTCATGACGCGTATGGCCCCGTTGAAGCCCTTCGCCTGGGTCGTCCATTTCGCCATCGATGGCGGTTCGGGCGCCCGACCGATCACCCTCGACGACGACGCGCTCGCCGCCTGGCGCGCCGCTCTGCATCGCTCCGTGACCGAACTGCTCGCCGCGGGAGCGATGCCGCGGGACCTGTGCGTGGAAACCCTCGACTACCCATTCGACTACGCCGCCCCGATCGTCGAGGCCCATGACCTTGGCGTCTGCCTCGACCTCGGCCACCTGCTCCTGGGCGGTTTTGACGTGGCCGCCCACCTCGATCGCTTCTGGCCGCGCACGCGCATCGTGCATATCTCCGGCCTGCGCGACGGCCGCGACCACGCCGCCCTCGACCGCCTCGATCCGCACCTCATCGATGCCCTGCTGGCGCGGTTCCGGCACGACCCCGGCACGGAAAGGGTCTTGACGATGGAGGTCTTTTCGCCCCAGGATTTCGTCGCGTCCTGCAACGTGATGGAGGTGCGATGCCCATGAGCCATACGGTTCTCGTCACCGGCGGAAGTCGCAGCGGCAAGAGCCGTTACGCGATGGAACGTGCCCTGACGTATGCCAACAGGGCCTTCATCGCCACGGGCGTCGCATTCGACGGCGAGATGCGCGCCCGTATCGCGCGCCACAAGGCGGAACGGGGCGCGACCTTCACCACCATCGAGGAGCCGCTCGATCTGGCGGGGGCCATCGCGCGCGTCCCATGCGGCACCGCGGTCGTGCTCGTCGATTGCCTGACCGTCTGGCTCGGCAACCTCATGCACGCCGGGTTGCTGGTCGACGGCGCATCGCCCAACATCGAAGCCTTCGCGCGCGCCGTGGTCGGGCAACCGTTCGACATCGTCATCGTCACCAACGAGATCGGCATGGGCGTCATTCCCGACAACGCCATGGCGCGGGATTTCCGCGATGCGGCGGGCTTTCTGAACCAGCGCATGGCCGCGCTGGCCGACGAGGTCATACTCACCGTGAGCGGCATCCCGATCACGATCAAAGGAGGCGCAGCGCGATGACTCTGGAAGCCCTGTACCGGTTCTGGCGCACGACGGAACCGCGCCGGCGCGGTTTCACCACCGCGATGCGCACGCTGACGGCCCTGCCCGTGCAGGGGGAGGAAGCCGCAAGCCCGCGCGACGCGCTGCCGTGGTTTTCGACCGTCGGCTTCGTTCTGGCCGTACTCGTCTATGCGGTCGTCGCCGTGGCGCTGTGGATCGGCAGCCCCGCATGGTCGGCGGCGGTGCTCGCCGTCATGGCCCTGGCTGTACTGACGCGCGGCCTGCATTTGGACGGTCTGGCCGACTGGGCCGACGGGTTCTGGGGCAGCCGCGACCGCGATCGCGCACTGGCCATTATGAAAGACTCGCACATCGGCGCATTCGGTGCCATGGCCCTGATGCTGGTCCTCCTCGGCAAGTGGGCGTGCATCGCGGAGTTGATCGAGACCGGAGCGCTGACATGGGTTTTCGCCGCGCTCATGTTCTCGCGCGCGTGTCAGGTCTATCTCGCCGTCGCACTCTCGTACGCCCGTCCGGAGGGCGGCACCGCGGCGGCCTTCGTGGCGGAGGCCGACGAGCGATCCATGTGGATTGCGGCCGGCGTCGCGCTGGCCGTATCGCTCGCCCTTGGCCTCGGTTGGGGCGCGGTCATGGCCGCGGTCGCCGTCTTCGCGGCCGCCAAGGGCTTTGCGGTCTGGTGCAAACGCCGCGTCGGCGGCATCACCGGCGACCTCCTCGGCGCGGCGAACGAGTTGATGGAACTCCTCGTCCTTTTCCTCGGCGCCGCGTGGAACTGACCGCCGGCCTGTTTCACGGGATTCCATGCGGCCGCGCATCCGCGCATGCTTTTTTCGCTTTTTCCTTGCACCGTGACAAGCCGACGGTAATATACCCCGCATTCTTCGAACCACGAGGACGTAGCTCAATGGTTAGAGTCCCAGACTGTCGATCTGGATGTTGCGGGTTCGAGCCCCGTCGTCCTCGCCATCACGACTATACGCCATGCCCCATGGACATGGCGTTTTCTTTTCGGGCCGCGTAACGTCCAGGTCATACACGCTTCCCGCCCCATCGGACGGCATCCTCGACAGCCAACCGCGGCAACCGCGGCAACGTTGACACGGCCAGTTCGGCGTGCCACAATGCCACGGCGGTTCGATCATGACCGGATTGCTCGCCTAACATCATCAGGGGAGGCACCGTGACTGCAAGCTGCCCGAGACGGATAGGCATGACCGTCGTACTTGCGTGCGCCGTCCTCTCGGACGTCGTCATGGCCGAAGACGATCCGCTGGTCGCCGCACGCTCCATCTATGAGGGACAGTTGGCGGCGATCGAGACGGCCGCCGCCGCCAAACGCGCCGAATGGCCGTCGACGTATGCAGGAATGCTTCAACGCCTGCTTGGCGAGGTGCAGGCGCGGGGAAACCTAGCGGCATGGACCGCGGCGGACACCGAGTTGACGCGGTATCGGCGCGAGAAGACGCTGACGGATGCGCACGTCGTGCAGACGCCGGAAGAACTCGGCGGGGTGCAGCGGCAAGCATTGGATGCAATGAACCGCGTGGAACGCGGACGCGCGGATGCGATCGTCAAGCTACAAACCCAGTACGAAGCGCGATTGGAGCAGATGACGTCCGCTTACGTCCGCGGCGGCGACCTCGAACGGGCGAAGAGAACCCGCGAGGAAGCGGAGCGTTCGGCGAACCTTCCGGTTGTTTCGGCGGCGCGGTTCCAACTGGATGTCATCGCCGCCGAAACGACGCCACCGGAGCCGGTATCGCCGATGACGGTCGTACCGCAACTGCCGGTGCCGGACGGTATCACGATTCATTCGTCGCTGTCGTCACCGATGATCAGCAGTACCAAGCACAGGCCGGCCAGCATTTTCAGCGCGGGAACGGCGGACGGCGATGCGCCACCGATCAAGGTCGATCTCCGTGCCGCGACGGCCACCGTGCCGGCCGCCCCGAGCACCGGGCGGCGCAACGTCTATCAGACGGAACAGCGCTTTCTGATCGCCTGCAAGATTCCGATTCCCCCAGGGGGTGTCGCCGACCTGCGCCTGTGCGGCAAACCCGGCGTCGGGTACACCGGTTACTACCGGGTGTGGCGCATGGGCGCGTACCGCCGGACAAAACGCGGATCGGGCGGCAACATCGAGTACTCCGTGGCGGAGCACTTCACGTTCTCGCTACCTGCAATCGGTGCGGAACCGATCGCCATCGATGTCAGGGGCGTCCCGGATGCCGCCACCGCCACTTGGCGCGATCAGGAGTACGCGGGTTGCGTTCTCAGCATTTTCGATCCTTATGGGAAACTCGTGTACCAGGGGACAACCCTTGGCGCACTCAAGAGTGTCGCACCGGATTGCCTGGACGCCATCCTGAAGGCCCGTACGTCGGGAAATTAGCGCACGGGCACGAGTTTGGGCTCCGGCAACGCAAAGCCGGTTCGCATCAACGAGGCCGAGATATTGAACTTGGTCTGGTACTTTGCGGCTTCCGAGTTGATCTTCACATTCGTCAGCGTCACGCGTCGGCGCTCGGCGTTTGTCGCGAGATCGACGCAGAACTCACCTTCGATGTAGGTCTCCTTGGTCTGGTAGCCGTACGTCTTGAACGAAAAGGTCGTATCCAGAGAGTCCAGACGCTGCCCGGCCTTATCGAAGAAATCGAAGGTCAGGGCGAACGTGTAGTTGTACGGCTGCAAGACCACACGCGGATTGATCACGCGCACGGTACCGATGATCCGGTCGTTGGTCTCGTCGAGCTTGCCCCACTTCATCGTCAAGATGTCGATCTCGGACTTGACGCCACTGACGGGCTTGCCTTCCTTGTAAACCCCGGCATGCACCCACACCCCCGCAAGGACTGCCAGCGTGGCGACGGCCAATATGCGACGACATCCTGCCTTCATACTACCGAACTCCCCTCTCAACACACGTGCTCCCCACATCGCGCTCGGATGCGCGGACCAAGAGAACCACCTACTGGTGATAGGCTAGCATAACCAACCGGGACTGCGCAAGGCCAAATCGGTCCACCGATCCGAGCATCCGAGCATCCGAGCGGGGGACGGTCGGCCTCGTCCCGCCCGCTCACCAGTGCCGCGCCTTCATATGCCTGAATGCGGAACTGGCACGCGACTTCATGCCTCGACTTGCCTGGCCATTTCTCACCTCGTCCGGATACGGACATCGTCCGCACCGGCGTCGACCGGCACTGCGGTGCCGCGCCGGCCCTGCCTGTCGCACGCCGCTCGGACCATCGCACGCACGCCCTGGCGAAACCCCGCGTAGACGCACACCCCGAGAACCAGACCGATTCCCGCATAGCATAGCCCCTCCATATCCAACGGCACGTTCAACGCGAATCCGTCCAACGCGCCGCGGGCGATGTCGGCGTCCATGTGCCGCAGGAATGCGATGGCGCGCAACCACGGCGGCGACGACACGATGGCATCGAGCGCCGTACGGAGGTCCTCCAACCGCAGCACGTCAGCGGCACACTTGCGCCCGGCCTCAAGCACTTCCAGCCGTTCGGAGGCGCGATACAGCGTAATCAGGGCATGCAGATCCCCCTGCGCCGACGCATCGGCAATACGTTGCCAGCTCGCGACATTGCACTGCGCTTCGGCGGCATGCCCGCCCAGTCGCTGCACATAGTGGTCGATAAACCCGGGTATCTGCGAGAACCCGATCGCGCCGACCACCGCCGCAAGATGGTCCAGCACCCGGTCCACGGCCCGGAAGGGGTATGTCCATAGACGAACCATGGCAGAACTATACCCTATCCGGCCCGCGAACAAAACCTTGTTCCTGAAGTTGGGAACGGTTTATTGTCTGGCATCGCGGACCCGAGATCAGGGTCGTGGAGGTGTACGGTGTCAGACACGATCGTTCGGGCGCTCGGCAGCGTGTTCCATAACAACAGGATCTATGGCGCCAGACATAACGTGACAGTTATGGCCATGGAGCACGCGTACGAGGAACTGACGGCATTCCTGGAAACGCATGAGCAGATCCAATTGACGCTCTCGGCCGACGGCATTCTCGTCAACGAGGTGCCATGCGAGAGCCGGAGCGGCTTGGCGCAGACCGTCATCAACGTCCTGCGGGGATGGGATGTGCGCGATCTGACGCTGGAACACGGGCTTACACCCGACGAGTTCGTCCGTATTCTGCAGCTTTTGGCGCAATCCCCGGAGAAGACGTTGGCCACGGGCGATTTCGCGCAACTCCTTGGCAGCGCCGCCATCAACCATATCCGTTCGCGCAACGTCACGCTGGTCGAGGTGGCCGACGAGGAGATCGTCGTCGACAGAGACAGCCAGGATGCGGTTTCGGCGACCGACCGGGCCCTGCGTGACACACGCCTGATGGCCTTCATGGAGGGCGCGGGAGACACCGGCGACGGCGCCATCGCGGCGGACATGCGGTCAGTGGCATCGGCGCCCGCGGCGCTCGGTAACCTCATCATCAACTCCGCGCACCAGGCCGTGGCCGGCGCACTGCCGTCGCCGGAGACACGCCTGGGCCCCGAAGATTCCCACGCCCTCGTGACCAAGATCGTCGAGTGCCTCAGGCGGGCCTTCGATGCCCTGAAGAACGACCCCGCGGCGCAAACACAGAAGGGCAAGAAAGACCTGTCGCGAACGCTCGCGGAACTCGAGCGGGAACTTCGGGAAGCGCTCGAAACGCTGGTCACGAACATGGCGGATCTCGACATGGTGCCGGTATCGGTTGCGATCGAGGAGATGACCGAGGAACTCATGGTGGATGCGCTGGCAACCGAATACCTCAAGAAACGGCGCATGATCGAATCCAGCGAGAAGCGATTGACACGTTACGTCTCTCGCAAGGGGGGAACGGAGGAATTGGAGGACTTGAAGGCGCGCCTCATGGAAGGCGGCTTGGACGAGGGTGGATGGAGCGCCCTGCTGGCGCAGAGCAGCCAACCGGCCGAACCCGGAGAGATCCCGGGGCGCACGGCGTCGCCGAAGAAGGCGCGGACGGTGCGTCCGTCACGGATGGATGCCCACCGGCTGACGGCGACAACAGCCGAATTGCGGATCCTGCTCGACGAACTGGTCGGCGCCTTCGATACCGCCATCGGCGCGACGGATGGCGCACGCCGGGAGAAGCTCCGCGGCCTCGTCAACCTGGTGGAAGAACAGATCCGTGCGGCCGTGGGAGAGGCGGAACGACGTCTCGACAGGTTGGGGCACGTCGTGACGGGCGGCGCCGACGACGGGACCGCCACGCCCGAAGTGACGCACGCCCGTCGACTATCGCGGCGGGAGTTGCTCGAGATTCTGTCGGAGTTGGTGCAGGAGCTCTTGCAGCCGCTATCCGTGATCAGTTGCGCTTTTCAAGTTGTGGCGGCGACCGCCACGAACATCGGAGAATCCGAGCAGGATCTGCTGCGCCTCGGACACAAGAGCGCCGAGCGCATGGCGGCATTGATATCGGCACTCGGGCGCATCGCCGGCATGCCGTCGTCTCTCACCCCGCGCGCCGTGGATATCTGACACGGGCGCCGCCCGTAGCGAACATGCTCAGACCGGCAACAGCGCCAGCACACTGAAACTGACGATCGAAAGCAGCGTGCTGGCGGCGATCGCATTGGCCGCCAGCACTGCGTCGCCACCCATCTCCCGCGTCAAGACATAGGACGCAACCGCGGTCGGACTGGCAAGCAGAAGCAAGCCGATTCGGGCGGACCAGGCGTCGAGCCCAAGCCACGGTGCCAGCACGGCGCCCACGGCCGGCAACAGCAGCACCTTAACCGCCGCGCACGCCAGCGCGGCGGTCCGCATCGTGGCGAACCGCGAGATGGCCAATTCGCACCCAACGCAAATCAGGGCAAGGGGAAATGCTGCCGCACCCATGATATCGCAGGTGCGCAGGACCAGCGCAGGAACACGTACGCCGGTCAACCGTACCGCGAGACCGGCGACACAGGCGATGATCAACGGATTTCGGGCGATGCCGAGAACCGCGCCGGCCACCGGATGCCGGGAAGGACACGCGGGCGCCCCATGCAGCACGAGAACGAGTACGCCGATCACATTGTAGAGAATGATCACCGGCACGATGACCAGAACCGTGACCGTCTCCATCGCGGCGCGCTCGGGCATCGGCATCACGCGAATCGTATACAGCACGATCGGTAGCGCCACGAACACAAGATTCCCGCGAAAACCCGCCTGCACGAAGGCACCGATCGCATGGCCCCGCAGGCGCAGCATCGCGGCCACCCCGTAGGCGGCGGCGATGCCCACCAGCGTGCCGATGACAACAAGCGCAAGCAATCCCCCGAACCGCCCCGTCAACTCCGCCGCCGCCGCCGTCTTCTCGAACAGTAGTAGCGGAAGGCAGACAAAATACACAAGCCGGTTCATCCCCGTCTTGGTTGCGTCATCCAGAAACTCCGCGCGCATCAACGCCGAGCCGAGCCCGATGATGAGAAAGATCGGCAGCACGCCGCCCATCAACGTCGCAGTCATGGCCATTCTCCAAAAAAAAGGCGCCCCAACTTACGCTGAGGCGCCTCGAAATCAATCCCGGCAGCGTGCTACTCTCCCACAACCGAGCGCTGCAGTACCATCGCCGCTAAGGCCCTTCACTTCCGTGTTCGAGATGGGAACGGGTGTTTCCTCCTTGCCATGGCCACCGGGAAAAAAAGTTACCCCGACCCGGAAGTCGGGGAAAAGGTCACATAGAGAGGGAAAGTCAACTTTTGCCGGGGAGTCGGAATATAAGATCAAGCCACACGGCTGATTAGTACTGGTTAGCTCAACGTCTTTAAATATACACGCTTACACTTCCAGCCTATCAAGGTCGTAGTCTTCAACCTGCCTTCAGGGACCCGAAGGTCCGGGAGATCTAGTCTTTGAGGAGGCTTGGCGCTTAGATGCTTTCAGCGCTTATCCGTTCCGCACATAGCTACCCTGCGATGCCACGGGCGTGACAACAGGAACACCAGAGGTGCGTCATTCCCGGTCCTCTCGTACTAGGGAATGTTCTCTTCAAATCTCCTACGCCCACAGAGGATAAGGACCGAACTGTCTCACGACGTTCTGAACCCAGCTCGCGTACCGCTTTAATTGGCGAACAGCCAAACCCTTGGGACCTTCTCCAGCCCCAGGATGCGATGAGCCGACATCGAGGTGCCAAACCGCGGCGTCGATGTGAACTCTCGGCCGCGATCAGCCTGTTATCCCCGGAGTACCTTTTATCCGATGAGCGATGGCGCTACCACGAGCAACCACCGGATCACTAAGTCCTGCTTTCGCATCTGCTCGACTTGTAGGTCTCGCAGTTAAGCACCCTATCTACCTTTGCGCTCTACGCATGATTGCCGACCATGCTGAGGGTACCTTCGAACTCCTCCGTTACAATTTGGGAGGAAACCGCCCCAGTCAAACTGACCCTCTGACATTGTCCCCTGACCGGATTCACGGACGCGGGTTAGATGGTCGCCTTGTCAAGACTGGTATTTCACTAATGGCTCCACCACCCCTGACGAGGTGGCTTCAAAGCCTCCCAGCTATGCTACACATGACAAACCAAACACCAATATCAGACTACAGTAAAGGTTCATGGGGTCTTTCCGTCCTACTGCGGGTATCCGGCATCTTCACCGGAATTACAACTTCACCGAGATCCTCGTTGAGACAGCGCCCAGATCGTTACACGATTCGTGCAGGTCGGAACTTACCCGACAAGGAATTTCGCTACCTTAGGACCGTTATAGTTACGGCCGACATTCACCGGGGCTTCGGGTCGAAGCTTCGCCTTGCGGCTAACCTCTTGCCTTAACCTTTCGGCATTGGTCACGCGTCACACCCTATACATCCTCTTGCGAGTTAGCAGAGTGCTGTGTTTTTGTTAAACAGTCGCCTGGACCCTTTCACTGCGCCCTCCGGTTGCTCACTTAACGATCACAACCAGAGGGACCCCTTCTCCCTAAGTTACGGGGCTAATTTGCCGAGTTCCTTAACGTGGTTTCTCTCGCGCGCCTTGGTATATTCTACCATCCCACCTGTGTCGGTTTTGGTACGGTCGCCCGACGCTCAATGCTTAGGAGCTTTTCTTGGCAGCATGGCATCAACCAATCCATCTTGTCCGAAGACTCAATGTCCCATCACCTTTCAGGATTGCACCAGTGGATTTACCTGCTGATGCTCCCTACGGGCTTGGACCACCACTTCCAATCGGTGGCTGGCCTAGCCTCCTGCGTCACTCCATGGCTCACGCCTGGCGGTACAGGAATATAAACCTGTTTTCCATCGCCTACGCCTTTCGGCCTCGGCTTAGGGGCCGACTAACCCTGGGAGGACGAACCTGCCCCAGGAACCCTTGGGATTACGGCGGTAAGGATTCTCGCCTTACTTTTCGTTACTCATGTCCGCATAATCTCTTCCATACGGTCCACCGTTGGTTACCCTTCGGCTTCGCTCCATATGGAATGCTCCTCTACCCCCCCCGCATAAATGCGGGGAGCCGCAGCTTCGGCAGTAGATTTAGTCCCGATCATTTTCGGCGCGGAATCACTCGACTAGTCAGCTATTACGCACTGTTTAAATGGTGGCTGCCTCTAAGCCAACATCCTAGCTGTCACTGCAATTCCACATCCTTAGTCACTGAACCTACTTTAGGGGCCTTAGCTGGCGGTCTGGGCTGTTTCCCTCTCGACTATGAAGCTTATCCCCCACAGTCTGACTCCCACGATTCCACAACCGGTATTCGGAGTTTGATTGGCGTCAGTACCCTGGTAAGGGCCATCATCCAGTCAGTGCTCTACCTCCGGTTGCTACCACGTGAGGCTAGCCCTAAAGCTATTTCGAGGAGAACCAGCTATCACCAAGTTTGATAAGCCTTTCACTCCAACCCACAGCTCATCCTAGCCCTTTTCAACGGACACAGGTTCGGGCCTCCACCACCTGTTACAGTGGTTTCACCCTGGCCATGGGTAGCTCACTTGGCTTCTGGTCCACAGCATGCGACTTATCGCACAGTTAGCACTCGCTTTCGCTTCGGCTTCCCCCGAGACGGGGTTAACCTTGCCACATACTGTGACTCGCGGACTCATTATGCAAAAGGCAAACCGTCACCCCGACAAGTCGGGGCTCCGATAGTTTGTAAGCGTGCGATTTCAGGTACTATTTCACTCCCCTAGCAGGGGTTCTTTTCACCTTTCCCTCGCGGTACTAGTTCGCTATCGGTCACCAATGAGTATTTAGCCTTGGAGGGTGGGCCCCCCGGATTCAAGCAGGGTTTCACGTGTCCCGCTCTACTTGGGATACCTCTAAGCGTGTTTCCGATTTCGCATACGGGACTGTCACCCGCTATGGTCCAGCTTTCCAGAAGCGTTCCGCTATCGGTTGCACTGCTATATCGAGGTCCCGCAACCCCATCCCGCAAGCGGGATGGTTTGGGCTCTTCCCCGTTCGCTCGCCACTACTTAGGGAATCTCGGTTGATTTCTCTTCCACCGGGTACTGAGATGTTTCACTTCCCCGGGTGTCGCTCCGTGGTCCTATGTATTCAGACCACGGTATCCCGATATTAGTCGGGATGGGTTGCCCCATTCGGAAATCTTCGGATCACAGTGTGTTTGCCACTCCCCGAAGCTTATCGCAGCTTACCACGTCCTTCATCGCCTATTGGTGCCAAGGCATCCATCGCACGCCCTTAAGCGCTTGATCAAAGATCTCGGTCTCCCGCCCGACGTGCCGTTTCCAGCACCCCGGGCAGTTCGACAAAAGTTGCCTTTCCGCTCTCTATGCAATTGTCAAAGATCGGCAGTCACCTGTTACCAGTAATCAAATATCAGATCCGCTGGATCCCGATGGCTGATCACTGCCAACATAAACCGCCGTGATGGGTAGCCGCGCGTCACCGCCCTGGCTCGTCTCCAGAACTGGTGGGCGTGGCTGGAATCGAACCAGCGACCTCGTCCTTATCAGGGACGCGCTCTAACCAACTGAGCTACACGCCCGAGTCTTGCCGGGCTTGACGCCTGGCCGGCCCGGGCGTAGATCGAGGCGAGGCGTTGTAGCCCGGCTTGATCTCACCCGCTACGCTCGTCTGGCTTCGCCGCGGCAGCCTTCGTCCTCGGCTTCGCCGCAGGCGAAACCTGGTGGAGGCAACCGGGATCGAACCGGTGACATCCTGCTTGCAAAGCAGGTGCTCTACCAACTGAGCTATGCCCCCAGGAGCACCGATACCACCCATCACGTCGAATAGTCCGCGTCACCACCATTTCGCGCCGGAAGCGATACGACTTGCCATACATGTAACGGGGAGAACACGCTTTCGCGTGCCTCGGTCGCCACTTACCCAGACGCTTGCGCGTCGGAGCAGCACGGCGATTGACCTATCCCGCTTGCGCGGGATTCTCCTTAGAAAGGAGGTGATCCAGCCACAGGTTCCCCTACGGCTACCTTGTTACGACTTCATCCCAATCACCACCCACACCTTAGGCACCTTCCTCCCTTGCGGGTTAGATCAGTGATTTCGGGTGCAGACGGCTTTCATGATGTGACGGGCGGTGTGTACAAGGCCCGGGAA
>CAYYJS010000034.1:0-36066 GCA_964472315.1 uncultured Victivallales bacterium | reverse complement strand
CCCAGGGGAACAACGGCGAATGTCCATGACTGCACCCAATCGCAAATGCGCCCGCTCCCGCGGGCGGCTCGGCTACGGTTTGGCCCCCGCGCCCCGGACAACGGGGAGCGCGACGTCGGCGAGCCCCGCGGCGCGGAGGAGTTTGCGCGGAAGGTCGATATTGTCGCAAGCCCCGGCGAAAATCTCGGCGTCGGCGCCGGTCGCGTAGATGGGGACGGGCGTGGAACTGTGGTTGGAGTCCGCCCACGCGATGCCGGCCCGCGTGGCGGCGAGGGCAGCGAGGGTCGCCGCGAGATCGCCCTTCGCGCCATAGTCGTTGATCAGGGTGGCGAGGCGATCGCCCATGGCCGCGTCGTAAGCCGCTTCGAGAAGGGCCTGTGCGTCCGCGTTCAGCGTCCCGTAAGCGAGGCCGAAGCCGGTCAGCATGAGCTTCTTGAACGCGCCGTCGGCCTCGTCGGCGATGTTCGCCGTCGCGGGGGCGAAGCCGGCCTTATGCGCGGCGCGGTACGCGGGCCAGATATCCGCCTCGAAGCGCTCGACCGATGTCGACGCCTTCAGCAACCCGTCCAGCCCGGCAGGCGTGCCGTCGGCTGACGGGTCGAAACGCATGCCGCCGGTCTCGTGGTCGGCCGTGACGACGATCAGCGTGTCGTCGGGATGGGCGGCCAGAAATTCCAGCGCGACGCCGATGGCCTGATCGAAATCGATCACCTCGCGCACGGTGGTGGCGGTGTCGTTCATGTGACAGGCCCAGTCGATCTTGCCGCCTTCCACCATCAGGAAGAACCCCGGCGCCTCCCGCAGGCAGGCGATCGCGGCGCGGACATAAGCGGCCAGATCGAGACCGCCGGGGTCGATCGCGGCGCGATCGATGGCGTAGGGCAGCGAGGGACCGGGTTGCAGGCGCGGGCCCAGGCAGACGACGCGGTCGCGCGGTTTGCCTTGCAGTTCCAGGATGCCCGCCGCGGTGTCGATCACGGTATAGCCGTTGGCGGCCAGGGCCACGCCGACCGTGTCGCGCGGCGCCGCCGCGCCCTTCCATCCCTTGATGCCGCCGCCGCCGAAAAACGCGAACTCGCTGGAGGCGAGTTGTAGAGCGATCGCCGCGTAGCCGCTGCGCGAACCGCTGGTGGCATAGAAGCCGGCCGGTGTGGCATGGTCGAGCGACACGCTCGAGACGATGCCGATCTTCCAGTCCAGACGTTCGCGCAGGATGCCGGGAACGGTGCGATAGGCGACCGTGTAATCGGCGTTCATCCCGAGCGTGCCGGTTGCGGTCTTGACGCCGCAGGCGAGGGCGGTTGCGGCGGCCGCCGAGTCGGTCGTGATCCCGCGTGCCTCGTCGGTGGTGGCCGTGCCCCGCACCGGGAATCGCGTCATATGCAGGCTGTCGCGCAGGCCGGCGAGGGCGACGCACCGGTCGCTGACGGCCACCTGGTCGGGGCCCATGCCGTCGCCGATGAAGAGAAACTGATACTTCGCCGCGGCGGCGGCGGGGCGGGCGGCAAGATGACACGACAGCGCGACGAGCGTCAGGGCGCGCGGCATGGACAAACGCGTGAGCATGTTAAGTCTTCCCTCTGTTGAGATTCTGGCACGCACGATACGACGATACGCAGGCAAGCATACGCCATTGTGGCGTCGGTAAGGAACGGCAAAGTTGCGGTTGTCTTCGCGCCCCGGTCTGCTAGTGTTTGTCGCGTGTTCGGCGGAGACCCGGCCGCAACGGCGATGGTGGTCTCGACAGGGACGGTCGAAAGGAGCGGAAGCGTGATGAAACCGGTGGTAGGCATGAGTCTGGCGGTCCTGTTTTCCTGCGCGGCGATGGCCGCCGAGGAAGGGGTCGAGAACCTCGTGAACGTCGGCGTGGCGGTCGGCGGGTTGAAGTTCGAGGGGGACGAACCGGTGGAGGACAGCCTAACGGTATCGCTGCGCCTCGGGTTCGACTATACCGAGCGCTGGTCGCTGGAAGGCGTCCTGATGCTGGTTCCGCGGCTGGATGAGCGGTTCGCCCACAGTTATGGAACGCGGGTTTCGCGGCTCCGGGAGGAAGCCGGGCCGGAGGTGGACGAGACCAGCGCGGTCGGTCTGGCCATTGACGGGCTCTACCATTTCACGCGATGGGAGCGGCTGGACCCCTACTTGAGCGTGGGTGTCGGCTTCATGCGGTACGAGGACGACTTCGACGCGGAGATCGATCCGACCCTGCGGTTGGGCGGCGGGGCGTTGTATCACCTGTCGGATCGGTTGGCGCTGCGCGCGGATGTGCGCGTCCTTTGCGCGGGGGGCGATACCGAGGCCAACGCGCTGGTCGACGGCGGCGTGGTGTGGGCGTTTGGAAAGACGGTATCGGTGGTCGCGGCGGGGCCCTTGGATTCGGACAGCGATGGGTTGACCGACATCGAGGAGGCGGCGAGCGGCACCAATCCGTTCGATCGCGATACGGACGGTGACGGGCTTCTGGACGGCGCCGAAGTGCGCACGCACAAGACCGACCCGCTCAACCGCGATACCGACTATGACGGGTTGACGGACGGCAACGAGGTTGCCCTGTACAAGACGAACCCGCTCGTGCGCGACACGGATGGGGGCAAGGTGGCGGACGGGCACGAAGTCATCGAGGACGGCACGCAACCGCTGGCCGCGGCGGATGACGCCATGCTCTTCGAGCTCAACATGAAATTCGCCGAAGACGGCTGGGAGATTCTGCCGGAGTACTTCTCCGATCTGGACGCGATCGCCGCGACGCTGCTCAAGTCGCCGGACAAGGCGGCGCGGATCGAGGGTCATGTGGACTGGCGCGAGGGCGAGTCGCGGTGGAGCCTGCGGCGCCTCACGCGCCGGCGTGCCGAGGCGGTGGCGGACTATCTGGGCAAAACGTGGAAGATCGACGGCAAGCGACTCGATTCCGTTGGTTACGGGTATGACCGCCCGCGGGCGAAGAACGATCCGCAAACCGGCAACCCGGTCAACCGGCGGATCGAAATCTACATCCGCTGACCCACTCGAATTCGGTCTGGATCTCCGTTCCGGGCTTCGTGCGAGGGCGTGTGGCGCGGGTCAGGGAGGAGGACGGGATGAGCGGACGGGTTGCGGCGGGAGTCCTGGCGGGTTTGTTCCTGGCGGGCGGATGTCACCGTGATGAGCCGGTAGCGATGGATACGGTGGCGTCGGACGCATGGCTGGACCATCCCGCGGTGCGGGCTGTCACGTTCCATCCGCGGCGTGAAACGACGCGGCCGGCGCCGGCCGGCGTCGAAGCGTTGACGATTCCGCTGGCGGACGGCGTGACGCTCGGCGCCCGCTTTCATGCGGCGGGCGCGGCGTCGCCGACGGTACTCCTGTTCCACGGAAATGGCGAAATCGCGGCGGACTACGACAACGTCGGCCGTTGTTACACGGCGATGGACCTCAACCTCCTGGTTGTGGACTACCGCGGCTACGGGCGGTCGACGGGAGAACCGACCGTATCGACGCTGCTGGATGACGCGGTGGCGGCGTACATCCATGTGCGCGGCTGGTTGCGCGAGGCCGGCTATGCGGCGCCGGTCATCGTCATGGGGCGGTCGCTTGGCAGTGCCGCGGCGATCGAGATCGCCGCGCGGCTGCCGTCCGATGTGGACGGGCTGGTTGTCGAAAGCGGCTTCGCCCACCTGACGCCGCTGCTGGAGCGGTTGGGTGCGACCGTGCCGCCGCGAGCCGCCGGCGGGCCGGATCCGGCCGGACACCTGCGGAAAATCCGCCTGTATGAAGGGCCCACGCTGATCATCCATGGCGAGCGTGACGAGATCATCCCCGTCGGTGATGCCCGGGCGTTGCATGCCGCGTCGGCGAGTCCGCGCAAGCGTCTACTGACCGTCCCCGGCGCGGGCCACAATACGCTGTTCACGGTGGGATTCGACGCTTACATGCGCGCGCTGGCCGACTTTGCGGCGCCGCTCCGGACGGGTGGGGGCGATGGGGTCGAACAGATTCGGACGAGCGGCGGCGACGAGGCGCAGTAGGTTCGGGCCTTTCCCCTCTTCCCTCTTCCGTCTTCTTACAGGGATTCGTAGAAGCCGGCGGGCTGGAGCTCGGGCGAATCGACGCCGCGGCATGATACGAGGTGACCGCGGATGCTCTGGCACAGGTGGCAGGCGTTCACATAGCCCTCGGGCGAGGGGCGGAAGGCGTGCTCGTCCATGGCCCAGCGGAACAACCCCCCGACCCCGCCTTCGTGCAGGCGGCTCAGCACGGGGTATGCCGCGGGATCGAGCGGTCGGCCGAGATCGTCGAGCCGGATGGCCAATCCCGCGCAGAGGCCCGGTATGTAGTTCCCGTAGAGATCGACGTGGAAATGGTAGGTGTTTTCGAGTCGATCGCAGGCATTCGCGTCGCGCCACAGGATGTCCTCGGCGGGCAGATGGTCCAGGCAGGGCTCGAATGTCCGCAGGGCGCGCCCGCCGAGCGTGATGCCGTAGCGATGCATCAGGTTCGGCACATAGTCGTCGCCGAATCGTTGCGTGTACTCGTCGAGCGTATGCGGCACGGTTGTATCGAACGCGCGGATCTCGGCGGCGAAGTCGACAATCCAGGGGAACGCCGAGAGACCGGCCGCATGGCAGGCGTCGAGTACGGCGCGGACCTTGCCGAAGGGGATGTGCTCGTTATGAAAAGGGCTGATCGAAATCAAGAGCGTGCCGAGCCCCTCGGCGTGCAGCATGCCAAGCACGTCGCGCGTGCGTGAGGCATCCGTATGCCAGGACGAGTTGGTCTCGACGTATCCGACGGTGACGCCGGCATCGCGCGCGGCGCGCAGGACGAGGCGCAACCGCTCCGGCTCCAGCAGGGGCTCCCCGCCGCCGATATGGACGCTCCGGCAGCCGAGTTCCCGGATGCGGGACAGCGCGGCGCACGCATCCGGTTGACTCATGTAGTCGCCGGCCCGGTGCGGGCCGCAGGCGTAGAGGCAGTGTCGGCAGGCGGACGAACAGCGATAGTTGACAATGAGCCCACCGGCGTGGAGTTGGGTGATGCAGAGACTCATGTGCCGCCTCCCGTGACGCGTGACGTGTGGAACCTAACAGGAACCGAACCGCGATGGAAAGTCGAATCCGCACGCGGCGCAGGTGCGGGCGCATTTGCGATTGGGTGCAGTCATGGACATTCGCCGTTGTTCCCCTGGGAGCGCGGGCGTCTCGCCCGCAGTTGCCAGACATGTGCATTTCCAAGCGGGCGGGACGCCCGCGCTCCAGGGATGCACCGAATCGCAAATGCGCCCCGCAGGTGCGGCTTGTTTTCAAGGGGCCTGACGGGTAGTGTTCCGAGCCATGGAACGGCAAGAGCGCAGCAGCGGCGAGGCGTACGAGGCGCCGGGCCGGTTCGAAATCGGTGCGACGGACGGCGCCTCGCGGGCGCGGGCCGCCGTGCTGTGGACGGCGCATGGACCGGTGACAACGCCGGTCTTCATGCCGGTCGGCACGCAGGCGACGGTGAAGGCGATGGCGCCGCGCGAGCTTGACGAGTTGGGGGTTCAGATCGTCCTGGGCAACGCCTATCATCTCAATATCCGCCCGGGGCTTGAGGTCATCGAACGCGCGGGAGGCCTGCACCGGTTCATGGGGTGGTCGAAGCCGATCCTGACCGACAGCGGCGGGTTCCAGGTGTTCAGTCTGACCAACCTGCGGAAAATCCGGCCTGACGGCGTCGAGTTCAGCTCGCATGTCGACGGCAGCCGCATCTTCCTGGGGCCGCGCGAGGCGATGGCGATCCAACGCGTATTGGGGTCGGATGTGGCGATGGTATTCGACGAATGCGCGCCGTACCCCTGCGCTCGTGATTACGCTTGTCAATCCGTGGGGATGACCCTAAATTGGGCCGCCTTGTGTGCTGAACAGCCGCGTGCGGACGGTCAGCTCGTGTTCGGGATCGTGCAGGGCGGGGTCCATGCCGATCAACGGCAGCGGTGCGCCCGCGAGCTTGTGGGTATCGGTTTCGACGGGTATGCCATCGGCGGCGTGAGTGTCGGCGAACCCGAGGACATCCTCATCAAGGGGGTCGATGACAGCGTGGCATATCTGCCTGTCGATCGGCCCAGGTATCTGATGGGGGTGGGGAAGATTCCGCAGTTATTCGAGGCGATCGCGCGCGGTGTCGACATGTTCGACTGTGTATTGCCGACGCGGTTGGCGCGTAATGGGTCCGCCTTCATACGTTACGGTCGCTATCCGGTGAAGGCGGGCGAGTACAAGCAGGATACGCGTCCGGTCGAGGCGGGCTGCACGTGCTACACGTGCAGCCGGTTCTCGCGGGCGTATGTCCGGCACCTGCTGAATGTGGGCGAGATTCTGGGCGTCAGGTTGCTGACGATCCACAATCTTCACCGTTACATGGCGCTGATGCGGGAGATCCGCGAGGCGTTGCAGAGCGGGTGTTTTGGCGATTTGAAAAACGAATGGGTTTCCCGCTACCGCGAAGGGCAGCCGGGGGACCGGGAAGATGGGTGAGACTATGGCGATGACGGCGATGGACATGGCAATGGTGGCGCAGATGGGTGGCGTCGGCGGGGGATTGGGGCAGATGCTGCTGCCGATGGTGCTGATCTTCGGCATCATGTACTTCATGATGATCCGTCCGCAGCAGCGTAAGGAGAAGGCGCGTCGCGAGATGATCAACAGCGTCAAGAGCGGCGATCGCGTGCTGTTCAGCGGCGGCATTCTGGGGATCGTCACCAACGTCAAGGATACGTCGCTGATGGTGAAACTGGCGGATAATGTGAAGGTCGAGATTCTGCGCGGGGCCGTCAATCGCGTACTGGACAAAGGCGAGAAGGTCACTGCCGACGAGGCATAAGCAGGGAGACTGGTGCAATGGACAAGCATGCGGTGTGGAAATGGTTGGTGCTGGCGGCGTTGATAGCGGGCTCGATGAGCACGGTCGTCCCGTGGAAGGACAAGGTGCGTTTCGGCCTGGACCTGAAGGGCGGCGTCAGTTTCGTCTGCACGATCGACCGAGATCAGACCGAGCGCGACATCCGCGCGCAGGCGAAGGACGGCGAGGTCGATGAAGCGCAGATTCAGCGCGACATCAAGGAAGCGCTGAACCATGCCCAGGACCGCGCGATCGAAGTCCTGCGCAACCGATTGGACGGCCTGGGTGTCGAGGAACCGAGCATCGTCGCGAAGGGCGATCGGATCGAGATTCAGTTGCCCGGCATCGGCGAAGAGAAGCGTCAGTCGGCCGAGGCGGCCATCCTGAGTGTCGGCGTGCTCGAGTTCCGCATGGCGCACGAGAAGACGATGGAACTGACCGAGGCGCTCCTGCGCGAAGGCAAGGCGCCCCTGGGATACAAGGTGGTTGCGATCGGGAGCGGCTCGTTCTACATGCCCACCGCGACACCGCCGGCGGCCGAGCGCGACGAGGAGTTTCTCAAGCGCCTCGGGCAATGGGAAGTGCCGTCGCCCGCCTACGAATTCATGCTGGCGCGTGAAGAAGTGAACCAGCAGACGGTCTACCGGCCGTTCTTCGTCCGCCGTGAAGCGGTGCTCCGCGGCGAGGACCTCCGCGGCGCCGCGCCGAGCGCGGACAGTCTCAACCGGCCGGTTGTGAGCTTGGATTTCACGGCCAAAGGCGCCAAGAAATTCGGGCGCGTAACCGAGCAGCATGCCCCCGGCGGCCCCCTGAATCCCAATCCCGACGGCAGCCGTTATCTCGGCATCGCCATCGACAACGTGTTGTACTCCGCGCCGCGCATCAACGAGCCGATCTACGGGGGCAGCGCCCAGATTACCGGCGACTTCACGCTGCTGGAAGCCCAGCGTCTCGTGAACGTGCTGCGTTCGGGCGCGCTGCCGACACGCGTCAAGATCGAGGACAAGCGTTTCGTGGACCCGAGCCTCGGTCGGGATTCGATTCAGAACGGCATCCGGTCGATCGCCATCGGCGGCGTTCTGGTGGTCATCTTCATGAGCGCCTACTATCTCATCGCGGGTGTGGTCGCCAACATCGCGCTGCTGCTGAACCTGGTGTTGCTGCCGTTGGGCATGATCGTCGCCGCGGGATTCCTGAGCATGGGCCAGGGTATCGGCGGCTCCGCGATCCAGTTGCCCGTGCTGACGCTGCCGGGCATCGCCGGCATTCTGCTGACGATCGGCATGGCGGTGGATGCGAATGTCCTGATCTTCGAGCGGATACGCGAGGAGACGCGGGCCGGCAAGAAGCTATGGACGGCTGTCACCGCCGGCTACGATCGCGCGTTTCTGGCGATCTTCGACTCGAACCTGACGACTCTGATCACGGGCGTCATTCTGTTCGTCCTGGGTTCCGGTCCCATCCGCGGGTTCGCGGTGACGCTGGCGGCCGGCATCCTCGTGAGCATGTACACGGCCCTCACCGTGACCAAGCTGATCTTCGGGCTGATCGCGAAGCATACCAAGGTGCAGCGGCTCGTGATGTTCAGCGTGTTTCGCGAGAAGACCAACATCGATTTCATCGGCAAGCGCTGGCCGGCGTCAATCGCTTCGCTGGTGGTCATCGTCATTTCGATGGGTGTGATGGTGGCGCGGTTCGTCCAGGCGCCGAGCCAGGTTTTCGGCGTCGACTTCACGGGAGGTTCCTCGTTGACGTATCGGTTCGAGGCCGGGAAGCAGGCATCGTCCGAGGCGGTCCGTAGCACGCTGACCGCCGCCGGGGTCAACCGCGTCGTGATCCAATATCAGCGCGAGGTGGATTCCGGCGATGTCACCTCGCTGCAGATCAAGACGGGTGTGGACCTGGTCAAGGGTGAGCCGTCCGCCGAGGTGGTCAAGCGCGTGCTGGTCGCGGGGCATCCCGAGGCGCAGTACCGCCTGGTTGCCGAGGATGACGTCGGCCCCCAGATCGGCGCCGAGCTGAAACGCAATGCCCTCTGGGCGATGGCGGCGGCGATGCTGGCTATCGTCATCTACCTGTCGTGGCGATTCGAGTTGAGCTTCGCGGTCGCCGCCATCGTGGCCCTGGTGCACGACGTTCTGGTCACCGTCGGCGTGTATTCGATGTTCGGTCAGCAGATCGACCTGCCGATCGTCGCGGCGCTGCTCACGATCATCGGGTATTCCGTCAACGACACGATCGTCATTTTCGACCGGATTCGTGAAGACCTGCGACTCATGAAGGAGGGGAGCTTCACGGAAATCTGCAACCTGAGTATCAATCAGACGCTGAGCCGGACCGTGCTGACGTCCTTTACGACCCTGATTACCGTCGTGGTCATGCTGGTGTTCGGCGGTGGCGCGCTCTATGGGTTCGCTCTGACGCTGTGCATCGGCATGCTCGCCGGCACGTATTCGACGGTATTCATCGCCACACCGGTCGTGCTGGCCTGGCACCGTGGCAAGAAGCCCGATTTGTCGGGCGCCCAAACGAAGCTCTCGTAGATTGGAGCAATGAGCGACGACATCGAACGCCAGTGGATTACCGTCGAAACGAGGGAGGACGTAGCCGCCGAATTAGCCGGAACGCTGGGGCTTGCGCCCGCGATCGCGCGGATTCTGGTTGCGCGCGGACTTGCGACCGCCGCCGGTGTGAAGTCCTTTCTTCATCCCCGGCTGAGCGATCTTGGCGATCCGTTGCGGTTGCCGGACATGCGCCAGGCCGCCGAGCGGGTATGGCGGGCCATCGTCGCCCATGAACGGATCGTCGTATTCGGCGACTATGACGCCGATGGCATCACCAGCGCGGCGCTGCTGGTGTCCGTGGTACGTCGGCTGGGGGGCGAAGTCGGCGCGTTTCTACCCAGTCGGCACATGGACGGCTACGGACTGACGGTGGCGGCCCTGGAGCGCTGCGTGGCGGAGCACACGCCCGCGCTGGTTGTCACGGTCGACTGCGGCACCGGCTCGCGCGACGCGGTTCTGGCGGCGAAGCGGCAGGGCATCGACGTGGTCGTGACCGATCACCACGAATGCGTCGGTACGCCGGCCGAGGCCTGCGCGGTCGTGAATCCGAAGCTTGGCGACGACGAGGCGACGAAACTGCTGGCCGGTGTCGGTGTCGCATTCAAGCTTTGCCACGCGATGCTGACCATCGGACGCGAAGCGGGGCACGACATCGCCGGGTCGCTTGACCTGCGCGAGTATCTCGACCTCGTGGCCGTCGGTACGGTGGCGGATGTGGTGCCGCTGCTGGGCGAGAACCGTATCCTCGTTCGGCACGGGCTTGCCCGTATCAACAACGGCACCTCGCCCGGCCTCGCGGCCCTGATCCGTGTCTCCGGCGTGCGTACCGCCATCGACTGCTACCACCTCGGATTCCTGATCGGGCCGCGCCTGAACGCCGCCGGGCGACTCGGCGATGCCGGGCCCGCGCTGGAGCTGCTGCTGGCCACCGATGCCGCGCGTGTGCGGCGGCTTGCCGGGCAGCTCGACGCGGCCAATCGCGAGCGCAAACGGATCGAGGAGCAGATCATCCAGCAGGCGGTTGACGCTATCGAGCCCGATTACGCGCCGGACGCCCAGTTCGGCCTCGTTTCCGCCGGCGACGGCTGGCACATCGGCGCGATCGGAATCGTCGCCGCCCGGCTGTGCGGACGATACCACCGGCCGTCCGTCGTGATCTCGTTTGACGGGGACGGTCTCGGCCGCGGTTCCTGCCGCAGCATCGACTCGGTCGACCTGGTGGCGGCCCTGGCGGCCTGCGATGGAACGCTGGAATCGTTTGGCGGCCACAAGGCCGCGGCCGGGTTGTCCATCCGGCGGGAAAACCTGGATGACTTCCGCGCGCGTTTCAACGCGGCCTGCCGGAATCAGGCGCATGCGCACGACCTCGTGCCCACGTTTCAGGTGGATGCCTGGATTACGTTGGGAGAAGCGGATATCGACCTTCTCAAGGCGGTCGAGGACCTGCGGCCGTTGGGGATCGGGAATCCGACGCCGATATGGGGAACGCGGGGGGTGCGTCTGGTTGGGAAGCCGAGGGTTGTCGGCAAGAATCATCTCAAGCTGGAGGTTGCCGCCGGGGGGACGCAGGTGGATGCGATCGCCTTCGGCATGGCCGGACGCGAGATCCCGGATGGCGCGCTCGATATCCTCTACCATGTGCAGGAGAACGGCTACCTCGGTAACCGTTCGATCCAGTTGAACATCAAGGACTTTCGCCCGGTGTAACCGGCGCGCGGCAGGGAGGTGCATGATGGATATGACGATGCTTCGGCAGGCGGTCGAGAAGCTGCACGAGACCTTCGATCGCACGGATATGGAGGTCGAGGCCCGCAAAATCGTGCAGAAATTGGATGAGGCCAAGTACAATCCCGGCGACCTCAAGCCGATCGCCGACTGCATGTTCTCGCTGCTGCTGGCGGCGCGCAGTCGGGGGTATACGGTGGAAGCGGTGTTCGAGGAACTGGCGCGTACGGCCGAGCGCTGTTTGGAGACACGGTGGAAGAAGATGCCCGACGGCACGTACCGCGCGCAGTAGGCCAATGAGTGGCTTGAGTGCTTTTTGGTCTTGTTTTGGTCTTGCGTCCTTGCGCGGCTATTGTATAAGGTGAACTGCTTTACGGAGGAACAGGTCATGTCGAAGATTTGTGAATTGTGCGGCAAAGGGCCGGTAACCGGGAGTCGGATTGTACGGCACGGTTTGGCCAAGAAGAAGGGCGGCATCGGGCTGCACGTCACCGGTGTGACGCGCCGTCGCTATCTGCCGAATCTGCAGCGTGTGCGTGTCAACGAGAACGGCACGGTCTTGCGCCGGACCGTCTGTACGGCATGTATCCGCGAGGGGAAGGTCACCAAGGCCTGACCTGAGCCCCTCCCCGAAGGGGCGTCGATTGTCGCGTCGGAAGTCGGAGAGTCGGCCATGGACAAAGAGGCACATGACGACGACATTAAGGACACCGACATCGTTTTCGATTGTCCTTATTGCAGCAAGAGCCTGGCGATCGACTATCGCGGGGCGGGTTTGACGATCAAGTGCTCCGACTGCGGGTCGGACGTACAGGTGCCGATCCCGGACGGCATGGAAATCGGCGACATCGACAGTTCGGATGAGGAGCAGGAAGTCCGGATTCTGAACCTGCGTCGGTCCCTATCGGCGGCCGAATACCGCATCAAGCATCTCGAGTGCGACATCGAGGAACTGCAGGACCGTCGCGACACGCTCGAGAAGACGCGGGCCGGCGCGATCTACCGTGCGGCCGAGATCATCGAGCGTGCCACGCTTCTCGAAGAGCAGTTGGCCGCGCTCGCGAAGACGCTTGGCGAGCTGGTTGGCATTTGTCGGGCGTCCGCGGCGGCGCCCGAACCTGCTTCCGTGCCGGCGCCCGAGGCGCCCGAGGCGCCGACGAAAATCACCGCTTGAGCGATTGCCGGACGCGAGGCTCGTCCGACCGGTCGGTTCGCGCCGCCGATGGCGCCCATCAGCCGGGTTTCCCGCCGGAGGCGTGAGTCATGTTCCTGGCTTACCTTGTTCATCACCGGGAATCCGCGCGATTGACGGTCCACACGGTCGAAGTCGGCGGGCGACAGGGCGCGCCGTTGGGCCGCGATCGTTTTCCCCGCGACATCGCGATGCTCCTCAAGGCGCCGCCGCCATCGATTACACTCAAGCCGCTGGACCGCCGGATTCTGATGAAGCTCATGATGCATCGGAATCGCGGGGCTCACGAGGTGTCTTTCGCCGGCCGTGATGCCTTCACGGTCTTAAGCGACATGATCGAAACCGGCCGGTGCTACCTGTTTCCCGGCGCCGCCAAGGCGCTGCGGTGGGGCAAGCCGGTGCGGGCCAAACCCCGGTGGCGTATCGCGGCCGACACGGGAAGATGGAAACCCGTATTCGAGGTTGAGGGCGATCCCGACGTGCTACCCTGCGCGCCGCCGGTGGCGGTCGCCGAAGCCCGCATGGCCTGTCATCGGTTGGTGACGCCGTTTCCCGACGAACTGGCCCATGCCTGGCAGATGACCGTGCCGATGGACGCGGATGCCTGCGCGATTTACATCGAACGGCTGACGCGACAGTACCCGCGGGTAGCGGTGCCGCCCCCCGCGCACTTGCCCGAGACGCGCATCGACGACGCCACGCCCGCCCCCGTGCTGACGGTGCGCCGCGACGGAACCGGGGGCGGCGCCACGCTGTTCGTGTCGTTGGCGTTCCTTTACGGGGCGCGTGAAATCGCGGCCGGCGATGCCGGCGAACGTGTGCGGTACGTGCATGAAAACGTCTTGTACGACATGGGGCGCAATCCCGTCGTGGAAATGGCCGCCGCCGGGCGCCTGGCGGACTACGGCTTCGTGCCGTGCGACGCGGCGGCCGGGGACCTGTTCGCCGCCGCCGAGAAGCGCGCCGCGCTGACGTTGTCGCCCGTCTCCGGCGTCACGTGGACGCAGGTGCATCAGAGCCTGTTGCCCGATCTGGCCGGCGACGGCTGGCGGATTCGCCACGACCGGGGCTGTGCGCTCGTGGCGCCCGGCGACGAGGACTGGTACACGGATTTCGATGCTTCAGGAAAGGGCTGGATGACGTTCGAGACCGGCATCCGTGTCGATGGCCGGCAGGTGAATCTGCTGCCCTTCCTGTACCGGTTCCTGCGGGAATGTCGCGGCTGGTCGCAGAACCGGTTCGAGGAGGCGCTGACGGGGACGACCGTGCCGGTGCCGACCGACACATGCGTCGCGCTGATTCCCGGCGAACGGATGCTGGCCATGGTGCTGGGGCTGTTCGAGCTCTACGGCGAGGACCCGTTGGACAAGACGAACCGGCTGCGTGTCGACGAGTGGCGCGCGGCCGAGTTGGCGGTTGCCCGGTGTACGGGAGGGTGGCAGCCGCCACCCGCGATCCGGGCGCTCGTGCGATCGGTGGCCGGCGCGCTCGACATCGCGCCGATGCCCGCGCCGGCGGGTATGGCGGTGGAACTGCGGCCCTATCAGGAATATGGGCTGGGCTGGCTGTCGTTTCTGCGCGACCAAGGACTCGGCGGCATTCTGGCCGACGACATGGGTCTCGGCAAGACGGTGCAGGCCATCGCGCTCCTCCAGCGGGAAAAGAACGCCGGGCGGCTGGATTTGCCGGCGCTGGTCGTGGGGCCCACCAGCGTCCTGCCGAACTGGCGACGGGAGTTGCAGCGGTTCGCGCCCGGGCTTCGGGTTCGCGTGCTCCATGGGCCCGACCGGCACGCCGCCATGGACGACTTCACCGATACCGATGTCGTCGTCACCAGCTACGCGCTGTTGCGGCGCGATCAGGCGGTCTACGCGCGACAGGTGTTCGCGGTGGCGATTCTGGACGAGGCGCAGGCGATCAAGAACCCCGCCGCGCAGGTGACCGGTGTGGCCTGCGCGCTCAATGCCCGGTTGCGACTGTGCCTGACCGGTACGCCGGTCGAGAACCATCTCGGCGAGCTATGGTCGTTGTTCAACTTCGCGCTGCCGGGCTTTCTCGGGACGGAGCTGGTTTTTCAGCGTGTCTTCCGGCGTCCGATCGAGGACGAGGCGCATCCGATCGTACGGGGCGTGCTGCAGCGGCGGATACGGCCGTTGTCCCTGCGGCGCACGAAAGACCGGGTGGCTGCCGAGCTTCCGCCGAAGACCGAGATGGTGCGGGCGGTGCCGCTGAGCGATGTGCAGGCGGACATCTACCAGACGATCCGCGTGGCGATGACGGCCCGTGTCCGCGAGGAGATGGCCGACAAGGGGCTGGCGCGGTCCCGCATCGTCATTCTCGATGCCTTGCTCAAGCTGCGGCAGACCTGCTGCGACCCGCGACTGCGCGACCGCCGTCGCGCCTACACGCTGCCGGATGACTCCGCGAAGCTCAAACTACTGAGCGAAATGCTGCCCGAGATGGTCGAGGAAGGCCGGCGGATTCTGCTCTTCTCACAGTTCACGAGCATGCTCGACCTGATCCGGGAACTGGTCGACGGCCTGGGTATCCCGTACGTGGAGTTGCGGGGATCGACGCGCGACCGTGATACGCCGGTGCGCGCCTTTCAGACCGGTGACATTCCGCTGTTTCTGATCAGCCTCAAGGCGGGCGGCACGGGCATCAATCTGACGGCCGCGGACACGGTGATCCATTACGATCCGTGGTGGAACCCCGCCGTCGAAACCCAGGCCACCGACCGCGCGCACCGCATCGGACAGGACAAGCCGGTGTTCGTCTACAAGCTGGTCACATCCGGCACGATCGAGGAACGCATGCTCGAACTTCAGGAGAAGAAGCGCTCCCTGATGCAGCTCATCGAGGGGAAGACCGCCGAGACGCTGACCTTTACCGAGGAAGACCTCGACATGCTGCTCGCGCCGGTCGGCGAACGCTAGCGCGACCAACGCGACGCGTCGTACTACTTCTGATTTTTCCGATGCCGTGACAAAACCGTGACACAGCGCACTTATTCTGCGGGCGACGTTGGAAGACGAAAGGAGTCGCCCCATGAATATTCTACTGCTGTATCCCGAGTTCCCCGACACCTTCTGGAGCTACAAGCACGCGCTGCGGTTTGTCGGCAAGAAGGCGACGTTTCCGCCGCTGGGGTTGCTGACCGTTGCCGGTCTGCTGCCGGAGGATTGGGGCAAACGGCTGGTTGATCTGAACGTCGGAAAGCTGCACGAGCAGGACCTGGCTTGGGCGGACTACGCGTTCATCGGCGGCATGACGGTTCAGAAGGCTTCGGCGCAGCGGTTGATCGCGCGCTGCAAGGCCTTCGGGCTGCCGGTCGTCGCCGGCGGGCCATTGTTCACGATGGAGCCCGAGGTGTTCGGCGAGGTCGATCACCTCGTGCTTAACGAAGCCGAGTTGACGCTGCCGCGGTTCCTGGCCGACCTGGCGGCCGACCGGGCGAAGCGTGTCTACGATACCGATGGGCATGCCGACATGGCCCGGACGCCGTCCCCGCGGTGGGAACTGCTCGACCTGAAGCCGTACCACGCGATGGCCATCCAGTATTCGCGCGGCTGTCCGTTCAACTGCGACTTCTGCAACATCACGTCTCTGCTTGGACGCAAGGTCCGGACCAAGACCACGGCGCAGGTGCTTGGCGAGCTCGATGCGCTGCATGCGTACGGCTGGCACGGACGCGTGTTCTTCGTCGACGACAACTTCATCGGCAACAAGCGGCATCTCAAGGCTGACCTCCTGCCGGCCTTGGGCGACTGGCGGCGGGACAAGCCCGGCGTCACATTCCAGACGGAGGCGTCGATCGACCTGGCGGACGATGCCGAGCTGATGGCCCTGATGGTCGATGCCGGTTTCGACACCGTCTTCGTCGGGATCGAGACCCCTGACGAGACGTCGTTGGCCGAGTGCAGCAAGAAGCAGAACGTCAACCGCGACCTTGTGGCGGACGTCAAGCGGATCCAACGCGCCGGATTGCAGGTGCAGGGCGGATTCATCGTCGGCTTCGACAGCGACAAACCGTCGGTGTTCCGCCGCCAGATCGAGTTCATCCAGAAAAGCGGCATCGTGACCGCCATGGTCGGCCTGCTGCAGGCGCCCAAAGGCACGCGGCTCCATCAGCGCATGGCGGATGCCGGCCGGCTCGTGGGGCTGGCGTCCGGCGACAACGTCGAAGGCACCACCAATATCCGGCCGATCATGGAACTGACCCGGTTGCGCGAGGGGTACCACGAGATTCTTGACCACATCTATGCGCCGCGGCACTACTACCAGCGTATCCGCACGCTCCTGCGCGAGTATCGCGTGCCTCGGGTCAGGTCTCCGCTGACGCGCGAGGACCTGCTGGCGTTCGGACGTTCGATCTTCCTCCTTGGCATCCGCGGACGGGAGCGGTTCCAGTATTGGAAGCTCCTGCTCTGGACGTCGTTCCGCCGTCCCGCCCTCCTCTCGCTGGCCGTGACGCTCGCGATTTCCGGGTACCACTTCCGCAAGGTCTGTCAACTGCACGTGCGGTAGAGGGACGGGACGTCGCTTCGTTCCGTCACACACCCCGGACTTGGTCGCTCCGGAATCCGTCCTCGTCTCTTGCCGTGAATCGTGTTACTTTCCGGCTGTCTTATGCCTGACTGCCCGCGGCTTGGCAGGACGGCCGCGACCGACGCGGCGGGCAGGTTCGGAGCGTGCAGACGACGAACAATGACGATGGAACGGAGGGTGTTAGATCGATGAGTCCGATTCGGATGAGCGTCGACTCGCTTCGCTCGCCAACGGCACGGTGGCAGGCTGTTTCCGCCCGGCATTGGCAAGCGAAGCGAGTCAATGCGCAATGGAGGCCGGACGCGCCATGAAACGCATCCGGCTGAACTTGGACCTGACAGGCGTGATCGTTCTGATCGCCGCCGGGGTGCTGCTGCCGGTGATGATGGCCACCGCGGTGGGCATCGTCGCGCTGTTCCTCGCCCGCGACGCCGGCGGGATCGTGACGGGCGTTCTGGTCATTTGTTTTGCCGTCGCCGCGGCCGGCAGCGCGGTGATCGCCGTGGTGCTCACGGCGCGCAAGGCTTACCTGGCGCGCCTGCAGGGCGACTTCCTGGCGAATGTGAGCCATGAGCTGCGTACGCCGCTCAGCGTCATCCGTCTGTATGCGCAGACCCTGGCGTCCGGCGCGTTGAACGGCGATCCGCCGCGGACCGCCGACTACCTGGCGACGATCGTGCGCGAATCCGAATGGCTCGACAACACCCTCGACAAGGTGCTGACCTGGCGCGCCTCGTCCAAAGACATGCTGCCGCTGGAGATGACCGCGCAGCCCGTCGCCGCCGCCGTGGACGATGCGGTCGCCCGCTTCCGCCGGCTGGCGTCGCCGGCCGGTCTGACGTTCGCATCGACCGTGGATACGCGCCGTCGGGTTTGCCATGACCCCAAGGCCGTGAGCGGCGTCGTGCTGAACCTGCTGACGAATGCGTACAAGTACACCGGCGACGACAAGCGCATCGCCGTGGACGCGCGCGATACGGCTGACGGCGTGACGATCGCCGTGCGCGACAACGGGGCGGGCATCGCGCCGGCCGATATCCGGCGCGTCTTCGATCCGTTCCGCCGGGCCCATGCGGGCGGGCATGCCGGGGGGATCGGCCTGGGCCTGGCGATCACACGGCACCTCGTGGACCGGCACGGCGGCCGTATTGACGTGGACAGCCGGCCCGGCGAGGGCGCGACCTTTACGGTATGGCTGCCGCCGGTGGAGGAACCGCATGAGCGCCAGTCGCGCCGCTAACGATCCGCCGTGCGAAACGATCCTGCTCGTCGAGGACAACCGCGCCCTGCGCGAAGGTGTGGCGCTGAACCTGCGGATGCACGGCTATGCCGTGGTCGGCGCGCCGGATGGCGAGAGCGGCATGCGTCTGGCGTTCGACGAGCGGCCCGATCTGATCGTTCTCGACCTCATGTTGCCGGGCTGCGGCGGGCTGGATATCCTGCGGGAACTGCGCAAGCGCGGCGAAACCGTGCCGGTGCTGATCCTGTCCGCGCGGGACACGACGCCGGACAAGGTCGCCGGGCTGAATCTCGGCGCGGACGACTACCTCGCGAAACCCTTCGACCTGGCCGAGTTGCTTGCGCGCGTGAAAGTCCTGCTGCGGCGTCAGGCCGTGCGGCGCGAAACGTTGCCTGCCCTGACCTTCGGCGACGTGGTCGTGGATCGTGCAGCCCGGCGGCTGTGCGTGCGTGGCCGGCCGGTCGACCTGTCCGCCAAGGAGTTCGACCTGCTGTGTCTGCTGGCCGAATCGCGGGAACAGGTGTTTACGCGCGCGACGATCCTGGATCGCGTCTGGGGATGGGACTACGAAGGGACCGCGCGCACGGTCGACAACGTCGTCGCCAGCCTGCGCAAGAAGCTCGCGGCCGGCGGCGCGCGGCGCGCGGTCCGCATCGCCACCGTCCCGAAGGTGGGCTACCGGCTGGACGCGTCGTAGGCGCCGGGCCTGGGGCGTTCCCGTCCGGCTACCGGCCGCGCATCTCCGCCAGCGTCATGGCCAGTCCGTCGGCCAGCGCCACTTGCGGTTCGAAACCGATGGCCCGGAAGCGGCCGATATCCGCGCGCGAATCGCGCACCTCGCCGTCGCGCGACGGGGCATGCAGGATCGGCGAGGATGACCCGGCGGCGGACACGATGGTTTCCGCGAGTTCGCGGATCGTGACGTTCGCGCCGGTGCCGACGTTGAGGGGGCCGGTGGCGTCGCCGCGCATGAGGCGCACGTTGGCCTGGACGACGTCCTTGACGAACACGAAGTCACGTGTCTGCCGGCCGTCGCCGTAGATGGTCAGCGGCTTCCCCGCGAGGGCGCGTTCGGCGAAAATGGGTATGGCCGCGGCGTACTGCGACTTTGGACTCTGGCGCGGGCCATACACGTTGAAGTAGCGCAGGATGCCGTATTGCAGGCCCCAGGCCTGGGCGAAGGTGGCGAGCAGTCTCTCGCCGTCGTACTTCGTCAGGGCGTAGGGGCTCAGCGGGTCCACGGGGGTGGTCTCGTCGACCGGTAGCCGTTCGGGCGAGCCATAGACGGCGCAGCTCGACGAGAACACGATCTTCCGGCAGCCGGCGGCGGCCGCGGCGCGCATCAGGTTCAGCATCCCCGAGACATTCACGTCCACGCAGGCCTGGGGATTCTCCATGCTCTCGGTGACGCTGACGAGCGCGGCCAGATGGAAGATATCCGTCACGCCGCGACAGGCTTTGGCCACGGCGGCCGGGTCGCGCAGATCGCCCTCGATCAGCTCGACGTCGAAACCGGCGAGATTCGATCGCCGTCCCGTGCTGAAATTGTCCAGCACCGCAACCGTCGTACCGTCGACGCGAAGCAGGTGTTCGACGATATGACTCCCGATGAAACCGCCGCCGCCCGTAACCAGAGCCCTCATGCGCATGCCTCCCAGATATCGGTTGGCCGCCACCATACCGCGCGGTGCCTGCCCATACCAGCCGGGAATGCTTCCTTTTCAAGGTTGAACAGCCGTGGGTCGCGTGATACGTTGACCGCAACCCCAGTCAAGGAGTGCGCACCATGCCAAGGTTCCGCTTCACTGCGATGGACGCCAGCGGCGGCGAGACGGAAGATATCGTCGAGGCCGAGAGTCGTGCCCAAGCGGTTCAGATGATCCGGTCGAAGGGGTTGTTTCCCACGCGCGTCGTCGAAGCCGATGGCGGTCGCCGCAAGGGCAGCCCCGGGGCGGCCAAGGGCGGCCCCAAGAAGGCGGGGCGCGCATTCCGTATGCCGCGGCTTTTCGGCGGCAGGGTGAAGGCGAAGCAGTTGATGGGGTTCACGCGCCAGCTTGCCACGCTGATCAATGCCGGGCTGCCGCTGCTGCGCGGGCTCCGCATCCTGCTCAAGCAGGAGAAACACGCGGGCCTGCGCGATGCGCTGAACGGGATGGGCGAATCCGTGGAGGGGGGCAGCACCTTCTCCGAAGCGCTGGCGCAGTATCCGCGGATCTTCGACAACCTGTTCGTCAACATGGTGCGCGCCGGCGAGGCCGGCGGCGTTCTCGAGCAGGTTCTGTTGCGGCTGGCCGAGTTCATGGAGAAGGCCGAACGGATCAAGAACAAGGTCAAGAGCGCGATGGTCTACCCGATCGTGGTCATGATCGCCGCGATGGGCATTCTCACGTTTCTGATGGTGTTCATCATCCCGAAATTCAACGACATTTTCAAGGAGCTGCTGGGCGGCAAGTCGTTGCCCGCCGTGACCCAGTTCGTCATCAACATCAGCCAGGCCGTCGCGCACCGGTGGTATGTCATCATCGCCGTGATCGTGGCGACGGTGGCGCTGGTGAAGGCGGCCAAACGGACCGCGTGGGGCGGCGCCGCGCTCGATCGCATGAAGCTCCGCATGCCCCTTTTCGGTCCGCTCTTCCGGAAGACGGCGGTGGCCCGGTTCTCGAGGACGCTGGGGACGCTGATGGGGGCCGGCGTTCCGGTGCTGCAGGCGCTGAACATCGTGCGCGACACGTCGGGCAACCGCGTCATCGCCGATGCGATTCAGCGGGTCCATGACAGCGTCAAGGAAGGCGAGAGCATGGCGATGCCGATGGAAGCCTCCGGGGTGTTCCCCGACATGGTCGTCAGCATGGTGGACGTGGGCGAGGAGACCGGCGCCCTGCCCGAGATGCTCGTGCGCGTGGCCGACAGCTACGACGACGAGGTCGATACGACCGTCGAGGGGCTGACGTCGGTCATCGAGCCGATCATGATCGTCCTGCTGGCGCTGATCATCGGCACCATCGTCATTGCCATGTTCGTACCGTTGATCTCGATCATCAGCGAGATGGCGGCCTGAGTTTATCGTCCCGGACGGGACCGACCGCGACGCGAGGGTTTGCATGCGTCCAGGCCGAATGGTATTCTCGATATGGAGGAGGCAGTCATAATGAGACGCAACCGAGGAACATGGCGCGGGTTTACGTTGATCGAGATGATGGTGGTAATCCTCGTCATCATGATCCTCAGCGGGATTCTTTTCCGTGTGACCAAGCTCATGCAGGACAAGATGGCGCGGTCGCGGTGCGTCTATGAACTGGAACAGATTCAGAACGCGCTCAACGAGTTCTATGCCGAGTACGGCAGCTACCCGCCGGTGAACTTCGTGGAATACGAATACGAAGCGCAAAGCACGAATACGCAGTCGGTCTACATGATGCGGGTCTTTCTTCCGGCACACAACAACCCCGAGGATCCCGCGACGTTTTTCCCCGACCTGCGGCGGCCCAGCGGCACCTGGCCGTGGTCGAGTCACGCGGATTGGGCACTGGGCTATCGTTACGGACTCATCTCGTTCCTGTATCCGCGCGACCAAGGGCAATCCTACGCGCTCGGCACGCGCGGTTGCTGGTACGATATGGATACGCCGCGCGATGTCGTCGCCAAGGCGTCCTGGGCGCATTACATCGACGCTATCGGCCCGGACGGCGCTGGCGGCCGGCGGCACGACCCGCCCGCTGGAATGGAGTCGATTCAGCCCTACACCAACTACGTGGCCTCGCTTCACGATCCGTGGGGCGGCACGTACCGCTACCAGTGCACGCCGCCGTTCATCCGCTATCGGCTCTGGTCGGCGGGGCCGGACGGCGACGATGGAACCGGCGACGATGTACATCACGGCAGATTCAGCGAGTAGCGGCCATGCGTGACACACCATCTCACCGAATCGGGCGGGCGCCAGGCGTCCGCGGGTTCACGCTGATCGAGCTGCTCGTGACGTTGGCGATCATTCTGATGTTGGCGGGGTTGATACTCGCCGGACTGAGCGGCATGGGCACGCGTGCACGCAGGGCCAAGGCGCGTTCCCAGGTGGGGCAGATTTCGGTGGCGTGGACGCAGTACCTGCAGGACTACAAGTGTTTCCCGACGCCCGGCGGCGACGAACTCGTCGAAATGGGCGAAGATGCCATCGAGATCCTGCGCGGCGTCAACCCCAAGGGGTTCACCTACCTCGATTTCCGGACGAGCACCGTGGCCTATAACGACCCATGGCACAACCCCTACCAGTTCCTGCTGGACTACGATCTGGATAACCGGGTTTCCGACGATGTGCGGGGTATCGAGGAACTCCGGCTCAGCGTGGCTGTATGGTCCAAGGGACCGGATGGGGATTCGGGCACCGATGATGACGTCACAAATTGGAAGTAGCCGGCGGCGCGGCGGCTTCACGCTGCTGGAACTGCTGATGGTGATCCTCGTGATCGCCGTCCTCATGGCCCTGCTGCTTTCCGCGGTCATGAAGGTCAAGACGGGCGTGAAGACGCAGCGCGCGAACGCGGCGGCGCTGGCGCTTAAGACGGCGATCGGCGGCTACCACGTGCGCCATCACCAATGGCCCTGTCCCGACGCGCACCTGGATGACGGGAGCGACCATACGTACGAAGGCGGGGCCGTCGGCAACGTCGAAATCGTCCGGATCCTGACGGGCGAGTCGGGGCCGTTCCGGGATGAAGTCGAGGATAGCCCATATATCGACCTGGTCGACTATCCGACGGACGAGGACGGCAACTTGCTCGATCCGTGGCGAAATCCGTACCGCGTGACGATTGACATCAACTATGACGGAACGCCGGCGGATGGCGTGAGTGTAACCTGGTAGGGAGGCCGCGGTATGTCCTGTAATCCGGATATGACGATTGCGGCGGGCCGCGCCGACCGCCGGGGTTTCACACTGCTGGAGCTGCTGACGGTCATGCTGATCATGCTGATCCTGATGGGCATCGGGGTTGGCGCGTTTGTCGGGTTCACACGCGCAATGAGCATGCAGGGGGCGGTGTCGAACCTGAAGTCCGTCCTGCAACTGGCCCGGCAACATGCCGTCACGCACCAATCGCCCACCTTCGTCGTCTTCTCCCAGGACGGCACGAACGCTTCCTATGTGGTGTTGGCGCGGTTTGGCGTGTGCAACGTGGGCAGCGCCGTCTCCGTGACCGCGATGAACGAGTTCCCCTGGGAGGCCGACGAGCTTATCGGAGGAACGGTCTACAACATCGACGACGGGAGCCGCGCCACGGTGACCGCCAATACGAGTGGGACGATCTTTGGCGGACTATCCGGCGGCAGGCGGAATATCTGGAGTCCGGGGGACCGTATCGGTTTTGCCATTCACGATAGCGAATCGCTTCCGCCGGGGCTTGCGTTTGGCCCCGACGCCGGTAGTCTGGAATTGCCCGATAGAGTCGACTTTCTTCCGGAGGGAACGACGCCACGAGCGGGTGGATTCTATGTGATCGAAATCTGCGAGCTGTACCCGTCGTCCGCCGGGTCGACCTCGCTGGTCGTCACGGTGCGCGGCCTGACGGGATGGGTCGAGGAGGGACGCCCGTGACGGTGGACCGTTACAGCTTCGGCCACGGCGTTCGCCGCGTCCCATCCGGACGCGGGGCCGGGTTCAGTCTGATCGAGGTGAGCCTGGCGATCATGCTTATCGCCGTCGGGTTGCTGGTGTTGTTCAGCCTGTTCCCGGCGGGGCTGAAGCAGGGGGACTCCGCCTACCGCGACACGCAGTCGGCGCTGTTTGCCGATTACATCATCAATGCCATACGTGCCAATGTGGACGGCATCGACGAGTGGGACGAATGGGATGCGATGGGCACGTTTGCGGCGTCCGCCGTCGCCGGGCTGCCCGTCGTACCGACAGGGACCAGTGTGCCTCTCGAGTTTCCAACCGGTACCGGGAACTACGTCCGCTACATGCTTTCGTTCGGCGACCTTGGCGACCGGCGGTCGGTGTCGCTGTGGGTGTGGGGTGGCCGCTACGGACCGGCCGACGCCGTCGTCTTCCGGCGGCGCGCGCAGTGGTTTTATACCGAATTCTACTACATGGGGGCGCCCGATGCGTAGCGAAACGGGGCGTGCGGGCTTCACGCTGATCGAGATCATCGTGGCGATGACGATTCTCGTCGTCATCATGGTTATCATGGCCCAGTTGTTCCATCAGTCCTCCGTGGCCTGGGATGGGGGGCTGCGCCAGGTGGAGATGAGCATGGAGGGTCGTTCCGCGCTGAACCTCATGGCCGGCGAACTGTCGCACGCGCTGGCGGACGATCTCCTGCGATGTTCGATCGGAGGGCCAGGCGGCGAGATCCAATTCTACACGACTGTCGAACCTGACGCGACAAACCGTTCCGTCTCGCAGGTCCGATACATGCTGGTGGGAACGCAGCTTCAGCGTACCGAGGTGCCCGTCATTGCCGCCGCGCCCCCCTATCCGCACGGCGAGCCCGATGCCGGCCTGGCAAACGTGCCGGTCGTGGACCATGTCCTGAGCCTCGCCTTCGTTACGCCCGCCGGCGTCCACTGTACGACTTCGCTTCCGCGGTGGGTCTCCATCCGGATGGTGTTGGAGAAGGCGACCGGCACGTCCCAGGTCAACGTGTGGACGCTGGGCCGCGACGGTGTCACCGGAACGGACGACGACATCCAAACATGGGAAGACTGATGCAATCGAACGGTATAACCGGTTATACGACGCGGGGCGCGGCGCGGCGTCGAGGCCGGCGTGGGTTTTCGTTGATGGAACTGCTCGTCGTGATCACGATCATCGGCATTCTGGTCGCGTTGCTGTTTCCCGCGCTGCTGGCCGCGCGCGAGCATGGTCGTCGCGTCGCGGCCCGTGGCGAGATGTGGGAGATCCAGAAGGCTTGGATGGTGTTTTACAAGACGTACGGGACGCTGCCGCCCTACTCGTCGATGGATGCGACCGCCGTGACGCTGCTCTCCGGAGACGCGCTCGGCAGTTACAACCCCTTGCGCATCAAGTTCATGGATTTCGACCGCCGCGATTTCAGCGAAGGCATGCGCGATCCCTGGGGAAACCCCTATCAGTTGGATCTGATCGATGCTCCGGAATCCATTACGACACGTTGGTCGTACGAGACACGGGCGTACTGTCAGAATGCGGGGCGTGACAATGAATGATGCGCGAGCGGAAGTCGTGAGTTACCCGCCTGGTGGGCCGGGGCAAAGCCTGCCCGATCGCCGGCGCGGTGTGGCGATCATCCTCGTGTTGGGCATCCTGGCGCTGATGATGCTTCTGGGCGTCGCCTTCAGTATCACGATGCGTGTCGAGCGGACCGGCGCGGGCAACTTCTCGAACCGCGTCAACACACGTCATCTCGTCAACGCAACGCTGGCACGGGCGCTGGAGGCCATCGATCTCAGCATGGCGATGGACCGCGCTTCGACCAACCACCTGTATCCGGCCTGGCACGTGTTGCCGTCCGCCGGGGCGGGCGATGTCGTTCGTCTCGGCTGGGGCCGCGGCCTCGGCTATGTGCAGGGCGCGTTGACAAACGAGGCCATGGATGCCTGGTCCACCTGGCTCGATCTGGCCTTGGACGAGGGCGTCAAGGGGCGCGGGGCGTTTCTCGTGATCAACGAATCTGGCTTCGTGGATGCCAATCGCGCCGCCGGGGTGTGGACGCGGGCGGCCGGCTCGACGCCCGGCGAGTTGGATGTATCCGGGTTTCCCAGCGTACTCAACGCGACCAACCTGGTCGCCACACGCACCTTCGACACCCGGTACGAGACTCTACAGGAATTCGCGCTGCTTCAGGAAGATGACGGGTCGGGAGGAAACGGCCTGCGACGGGGGCATCGCCCGGATTACTTCTCCGTCTATTCGCGCGCGCCGCGCGGCGTCCTCCAGGACGATTTCAGCGTGTCGACCAATCTGGTCTACCTCGGGGACCATTGGGCCAACTGGACCAACGTCACCCGTCGGGGCGAGATCGTCGCCGCGCTCACGCGTTCCGGCATCGATCCGGCAGAGGCGCCGTTTGTCTATACGAACCTCCTCGACTACGCGGATGAAGATTCGGTGCCGCGGGATCTCAACGCTCCATGTACCGAGCCGGTGCCGATGATCAACGAGGCCATGTTCCGTGCCCGTGTTGTGCGCGTCGATACGGCGACAGTGGAGATTCCGCCGGGCTTCGCGGTGATCGAGCTGTTCTATCCCTTCGTGCAGGCAAGCACCCACTCCTTCACGATAACGGGAACCGTTGAGGCCGTTGTCATGCGCACGGATGGGGGAAGTCCCGTCGAATTGTTCAGGTCCGTGCCGCCTGCGTCATTTTCGGTGCCATCGGGCTATGTCCCCCGTCCCGCAGGCAGTCCCACGGGCGGCGAAACATGCAACTACCGTAGCGTGTCCGCTCGGACGCCGCTGTGCGCATTCGCCGCGCCGTCGAATGCCGTAATGCAAGTCACCATGAACATACGTGCCGTTGTCATCGTCAACGAACCCAGCGGCGTCTCGCCGGTCTACCCCGCGCTAACGGCCGTGGATGCCGTGACCAACACACCCATGGCGATTGCCGTCGGGGGCATACGGTTGGAAGCGCCGGGCTCGATCGTGATCGCCTCGCAGTCGATCGAAGCCTATGATCCGCGCTTCAATGCCGACTGCGATGCTGCCACGACGCGCCGGTACTGGGCCGCGAACCGTGACGGCACGAATTCTATTCCGGCGGAGAATTCGGTCACCACATGGTATTTGGACGCGGGCAGAGCATTACGGACCCGCGGCATTGACTGGGACACAAAGATGCATGTGTCCAATCTCGGGCAGCTTGCCAGTCCTGGCGAGTTGGGGTTTCTGATACGCGGCCCGACCTCCCGCGACCGGTTCCGCACGATTCGCCTGTTCGACTGGGACGCGGCTACGCTTCGGGATCGCGTGCTGGAGCACGTCACGACCGATGACGCGGCGGTGTCGCGCGGACGAGTGAATCTGAATACCGCGCATGCCGCCGTTCTTGAAGCGGTCTGGCGTGGAATTCCCATTGACTTCCCGGAATCCGGACGGAGCATGGTGGTGACGAACGCCGCGGCTCTCGTGAGTGGTGTGCACGTTTGGCGAGGCGCGACCAATGCGTTCGAGAATGTGGCGGATATCGGGGCGCTCGATTGGCGTAGGCTGCCGGGTTTCGGGACCAAGTCGGACCTCGAGATCGAAAGTATGATCGCCCACACCTGCGGGTTGCTGACGACGCGGCACAATCTCTTCACCATCCTGCTGTCCGCGCGTCCGTTCTCGATGGGGTTGGGCACGGTTGCCGATCGTGCCGGCGAAGGCGATTGGATGGGGGCGGAGCGGGCGGTCGCGCAGGTCTGGCGGGATCCCTTCCCGAATGCCGATGGTCGCCACCGCTACGTGGTACAGTATTTCCGCTGGTTGGGGGCCGATTAGACTCCCCGCATTCTACGGGGTCGTGTGGGTAATCTTGTAGAAACAGCCGCGCGGACCGGATGCCTTGTCGCACCAGACGGTGTAGCTCGTGCCGGTCGCGGCATATCCCGCGTTGGCGCCCGGGGTCCAGGCGCCGAACAGGTTGGTGCTGTACCACGGGGTCGGCGACAGACTGTTGGTCGATCCGGCGAGGCGGAAGTAGACCTGGTTTGACGACATCCACGCCGAGGTAATCTCCAGGACGATCTCCTCCGCCGAACCGGTATCGTTCGTCGACCACGGGATCAGAGTCTGGTTCAAGTTGATCGCGCCGGGGTTGTAGTCGAACGCCTCCCATGTCCAGGCGAAGCTTGACTTGTTGCTGCCGGTTCCATACATGCTCAGGGTCGTATCGGACAGGTCGTCGTCCGAACCGATGTACACGAAGCGGTAGGCCGGATTGTTGGTCATCGCCTGTCCGCCGGTGAAGCCGTCGAAGCACACGGCATGCTCGATGGCGCCCATGCTTCTGAGAAGCTGGATGCCGCCGGGTACCGGAATCGGATTGGTGAGTGTCATATCGCGGGCTCCGACCTCCGGATCGCCAAGCACCCAGAATCCGTAGCGGTTTGTCTCGTTTATGAACCGCGTCGAGGGCGGCAGCGTGTAGGTGGCATCGAGGGCGTAGGCCTGATTGTTGTAGACCTTGATTTTCCAGTTGCCGATGTCAACGTCGGATGGCCCGCATATCTCTATGTATTGATCTACATCCGGCCATGTAGAGTCGATGACATTCAGCTCGTTGATCCACACCTGTCCCGGCAGACAGGAGAAGGAGAAGTAATAGGGGTTCTTCAGGGACTGCCCGGCGTTCAGATCGATGGGATGGTACCAGTCGGGGTTGGTAAACGTGCGATCGTTGTTCGGACTGGAAATGTTGCTGAAAAGGCCTTCGAATTCAGCCGAGACATAGTACTGCACGACTGTATCCACGGGTTGGGCGGGTATCGGCGCCGTCGTCATAAACGTCATGCCGCTGAGATTGCTTGCGATGAGCGACATCGGGATCTCGTTGGCGGCGCTGAAGTCGCCCCAGTCGTTCTGGCCGGTGCGCCAGTGAAGCGTCATCGCGATGTTCGTCGGCTGCAGGAAGAAGTCGTAGAGCTCGGCCGTCACATGCACGCTGTCGTTGTACAGCGGGATCGGCGGATTCGGCGTCACGTTGCGGATCGCCAGATCGGCGCCGTAGGGCGACGCAATCAGGATGTTGTCGAGACAGGCGCGCCCCGCGCCGGGGTTGGTCGCCGTGACGAAGCGCACGAACTCGAGGTTGCGTTCGTACTGCGGCGTGCTGAAAAACGCGTAGCTGGTCGACGTCACATTCGTTATCCGGCCGAGGATCGTCCATTCGTCGTCGGGTGTCGCACGGCTGGCGGCGCCGCGGATCTCGATGGTTGCCGGGACTCCGCTGAAGGAACGATACCAGAAGCTGATCTCGCCGACGCCATTCGAAAGCCGCGCCGACTCGATGAACGGGTAATGGTTGGTGAAGGCGACGATCGTATCCGGATTGAAAGGCCCGGGGACATGATTCAGAAAGCCGCCCTTGATGTTGCCCTCCTCCTCCATCAGCAATTCCGGGCGCGTGCCGGAAATCAGCGCGTTGTAGGCCTGCCACGCCTGGTCGTTCACAATCAGACGTTCCGTGATGCGCGGATTATCGACATAGAACCCGGCATCGCCCGCGGGCGAGAGGTTGACGACACGCACATACAGGTTGCCCGGCTTGTCGACGGTCCACGAATACGGCGTCCAGGCGGTCGGGTTGTTCGTCACGGTCACCAGCGTTTCCCAGGCGTTCGTATCGCCGGGCAACGTGGCCTGGATCCCCATGATCACCGGGTTCGTTTCGGAGGCGCTGATGCCGCGATAGTCGAATTGCAGGTTTCCGACGCCGTTGGTCATCCACGGCGAACGCATATACTGGAAGCGGTTCGTGTAGGCGCGGGAACGCATGAACTCCACGACGTTGGTATGCGTGTCGGGGGCCAGCGACCCGATCCAGGCTTCGCCGATGGCCCAGCCATTGCTGTCGGCCCGGGTCTCCGCGTGCCAGGGCGTGATCTGGATGTTGTCCACGACGAGGCTCCCGGTGCCCGTTGTATGTTTCAGGCGGACGAAGACGTCATTCGGATTGTGGATTACCTGCGAGAATCGTATGTAGGGAGTTGACTTGAACCCGGTGTGGGTGGCGACGGTCGTCCAACTCGCGTCGTCCTCGAGGTCGCCATCCTTGGCAGACGGCGCGGTCTGCACCGCGAAAGCGAGGTCCTCGCCGGTGTAGCCGGGACGGCGGTAGGTGGCGTCGCTGGACTGCCGGTACCACTTGCCGCTGGGGTCGCTCCAGCCGGTCGCATTCGTCGCGAAATTGTTGAAGTAGGCCAGAGTCCGGCTCGGTTGGATGGCGATGTTATCGATCCTGAGTCTGTCGCCGGCGGTCCCGGCCGTATTGGTCACGGCAATCCGGAAGTAGACATTCGAGATCGCGATGTCCGGTTCCGCGGACCAGGTGTCCCAGTTGCTCCAAGCCGTGCTCGTCACCTGGTTCGTCTGGAACGTCGTCCATTCGGTGTCGTTGGTGCCGCCCGTCGTCGAGTACTGCAGCAGCGCCGAGGCGACGGTGGTGCCCGCGTCTCCATTGCGTCGATAACTGAACCGGATGGTCCCGAGTCCCTGCTGCATGGCGGGCGAACGGATGTACGCCATGTGGTTCGAAGGCGTGCTTCCCCGGAGGATGAACTCGTCGTCGTTGTCGTTGATGTAGGCGTCCCGGGTCTGCCACCCGTCCTTGTCCACGACGGTTGTGTAATTCGTTGTCGTCGGCCAGCCGCGGCAGCATTGGATGACGGCGTGTCCGGCCGTCACGTGTTCCACGGCGATGCTGGCGTCCTGAGAGTAGAAGCCGATGCTTCCGCCGCCGGCCTGGGGGGTCCAGTCGACCGAGTCCGGGCCCGCGTGGCGCGCGTCGTTGATGAAGAGCATGTAGTACATGTTGCCGCTGCCGTTGAAGCTCGACAGGATCAGGCGATAGGTATCCTTGTTGGTGATGTTTAATCCATCCCACCGCCTGTTCCAGACCGAGGTGCGCGTGCTTCCGGAGACGCGGTAGAGGGTGACCCAACGGTCGTACTGGTCCTTTGCGGTATTGTAGTCCACCTCCACGCGGAGTTCGAGGTAGTTCGTGCCCTGGTGGCGCACCAGCATGGAGAAGAACGGCTTGCCGATCGACTTCATCTGGTCGTCGGACGGCATCGAGTTCTGCGCGAGGTCGGTGGCGTAGACCTTCGCCTCGAACATCAGGTTCTCCTGACTCGACATGGCCGCGTGCAAGGCGGGGTGCATGTCGGTATTGGCGCAACGCAGATCGCATGACAGGACGCCGGCGCCGGGCGTCGTCGTCTCCTTGACCAGGCGGATGTAACCATACCCCGGGCTGGGGTTCATCATCGAGGCCTGTCCGACTTCCTGGGTGATGATGAGGCTGGACCCGATCAGCCACTTGTCCGGGCCTTTCGTGAATCCGGACGGGTACGGCACCGTCGGCGGGAAGAGCACGGAGTTCGTCCATCCGTTGAACGTATGGATATCGAGAAGCACGTCGTTGTAGACGCTGGTCGGCCAGAGTGCGTTGTCGAAGCTCTGTTCGTAGCTCTTCAACGTCTCGGAACTGATGCTGGTCTCGAAGAACGACGAGCTTGCCGGCCAGCGGTCGAAATCCTGATAGACGGCCTTGAGCAAGGCATAGGAGAGGTTGTACTCGTTGAACTTGAGAACGAACTGTCCCTCGTGTGTGCCATACATGACGATGTTGCTGCCGTCGGGCTGCAAGGTGCTGGCGTAGGGGATCGTGGTGCGCGTCTGGTCCGAGTCGCCCCATGTCGTCGCGAGTCCTTCCGTCGTGTTGGTGCCGTCGTAGAAATCATGGCCCGATATGCTGAGCGACGCGTCATTGGTCGGGGTGGGGAAATAAAGCACCGTCTGCCAGGAGCCGTCGGCGACTTGCTGCAGGGCCTGGGGGGCGCCGTTGATGGAGGTGTAGACGCTCGCGTAGCTCGACTTGTGCCGCCGGATATCGTAGCTCTCCACCGTGCCCGGCGCGCCGTCCGGGAAGTTCATCGGGCTACGGTCCTCGCCGGTATCGTGGTAGCCGTTGAAGGCGCTGCGCAGGTAGAACTCGACCGTACTGGCGACCGGGAAGGCGGGGATGCCGGTCACGGTGCGGAACAGCGTGCCGTCGCGTGACATGGCGATGGGTCCCTGCCAGGGCGTCGTGCCCTGTTTGCGGTAGTAGAGTTGACCGGTGATGTTGAATGCGGGGAAGAACGTGGTCCGTGTCTCGATCGTGCACGAGACCTCGACCGGGTCGTCGTCGGCGGGGTAGGCGGGGTGGACGCGGAAATCGGATGCCATCACGACGGCGGGCGGGTACGTGATCAGCACATCGTCGATGCCGATGAACTCCCGGTCCTGCGTGTAGTCCGTCTTCCGAACGCGTACGCCCAGTACGTTCGTGGTCGCGAAAGTGTACGACTTCAGAACCCAGTTGGTCAACGAGCTCGACGTGTCATTGACGAAAGGCGTCCAAATCGAGCCGTCTTCGGTGGTCTCGATCGCGAATTCGGACACGGCGATCCTGTTGTTCTTGGCGAAGAACGAGAAGGACCCGATGCCCCGCGGTTGAAGCGAGGAGGCAAGGTACGAGTTGGTCCATGACTTGCCGGCAAGCGGGCCGCCGATGAGCCATGCGGCCTTGGTGCCGGTGCGGGCGCCGAACGTGGCGTTGACGACGCCTTCGGAGAGCGTCCATTCGCCGACGACCGTCAGATTCGTTGTCGGGGTCACGGTGGGCCAGCTTTCGAAGCCGTCCGCGGCGGACGCCACATCGGTGTTCGTGTAGCTCGCCGGTTGTCCGGTGCGGTCGGTCGGCTCATAGCTTGTGAGACGCGTCGGACTCTGCGGGATGCTGTAAGAGCACTCGATGTAGTACTGCATCTGACCGATTTCGCCCCGCGGGATCGGCGTGGCGCTGACGTAGCCGACCGCCCCCGTGGGCACCATCGGGATGGGGTCGAAGACGCCGTTGTCGCCGGCCCGGAACCAGAGCGTGGCCACCGGATTGGAGGCGTTGGCCGATGCCGTGATGTCGACCGTCACGGCGACCTCGTCGAAAATGGTCGGGTTCGCCGGCGCATGCTGAAGGTTGGCGAACAAAAGGCCGGGGCCGGGGCGGGCGATCGTGAAATGGTCGATGAGCGTCGCGTTGGCCGCGGTTCCGGCGAGCGAGGCGATCCGAACGCGGTGTTTGTTCCGGTCGGAAAACGCGACCGTCGTGTGCAGGTAGTCGACCGAGATAATGTTGGTGATCGTGCGGATGGTTTCCCACGCCGACAGGCCTTCATGCCAGACCTGCACCGCGATCTCGGACGGCGCCAGCCCGTTCGTTGCCGCCGCGCGATACCAGAAGCTGACTTCGCCGATGCCTTCAACCTGCGTCGGCGACTCGATCGCCCGGGTTCCGGCGGAAGGCTGGAGTTCGAGCGAAACGCCGGCGAACGCATTGCCCGCGGCGGTGGTTCGCGCCCCGGTGACCGTCCACCCGTCGTTGGTGTACGACCCGTACGCCGGGTAGTTCCAGGTATCGAAGTTCTGATGCGTCCCGAGCTGAACGGTGTAGGCGCGGTTGGTCTCGCTGAACGCGAAGACGACGTGGCCGCTGTAGGTGCCGTCGATCTGGATATCGGCGGCGGATACGGCGGCATAACCGAAGATCGGGGGTGTCGTCACGGTCTGGTTCGACGCGCCCCAGACCGTTGGCGAGGCGCCTTGTCCGCGAAACCGCACATCGGCGTCGGTAAAGGACGACGAGTAGGCGACGGCCTGCCAGTTGTAGTCGCTCGTGGCGAGGAAGTTCGTGTTCAGCGTGCCTTCGACGGTCAACCCCGTGTAGCCGCTCGCCGGTTGGGGACGGCGCAGGACGGTGCCGAACGGCGCCGACTCGCCGGCGACGGGATGGTTCGTCGGGCTGACGGCCGAGGGGCCGGTGAAGGTCGCCCGCACGTAGTACTGGAACGGCATGCCGGGAACGGCGCCGGCCGGCGACGGGATGGGCGTCTGGGTACGCATCGAACCGGGCGCGGCGACCAGCGACATGGGCGCGGTCGAAAACCCGCCCGAGGTGGCGAACCGGTAGAAAAGCGTCGCGGCGATGTTCGTGGCGCCGGCCGCCGGCAGGATATCAACGAAGATGTGCGTATTCGATCCGACGTAGATCGGGGACGGCGGGATGGAGGCGTTGCTGAACGAGACCGTGGCGGGCAGAACCTGAAACGCATACGGAGCGGTGTCGCCGTCCTCAGGGAAGGGAATCGGGCTGGCCGCCGCCGATTGGAAACCGGTGAACGCGCAGTCCACGTAGTACTGCACCAGGCCGGCCCCGCCGTTTCCATCGCCGCTGCCTCCCGGAATGGGGGTTGAGGTCTCATACGTATTTCCAGAGACAAGGGTCATGCCGACCGCGGTGTACGGACCGCCGGCGCCGGCCCGGTAGTGGGCGGTCACGACCAGCCCCGTGGCGGAGTCGCGCGATTCGACGTCCACCGATACCGTCACCGGATCGGATGCCGTCGGCGCGAGAGGTGCGTGCTGAAGGTTCGTCAGAATCACGCCGGCGCCGGCGTGGGCCACGAGCAGCTCGTCCACGACGAGCCGCGCCCCCCCGCCGTTGCGGACCCTCACGTATCGGTTGTAGCGGTCGTTCAGCAGCAACGAGTAACGGTTGTGTTTGACGAGCTGGATGTTCGCGATGGTGGCCACGGTCGCCCAGTCGCCGGGACTGGCGCCGCCCGTCTTCGACACCTCGACGTAACAGTCCGTGACCGGCGTTTTGTTGGTGCCATGCAGGCGATACCAGAAGGCCACTTCGCCGATACCGTCCGGCATGGCCGGCGATCGGACATAGCTGGTCGATGCGTTCTCCAGGACGACGCCCACCCAGCCGCCGTCGACCGCCGTGCCGACACGACCGTTGGCAATGACCCAACCGGCATTCGTATGCGTGCCGACCGCCTCCGCGCCGGTCCAGGTGCTGAAAGGATGGAACACCGCTTCGTTGACCAGATACGTCAGATTCGCATCGCGGAACCGGACGAGGGTCTGGCCTGCCGGTAGGGTGTCGATCGCGATCGGCGCGCCATCCAGGTCGCCGGTCCCTTGAAAGGGCATCAGCGACGTCGTCTGCGCAGCGTCGCCCCAGACGTTCGTCGCGGATGAAGACTTGTTCGTGCGGCCGGCGAAACTGACTGTTGCATCCGTGACCGCGGTGGGCGATGAGAGAATGGCTTCCCACAGGTAATCGTCAATCTGGGTCATGTTGGTTGTGATCGACCCCCGAACCAGCATCTCGCCGTCGGCGTAGTCGGAGAGGAACGGGCGGCCCTGTACCTCATAGCCACCGGTGGCCACCACGGGAGAGAGTGCGGAAGGGCCTGCGAATGTGATACGGATCATATACTGGACCGGTGTGCCTTCGCCGTGTCCCGGAACGGCCGTGTCCGTCTCGTAATAGCCCCCGCCGCTAGGGGACATGGCGATGGTGTTCGTCTCCGCGCCGGCCCACCAGAGCAGCTCTACCGTCAGGTTCGATACCAGAGCGGAGGGGGCGAGTTGTGAAGAAATTGTGACCGCGTCGTTGACAGCCGGGGCTTCCGGATCGGTCCGAATGTCGGAAATGAGAACCCTTGCGGGGGCTTCGGTGGTCGCTACGTCGTCGATCCCCATCCACTCACCCGATGCCGTGATGTCTCTTTTGCGAATACGAAACGATACCGGGTCATAAATGTTGAACACATGGGTCTTCAGCGTCCATGTCGGCCGCACCGAACTGCTGCCGCCGTTGGCGACATTGCTGTAGGCCCCGCCGTTGACCGAAGCCTGAACGTCATAGGCGATGTTCGTGGGGGTCAATCTGTTGGCCAGGTAGAAGGTCAAGGTGCCGACGCCGTTGCTGAGCACGGGGGTCTCGACATAGGAGTTCGTGTACGACTTGCTGCTCCACACCCCGCCAATCAGCCACCCGGCGGCCGGCAGCGAGTTGGCGGTCTGATTGGTACTCCCCAATCCGTCATGGATTGTCCAGGCGTTGTGCGTGATCGATGTCTGCGGGGCCGTGTTAGCGCCAAAATCGTCGAAATTCTGGCTCACGACATCCGCACACACCTGTCCGCCGATGACCGCAAGGGCGGTCATGGCCGCACCGAGATAGCCTAAATGCCTCATTCCGTGACCCTTCATCTTTCGCTGTCAATCAGGATAAAGCAGTTGCCGTTCCAATCTGGTGTCATTATAGGCTTGTGAAGGGTGGAAATACGAGGGATTTCGTGTGGTGGAAGCGTCAAGATTGTGCGCGCGCATGGGCCGATGAGATGCGGCTTGCCAATGGGTTCCGCCGGGGGCAATC